>NZ_BAAATS010000010.1:0-130052 GCF_039533535.1 Streptomyces kunmingensis
CGTCTTCAAGGGCCGGCGCTATGACACCGGCGACCGCGGCGACTATCTGCGTGCCATTGTCAGACTCGCATGCGAACGTGAAGACCTGGGCCCGGACTTCCGCGCCTGGCTTCGCAGTTACGTCACCGAGGAGATGTAGCACCTTGAGCAGCGCGACCACCTCGTCCACCGCCGGCCGACCGCACCTGTGGTCGGTGGACGAGCACCTGGAGGACATCCTCAGCACCGTCCAGCCGCTCGACCCCATCGAGCTGCAGATCCTCGACGCCCAGGGCTGTGTGCTCGTCGAGGACGTGACGGTCCCGGTCTCGCTGCCCCCGTTCGACAACAGCTCGATGGACGGGTACGCGGTGCGCGTCGCCGACGTCACCGGAGCGAGCGAGGAGTACCCCGCCGTGCTCACGGTGATCGGGGACGTCGCCGCGGGCCAGGCCGAACAGCTCACCGTCGGCCCCGGCCAGGCCGCCCGCATCATGACCGGCGCCCCGCTGCCGCCCGGCGCCGAGGCCGTCGTCCCCGTGGAGTGGACCGACGGAGGGCTCGGCGCCGGCCCCGTCTCCTCGATGCCCGCCCACTCCAGCGCCCCCGAGGGCGCCTCCGGAGAGGTCCGCGTGCACCGCCCCGCCGAAGCACGCGCGCACGTACGCGCACAGGGCAGCGACGTCCAGGCCGGCGACCGCGCCCTGACGACGGGCACCGTCCTCGGCCCGCCGCAGATCGCCCTGCTCGCCGCCATCGGCCGCGGCACCGTTCGGGTGCGCCCGCGCCCGCGCGTGGTCGTCGTCTCCACCGGCAGCGAACTCGTACAGCCCGGCGAGTCGTTGAGCCACGGCCAGATCTTCGACTCCAACAGCTTCGCCCTCACGGCCGCGGCCCGCGACGCCGGAGCCATCGCCTACCGGGTCGGCGCGGTCTCCGACGACGCCGAGACGCTCCGCTCCACCATCGAGGACCAGCTGATCCGCGCCGACCTCGTCGTCACGACGGGCGGCGTCAGCGTCGGAGCGTACGACGTCGTCAAGGAAGCCCTCTCCTCGGTCGGCGACCCGGACGAGGAGGACGGCATCGGCGCGGGCAGCGGCGTCGAGTTCCGCAAGCTCGCCATGCAGCCCGGCAAGCCGCAGGGCTTCGGCTCCGTCGGCCCCGACCACACCCCGCTGCTCGCCCTGCCGGGCAACCCGGTCTCCAGCTACGTCTCCTTCGAGCTGTTCGTCCGCCCGGCGATCCGCGCCCTGATGGGCCTGCCCGCCGACACCCTGCGCCGCCCCACCACCCGCGCGGTGCTCACCGCCGACAAGGCACTGACCTCACCGGACGGCCGCCGCCAGTTCCTGCGCGGCGTCCACGACGCCGAGGCGGGCGAGGTCACCCCCGTCGGCGGCTCCGGCTCACACCTGATCGCGGCGCTCGCCCAGGCGGACGCGCTGATCGTCGTGGACGAGGACGTGACGTCGGTGGAGCCAGGCACGGAGGTGGACGTCATCCGCCTGGCCTGACCGGACACGCCCTGAGAGTGCGCGATACCGTGTCGCGCACAACAGTCCGGCGCGCCGCACCGCGCACGGCTCGGATCGGGAGCGCCACAGCACCATGAGCACTTCGCAGGACCGACTAACCCACATCGACGAGGCGGGCGCCGCCCGCATGGTCGACGTGTCGGACAAGGACGTCACCGCGCGCACCGCCCGCGCCGGCGGCCGCGTCCTCGTCTCGCCGCGCGTGGTCGAGCTGCTGCGCGGCGAGGGCATGCCCAAGGGCGACGCCCTCGCGACAGCCCGTATCGCCGGGATCATGGGAGCCAAGCGCACCCCCGACCTGATCCCGCTCTGCCACCCGCTGGCCGTCTCCGGCGTGAAGCTGGACCTGTCCGTGACCGACGACGCGGTGGAGATCCTCGCCACCGTGAAGACGACGGACCGTACGGGCGTCGAGATGGAGGCCCTCACAGCGGTCTCGGTCGCCGCGCTCACCGTCGTCGACATGGTCAAGGCGGTCGACAAGGGAGCGGTCATCACGGACATCCGCGTCGAGGAGAAGACGGGCGGCAAGTCCGGCACCTGGCAGCGCGAGGACCGGGCATGACCGCGGCTTACCGCGCCCTCGTCGTCACCGCCTCCAACCGGGCCGCCGCGGGCGTCTACGAGGACAAGGGCGGCCCCCTGATCGCCGCGGGACTGCGGAAGCTGGGCTTCGACGTCGAGGGCCCCCAGGTCGTACCGGACGGCGACCCCGTGGAGGCCGCGCTGCGGGCCGCGGTCGAGGCGGCGTACGACGTCGTCGTCACCACCGGCGGCACCGGCATCTCGCCCACCGACCGCACCCCCGAGGCGACGGCCCGCGTCCTCGACCACGCCGTGCCGGGCATCCCCGAGGCGATCCGCGCGTACGGCAGGCAGCACGTGCCCACCGCGGCGCTCTCACGCGGCCTTGCCGGAGTCGCCGGGCGCACCCTGATCGTGAACCTGCCGGGTTCGAGCGGCGGGGTGAAAGACGGCCTCGCCGTCCTGGAGCCGCTGCTCACCCACGCCGTCGACCAGCTCCGCGGCGGCGACCACCCCAGGCCCGACGCAGCCGCCGGGGGTGCGCACTGAACAGCCCGTCCTGGCCCGTCGTCCTGGCGGAGGGCGATGTCGTCCTGCGGCCCATAAAGCTGCGCGACCAGGGCGCCTGGCGCGACGTCAACCGCCGCAACCGCGACTGGCTGCGCCCCTGGGAGGCGACCATCCCGCCGCCCACCCCGAGCGGCCCGATCGCGCACCGCCCGACCTACCGGCAGATGGTCCGGCACCTGCGCGCGGAGGCGAACGCGGGCCGGATGCTGCCCTTCGTCATCGAGTACCAGGGCCGTCTCGTGGGCCAGTTGACGGTCGCCGGGATCACCTGGGGTTCGATGTGCTCGGGTCACGTCGGCTACTGGGTGGACCAGGGCGTGGCCGGGCGCGGGGTGATGCCCACGGCCGTCGCGCTCGCCGTCGACCACTGCTTCCGCACGGTGGGCCTGCACCGCATCGAGGTCTGCATTCGCCCGGAGAACGGGCCGAGCCGGCGGGTCGTGGAGAAACTCGGATTCCGCGAGGAGGGCCTGCGCCCACGGTATCTCCACATCGACGGCGGCTGGCGGGACCATCTCGTCTTCGCACTCACCGCCGAGGAGGTCCCCGACGGGCTCCTGAGGCGCTGGCGGCGCGGTCGGCGCGGCAACACCGCAGGTCCGGGGGCTTCCAGCGCCATCGATCCCGGCGCCCCTTCGAAATAAAATAAATGTTCGAAATTGATCGGCGAACGACCGGGGGAGCCATTAAATTCCCACCGATGACGGCCAGTTGATCGCACCAGTCGCAAAAAAAGCTCGAAATATCAGCCAGATCGTGCGACACACCGGCCCAATTGGCGGATGGCTTCCCGCAAACCCCTCTACGGTGTGAGGCGTGAGCAGCAGCGGCCTCATCTACGCAGTCATCGTCGGGGCCTGGGCCGCCTACTTGGTGCCGATGTGGCTCCGTAGGCAGGACGAGCTGAACGAAGCCCGTCCGACGGAACGCTTCAGCACCGCCATCCGACTTCTGTCCGGACGGGCGGGCATGGAGCGCCGGTACGCCAAGGACCTGCAGGCGCGCTCGCCGGAGACGGAAGAGCGGCGCGGCACCCCGGCCGACCCGGACACGGCCACCCACGCGGTGGACGTCCGGGTCCCCGTCGTGCCCCCGCCCGCCGAGCGGCAGCGCCCGGAGCCCGCCCGCGCACCCGAGCCCGAACCGGCGCCCGAACCCGCGGCGGCCCCCACGGCACCTCCCGCGGCGGCCCCCGCCAAGACCCGTCGGCCGCGCACCCTCACCGCCGAGGAGCAGGCCCGCGCCCGGCGCACCAAGGTCCTCGCGCGCCGGCGCCGCACCACCGTGATGCTCTTCGTCGCCTTCAGCGTCGGCGCGGTCGTGGCCGGAGTCGGCGGCGTCGCGTTCCTGTGGGCACCCGCCGCGCCCGCCCTGCTGCTCAGCACCTACATCGTCTATCTGCGGGCCCAGGAGCGACGCCGCTTCGCCTACGTCATGGACCGCCGCCGCGCCGAGATCGCCGCGCAGCGCCTGCGGGAGCGGCAGCCGCGCAGGCGGCAGACGGCCGCCCGGCGTGGCAGCGCCGCCGATGACCTGGAGGAAGGCCCAGATACCGAGGTGGCCACCGGGGCCGGACTCGACGCGCTCGCCGCCGACCGGCGCGCGCTCGTCGAGCAGACCGACCACGCGGAGTGGGTCGACCAGCAGCGCGAGCGGCAGCGCCGCCCCGGGCCCGGCGAGAGCTGGGACCCCGTACCGGTGCCGTTGCCCACGTACGTGACGGCGCCCGTCGCCCCCCGGGCCGGCGGTGGCATCGACTACGGCGCCCCCGAGACCTGGAGCGCGGCCCGCTCGTCCGCGGCCGAACAGGCCGAGCCCGAACGGCAGCCGGAGCAGGAGCCCGTCGTCGACGACGGACGCAGCGACGCCCGCCGTGCCGCCTCCGCGCGCCGCTCCCGCGAGCGTGGCCGCACGCCGCTGTTCGATCAGTACGACGGTGACGCGGCCGACGGCGACGGGCGGCCCCGGGCCGCCAACGAGTGACCCGGCTGACCTGCCAGGGAACGGATTTCCAAGCACCCCGATCGGGATGCTAGAGTTTCACTCGTTGCAAGGGCCTGTGGCGCAGTCTGGTAGCGCACCTCGTTCGCATCGAGGGGGTCTGGGGTTCAAATCCCCACAGGTCCACCGCAATTGAGAACCCCGCCGGGTAACCGGCGGGGTTCTTGCTTTGCCTCTTGCCTTGTGTGCCGCCCCGAAGGGCCGCACGGCTGCTACAGCTGCTTGGCGTAGCAGCGGCTCAGCTCCTCGAAGCGGTAGAGGCCGAGCTTGGCGCACGGTTCGTAGCCGCTGGAGAGGTAGAGGGCTATCGCCTCCGGCTGCTTCGTGCCGGTCTCCAGGACCATGCGGGTGCGGCCCGCCGCGCGGGCGTCCGCCTCGAGGTCCGCGAGGATCTTCCGGGCCAGGCCCAGGCCGCGGGCCTCCGGGGTGACGTACATCCGCTTCAGTTCGGCGTCGCCGTCCGCATACCCCTCGTCGTTCGCGTCCTGGCCGCGCCAGCCGCCGGTCGCCAGAGGCGTGCCCGCCGCGTCGTAAGCGATCAGGTACAGGCCCTGGGGCGGGGTGAACATTGTCGGGTCCAGGGGTGTGACATCGCCCTCATCGCCGTAGCGCTCCGCGTATTCCAGCTGGACGCGGTCGTTCAGGGCTCTCGCGTCGGGGTGGTCGAAGGAGACGCGGCGCAGGGCGGGCGCGGCGGCGGGCACGGATTGGATAGTCATGCGCGTGATCGTATCTCTATGCTCGAGGATACGGTGTACCTGGCAAGTGTGCCGGTACGGTGGGCCGGTGCTGACAGTGACCACCGTGAACGTGAATGGGCTCCGCGCCGCCGCCAAGAAGGGCTTCGTGGAGTGGCTCGCCGGGACCACCGCCGACGTGCTGTGCCTCCAGGAAGTGCGCGCCGAGCCGGAGCAACTGCCCGCAGAGGTACGCGACCCCGAGGGCTGGCACGTCGTGCACGCCCCGGCCGCCGCCAAGGGGCGGGCCGGAGTCTCCCTCTACACGCGGCGCGCGCCGGAGCGGGTACAGATCGGCTTCGGGTCCGCCGAGTTCGACGCCAGTGGCCGGTACGTGGAGGTCGACCTCCCGGGCGTCGTCGTCGCCAGCCTCTACCTGCCCTCGGGCGAGGTCGGGACGGAGCGGCAGGACGAGAAGATCCGCTTCATGGCCGAGTTCCTGGAGTACCTGAAGGGTCTGCGCGTGCGGGCCGCCGCCGACGGCCGCGAGGTCGTCGTCTGCGGCGACTGGAACATCGCCCACGCCGAGGCCGACCTCAAGAACTGGCGGGGCAACAAGAAGAACTCCGGCTTCCTCCCCGAGGAGCGGGAGTGGCTGAGCCAGGTCTTCGACGCGGCCGACGGCGGCTATGTCGACGTCGTGCGCGCGCTGCACCCGGAGACCGAGGGCCCGTACTCGTGGTGGTCGTACCGGGGGCGGGCCTTCGACAATGACACGGGTTGGAGGATCGACTTGCTGGTGTCGACTCCGGGGCTGGCGGCCAGGGCGGTGAAGGCGTACGTCGAGCGTGCCGCCACGCACGAGTTGCGGTGGTCCGACCATGCTCCGGTGACGGTGGTCTTCGAGTAGCCACGTAGTCACAGACTTCGTCGTAGGGCTTACGTCCCCTCGTGCGGCATGGCAGATTCTGGGCGCGTACATGATGCGTCCGGGTCGGCTGTTTCGTCGTACGGGGGGATTTCATGTCTGAGGCGTCGCGTGGTCCGTCCCGGCGCGGGCTGTTGTCCTGTGCCGCGGGGGCCGGGGCCGGGGTCGCTCTCGGGGTGGCGGGGCCGGGACAGGCGGCGGGTGTCCGGTTGCCGCCGGTCGTGGTCACCGAGCAGGCGAGCCGGCGGATCCTGGTGCTCGATCCGGCGGCGGCCCCCTGGGACCCGGCGGCCGAGCCGGGTGTGGTGCGGTGGGCGTTCTCGCCGCTCGGCGACGAGCGGTACCGGGATCTGAAGCCCGAGGTCAGCTGGGTCTACCCGAGCGAGGCGAAGGTCCGGCGCCACCGGGGGCGGACGTTCCTGCTGACCACGGCGTCGTTCGGGTTCGTCGGCGTGGTGGAGTGGCCGGGCGGGCGGCGGTACTGGGGTACGGCCATCGGCCCCGGGGACGATCTGTGCAATCCGCACACCGCGGAACTCCTGCCGGACGGGAACGTCGCCGTCGCGTGCAGCACCGGGGCCAGGGTGCGGCTGTACGCCGCGTCGCTCGGGCCCGGCGCCACGCGGTTCACGGAGGCCGAACTCAAGGGCGCGCACGGGCTGCACTGGGACCGGGGGCGGCGGGTGCTGTGGGCGATGGGCGACGACGAGCTGGTGGCGTACGAGGTGGCGGGGACGGCGGCGCGGCCACGGCTCGTGCGCAGGTCCGCCGATCCGCTGCCGGTCGCGACGCCGGGGAAGTCGGCGGGCGGGCACGATCTGTTCCCCGTCGCGGGGCGGCCGGGGCGGATGTGGGTGACGACCGGTGCGTCGGTCTTCCAGTACGAGAAGCGCGGGCGGACCTTCGTGCAGGACTTCGCGGGCGCCGCGGAGATCGTCCGTAGAAGCGTGAAGTGCGTGGGGAACGATCCGCGTACCGGCCGGGTGGTGACGACCGTGCCGGAGGCGGGGCTCGGGGAGGCGTGGTGGACGACGACCGTGAGCGTGCACCGGCCGCAGGGCGCGTACAAGCTGGTCGGCGGCGGGATCTACAAGGCGCGGTGGTGGCTACCCACGTGAGCCGAGCTTGCGGTCCAGGGCCATCGAGAGTTCGGCCTCGACGACCGACTTGGCCAGCGGGCGCAGGCGCTGGACGTCCTTCTCGGTGCCGTGCGCGAGGACCATCTCGGTGAAGAGGGTCGCCATGGCCTCGGCGTGCTCGCGCACGCGGCTCGCCGCGGCGAGGACCTCGGCCAGCGGGATGCCTTCGCGGACCAGCGCCGCCGAGACCTCCAGGAGGCGGCGGCTGACGTGCACGATCTCCTCGCCGTCGGTGCCCAGATAGCCGAGGTCCAGGGCGGCCTGGAGGTTCTCGGGGGTGTCCTCGCCGGCGAAGTGGTCGGCCAGTTCCTCGGGGGTGAGGCGGACCGGGGTCTCCTCGGTGGGTTCGCCGAGGCCGAGGAGTTCGCCGACGTCGCGGCCCCGGTCGAAGGCCTCGGAGAGTTCGGCGATGCCGTTGAGGGTGTGGCCGCGGTCCAGGAGCGCGGCGATCGTGCGCAGGCGCGTGAGGTGCGTCTCGTCGTACCAGGCGATGCGGCCCTGGCGGCGGGGCGGCTTGATGAGGCCGCGCTCGCGGTAGAAGCGGACGGTTCGGACCGTGATGCCGGCGGCTTTGGCCAGCTCCGCCATGCGGTACTCGGCGATCTCGCCGGATGCGCCGTATGCGCTGTTTTTGGGGTGTTCGTCGTCCTTGTCGTTCCTGATGTCCGGGTCCGCCGCCTCTTCTGCCACGACGGAAACCCTATGACAAGTACTGCGGCCCGGAGGGGCTCGGTGAGGGGCGGTGGTCAGGCGACGGGTGGGTGTACTGCCGGTAACTTTCCTGGCCCCGACCCCTACCCATCAGTACGGTCCTGCCTTACGCTCCCAATCACGCCAGTGTTCACTGGCAGAGTCGCGCGGCAAGGGAGGCGCCGGGATGACCGAGCGGGAGCACGAGCACGTACGGGTGGCGGTGATCGGATCCGGCTTCGGCGGCCTCGGCGCGGCGGTCAGACTGCGCCGCGAGGGCGTCACCGACTTCGTGGTGCTCGAGCGGGCCGACGCGGTCGGCGGCACCTGGCGCGACAACAGTTACCCGGGCTGCGCCTGCGACGTGCCGTCCCACCTGTACTCGTTCTCGTTCGCGCCGAACCCGCACTGGCCGCGCACCTTCTCGGGGCAGGGACGCATCCGGGAGTACCTGGAGCACGTGGCCGACGTCTTCCGGCTGCGACCGCACATCCGGCTCAACTCCGAGGTGCAGGAGCTGCGTTGGGACGACGAGCGGCTGTGGTGGGAGATCGATACGGCGAGTGGGACGCTCACCGCCGATGTCGTCGTCTCCGCCACCGGGCCGCTCTCCGACCCCAAGACGCCGGACATCCCCGGGATCGACACCTTCCCCGGCAAGGTCTTCCACTCCGCGCGCTGGGACCACGACTACGACCTGCGCGGCAAGCGCGTCGCCATGATCGGTACGGGCGCCTCGGCCATCCAGATCGTGCCGGCGATCCAGAAAGAGGTCGGGAAACTGACCCTCTTCCAGCGCACGCCTCCCTGGGTCATGCCGCGCGCCGACCGCGCCATCTCCAAGGCCGAGCGCTGGGTGCACCGCCGGCTGCCCTTCACGACGCAGGCGCGACGCGGACTCCTGTGGGGCATCCGGGAGTTGCAGGTCCAGGCGTTCACGAAGCGGCCGAACGAGCTGGGCCTGGTCGAGCAGCTCGCCAAGCGCAACATGTACCGGGCGATCAAGGACCCGGCCCTGCGCGCCAAGCTCACCCCGGACTACCGCATCGGCTGCAAGCGGATCCTGCTGTCCAACACGTACTACCCGGCGCTCGCCCAGCCGAACGTCGACGTCGTGGCGTCCGGACTCAGCGAGATCCGGGGCAACACCCTCGTGGCCGCCGACGGCACCGAGGCCGAGGTGGACGCGATCGTCTTCGGCACCGGGTTCCACGTCACCGACATGCCGATCGCGCAGCGCGTCATCGGCGCGGACGGGGTCAGCCTGGCCGAGAGCTGGAAGGGCGGGATGGCCGCCCTGCGCGGGGCCACCGCCGCCGGCTTCCCGAACTTCATGACGGTCATCGGGCCGAACACCGGGCTCGGGAACTCCTCGATGATCCTGATGATCGAGGCCCAGCTGAACTATCTGGCCGACTATCTGCGGCAGCTGAACGTGCTGGGCGGCCGGGTCGCCCTCACCCCCCGCGCGAGCGCCGTCGCCGGCTGGAACAACCGCGTACAGGACCGGATGAAGCGGACCGTGTGGAACACCGGTGGCTGCAACAGCTGGTACCTCGACGAGAACGGGGTCAACACGACCGTGTGGCCCGGCACCACGACCGAGTTCCGGCAGGCCACGCGCCATGTGGACGTGGGGGAGTACGAGGTGGTCCGCGCCCCCGCAGAGTCGCCGGAGGCCCGTACGGGCAAGGGATCGAAGAACAAGGAGGCGAGCGCCGCATGAGCCGGCTGACGCACATGAGGACCGGGCCGTTCGCGCCGCCCGCAGCCGACCGTGAACTGACCGCCGTCTCGGCGGACGGGTCGCGGCTGCACATCGAGGTGCACGGCCCCGAGCACGCGCCCGCCGTGGTGCTCTCGCACGGCTGGACCTGTTCGACGGCGTTCTGGGCCGCGCAGATCCGCGCCCTCGCCACGGACCACCGGGTGATCGTGTACGACCAGCGCGGGCACGGTCGTTCGCCCGCCGCCACACAACTCCCGTACACCGCCGACATGTTGGCGGACGACCTGGAGGCCGTGCTCGACGCGACGCTGGCTCCCGGGGAACGGGCGGTGCTCGCCGGGCACTCCATGGGCGGCATGACGATGATGGCCGCGGCCGGGCGGGCCGGGTTCAAGGAGCACGCCGCCGCCGTTCTGCTGTGCAGCACCGGCAGTTCGCGCCTTGTCGCGGAGGCGACCGTGGTGCCGCTGCTCGTCGCGGGTGCGGCGCGGACGCGGGTGACCCGCGCGATCCTCGGGTCGAAGGCGCCGCTCGGGCCGGTCACACCGCTGGGCAAGCGGATCCTGAAGTTCGCGACGATGGGCCCGGGGGCCTCGCCCGGCAAGGTCGAGGCCTGCGCGCACATCGTGCACGCCTGTCCGCGCGGGGTGCGCCATGGCTGGTCGCACGTCCTGGAGACGCTCTCCATGGACGAGGCGCTCAGCGAGCTGACGCTGCCGGTGGCCGTGCTCGGCGGCACCGTGGACCGGCTCACGCCCATCGTGCACGCCCGGCGGATCGCCGCCGCGCTGCCGCAGTGCGTGGGCCTGACCGAGCTGCCCGGGCTCGGCCACATGACGCCCATCGAGGCGCCGGAGGCCGTCACGGAGAAGATCCGTGAACTGGCCGCCACCTACCTGGAATCGCCAGTGCAGGAACAGTCGGAGAAGGGGGCGGATGCCGCATGAGCAGGGTCAGCCTTGAGGGTCAGGTCGCGGTCGTCACGGGCGCGGCGCGCGGAGTCGGTGAACTGCTCGCGCGCAAGCTGTCCGCGCGCGGCGCGAAGATCGCGCTGGTCGGCCTGGAGCCGGACGAGCTGAAGCAGGTCGCGGGCCGGCTGCACGCCGACGCCGACTGGTGGCACGCCGATGTCACGGACCACGTGGCGATGGCGCGGGTCGCCGAGGAGGTGAAGGAGCGGTTCGGGAAGGTCGACATCGTCGTCGCGAACGCGGGTGTGGCCACGGGCGGTCCCCTCGTGGACTCCGACCCGGTCGCCTGGCGCCGCGTCATCGAGGTCAACCTCATCGGTTCCGCCGTGACGGGCCGCGCCTTCCTGCCCGTCCTGATGGAGTCGCGCGGCTATCTGCTGCAGATCGCCTCGCTCGCCGCGATCACGCCCGCGCCGATGATGTCCGCGTACTGCGCGTCGAAGTCGGGTGTGGAGGCGTACGCGCACAGCCTGCGCGCCGAGGTCGGCTACAAGGGCGTACGGGTCGGCGTCGGCTATCTGTCCTGGACCGACACCGACATGGTGCGCGGCGCCGACCAGGACGACGTGATGCGCGAGCTGCGCCAGCGGCTGCCCTGGCCGTCGAACAAGACGTATCCGCTGGGCCCGGCCGTCGACCGGCTCGTGGACGGCATCGAGCGGCGGTCCTCGCACGTGTACGCGCAGTGGTGGCTGCGTGGCATGCAGGGCATCCGCGGCTACCTGCCCGCGATCATCGGTTCCGTGGGCCAGCGCGAGATGCGGCGCTTCGAGCCGCGGCTCGGCAGCGTGTCGCGGGGCCTGGTGGGTGCGGGCGGCGCCGCCGACGAAACCGTACGAGGGCGCTGACCTGCGGCTTCCTCGGACGCATACGGTCCGTTATTGATCGAAATGCGCGTGATGTCCCGGCGTGTCAGTCTGGTCGAGCCCCACCCCCCCAACCCACATCGGGAGTGAACACAGCATGGGCATCATGGACCAGTTCAAGGACAAGGGCGAAGAGCTCTCCAACAAGGCCAAGGACCGCGCGAGCGGTGCCAAGGACGAGGCGGGCGAGCGCGGCCGGCAGGGTCAGGACCAGCTTCGCGAGCGTGGCTCGCAGGGCCGGGACGACGCCCAGGACGCCGCCCAGGAGCAGCGGGACAAGTTCGACCGGTAGCACTCCTGACGCTCTTTCCTGAGCGAAGTGGGCCCCACCCGGGACGCCGGGTGGGGCCCACTCCTTGTGCCCTCGGGCTAGCGCTCTGCCCTCGGGCTAGCGCGGCGGCAGCGGGGGCCTGCGCCGGTCCGGGACGTCCGAGTGGTCCGGCGGGTTCTTCGCGCCCTGCTCCTTCAGCAGGTCGAGGGCGAGATACACCGCGTCGTCGAGCTGCGCGTGCCGGCCCTCCGCCCAGTCGAGCGGGGTACGCAGCACCTCGATGTCGGGGTCGACGCCGCGGTTCTCGACGGACCAGCCGTACTCGGGGAACCAGGCCGCGTTCATCGGCACCGTGATCACGGTGCCGTCGCCGAGCTTGTGCCGCCCCGTCATGCCGACGACGCCGCCCCAGGTGCGCTGGCCCACGACGGGGCCGAGGCCGAGCAGCTTGAAGGCCGCGGTGATCATGTCGCCGTCGGAGGAGGTCGCCTCGTCGGCGAGGGCGACGACCGGGCCCCGGGGCGCGTTCGAGGCGTAGGAGACCGCCTCGGCGTTGCGGGTCAGGTCCCAGCCGATGATCTTCCGGGTGAGTTTCTCGACGACCAGCTCGCTGATGTGGCCGCCCGCGTTGCCGCGGACGTCGACGATGAGCGCGGGCCGGGAGACCTGCTGGCGCAGATCCCGGTTGAACTGGGCCCAGCCGGAGCCGCCCATGTCGGGGATGTGCAGATAGCCGCACTTGTCGTTGCTCAACTCCCGTACGTACTCGCGGCGTTTGGCCACCCAGTCCTGGTAGCGCAGCGGCCGTTCGTCGACGAGCGGGACCACCGCGACACGGCGCGCGCGACCGCCGCCCCCGGCCCGGGCGAAGGTCAGCTCGACGGTGGTGCCGCCCGCGCCGGCCAGGAGCGGGAAGGGACCCGTGAGGGGGTCGACCGGGCGGCCGTCGACATGGGTGAGGACGGCGCCCTCGCGGATGCCGGTGCCGGCCAGCGGGGAGCGGGCCTTGGAGTCGGAGGACTCGCCGGGCAGGATCCGGCACACCGTCCACTGGTCGTCCCGGCACACGAGGTTGGCGCCGAGCAGGCCCTGGGCGCGCTGGTAGTGGGCCGGGCCCTCGTTGCGGCGGGCCGCGGAGACGTAGGCGTGGGAGGTGCCCAGTTCGCCGAGGACCTCGCGCAGCAGGTCGGCGAACTCGTCGGGGGACGCGACCCGTTCGACGAGCGGCCGGTACTGGTCGAGCACCGCGGACCAGTCGATGCCGCACATCCGGGGTTCCCAGAAGTAGGCGCGGATGATCCGGCCCGCTTCCTCGAAGGCGCCGCGCCACTCGGCGGCCGGGTCCACCTCGTGCAGGATGCGGCGCAGGTCGATCCAGACGGTGGAGTCGTTGTCGCCCGCCTCGGTGGAGGGCACGGCGCGCAGCTCGCCCTCGTCGCCGACGACGAGCCGGGTGCCGTCGCCGCTGACCGCGAACCAGTCCATGTGGTCGACGAGCTGGGTCTTCCTGCACTTGGCGAGGGAGAAGTGTTCGAGGGTGGGCTGGGAGGAGGTGTCGGCGGGGTTGGCGAACGTCTCGCCGAGCGCGCCCGAGATCGGCCAGCGCAGCCAGACCAGGCCGCCGCCGGAGACGGGGTGCAGTCCCGAGTACTTGGAGGCGGAGACGGGGAAGGGGACCACACGGCTGGCGAGGCCCTCGATCTCCACGGTCGGCGCGGCCTGGGTGAGACCCGAACCGACCTCCTCGGCGGGATCGAGTCCGCCGGCCGCCGTGCGCCCGTCGGGGGAGAGCGCGAACGGCGAGGCCGTGGCCGACGACAGCGGTACGAGGTAGGGGCGGCAGCCCAGCGGGAAGGACAGGTCGCCGGTGTGCACGTCGTAGACCGGGTCGAAGCCGCGCCAGGACAGGAACGCCAGGTAGCGGCCGTCGCGGGTGAAGACCGGGTTCTCGTCCTCGAAGCGGCCGTTGGTGACGTCGACGATGGTGCGGTCCTTGATGCGGGCCATCTTGATCTGCCGCAGGGAGCGGCCGATGCCCGGATGCGACCAGGTCAGCCAGGCGCCGTCGGGAGAGAAGGCGAGATCGCGGACGGGCCCGTTCGTCGACCGGATCAGCTCGGTGACCTCGCTTCCGGTCTCCTCGACGTCCCCGGACTCCGCGGCGTCCGAGTCCTCCCCGGTCTCCAGTGCCTCCTCGATCCGCGTGACGGTGTCCGCCTTCTCCGGCACGGTGACGAGCAGCAGCCGCCCGTCGTTCGACGCGATGGCCAGGCGTCTGCCGTCGGGATCGCTGACCAGTTCCTGTACGCGGCCCAGGTCGCCGCAGGCGAGCCGGTGCGGCGCGCGGTCGCCGGCGGCGCGCGGCAGGTAGGCGATCTCGATGGCGTCGTCGCCCTCCGCGTCGGTGACGTAGGCGACCTGTCCGCCGGAGCCGAGCATCTCGGGCAGCCGGACGCGCACCCCCGGGGTGTCGGCGATGGTGCGGGCCGGCCCGTCGCGGTGGGTCAGCCAGTACAGGCTGCCGCGGACGACGACCGCGCTCGCCCGGCCGGTGTCGTCGACGGAGAGGGCGTCGATGTGCAGGGCGGCCGGTACCTGGTAGCTGCGGCGTCCGGCGCGCGGGCCGCCCAGCCGGACGTGGAGCCTGCGCGGCACGGAGTCGGGGCGTAGCGAGTCGAGCAGCCAGAGTTCGCCCGCGCACTGGTAGACGACGCGGTTGCCGTCGGAGGAGGCGTGCCGGGCGTAGAACTCGGCGTGGTCGGTGTGCCGGGTCAGGTCGGAGCCGTCGGGCAGGCACGAGTAGACGTTGCCGATGCCTTCGTGGTCGGAGAGGAACGCGATGCGGCCGTCGACGAACATCGGGTCGTCGAGGTGTCCGTCCAGGTCGGCGAGGATGCGTCCCCAAGCTCTCGAATCCGCTCGAGCGGGGGAGGCCCCATACCCGTACACCCACAGGCGGCCCTGGGCGCCGCCCCGGTAGCGCTTCCAGGCGGCGGGTTCGTGCGGTGGTGTACCGGTCAGGAGCAGGGTCTGGCGCTCGCCGTCGATGTCGGCGACCTGGATGTCGGAGACCGGTCCCCAGGGCAGTTTGCCGCCGGGGGAGGCGTCGGTCGGCACGCTGTAGGCGAAGGTGAAGTAGGAGAACGGTTCGCCGTGCGAGGCCACCGCGAGGATGTCCCCGTCGGGCGTCCAGCCGCGCACCTGGGTGTCCACGCTGCCCCAGTAGGTGAGCCGGCGCGCGGAGCCGCCGTCCACCGGGGCCAGGTAGATCTCCGGGTCGAGACTGCGCCATGTCGTGTACGCGATCTGGCTGCCGTCGGGGGAGAAGCGCGGGTGGCTGACCTTGGTGCGGTCGACGGTGACCCGCCAGGCCCGCGCCGAGCCGTCGACGGGCGCGACCCACAGGTCGTCCTCGACGACGAAGCACAGTCGCTCGCCGCTCAGGTGCGGGAATCGTAGATAGGCCTGGGGCGTGTCTTCCTCGGTCACTCCCTCATGCTTTTCCGTCGTGGGGGCTCCGGCAACCGGGCCGGGGTCCTCACGTGGCCCTTATGGGTGTGGCGGACCCCACGTACGAAACGGTTTCGTTTCGTTAGGGGCCGGGGTATGTTCAGGACGTACGAGATCCGAGGAGAGGTGGCGATCATGGTCGCGGAAGCAACGGCGCGCCGCAGCCGGATCACGCCCGAGCGCGAGGCCGAGCTGTACGGGGCCGTGCTCGACCTGCTCCGCGAGGTCGGTTACGACGGCCTGACGATGGACGCCGTGGCCGCCCGTACCCGGGCCAGCAAGGCGACGCTCTACCGCCAGTGGGGCGGCAAGGCCGAGCTGGTCGTCAAAGCGCTGCGCCAGCAGAAACCGCACTTCGACGAGATCGACACCGGCTCGCTCCGCGGTGACCTGCACGCGATGGCCGCCCGGGACGACGACTGCCACATGGAGCAGAACAGCGCCCTGATGCGCGGCCTGATGGTGGCCGTGCACGCCAACCCCGATCTGCTCGAAGCCTTCCGGGAATGGATCGTCGCGCCCGAGCTGTCGGGTCTCGACCGGCTGCTCGAGAGAGCCGTGGACCGCGGCGAGATCCGGGCCGACAACCCGGCGCTCGGCTATGTGCTGCACATGATCATCGGCGCGTTCGCCACCCGCACGCTCATCGACGAGAAGCCACCCACCCAGGCCTATCTCACCTCGTACATCGACGCTGTCGTCCTCCCCGCCCTCAGCGCCTGATCCGACCCGAACCCCCGCACCTGACGCGACCGCTCACGTCGTCGGGCTGATCTTCCCTGCCCATCTGGACCCCACGACCTGACCGGGAGTACGCCTCCGTGGCCACATTCCTCTACAAACTCGGCAAGCTCGCCTTCCGCCGACGGCACTTCGTCGCCCTGATATGGGTGGCGCTGCTCACGCTCGCGGGCGTGGGCGCCGCCTCCGCGCCGACCGCCGCCTCCAGCTCCTTCTCGATCCCCGGCACCGAGGCCCAGAAGGCCTTCGACCTGCTCGACCAGCGCTTCCCCGGCTCGGCTGCCGACGGCGCCACCGCCCGCGTCGTCTTCAAGGCCCCGGACGGCGAGAAGCTGACCGGCGCCGCGAACAAGGCGGACGTCCAGGACACCGTCGCCGCCCTGAAGTCCAGCTCGAAGCAGGTCGCCTCGGTCGCCGACCCGTTCGCCGCCAAGACGGTGAGCAAGGACGGCACGATCGCCTACACCTCGGCCACGTACAAGGTCTCCGGGATGGAGCTGACCGACGACGACCGGGATGCGCTGCAGAAGGTCATCGACGAGGCGCAGAAGACCGGTCTGACCGTCGAGGTCGGCGGTGACGCGCTCCAGGCCGTGCCGGAGACCGGCGCCACCGAGGTCATCGGCATCGCGGTCGCGGCCGTGGTCCTCATCATCACGTTCGGCTCGCTGATCGCGGCCGGGCTCCCGCTGCTGACCGCGCTCATCGGTGTCGGCATCGGCGTCTCCACGATCACCGCCCTTGCCAACGCGCTGGACCTCGGCTCCACCACCTCCATCCTCGCGATGATGATCGGGCTCGCGGTCGGCATCGACTACGCCCTGTTCATCGTCTCCCGCTACCGCGCCGAACTCGCCGAGGGCCGCGAACGCGAGGAGGCCGCCGGACGGGCCGTCGGCACCGCGGGATCGGCCGTCGTCTTCGCCGGTCTGACCGTGGTCATCGCCCTGGTCGGCCTCGCCGTCGTCAACATCCCGATGCTGACGAAGATGGGCATCGCCGCCGCCGGCACGGTCGCCATCGCGGTCCTCATCGCGCTCACCCTCATTCCGGCGCTCCTCGGCTACGCGGGCAAGCGCGTCCACGGCCGCAAGGCCCGCAAGGCGCAGGAGCCAGACAAGGCCGCCGCCGAGCCCAAGGCCAACATGGGCACCCGCTGGGCCCGCTTCGTGCTGCGCCGCCCGGTCATGGTCCTCGTCGCGGGTGTCATCGGCCTCGGCGCGATGGCGATCCCGGTCTCCTCGCTCGAGCTCGGCCTGCCCGACGACGGCGTCCAGCCCACGGACACCACCCAGCGCAAGGCATACGACCTGCTCTCCGAGGGCTTCGGGCCCGGCTTCAACGGCCCGCTCATGACGGTCGTCGACGCCAAGGGCGCGGACGACCCGAAGGCCGCCGTCGACGAGGTCGTCTCCACGATCAAGAAGACGGACGGCGTCGCGGTCGTCGCCCCGGCCACGTTCAACAAGGCCGGCGACACCGCGATCATCAGCGTCATCTCCAAGTACCAGCCCTCCTCCGTCGAGACCGAGGACGTCGTCCACGCCATTCGTGACGCGGGCAAGGACATCAAGGCCGACACCGGCGCCGAGCTCGCGGTCACCGGCTCCACGGCCATGAACATCGACGTCTCGCAGAAGCTCAACGACGCGCTCGTGCCCTATCTGGCGCTCGTCGTCGGCCTGGCGTTCCTGCTCCTGATGGTCGTCTTCCGCTCGATCCTCGTCCCGCTCAAGGCGGCGCTCGGCTTCCTGCTCTCGGTGCTCGCCGCGCTCGGCGCCGTCGTCGCCGTCTTCCAGTGGGGCTGGCTCGGCTCGGTCTTCGGCGTGGACCAGACGACCCCGATCATGTCGATGATGCCGATCTTCATGGTGGGCGTGGTCTTCGGTCTCGCGATGGACTACGAGGTTTTCCTCGTGACCCGGATGCGCGAGGCGTACGTCCACGGGGAGCGGCCCGCGCAGGCCATCGTCACCGGGTTCCGGCACGGGGCCCGGGTGGTCACGGCCGCGGCGATCATCATGATCGCGGTGTTCGCGGGCTTCATCGGCTCCTCGGAGCAGATGGTGAAGATGATCGGCTTCGGCCTGGCGATCGCCGTCTTCCTCGACGCGTTCGTGGTCCGGATGGCGATCGTGCCCGCCGTGCTCGCGCTGCTCGGCAAGAGGGCCTGGTGGCTGCCGAAGTGGCTGGACCGCGCGCTGCCCGACGTGGACGTCGAGGGCGAGAAGCTGAACGCGGCCGAGGCCGCCGGGCGTCCCGGGGAGAAGGAGCTCGTCGACGCGTGAACTGACCGGATGATCAGTGCGTGACGGTGATCAGTGCGTGACGGTGATCAGGGTGTGACCGTCGCCGGGGTGAGGGCCGTGTACGTCCGACGCAGGAAGCGGATCAGCGCTTTGACGTCGAACTGCACGACCGTCACCCCGTTCGGCTGTCCGGGCACGGACGAGTGGAACTCGATGACCGCCTGGACCCGCCCGCACGGCCAGATCCGGATGGAGTCGCCGCGGACCGGGGCCCGCAGGCCGCTCTCGAGCAGCTCGCGCGGGAAGATCCACTCGCCGACGTCCGGCAGGGTGACGCGGACCCGGCCGTCGTAGCGCAGCACGGCCGGGACGGCCCGGGGCGCGTCGGGGGAGTCGGTGACGACATGGGCCCGGGCGTACTGCTCCACGTAATGCTCTATGCCGGCGGTCATGTCTTCTAATGTCCCATATGTCTGAATGAGTGGGCCAGTGTCCGGGTGTACGGACCGGGGTCAATTGGTGCCGAGACGCTCTTGCAAGCCGTTCGCAACAAAGCACTATCATCGAACGGTTAACCATCTGCCCGAGCGCCGGAGTGCCCTGCCATGCATGTACCCGACGGATTCATCAATGCACCTGTGTCGGCGGCCGCCGGTGTCGTCGCCGCGGGCGCCGTCGCCGTCAGCCTCCGCGGCGCCCGCCGTGAACTGGACGAGCGCACCGCGCCGCTCGCCGGTTTGGTCGCGGCGTTCATCTTCGCCGTGCAGATGCTCAACTTCCCCGTCGCGGCGGGCACCAGCGGCCACCTCCTGGGCGGCGCGCTCGCCGCGATATTGGTGGGCCCCTATACAGGGGTCCTCTGTGTGTCCGTGGTGCTCCTGATGCAGGGCGTGCTGTTCGCGGACGGCGGCCTGACCGCGCTGGGCGTGAACATCACGGACATGGCGATCACCACCACCGTCGTCGCCTACCTCGTCTTCCGCGGCCTCGTGAAGGTGCTGCCGCGCGGCCGCCGCTCCATCACCGTCGCGGCCTTCGTCGCGGCCGTGCTCTCCGTCCCGGCCGCCGCCGTCGTCTTCACCCTGATCTACGCCATCGGGGGGACGACCGACGTCTCCATCGGCAAGGTCGCCACCGCGATGATCGGAGTGCACGTCCTCATCGGCATCGGCGAGGCCGTGATCACCGCCCTCACCGTCGGCGCCGTCGTGGCCGTCCGGCCGGACCTCGTGTACGGCGCCCGCGGCCTCCGGGCGCCGCTCAGGCTGAAGGTGGGCGGCGAACTGGTCGACGCCCCGGCCGCCGCGCCCGCCCCGGTGGCCGCGCGCTCGCACCGCAAGATCTGGATCACCGGCCTCGTCACCTCGCTCGTACTCGCCGGGTTCGTCTCCTTCTACGCCTCGGCCGACCCCGACGGCCTGGAGAAGGTCGCCCACGACAAGGGCATCGACAGCAAGACGGAGGAGCACGCCTCCGCCGACTCGCCGCTCGCCGACTACGGCGTCAAGGACGTCACCGACGCCCGGCTCTCCGGCGGCCTCGCCGGGATCATCGGCGTCGGCGTGACCGTCGTCGCCGGATCCGGGATCTTCTGGGCGCTGCGCAGGCGGCGTACGAGCGACGCGGCCTCCACCGAGGTCACCGCGGGCGAGTCCGTCTGACATGGGCGCCGGACACGCCCACCGCCTCTACCGTGCCGGGCACTCGCCCGTGCACGCGCTGCCGCCGCACACCAAGCTCGCCGCCGTCTTCGGCTTCGTCGTGGTCGTCGTCTCCACGCCGCGCGAGGCGATGTGGGCGTTCGCGCTGTACGCGATGCTGCTCGGCACCGTGGCGTACGTGGCGCGCGTACCGGCGGGCTATCTGCTGAAGCGGCTCCTCATCGAGGTCCCCTTCGTCGCTTTCGCGGTCCTCATGCCGTTCGTCGCCGAGGGCGAACGGGTGCAGGTGCTCGGTCTCTCCCTGAGCGAGAGCGGCCTGTGGGGCGCGTGGAACGTACTGGCCAAGGGCACCCTGGGCGTCGCCGCATCGGTTCTGTTGGCGTCGACGACGGAACTGAGGGAGTTGCTGCTTGGCCTGCAACGCCTGAAGCTGCCGCCCCTCCTCGTCCAGATCGCGTCGTTCATGATCCGCTACGGCGACGTCATCACGGACGAGATGCGCCGCATGAAGATCGCACGGGAGTCGCGCGGCTTCGAGGCGAGCGGCGTGCGGCACTGGGGCGTCCTCGCCAAATCGGCCGGGGCACTGTTCATCCGCTCCTACGAGCGGGGAGAGCGCGTACATCTGGCGATGGTCAGCCGGGGGTACGCGGGTTCGATGCCGGTCATCGACGAGGTGACGGCCTCCCGGACGCAGTGGTCGTCCGCGCTGGCCCTGCCGGGTGCGGCGCTCGTGGTGTGTCTGCTGGGATGGACGCTGTGACTGCATCTTTGGAAGTAGCCGGACTTGCCTACGCCTACCCCGACGGGCATCAGGCGCTCTTCGGAGTCGACCTGACGGTCGACAAGGGCGAGAGGGTCGCGCTGCTCGGCCCGAACGGCGCCGGCAAGACGACCCTCGTCCTGCATCTGAACGGCATCCTGACCGGCGGCGCGGGCACGGTGACGGTCGCCGGGCTACCCGTGGACAAGCGCAACATGGCGGAGATCCGGCGCAAGGTCGGCATCGTCTTCCAGGACCCGGACGACCAGCTGTTCATGCCGACGGTCCGCGAGGACGTCGCGTTCGGCCCGGCCGCGTCCGGCATGAAGGGCCCCGAACTGGAGGCGCGGGTCCGCAAGGCGCTCGCCTCGGTCGGCATGGAGGAGTACGCGGACCGGCCCCCGCACCACCTCTCCTTCGGCCAGCGCCGCCGCGTCGCCGTCGCCACGGTCCTCGCGATGGAACCGGAGATCCTCGTCCTGGACGAGCCGTCCTCCAACCTCGACCCCGCCTCGCGCCGCGAACTCGCCGACATCCTGCGCTCGTTGGACGTGACGGTCCTGATGGTCACGCACGACCTGCCCTACGCCCTGGAGCTCTGCCCGAGAGCCGTGATCCTCAGCGAGGGCGTCATCGCGGCGGACGGCGCGACCGGCGACCTGCTCATGGACGGGGACCTGATGCGCGCCCACCGCCTGGAACTCCCCTTCGGCTTCGACCCGAGGTCGGTCGCGGACAGGGCGAGCGGGGCCTGAGAGCCCGTCCTTGAGCCCTGAGAGCCGCTCTTCGGCGGAATCGATCCGAATCATTGGCTGTTGCACGGACCGTGGATACAGCAGTGAACGGCACGGTCGCCCCCGGATTCGAAGGCGTCAGGTCCGCCTTCGCCCAGAACTTCGAGGAGCGCGGCGAGCGGGGCGCCGGTGTCGTCGTCTACCGGGACGGGCGCAGAATCGTCGATCTGTACGCGGGAACGCGGGACATCGACGGGCAGGCGGCGTGGACGCCCGGCACCGGGCAGGTCCTGCGGTCGGCCACCAAGGGACTCGCCGCCGCCGCACTGCTCCTGCTGCACCAGCGCGGCGAACTCGATCTGGATGCGCCGGTCGGGGCGTACTGGCCCGAGTTCAAGGCACACGGCAAGGAGGACGCGCTGGTCCGGCACGTCCTCGCGCACCGCGCCGGGGTACCGGCCCTGGACCGGCCGCTGACCCCGGCCGAGGCCGCCGACCCGGAGCGCGGCGCCGCGGCGGTCGCCGCGCAGGCCCCGTTCTGGGCACCCGGCACCGATCACGGCTACCACGCGCAGACGTACAGCTGGCTGACCGGTGAGCTCGTGCGCCGGGTCACCGGACGCTCCCTCGGCGCGTTCGTCGCCGAGGAGATCGCCGGACCGGCCCGCGCCGACGTGTGGATCGGGCTGCCGGCGGCCGAGGCCCACCGCGCCGGACGCGTCGGGCCCGCCGAGGCCCCGGCCGCGTCCGGCGCCCCGCGCTCCCGCCCCAAGCGGGCCCTCGTCGAGGCGTACACGAACCCGGAGTCCCTGACCCGGCGCGCCTTCGACTCGATCACCCCGGCGCCGGACGAGAACGACCCGGACTACCGCGCCGCCGAACTCCCGGGCTCCAACGGGATCGGCACCGCGGACGGCCTGGCCCGCTTCTACGCGGCCCTGATCGGCGAAGTCGACGGCGGGACACGGCTGTTCACACCGGAAACGGTCCGGCTCGCCCGCACGGAAGCCTCCTCCGGCCCCGACCGCGTCCTCGCCGTCCCCTCCCGCTTCGGCCTCGGCTACATGCTGCACGGCATCGCCTCCCCGCTCCTGACCCCGCACTCCTTCGGCCACCCCGGCCGCGGCGGCGCCCTCGGCTTCGCGGACCCGGAGACGGGCATCGCGTTCGGGTACGTCACCAACGGGATGAGCGCGGGAGTCACCGCGGATCCGCGGGCGCAGGCGTTGGTGCGGGCTGTGCGCGAGGTTGTCGTGGAGCCGCGCCACGGCGACGCGTAGGCCACCGAGAGGTCCGAAGAGCTGGGTGTGGGAGGGAGCGCAGGTCACCGATGCGGCCGGGCGTCCACTCTGGGTTGGTTTCGGCCGTCATTCTGATCACTCTTCGGACACCTTCGGACACCATCTGGAAAACACCCGGCGCACCAGGCTCCCCACGTGCCTAGAGTCCCTTCGTCAACTTGGGGAGGGGCGCGCATGCGCAAGGGGGTCAAGGTCGCCATCGTCGGCGGGGTGTTCACCGCGATGGTGGGCGGTGCCGGTTACGGCGCCTACAACATCGTCACGACGGTGTCGGGGGACGGCGGTTCGTCGTCCGCGGGTGCGCCCGGGGCGCGCCGGAGCGGGCCGCCGACGAGCGACGAGATCAAGGAGACGTCGGCGAAGTTCCTGGCGGCGTGGGCGAAGGGCGACGCGTCGGGGGCGGCGTCCTACACGAACTTCGCGGAGAACGCGGGGCCCGCCCTGGAGGGCTGGCACGACGACGCGCACATCACGCACACCGTCCTGACGGCGGGCACACCGGCCGGGGCGAAGGTCCCCTTCAAGGTGAAGGCGACGGTGTCGTTCAAGGGCCAGAAGCGGACGACGACGTACGACTCGTCGCTGACGATCGTGCGCGGCGAGACCACGGGCCGGCCCCTCGTGCAGTGGCGGCCGTCCGTCCTGCACCCGGAGATGCGCGAGGGCGACACGCTCGTCACCGGCGAGTCCGCGGCGCCGCCCATCGAGGCTGTGGACCGCAACGGCACCGTGCTGACGAAGGACAAGTACCCCTCGCTCGGGCCCGTCCTGGAGACACTGCGCGCCAAGTACGGCAACGACGTGGGTGGTTCGCCGGGCGTCGAGACGTTCATCCAGCGCGAGAGCGCCGAGGGGACCACCACCGCGAAGACGCTGCTCACCCTCGCCAAGGGCAAGCCGGGCACGCTGCACACGACGATCAGCGCGAGCGCGCAGGCGGCGGCCGAGCAGTCGGTGACGAAGTTCTCCAAGTCGGCCGTGGTGGCGGTCAAGCCGTCGACGGGTGAGGTACTCGCGGTCGCCAACCACGGGTACGGCGAGTTCAACGCCGCGTTCGAGGGGCGGCTCGCCCCCGGCTCCACGATGAAGATCATCACGGCGGCCGCGTTGATCGACAACGGTGTCACCTCGATGACGGGCCCGGCGCCCTGCCCGGACGCGGCTCCCGCGCTGAGCCAGACCTTCCACAACCTCACGGGCATGCAGCCCAACGAGGGCGCGACGCTGTCCAACAGCTTCCAGCGCTCCTGCAACACCGCCTTCATCAAGCTCTCCGACGACCTCGGCGCGGACAAGTTCGCCGCCGAGGCCCAGAACCGGTTCGGGCTCGGCAAGGACTGGCAGACCGGAGTCGTCTCGTACGACGGTTCCGTGCCGGTCAACGGGAACTCGGACGACCCGGCCGGGATGATCGGCCAGGGCAAGGTGCTGATGAACCCGCTGAACATGGCGTCGGTGACGGCGACCGCGATCACCGGGACCTTCCACCAGCCGGTCCTGGTCGCGCCCAAGCTCGGCGACCGTCAACTCGCCACCGCGAACGGCCTCCCCTCCTCGACGGTGTCCCAGCTCAAGCAGATGATGCGGCTGACCGCGACCTCGTCCATCGGCACCGCCACCAACGCGATGTCCGGGCTCACCGGTGACATCGGGGCGAAGACGGGCTCGGCGGAGGTCGACGGGCAGTCCGTGGCCAACTCCTGGTTCACCGGATACCGGGGCGATGTCGCCGCCGCGGCGATGGCGGAGGGCGGCGGCCACGGCGGCGACGCGGCGGGCCCGATCGTGGCATCCGTATTGCGGGCCGGATCGTAACGAAACCGCGGGGCGTTGTAAGGCGTTCTGTCCTACGGCGCAGGCGACTTGGGCCACCCCGTAATCTTGGCCACCCGCAGAACACCGGAGGACGACGTTGGGCACCAGAGGCAAGCGCAAGGACGAGCCCGCGCGCCGTAACACCAGCACCTTGGTGATCGGCGCGGCCGCGGCCGTCGTCGTCGTGGGGGCAGGCGTCGGCGCGTACGCCCTGATGGACAGCGGTGCGACGTCCTCCGCGTCGGTGGACGGCAAACCCGCGGTCCCCTCGGGTCCGCCGAGCGCCGCCGAGATCAAGACGGTGTCCGCCGGGTTCCTCACCGCCTGGCAGTCCGGCGACGTGGCGAAGGCCGCCGCGTACACGGACGACGCGACCACCGCGCAGGCCGCGCTCACCGGTCTGGCCAAGGACGCCCGCTTCACCGACATGAAGGTCGCGCCGGGCACCCGCGCGGGCGCCAAGGTCCCCTTCCACGTCATCGCGATGGTCTCGTACGAGGAGAAGGCCGGCGGGCCCGGGTTCAGCAAGCCGTACGCGTACGACTCCTCGCTGACGGCGGTGCGCCGCAAGAGCGACGGGAAGGTCCTCGTCGGCTGGCAGGCGTCCGTCGTGCACCCGGAGCTGAAGGACGGCGACCGGCTCGTCACCGGGGAGGCCGGTGACCCGCCGATCAAGGCGGTGGACCGGGCGGGCGGCGAGCTGACCGCGAAGAAGTACCCGTCGCTCGGCACCGTCATCGACGGGCTGCGCGAGAAGTACGGCAAGAAGGCGGGCGGCACCGCGGGCGTCGAACTGCGCGTCGTGCGCAAGGCCGCGGCCGGCAAGGCGGAGAAGAACGCCGTGCCCGACAAGACGCTGCTCACCCTCACCGAGGGCACTCCGGGCACCGTCAAGACGACGATCAGTCCCAGCGTCCAGGCGGCGGCCGAGAAGCAGGTCGCCTCGCGCGAGCGGGCCTCCGTCGTCGTGCTGCGGCCCTCGACCGGCGAGATCCTCGGCGTGGCCAACTCCAGCCCCGGCTTCAACACGGCGTTCCAGGGCTCGCTCGCGCCCGGCTCCACGATGAAGGTCATCACGTCGTCGCTGCTCCTGGAGAAGGACCTCGCGGGCGTCGACAAGAAGCACCCGTGCCCGAAGTACTTCACGTACGGGCACTGGAAGTTCCAGAACGACGACAAGTTCGAGATCAAGGACGGCACGTTCAAGGCGAGTTTCGCCAGGTCCTGCAACACCGCCTTCATCAGCCAGGCCCCCGACCTTGAGAACGACTCGCTGACCAAGCAGGCGCAGCAGGTCTTCGGGCTCGGCCTCGACAACTGGGCGATCGGAGTGCCGAGTTTCGACGGTTCGGTGCCCGTGCAGTCGGAGGCGCAGATGGCGGCCTCGCTGATCGGGCAGGGCGGGGTGCGGATGAACCCGCTGAACATGGCGTCGGTCGCGGCGACCGTGAAGTCCGGCACCTTCCACCAGCCCTACCTGGTCTCGCCCGACGTCGACCACCGCACCCTCGCGAAGGCGTCGCGGACCATGTCGGCCGGGACCGTCGCGTCGCTGCGCGAGCTGATGCACTACACGGCGATCGCGGGCACGGCCGTGAAGCCGATGGCGGGGCTCGGCTCCGACATGGGCGCGAAGACCGGTTCGGCGGAGGTCGACGGGCAGAAGGAGCCCAACGGCTGGTTCACGGCCTGGCGCGGTGACCTCGCCTCGGCGGCGGTGGTGCAGCAGGGCGGCCACGGCGGCGACTCGGCGGGCCCGGTCGTCCGCGAGATGCTGCTGAACGGCGCCGGCTGACCCCGGCCCGCCGATGCCCCCGATAGTCGCCGCCGCGGTCCTGCTGGCCGCGGTCACGCACGCGTCCTGGAACGCGCTGGCCCACCACATCACCGACAAGCTCGTCGGGTTCACGCTCATCTCCGGCGGCGGCGCGCTCATCGGCCTCGTCATGGCGCCGTTCGCGCCGTTCCCGGCTGCGGGGGCGTGGCCGTACCTGATCCTGTCGGCGGTCATCCACATCGCCTACTACGTGCTGCTGATGACGTCGTTCAAGCTGGGCGACTTCGGCCAGGCGTACCCGATCGCGCGCGGCACGGCGCCGCTCGTGGTGACGCTGCTCGCGGCCGTCTTCGCGGGCGAGGTGCCGGGCGGCTGGCAGGCGGCGGGCGTCGCGGTGTCGTGCGCGGGCCTGACCGGGCTCGCGGTGTGGGGGCTACGGGGTTCAGGGCGGCGGCCCGACTGGCGGGCGATCGGGGCGGCGCTCGCGACCGGCGTGTCCATCGCCGCGTACACGGTGGTGGACGGTCTCGGAGTACGGGCCTCCGGCTCGGCGACGGGGTACATCGCGTGGCTGATGATCTGCGAGGGGATCGCGATTCCGGCGTACGCGGCGTACCGCTGGCGCGGCGAACTGGCGGACCGGCTGCGGCCGTTCGCGCTGCGCGGGCTGCTCGGCGCCGCGCTGTCCGTGGCGGCGTACGGCCTGGTGCTGTGGGCCCAGACGCGGGCGGACCTCGCCCCGATCTCCGCGCTGCGGGAGTCGTCCATCATCGTCGGAGCGGCGATCGGGGCGGTGTTCTTCAAGGAGCGGTTCGGGCTGCCGCGGATCCTCGCCGCCGGCGTGATGGTGGCGGGGATCGGGCTGATGCTGCACGCGGGGTGAGGCCTTCGGAAGGGGCCTACGGAGCTGCGTGCTTGAACCCCGAGTTCACCGCCGTGATGCCGCCGTCCACGGGCAGCGTCACCCCCGTCACCCACGCCGCGTCGCTGGACGCGAGGAACGCCACCGCCGCCGCGATGTCCTCGGGCTCTCCGACGCGGCCCAGCGGATACAGCTCCCGCATGACGTCCGGGTCGCGGCCCTGGTCCGTCCAGGCGGGGGTGCGCACCGTCCCCGGGGCTACGAGGTTGACGCGGACGCCGCGCGGGCCCGCGTGGCCCGCGAGGGTGCGGGTCAGGGAGATCAGGCCCGCCTTGGCCGCGCTGTAGGCGTGACAGCCGAAGTCCTGGAGGCCGTTGACGGAACCGATGCTGACGATCGCGCCACGGCCGGACGCGGCGAGGTGCGGCAGGGCCGCCTTGCAGCAGCGGTAGGCACCGGTGAGCGAGAGGTCCAGGTCACGGGCCCACGCCTCGTCGTCCTCGTCCTCGAAGAGAGCGGCGTCGGGGTGGCAGGCGTAGGCGTTGTTGACGAGGACGTCGAGCCGCCCGAAGCTCTCGACGGCCTCGGCGACGGCGGCCTCCACGGACCTCCGGTCGCCCACGTCGCACACGCACGCGGCGGCCGCACCGCCCCGCTCCCGGATCTCCCCGGCCGTCTTCTCCGCGGCGGCCAGGTCGATGTCGGTGACCAGGACCTGGGCGCCCTCGGAGGCGAGCCGGCGGGCGACCGCGGCGCCGATTCCGCGTCCCGCGCCGGTGACCAGTGCCGCGTATCCCTCGAAACGTGTCATGGACTCGACGCTACTCGGGGATGGACCCCGAGATCACCTCCAACCCGGTTGCAGGTTGTGGGAGTTGCGCGCCTTCGCATCAGCGCGTGGCCGACACCTCGGCCCACACGACTTTGCCCGGCCCGTCCCGGAAGCTCGTCCCCCAAGACTTCGCGAGTACCTCGACGAGGTGAAGGCCCCGCCCGCCACAATCCAGTCCATCGGCATTGACTGCCTTCGGAGGCTCGGGCGACGCATCATGCACCTCGATCCGCACTTCGTCCGCTCCTCGCACGAACCTGGTCTCAACTTGCGCACCCGGTGGTACTTGAGCGTGGACCACGGCGTTGCTGAGCAGCTCGGAGAGGACGACGAGGGCAGCGTCCTCGGCGGTGACGAGACCCCAGTCGCTCAAGGTCGCGCACAAGGCGCGTCGGGCCAGACCAACTGATCGCGGATGGTGGTCCCACCGGAACGTCACTGGGCTGAGGCAGGTATTGATGCCGTCCATCAGCGCGCCACCTTCACTCCGTGGATGCGGCGCGCGCCCACGTCGACGCCATGCACTGCGAGCCATAGAGCTCGGCGCCGATGGCGCTGGAGGCGGAGCTCGTCGGTCATGAGGTAGGCGCGGGCGGTTGGGATGTACTCCGTGCACAGCGGTAGCAGGCAACCACAGTCCGGTAGTGCCCGGTTCGAGCCCATCGACGCGAGCCGATGTCGCCCGGTCGGGGGCAACAAAAACCGCAGCAGCGGTTCGAAGAGGCGGACGATAGTGTGCATGTGTCGACGCTCCTAGTCAGCGCCGGCCGCGCCCCCGGATCGCTTGCACCGATCGCGGGGGTCTTCTGTGCGTCCGACGCGAGCCCCACAGATCACCTGATGGTGACCATCCGGTCGCACTGAGCGACCACCACCCAGAGTGCACTGGAATGGATTCGAACCGCAACCGAACCGTTTGGAAACATTTCCAAGAACCCCGTCGGCCCTCCTCCTGCCTACTCTTGAGGCGCAACGCACAGCGCAAGGGGGCCACATGAACCAGCCGCGACCCACCGTCCGCCGCCGACGTCTCGCCTCGCTGCTTGTCGAACTTCGTGAAGGCGCAGGCAAGTCGATGGAGGAGGCAGCGGAGCGGATCGGCTGTCACAAAACCAAGATCAGTCGTATTGAGAACGCCCGTCTCGGTATCTCCCTGGGCGAGTTGAGGGACCTGCTCGCCTTCTACGGCGTGGAGGACAGCGCGTACGTGGAGCAGTTGGTGAACCTGGCCAGGCGGGGAGGGGAGCGCGGATGGGCTCGCCATCTCGGAGCGACGCTCCCGTCGTACGCGGACCACATCGACTACGAGCAGACGGCTGACTACATCCGGTCGTTCCAGCCCCTGTTGGTCGCCGGCCTGCTGCAGACTCCCGACTACGCGCGGGCGCTCTACCGCGCCAACCCCGAGATGCTCACCCGCGAGCAGGTGGACCAGTACGTGGACACCCGCATGCAGCGACAGGAAGTCCTGGTGCGGGACGAGGCGCCGCGGCTGTGCGTCATCGAGGGAGAGGTCGCGCTTCGCAACAGCGTTGGCGGGCCGAAGGTGATGGCACCGCAACTTGATCGCCTACTGGAGGCCGCCGAGTCTCCGAACATCGAGATCCAGGTGCTCCCGTGCAACAGCGGCGCTCACATGGGACTCATCGGAGCGTTCGTGATGTTCGGCTTCCCCACACCGGCCTTCTCCGACGTTGTGCGCGTGGAGCACGTCACGGGGACCCTACATATGGAGACGCCGGGGGAAATCCGCTCCTATACGCTCGCCTTCGACTCGCTGAGGTCCCTGGCACTGAGCCCAGCAGCCAGCCGTGACCTCATCCAGCAGGTCAGGCATGAGCTGTAACGGACAGGAAGCCGAGGTAGGAACGATGCTTGCCCCCGAACTTGCCCCCGAACTTGCCCCTGAACTCGACCGCGTCACCTGGCGCAGGAGCACCTACAGCGGAGGCGGATCAGGCGGCGGCGACTGTGTCGAGATCGCCGACCTGCCCCACGGCATAGCGATACGAGACAGCAAAGACCCGCACGGCAACGCGCTTTGCTTCGAACCCGGGGTGTGGGCCGGGTTCGTTACGGGACTCGTAGGTTCGCTGGAGCGGTAAACGCGCCGAAGCAGCGTCTGTCGATAAACTCATGAAACGGTCTGCCTGTATTGGCATGCGCATCAGCTCTGCGACACAATTCTCACAGAAGCCCCGCCCGTAACCGCACCTTCGGACTACTCAATTACTATCTTCCAAAACGCTATCCAAGTTCCGCAGTTGGTTGAAGAGGCGAATCTCCTTTTCTGCGAGCTTTCGGATTTGGCGAGCTATGTCTTCGGCATCGGCGGAGTTGGCCGAAAGTCCGAGAGATGCGTTATTGAGTGCATGTAGAAGGGCTGCCTTGTCGTTGCCCGATGCACTCTCCATTTTTTCCGTCAACATCTCAACTCGCTTGGTAATCTTCGAAGCCTCAGTGTCCTGCATCTGTATGAGTTCCTTGCCGGCTGCCATCTCCTTCGTCACTCGATCAAGCTCGCCTGCAATGGTCGCACGCTGATTCTTCAATTCTCGAAGGCGCACCTGCGCCTGCTGTCTTACCAAGGCTTGGTTGATGGTGTTCTGGCTGACGGCTACCTCGAGCACCTTTCCGGATAGCGATAGCAGCTCGGAAAGAGTTATATGGTGATAGTCGACGCCCGCTCTAGAGCGCATATCCTCCAGTAGCTCCGGTCGTGGGCCGATAGTCAACCCGCATTGATGTCTAATCCAATCTTCCTTGACGTCGGTTGAGACGAAGAGTATCGATCGCTTGTTGGCTGATGCATGCTCAACCATCTGCAGCCAGATTAGGCAATCTCCAAGCCCCGCGTCGCCCTTGTTCTTGTAATCCTTGTATCCGGGAGGGATTTCTGCTTCACCTCTGTGACGTGCTTCGGCCTCAAAGGCCAATCTCTTCGCTTCGTCTGGTTCCTCTCCAACCTTTCCATCGAGTAGAATGGATAGTTTTTCTAGCACTGGGTCATGAGATGCGAGCCTGCCGGCTGTCAGGTCGAAATTTGAAAGGTCATTCGCCAAGCGTGAGCTGATATCGGCGAGAGCGTCGTCGAATGGGCGCATGTACTCCTTGATTTGCGGTCCGGCGAGCGAGCGCAATTTGGCGAAGTCGCGAAGGCTTCCCCTTAGCTCGCCAATAGACGTTTCGACTGCTTCTGATTTTTTGCGTAAGGCATTCAAGTGTGCGTCAAGTGAAGAGATGCGATTGCGGTGAAATTCGTCAGTTACCTGTCGCGGGATCCAGATTCTGACGGCTAGTGCATCCAGGACGTCGAAATACTCAAGTCGGGCGGATTCGTCCATTCTGTAAAGGCTTAGGAGGGCGTTAGTGTCCAGCACGATGGTGCTGCTTTTGATGGCATGCTCGACGTCCTTGCGGTCCCTCCTCCGGTATCCTTCGTATCCGTTGGTAAAAGAGCCCTTGTGGTACTTGCTCATGCAACCCCTCCCAGCGTTAGTTCAACGCTACGAGGTTAGATGTTGGAGTACTCCGTTGGTGGTCTCTCAGCGAGATCCGCGCTAAATGAACCCGGCGCGCCTGTGGTCTCAGTCGCGGTCGCGCTTCGAGGCCCCTCCGTGGTGGTGTGCCTCCAACCGTCAACATCAGGCGAGCTGGCGATCAGGCGTCGAGACGTGAGGGGACTCCCGTGGACGTTCCTGGATCAAGATCGGACAACCTGTAATGCGTAGATAACGAGCTCCCACTACCAGCCATGCTGCCTATGTCCTGGCCCGCGACAGGGGGCGGCGTCTGAAGAACTGGCCGAGACTGGCAGCAGGCTCCCGCGAGCGATAGTGACGCGTCCGCACCCTCGCCCAGGTATCCCGTACTCGGCCCGTCCGAGTGCGGCCCAGGCCCATCAACAACGACCAACACCAAGAGGGGCGCAGCACCAGCCGCGCCCCTCACCTACGTTCGCCCAGCTACACCCACGTATCCAGCCACATCCGCGACCGCCAAGAGTCGATCGGGACCGCCGTCCCCGTATAGATCGGCCAGAAGTAGATGAAATTCCAGGCGATCAAAAGAACCAGCACCCCGGCCGACGCCGCGCCGATCACCCGGCGGCGTTCGCTCGAGCCCGGCCTGCCGATGATCGCGCCCAGGACCATCGCCAGGGCCAGGCACAGGAACGGGGCGAAGACGACCGCGTAGAAGTAGAAGATCGTCCGCTCCTGGTACTGGAACCAGGGGGCGTAGCCCGCGACGACGCCGCAGACGATCGCGCCCGCCCGCCAGTCACGGCGGAAGAACCAGCGCCACAGGACGAAGAGGAGCGCGAAGCAGGCCGCCCACCACAGGAGCGGGGTGCCGAGGGCCAGGACCTCGCGGGCGCACTTGTCCGCCGCGTCCGCCGGGCAGCCGTCCCGGCCCGCCGACGGGGACTCGTAGAAGTACGAGACCGGGCGGCCGTCGACCATCCAGCTCCAGGGGTTGGACTGGTAGGTGTGCGGCGAGCTGAGGTTGGTGTTGAACTCCCAGACCTCGTGCTCGTAGTGCCACATGCTGCGCACCCAGTCCGGCAGCCAGGTGAAGTGGCCGCCCTTGCCCGCGGTCGCCGCCCAGTTGCGGAAGTAGCCGCCGGTGCCGTCGGTGGGGGAGAGGATCCAGCCCAGCCAGGAGAGGACGTATGTGGCGACGGCGACCGGGACCGTGGAGACGAAGGCGGGGACGACGTCCCGTTTCAGGACCGCGAGATAGGGGCGACGCGCCCCGGCCACGCGCCGCGAACCGACGTCCCACAGGACCGACATCAGGGCGAACGCGGCCAGGTAGATGAAGCCGTTCCACTTCGTGCCCGCCGCCAGGCCCAGGCAGAGGCCGGCCAGGAGCCGCCAGGGGCGCCAACCCAGGCGCAGGGTCTCGGCGATGTGCGCGTCCGGGCGGACCAGGCCGTGTTCGTCGACGGGGAGCGCCGCCGCGAGCCGTTCGCGGCTTCTGTCGCGGTCCACGACGAGGCAGCCGAACGCCGCCACGACGAAGAAGACAAGGACCGAGTCGAGCAGCGCGGTGCGGCTCATCACGAACGCGAGGCCGTCCACCATGAGCAGCGCCCCGGCCAGACAGCCGAGGAACGTCGAGCGGAACAGGCGCCGGCCGATCCGGCACACCATCAGCACGCACAGCGTCCCGAGGACCGCCGTCATGAACCGCCAGCCGAACGGGTTGAACCCGAACAGCCACTCACCGATCCCGATGACGTACTTGCCGACCGGTGGATGCACGACGTACGACGCGTCCGTCGGAATGGCGACGTGGCCGTTCTTCTCCAGGATCAGGTCATTGGCGTTCTTGGCCCAGTTCACCTCGTACCCGCGGTGGATGAGCGCCCACGCGTCCTTGGCGTAATACGTCTCGTCGAATATCACCGCCTTCGGGCTGCCGAGATTCCAGAACCGCAGCAGACCGGCGACGAGCGTGACGAGGAGCGGCCCCGCCCAGCCGAGGATTCTGTTCGCCTGCCCGGCCGTGAACCGGCTCAGGCCGAACGACGCCCACAGCCGTGAGGACGGCGCGGGATGCGGCGGCACGAGGTGCGCGCGGACATCACCGCTGCTCTCCTGCGCCCGGTACCCGAACCGGCGCAGGCCGCGCAGCCACGCCGAGGGCTTGCGCTCCCCGGCGGGGGCCCGCTCGGGCGGGGCGCTGGTCGGGGTCGGGTGGGACGACGACGCGGTACTGGTCACCGCGCCATCGTAGGGAACCGGGCTGTGCGAGTCCCGTGCACGGGCCCGACTCGGCCGCCGCCGCGTCCCTGCGAGGATGGAACCGTGACAGGAAGCCCTGATTCCCCCCAGTCCGCCAAGACGCAGCCCGCCCGGACGCGGCCCGACCGGGCCCCCGAGTCCGCCGGAACGCTCGTGCTCGCCGGTACGCCCATCGGTGACGTCGCCGACGCCCCGCCGCGGCTCGCCCAGGAGCTGGCCGGCGCCGATGTCGTCGCCGCCGAGGACACCCGGCGCCTGAAGCGGCTCACGCAGTCGCTCGGCGTACAGGTCGGCGGGCGCGTCGTGTCGTACTTCGAGGGCAACGAGGCCGCGCGTACGCCGGAGCTGGTCGAGGCGTTGGCGGGCGGCGCGCGCGTGCTGCTCGTGACCGACGCGGGCATGCCGTCCGTCTCCGACCCCGGGTACCGGCTGGTCGCCGCCGCGGTCGAGCGCGACATCCGGGTCACGGCCGTGCCGGGCCCGTCCGCCGTGCTGACCGCCCTTGCGCTGTCCGGGCTGCCCGTCGACCGGTTCTGCTTCGAGGGGTTCCTGCCGCGCAAGGCGGGCGAGCGCCTGACCCGCCTGAAGGACGTCGCCGACGAGCGCCGCACCCTCGTCTACTTCGAGGCCCCGCACCGCCTCGACGACACCCTCGCCGCGATGGCGGAGGCCTTCGGCGAGGAGCGCCGGGCGGCGGTCTGCCGGGAGCTGACCAAGACGTACGAGGAAGTGAAGCGCGGGCCTCTCAAGGAGCTCGCCGAATGGGCCGCCGAGGGCGTACGCGGCGAGATCACCGTCGTCGTGGAGGGCGCCCCGGAGAAGTCGGGCGACGACCTCACCCCCGAGGAACTGGTGCGCAGGGTGCGGGTGCGCGAGGAGGCGGGGGAGCGGCGCAAGGAGGCGATCGCCGCCGTCGCCGCGGACGCGGGGCTGCCCAAGCGGGAGGTATTCGATGCCGTGGTCGCGGCAAAGAACGCGGCTGCGGGCGCCCCATAAGCGCGTAAAGGACTAGCCTGGAAGGCAAAGCGAAGACCGGGTGCCACGGCCGTTTCGGCAGGGAAATGCCAAATCGGCTCCAACAGTCGACAGGTCTTTTGCGCTCGGTCCGGCGGAGGCGTCCACTGGTCGAAGGGACGTACCCGTCCCCACGCTGCCCGCGGGCAGCGCTTGTCCAGCGGACAAGGAGAGCCGGCATGAGCGAGTTCGCAGTCTCCAAGACGGCCACCGGTGCTGAGAGGCCCCCTGTTCCGAGTCGCGGCACGGCGATATCCGTCGTTCACGAGTCGTATTCGTTCGCCTGCATGCGGTGCGGGCACGGCTGGGAGCAGTCGTACGAGATAGAGCACCACGTCGACGGTGACGGTGCGGAGTTCGTGAAGTACGTGGCGAACGGCGAGCGTGTGCCGTCGCCGCTGACCCGGCCCACCTGCCTGAACTGCGGCGGCAACGTCGTACGGATCATGCGGGCCGGCCGGGTGTCCTCAGTGCTCGACGTGATGCACCCGCAGCACCATCAGGCGCCGGCCGCCGGGCCGGTGGAGGCACCCGAGCCCGGGGTCACGGTCCCGGCCGGGGAGCGCCACCACTGGCACCTGTCCGACCTGCTGCACCCCTTCGGGCACCACAAGAAGGAGGCGTGAGCACGGCTTCGTAGGATCGGGGCATGAGCCCCGAGCGTTCCAAGGACGTCACCCCGCCGCCGCTGCCCGCACCTCTCGCGGTCGAGGTCGCCGACTCGCACACCCACCTGGACATGCAGGCGGGCACCGTGGAGGAGGGCCTCGCCAAGGCGGCATCGGTGGGCGTGACGACCGTGGTCCAGGTCGGCTGCGACCTGGCCGGTTCCCGCTGGGCGGCCGAGGTGGCGAAGGCACACGCGAGCGTGCACGCGACCGTGGCCCTGCACCCGAACGAGGCTCCCCGCATCGTCCATGGCGATCCCGACGGATGGTCGCGGCAGGGCGCCCGGCAGCCGCTCGGTGACGCCGGGCTCGACGAGGCGCTCGCCGAGATCGACCGGCTCGCCGCGCTCCCGCAGGTCAAGGGCGTCGGCGAGACCGGCCTCGACTACTTCCGCACCGGACCCGAGGGCAAGGCCGCCCAGGAGCGGTCCTTCCGGGCCCACATCGAGATCGCCAAGCGGCACGGCAAGGCGCTCGTCATCCACGACCGCGACGCCCACGACGATGTGCTACGCGTCCTGAAGGAGGAGGGCGCCCCCGAGCGCACCGTCTTCCACTGCTACTCCGGCGACGCCGCCATGGCCCAAGTCTGCGCGGAGAACGGCTACTTCATGTCCTTCGCGGGCAACATGACGTTCAAGAACGCGCAGCCGCTGCGCGACGCCCTCGCCGTGGCGCCCCTCGAACTGGTCCTCGTCGAGACCGACGCGCCGTTCCTGACCCCGGCCCCGTACCGCGGTCGGCCTAACGCGCCGTATCTCATTCCGGTCACGCTGCGCGCGATGGCGGCGGTCAAGGACGTCACCGAGGAAGCCCTCGCGACAGCGGTCTCCGCCAACACGGCCCGCGCCTTCGGTTACTGACCGATAACGGCTTCGGCCCGCACGCCTTCGGCCTTCGGGCGGCATCGCGACACTGCGTAGTCGCGTTGCTTTGGAGAGTGACCGGCGCTCCGCTAGGTTCTGCTCGCTTGCTCCGCCCCCGCCCGGGGGCGGACCCCTGGAGCGCCTGGAGCGTCGTCGTGAGCAATACGCCGTACGAGACGTACGAGGACATGTACGAGGACACGTACGGGACGTACCGGCCCTACGCCGGTGATGACGCGGCGACCGAGCCGAACGCGCAGGGCCCGTACGAGGCCGCCGGCGCCTTCGACACGCCTCGGCCCGCCTTCGACACCTACCGGCCCGCCTACGAGTACGAGCGGGCCGAAGCCGTCACCGAGCCACGGCTGCCGCACCAGACGCCAGGGGGCGGCGTCCGGCCGCCCGGGGGCGCGCGCACGCTGCCCGACCATTCCGCGGACCAGTCCCCGGACCGGCCGGCGGGGCGCGCCGCCGCCCGACGGGCCGCGCGCCGCAAGAAGTCCGACCAGCGCCCCGAGACGCTGCGCCGGCTGCTTCCGCAGGCCCTCGTCGTCGCGTTCCTCGCGGGCGGCACCTCCGCGTTCGTCGCCGACGACAAGGCGATCCGGCTCAGCGTCGACGGCAAGGAGCGCACGCTGCACACCTTCGCCGACGACGTGACGGAACTCCTCACCGAAGAGGGCGTCGACGTCGGCGCGCACGACATCGTGGCGCCCGGCCGCGCCGCCGCGCTGGCCAGCGGCGACGAGGTCGCCATCCGCTACGGCCGCCCCGTACGCCTCACCCTCGACGGACAGCGCCGCCAGGTGTGGACGACCGCGCACACCGTCGACGGGGCGCTCAGACAGCTCGGCGTGCGGGCCGAGGGCGCGTACGTCTCCACCTCCCGCTCCCACCGCATCGAGCGGCACGGCCTCGACCTCGACGTCCGCACCGAGCGCAGCGTCACCGTCATGGCCGACGGACGGCGCCGCACCCTGCGCACGAACGCGGCCACCGTGCGCGAGGCCGTCGACGAGGCCGGCATCACGCTGCACGGCCAGGACACCACCTCCGCGCCCGCGACGAGCTTCCCGCGCGATGGGCAGACGATCACCGTGATGCGGGTGACCGGCACGAAGGAAGTACGCGAGGAACCCATCCCGTACGCGACCGAGCGCACCGAGGACCCCGCGTCGTTCCAGGGCACGGAGATCGTCACCCAGGCCGGCGAACCCGGCATGCGGCGCGTCACGTACGCGGTGCGCACCGTCAACGGCGTCCGGCAGAAGCCGCGCCTCGTGAAGTCCGAGACGGTGCGCGAACCGCGGACCCAGCTGATCCGGGTCGGGACACGGCCGATGCCCACCTCCGTCGCGGGCACCGACACCCTGAACTGGTCCTCGCTGGCCTCCTGCGAGTCCGGCGGCCGTCCCGCCGCCACCGACGCGACCGGCACCTACGGCGGCCTCTACCAGTTCGACACGCAGACCTGGCAGAGCCTCGGCGGCTCGGGCCGCCCCCAGGACGCCCCGGCCGCCGAGCAGACGTACCGGGCGAAGAAGCTGTACGTGCGGCGCGGAGCGAGCCCCTGGCCGCACTGCGGGCCCCGGCTGCACGGCTGACCCGGGCCGTACGGGTGCTGCCGGCCGCACGGGCGCTCCGGGCCGCACGGGTGACCCCGGGGCGAAGGCGCCCCGTACCCTTGAACGGTGAGCACCCCTGACCCCCAAGGCCCCCTGTTCGGCGCCGCCGACATCCGCGAGCTGGCCGCCGCCCTCGGCGTCCGCCCCACGAAGCAACGCGGCCAGAACTTCGTCATCGACGCCAACACGGTCCGCCGGATCGTCCGCACCGCGGAAGTCACCGCGGACGACGTGGTCGTCGAGGTCGGCCCGGGCCTCGGCTCGCTCACCCTCGCGCTGCTCGACGCGGCCCGGCACGTGACCGCCGTAGAGATCGACGACACGCTCGCCGCCGCGCTGCCCGCCACGATCGCGGCCCGCCTCCCAGCCAAGAAGGACGCCTTCGACCTGGTCAACATGGACGCGATGCAGGTGACCGCGCTCCCGGGCCCGGCCCCGACCGCCCTCGTCGCGAACCTCCCGTACAACGTCGCGGTCCCCGTCCTCCTCCACATGCTCGACAGCTTCCCGACCATCGAGCGCACCCTCGTCATGGTCCAGGCCGAGGTCGCCGACCGGCTCGCCGCCGGCCCCGGCTCGCGCGTCTACGGCGTCCCGTCCGTCAAGGCCAACTGGTACGCGCAGGTCAAGCGCGCGGGCAGCATCGGGCGCAACGTGTTCTGGCCCGCGCCCAACGTCGACAGCGGCCTCGTCGCCCTGGTCCGCCGGGACGAGCCGGTCGCCACGACCGCGTCCAAGGAAGAGGTCTTCGCCGTCGTCGACGCCGCGTTCGCCCAGCGCCGCAAGACGCTGCGCGCGGCGCTCGCCGGATGGGCCGGTTCGGCCGCCGCGGCCGAGGCGGCGCTCGTCGCGGCCGGAGTGTCGCCGCAGGCGCGCGGCGAGGCCCTGACGGTCGAGGAGTTCGCGCGGATCGCGGAGGCCAAGCAGTGACATCGGTGACCGTACGCGTCCCCGCCAAGGTCAATGTCCAGCTCGCGGTGGGCGCCGCCCGCCCCGACGGCTTCCACGACCTGGCCAACGTCTTCCTCGCCGTCGGCCTGTACGACGACGTGACGGTCGAGCCCGCGGACTCCCTGACCCTGACCTGCACGGGTCCGGGGTCCGACCAGGTCCCCCTCGACCGTACGAACCTGGCCGCGCGCGCGGCGATCGCCCTTGCCGAGCGGCACGGGCTCGGCGACCCGAAGGTCCGTATCCACATCGCCAAGGGCATCCCCGTCGCGGGCGGCATGGCGGGCGGCTCCGCGGACGCGGCGGGCGCGCTCGTGGCCTGTGACGCGCTCTGGGGGACCCGGGCCTCGCGCGAGGAACTCCTCGACATCTGCGCCGAGTTGGGCAGCGACGTGCCGTTCAGTCTGGTCGGCGGGGCGGCGCTCGGCACCGGACGCGGCGAGAAGCTGCAACTCCTCGACGTGGGCGGGCAGTTCTGGTGGGTCTTCGCCGTGGCGGACGGTGGCCTGTCCACACCCGCGGTGTACCGGGAGTTCGACCGGCTGACCCCCCGGGCCCCGGACCCCGTCGCGTCCCCCGCCCTCCTGGACGCCCTGCGCACCGGCGACGTACGGGCCCTGGCCGCGACCGTCACCAACGACCTCCAGCCCGCCGCCCTGTCCCTCTTCCCGTCCCTGCAGGCAACCCTCGACGCGGGCACGTCCGGCGGCGCTCTGGCGGCCCTGGTCTCGGGCTCGGGCCCGACGACCGCCTTCCTGGCGGCGGACGAGGCGGCCGCGCATCGGATCGCCGACGCACTGGCCACCTCCGGAACCTGCCGGACGGCACGGGTGGCTCCTTCGCCCGCGCCGGGCGCCGCCCGCGTTTTCGAGGCCTTCTAGCGAGGTCCCGGCCTCCCCCCGCGTACTCACCCCGGACCTGAGTAGCCGGACGCTGTCGCGGTGGGCGCCGGGCGCGCGACGCTGCCGTTCATGAAGAACACCCGCCCGCCCGCGGGACGGCGCCGCCGCCGTCTGCGCCGCGCCGCGCTTCCCCTCGGCACGGTCGCCCTGTTCGGCCTGCACGCCGCCATGGCCTCCCGCGGCCACCCGCTCCCGCCGCCCGCCCTCGGCCAGGGCCGGATCGCGCGGCCCCGCGAGGTCGCTCCGCTGGTGCGGGGAGTTTCGGGGCGGGTGCGCCACCGCCGTGACCGGCCGTAGCAGCTCCGCGGCCGGTCACGGCCGGTGGGGCTTCTCGCGCAGTTCCGCGCCCCTGAGGCATACGGCTTCGCCACAGCCCCAGGAGGGCGCGTGTCTCGCGCTGCCCCACGAGATGGCGCACGCAGTGCGCATCTCAGGGGCGCGGGGAACTGCGCGACCAGCCCCCGCCGGCCCGCACCCGGCAACGCACCCGCGACCCCCACGGCGCGAAGCCCACCCCAAGACCCCGACTACGCTGGAGTACAGGTACCCCCGCGGCAGGAGCGAAATGGCAGTCAATCTGGTCAACGTCGAGAACGTCACGAAGGTCTTCGGCACACGGGCCCTGCTCGACGGCGTCTCCCTCGGCGTTTCGGAAGGCGACCGGATCGGTGTGGTCGGCCGGAACGGGGACGGGAAGACGACCCTGATCCGGATGCTCGCCAAGCTGGAGGAGGCCGACACCGGACGGGTCACGCACAGCGGCGGCCTGCGCCTGGGCGTACTCACGCAGCACGACTCCCTCGACCCGGCGGCGACCGTCCGGCACGAGGTGATCGGCGACCTCGCCGACCACGAGTGGGCGGGCAACGCCAAGATCCGCGACGTGCTGACCGGACTCTTCGGCGGCCTCGACATGCCGGGCTTCGAGCAGGGCCTCGACACGGTCATCGGCCCGCTCTCCGGCGGCGAGCGGCGCCGTATCGCGCTGGCGAAGCTGCTCATCGACGACCCCGACCTGCTCATCCTCGACGAGCCCACCAACCACCTCGACGTGGAGGGCATCTCCTGGCTCGCCCGCCACCTCCAGGCCCGCCGCTCCGCGCTCGTCTGCGTCACGCACGACCGCTGGTTCCTCGACCAGGTCTGCACCCGCATGTGGGACGTGCAGAAGGGCGACGTCTACGAGTACGAGGGCGGCTACTCGGACTACGTGTTCGCCCGCGCCGAGCGCGAGCGGATCGCCGCGACCGAAGAGACCAAGCGGCAGAACCTGATGCGCAAGGAGCTGGCCTGGCTGCGCCGCGGCGCCCCCGCCCGCACCTCCAAGCCCCGCTACCGCATCGAGGCCGCCAACGAACTCATCGCCGACGTCCCGCCGCCGCGCGACACCAGCGAGCTGATGAAGTTCGCGAACGCCCGGCTCGGCAAGACCGTCTTCGACCTGGAGGACGTGACCGTCCAGGCCGGCCCGAAGGTGCTGCTCAAGCACCTCACCTGGCACCTCGGCCCCGGCGACCGCGTCGGCCTGGTCGGGGTGAACGGAGCGGGCAAGACGTCCCTGCTGCGCGCCCTCGCCGACGCCGCCCGCACGCGGGGCGAGGAGCAGCCCGTCGCCGGGAAGATCGTCGTCGGCAAGACGGTCCGGCTCGCCTATCTGTCGCAGGACGTGACCGAACTGCCCGCCTCGCTGCGGGTCCTGGAAGCCGTCCAGCAGATCCGTGACCGCGTCGACCTGGGCAAGGGCCGCGAGATGACCGCGGGCCAGCTGTGCGAGCAGTTCGGGTTCAGCAAGGAGAAGCAGTGGACTCCCGTGGGGGACCTGTCCGGTGGTGAGCGGCGCCGCCTCCAGCTGCTGCGTCTTCTCATGGACGAGCCGAACGTCCTCTTCCTCGACGAGCCGACGAACGACCTCGACATCGAGACCCTGACGCAGCTGGAGGACCTGCTCGACGGCTGGCCGGGCTCCATGGTCGTGATCTCCCACGACCGGTTCTTCATCGAGCGCACCACCGACAACACGTACGCGCTGCTCGGCGACGCCACCCTGAGGATGCTGCCGCGCGGCATCGAGGAGTACCTGGAGCGCAGGCAGCGGATGATCGACGCCGCCTCCCCGGCACCGGCCGCGGCCCCCGCGGGCGCCGCGAAGTCCGGCCCCTCCGCCGCCGACTCCCGTGCCGCCAAGAAGGAACTGCAGAAGATCGAGCGGCAGATGGACAAGGTCTCCGCCAAGGAGAGCAAGCTGCACGCGCAGATCGCCGAGAACGCCACGGACTTCGGCAAGGTCGCCGGGCTCGACGCCGAGCTGCGGGAACTGGTGGCCGAGCGCGAGGACTTGGAAATGCGCTGGCTGGAACTGGCCGACGATGCGTGAAGGCCTCGTGTAGGCGCGTAACGGACGCATCACGGGCCGGTCCACCCTTGGGAACAGGGGCTCGACCGGCCCTTCGCATGGGTGTCCAGAGTGATAGAAAGGGCGGCTGGGGGCGGCCTGAGCGCACCCGTGACCGACCTGAGAAAGTCCGGAAACCACCCAGGCGTGCCGGTACATCAGCAGTGACAAGGGGGGAGCGCTGATGACTCAGCCGCCCAGCCAGCCGCCGTCCGGTGGCTTCGGAGCACCACAAGATCCACAGAATCCACAGGATCCACGGAACTCTCAGCCGTCGTCGCCGGGCTCACAGCCGGCCCCGACGCCACCTCCGCCGGCCGCGCCACCGGCCGGTCCGCCGCAGACGCCTCCGCCGGCCGGTCCGCCGCAGACGCCTCCGCCGCCGCAGCCCGGTTACGGCTACCCCCAGGAACAGCAGCCCGGCCCCTACGGCCAGCAGCAGCCCGGCCCGTACGGCCAGCCGCAGCAGCCGGGACCGTACAACCAGCCGCCGCAGCAGCCGGGCCCCTACGGCCAGCCGCAGCAGCAGCCCGGCCCGTACGGCTACCCCCAGCAGCCGGGCCCGTACGCCCAGCAGCCCGGCCCCTACGGGCAGCAGCCGCAGTACGGCTACCCGCCGCAGCAGCCGCCGCCCCCGCCGGGCGGCAACGGCAACGGCGTCAAGCGCAGGACCTGGGTGATCGCGGCCGCGGCCGTGGCCCTGGTGGTCGTCGCGGGCGCCGTCGTCTTCGCCGTGGTCGGCAGCAACGACGACGAGGACGGCAAGAAGGACACCGCCGGCAAGAACAAGGACCCCAAGACGTCCGCGTCCGCGCCGGTCGACCCGGGCGACGGCCAGGGAGACGGCCACGGCGGCGAGGAGGACCTCAACGCGGGCCGCCAGGACGGCGAGTCCAAGGTCCTCTGGTACAAGACGGCCCCCAAGGTGAGCAGCGACGGTGCCAACGCCCCCGGCATGTGGATCACCGACAAGGTCGCGGTCAAGGCCGCGTACAAGGAGGTCCTGGGGTACGACATCGCGGACGGCAAGGTCAGCTGGCCCGCGATCACGCTGCCGCAGAAGATCTGCTCCGTCACGAAGACCCCGTCCGACGCCGGGAAGATCGTCGTCGCGTACATGAGCGGCACGAGTTCCCGCGCCAACTGCAACCAGGTCCAGGAGATCGACCTGGCCACCGGCGCGAAGGGCTGGACGGCGAAGATCCCCGAGCGGGAGAGCAAGGACGACTACTTCGACGGCACCGGCAACAGCATCTCGCTGACCTACGTCGGCGGCGACACCCTGATGGTCGGCCGCTCGATGTCGGGGCTCGCCCTGGACGCCAAGACCGGCGCGAAGAAGAAGTTCGCCGTCGAGCAGTACGGCACCGACTGCTTCCCCAAGGCCTACACCGGCAACAAGGACAAGCTGCTCTCGGTGGCGTCCTGCGGCGCGGGCGGCGACAAGGCGCACGAGGAGCTGCGCCAGCTCGACCCGGACACCGGCAAGGCCCTGTGGACGAAGAAGTACCCCAAGGACTGGTCGATCTCCCACGTCTACTCCGTGAGCCCGCTGGTCGTCTACGCGCAGAACGACGACAAAAAGGTGTACGACATCTCCGGGTACAAGGACAACAGCTCCGCCGCGCAGAGCCTCGGCGTCGACGGCCTCGACACCGCCTGCGGCGCCAGCTTCTCCTTCCTCACCCGGAACCTGGACGGCTGCCAGGGGGTGACCGCGGACGCCTCCACGCTCTACATCCCGACCAAGGGCAAGACGGGCGGCGCGAACGAGGTCGTCGCGATCAGCCTCACCAGCGGCAAGGAGCGCTGGCGCGCCAAGTCGCCCGAGGACCAGTCGCTGCTGCCGCTGAAGGTCGAGAACGGCGCCGTGGTCGCGTACATGGAGGCGTCGTACGGCGGCGACCCGGGCCGCGTGGTGTCCATCCCGGTCTCCGGTTCGCACACGCCGAAGACGCTGATGCAGAACCCGGCGGGCGCGGCCGAGATCGAGAGCGGCTTCTACTCGAAGGACGTCGCCTGGGTCGACGGGCGCTTCTACCTCTCCGCCACCAACCTGTCCGGCAGCGCCAAGGGCCAGCAGAAGCTGATGCTGGCGTACGGCGACTGACGTCACGCGCCCCGCGCACCTCCCGCAACTCTCCGTCCCCGTCTTCAGGCACCCCGAGGTACCCACGTCATGACGCAGCCGCCCCCGCCCCCGCAGCAGCCGCCGAACGAGCCGCCGCAGGACCCGATGCGCAAGCAGCCCGAGTCCCCGCAGGCTCCCCAGCCCCAGCCCCAGCCCCAGCCCCAGCCCCAGCCTCCGGCCGGGCCGCCCGCCGGTGGTTTCGGCGCGCCCACCCCGCCTCCGCCCGGCGGCTTCGGCGCCCCGACCCCGCCCCCGCCGCCGCAGGACGGCCCCGGATACGGCTACCCGCAGACACCGCCCCCGCCGCCGCAGGGCGCGCCGGGCTACGGCTACCCGGGCCAGCCGCCGCAGCAGCAGCCGCCGCAGGCTCCGCAGCAGCCGCCCGCGTACGGCCAGCAGCCTTACGGACAGCCGCAGTACGGCCAGCAGCCGCAGTACGGGCAGCAGCAGTACGGCTACCCGCAGCCGCCCACCACGCCGATGGCCGCGCCGGGCGGCGGTGGCGGCAAGAAGCCCTCGCCGATCGCCTGGATCATCACCGCGGCCGTCGTGGTGATCGCCCTGATCGTCGGCGCCGGGATCTTCTACGCGAGCTCCTCCGACGACGGCAAGGACGACAAGAAGAACTCCGCCGACGGCGACAAGGACGGCGGCAACGGCAAGGACGGCGGCCTCGGCGGCGCGGGCGAGGAGAAGGCCCCGGCCAGCACCTCGGCGAGCATCGCCTTCCAGCTGCCCGCGCCCGAGGTGGCCAAGGACGCCGTGTGGAGCGTGGCGGGTTCCTGGCTGACCGACTCCACGTACGCCAAGGCGGACCTCGACCAGCTCATCGGCTACGAGCCGGACTCGGGCACCAAGAAGTGGACCCTGCCGCTGTCCGGGCAGACCTGCGGCGCCTCGCCGGAGGTGACCGAGGAGGGTCTGGCCGCCGTGCTCTCCGAGGACGGCAAGCGCAAGAAGGACAAGGACTACTTCAAGTGCACCGAGGTCACGGTGTTCGACGTGAACACCGGGAAAAAGGTGTGGTCGGACAGCGTCGAGCTCAGCGGGCAGAAGATCGCGTTCAAGGAGCTGTCCATCAGCGGCACCACGCTGGCGGTCGGCGGCGGCTACGACGGTGGCGCGGCCTTCGACATCACGTCCGGCAAGTCGCTGTGGAAGCCGCAGCAGGGCAGCTGCGAGGACGTCGGCTACCGCGGCGGCGAGCAGCTCGTCGCGGTCCGCAAGTGCGGTGACTTCGACGCGGAGACGTACGAGGTCCAGGTCCTCGACCCGGCCTCGGGCAAGCCCAGATCGACGTACAAGGTCCCCGGCCAGCCCGGCAGCGTCAACCTGCTCTCGGTGTTCTCCTCCAAGCCGGTCACCTTCGGTGTCGCGCTCGGCGAAGAGGTCAAGTACACCGACGCGTTCTCGCTCGACGACACCGGCAACAAGCTGCGCGCCAAGATCACCATCGATCCGGACAAGTACGACGTCGACTGCGAGGTCGGCGAGGTGCACGGCTGCAAGGGCGTCGTCGTCGGCAACGACCGTCTGTACCTGCCCTCGGAGCAGCACGACGGCAGCGGCACCGACCAGGTCAACGAGATCGTGTCGTTCTCCCTGGCCGACGGAAAGATCACCGGTGACCGCTTCGACAGCGGCGCGGACTACGAGATCTTCCCGCTGCGCATGGACGGCGGCAACGTGCTGGCGTACAAGGACGGCCCGTACGACAAGGGCGCCCAGGTCGTCACCATCGATCCCGAGGGCGGCAAGCAGACCATGCTCCTGGAGACGCCCGGGACGCAGACCGTGCGCAGCGTGCTGAGCCGGATGGTGCCCAGGTCCTCCGAGATGCTGTACTCCAACGGCCGGCTGTTCCTGGGCAAGGCCCTGATCAGCGAGCCGTACTCGGCGGACGACAAGCAGTACGCGGCGATCGGTTTCACCGCCAAGTAGGCTGCCCGCAGAGCCGGTCGACGGCCCCGCTCCCGGTGACGGGGCGGGGCCGTCGTCATATGCGCTCCTGTACCCGCCATCGCCCCTGAAAGACGGGGATTTCAGCATTGCGGGCCGCTTCTCTCCGGTAGGGGGCGCGCAACGTCGAACAAGCGTGTAGCTTCCGGGGGATAAAAGGGGACGGGGAGTCGGGGGGCTCGCCTGTCCGTGGGGGGCCCGGGAGTCCAAAGCTGCTTCTGGGGCGATTTGGGGGGTTGGCTCAATGGGTGTGCGGCTCATGGTGGTCGACGACCACCGATTGCTCGCCGAGGCACTCGCCTCGGCCCTGAAGCTGCGCGGGCACCGGGTGCTCGCCGCGGCCGCGCCCGCCGCGGGCGCCGCCGAACTGGTCATCTCCCGGGCGCCCGAAGTCTGCCTCATCGGCACGGCGACCCCGGCGGAACCGGGCACGTTCGACCCGGTGATCCGGATCAAACGGGAGCGGCCGCAGGTGGCGGTCGTGGTCCTCGGCCCCGTCCCGTCGCCGCGGGGCATCGCCGCGGCGTTCGCGGCCGGCGCCTCCGGTTACGTACGGCACGACGAGCGCATCGAGGGCGTCGAGCGCGCCCTGATGAAGGCCAGGGCGGGCGAGGCGGCGGTGGCTCCCGCCCTGCTCCAGGGCGCGTTCAGTGAACTTCTGAACCCGGTGGCCCAGCCCGACGACGAGGGCCAGCGGCTGCTCCAGATGCTGACGCCGCGTGAGGTCGAGGTCCTGGTCCGGGTCGCGGACGGTGAGGATACGCGGCTGATCGCGGCGGGCATGGGCATCGCCCCGTCCACGGCGCGCACGCACGTCCAGCGGGTGCTGATGAAGCTGGGTGTCGGCTCCCGACTGGAGGCGGCCGCGCTGGCCGCGCGTACGGGGCTGCTGGACCGGGCGGGGCCCGTCGCCACGTCCTCGTCCTCCTCCACATCCCCGGACTCGCCAGATCCGGATTCCTGAGCTATAGTTGATCTTGTTGGTCGCCGCAACTGCGGTCGCCGGACAGTGCGTTGGTCGTCCAAGGAAGGACGCCCCGCTTCCTGCGGGGAAATGCAGGTGCAAGGCCTGCCCAGCGCTCCATCCCAAGTCCCGTACCGCTCCTGAGCGGTACGGGACTTGTGCGTTTCCCACCGTCGCGCCTTGCTCATGGACAGGGTCTCAGCCGATGGGGTTGACGAAGGTGGCCGGGCGGGTCGCGCCGCGCTGGTCGACGAGCGGGCTCCAGGGCCAGGCCAGGGTGATCGACGTGGTCTCGTCGGGCGGCGTGATGAGCGCGTAGGCGGGCGCCCAGAAGCCTTCGTCGTCGTCGGTCAGGGCGACGTTGATGGTGAAGTCGGTGCTGTCGCCCGGCTGCAGGGTGATCTTGCTGTACTTGGCCGACGAGCGGGCCAGCGACCAGCGGCCGCCCTCACCGCCCGTGGCGGGGTCCACGCCGTTCTCCGTCGCGAGGTCCACACCCGGGAAGCCGCCGATCGTGCAGGCGGCGCTGCCCTTGTTGGTCAGCAGCACGCTGGTGGTCGTCGCGCCGTCCGCGTCCGGGTCCGGGACCGCGTCGCCGCCGGTGTTGAAGGACGCCTTGAGGCCGGAGGTGTGGCAGCGCTCGATGCTCGCCTTCGTCTTCCCGCCGGTCTGGGGGCTGTTCGCCTGCTTGCCGGCGGAGTGGGCGCTGTCTGTGCCGGTGCCGGTGCCGGTGCCGCTCGCCCGGGCGTCGGAACCCTGCGCCTGGGACCCGGAGTCGGCGGACCGGTCGGCGGCCTGGTCGGCGGCCATGCCGAGGTCCGCGCGGCCCTCGGACTTCGCGCCGGTGTCCGAGCCGGAGCAGGCGGTCAGGGTCAGCCCCGCGACCGCGGTCAGGGTCGCGGCGGCGATCCGCAGGCTGCGGCGGCGGGCGGTGCGGGCGGTGGTGGTGGCGGTACGCATTTCGGGTCCCCCTGAGGCGGTCGGTGTCGTTGTTCCCTCGGTACGACCACCACTCTGCCGGGACCCGTTGGCGTCCTGTCGCCCGGCCGCTAACGCGCCGCTATCGCGGGGCAGTTGAGGCAGCGAGGAAACGGCAAGGGCCGGAGTGCGTCGCCCGTCGGCGATGCACTCCGGCCCTGTACAGCCCGTGGAGGAGGAGCTACTCGGCCTCGTCCGGCGTGGGCGGCGCCGTGGGACGCAGCTTGAGCCAGACCAGGAAGAACAGCCCCAGGGCGAGCATGCCGAGGCCCGTCCACAGGTTGATGTTGATGTCCTCGGCCTTCTTGAGGTCGGCGTCCGAGGCCGTGATGCCGGCGATGGTGACGATCACGCCGTACAGGACGAACAGGCCGCCGATGATGCGCCGGATGTCGAAGAGGCGGGCCGCCGTCGCCGACTTGGCCTCCAACTCGGAGACTTCGTTCTGGAGTTCAGACATGGTGAGGTGAGCCTCCGATCAGAGGGAGTAGGGGAGGTAGCAGAGCGCGGCCACGACGATGGCACCCCAGCCCAGCAGGGCCGGCTTGCGGTACCAGGCGTCGTCGCCCTCGGCGGGCGGCTCCTCCAGGCCCGGGGCCGTCGTGCCGTACACCAGGCCTGCCAGCTCCGCCTCCGGCTTGGGAGCCGTGAAGAGGGTGACGACCACCATGACGACGGCGCCCGCGACGAAACCGACGATCGCCGAGACGAAGTTGGCGCCCTGGTCGGTCGGGATGTCGATGACACCCTGCTTGTAGATGTAGAAGTAGTTGACCATCGCGGCCGTCGTGCCCGCGAGCAGGCCCCAGACGCCCGACTTCATGGACGCGCGCTTCCAGAACATGCCGATGATGAAGACGACGAACATCGGGACGTTGAAGAAGGAGAACAGGGTCTGCAGGTAGCCCATGATGTTCGAGAACGACGACGCGATGAACGCCGTACCGACCGACGCCACCACACCGATCGCCGTGATCAGACGGCCGAACTTCAGGTAGTACCCGTCCGGCTTGTCGGTCTTCACGTACTTGGCCCAGATGTCGTACGTGAACACGGTGTTGAAGGACGAGACGTTCGCCGCCATGCCCGCCATGAAGGCGGCGAGCAGGCCGGTCACCGCGATGCCGAGCACACCGTTCGGCAGCAGCTCCTGCATCAGGTACGGGATCGCGTCGTTGTAGGTGAGGTCCGAGCCGGGGCCGCCGATCTTCGGGACGAGCACCGCGGCGACCATGCCCGGGATCATCACCAGGAAGACGATGAAGATCTTCGGGAACGCGGCGATCAGCGGGGTGCGCTGGGCCGCCGAGAGGTTCTTGGCGGACAGGGCGCGCTGCACCTCGGCGAAGTTCGTCGTCCAGTAGCCGAAGGAGAGCACGAAGCCCAGGCCGAGGATGATCGTGAGCCAGTTCGCGCCGAGCGGGTTGGCGTCACCGATACCCGTGCCGCCCCAGGCCGACATGAAGTTGTCGCCGTGCTGGGCGGTCAGTGCGTCGCTCATGCCGCCCCAGCCGCCGACCCGCTTGAGGCCGATGATGCAGATGGGGATGAGGGCCGCCAGGATCACGAAGAACTGGAGGACCTCGTTGTAGATCGCGGAGGAGAGGCCGCCGATGGTGATGTACGCGAGGACGAAGGCACCCGCGACCACGATGGCCACCCACTGCGGCCAGCCGAGCAGCGCCTCGACGACGATCGACAGGGCGTACAGGTTGACGCCCGCGATCAGGATGGCCGCGAAGGCGAACAGGATCGAACTGAGCAGGTGTGCGGACTTGTCGAACCTCTGGAGCAGGAACTCCGGGACCGAGCGCACCTTCGAGCGGTAGTAGAACGGCATCATGACCAGGCCCAGGAAGACCATGGCCGGGATGGCACCGATCCAGTACCAGTGGACGACGGCGACGCCGTACTGTGCGCCGGTCGCGGCCATACCGAGGATCTCGGTGGCGCCCAGGTTGGCGGCGACGAAGGCGAGACCCGTGACCCAGGCGGGCAGGGAGCGCCCGGAGAGGAAGAAGTCGAGGCTCGTCTTCACCGAGCGGCGGGCCATGAAGCCGATGCCGAGGACGACGACGAAGTAGATCGCGAGGATCGCGTAGTCGAGGCCGTTGGTGGGCAGCCGTAGCCCTTCGGCCAGGGTTGTGGAGGCAGACAGTGTGGGGGACTGCATGGGAACTCGCTTCGTTGCGCGAACTGAATCAGACCGGAACCTACGCCTCAGCGTTCAATAAGTGAACACTTACCTTGATGTTCTTTGTTTGATTGTGATCGGGAGTACTCCGGAGTAGCTCGAAGTACCCCGGAGTGGCCCGGACACTCCGGACAGTGCCGTTCCCTTGACGGCCCTGTTGGCTTATGCTTTGTTGTGTTCGGTTCTGTTTGTTTGGTGCGATGAGGAGTGTCGGACGTGAAGAAGACGTCGACCCGGCTGGCTGATGGGCGCGAGCTCATCTACTACGACTCGCGCGACGACGTCGTGCGGGAGGCGGTCGACCGTCGCCCCCTCGACCGCACCGTCACCACCTCCGAGGTGCGCCGCGACCCGCTGCTCGGCGACGCGGTCGCGATCGCCTCGCACCGCCAGGGACGCACCTACCACCCGCCGGCCGACCAGTGCCCGCTCTGCCCGACCGAGGGCGACCGGCTCAGCGAGGTCCCGGACTCCTCGTACGACGTGGCCGTCTTCGAGAACCGCTTCCCCTCGCTCGCCGGTGACTCCGGCCGCTGCGAGGTCGTGTGCTTCACCTCCGACCACGACAAGTCCTTCGCCGACCTCAGCGAGGAGCAGGCGGGGCTCGTCCTGGAGGCGTGGACCGACCGGACCGCCGAGCTCTCCCACCTGGACTCCGTCGAGCAGGTCTTCTGCTTCGAGAACCGGGGCGCCGAGATCGGCGTGACCCTCGGCCACCCGCACGGCCAGATCTACGGCTACCCCTTCACCACCCCGCGCACCGCCCTGATGCTCCGCTCCGTCGCGCAGCACAAGGAGCAGACCGGCGGCCGCAACCTCTTCGCGGACGTGGTCGAGAAGGAGCTCGCGGACGGCGAGCGCATCGTCATCGACGCCGAGCACTGGGTGGCCTTCGTGCCGTACGCGGCGCACTGGCCCTACGAGGTGCACCTGTATCCGAAGCGGCAGGTCCCGGACCTGCTCGGGCTCGACGACGCCGCGCGCACAGAGTTCCCCCAGGTTTATCTGGAACTCTTGAAGCGCTTCGACCGGATCTTCGGAGAGGGCGAGCCGCCGACGCCGTACATCGCGGCGTGGCACCAGGCTCCCTTCGGCACGCTGGACGAGTTCGAGGGCGTCAACCGTGACGACTTCGCGCTGCACCTCGAGCTTTTCACCATCCGCCGCACTTCCGGCAAGCTGAAGTTCCTCGCGGGTTCCGAATCCGGCATGAGCGTGTTCATCAACGATGTGCCGCCGGAGACCGCGGCCGAGCGACTGCGAGAGGTAGCGAGCAAGTAATGGGCAAGGCCGTTCCTAAGAAGTACATGGTCACGGGTGGTGCGGGATATGTCGGCAGCGTCGTCGCCCAGCACCTGATCGAAGCGGGCCACGACGTCACGGTCCTCGACAACCTCTCCACGGGCTTTCGCGAGGGCGTGCCCGCGGGCGCGGTCTTCGTCGAGGGCGACATCCGCGACGCCGGCAAGTGGCTCGACGCCTCCTACGACGCGGTGCTGCACTTCGCCGCGTTCTCCCAGGTCGGCGAGTCCGTCGTGAAGCCCGAGAAGTACTGGGACAACAACGTCGGCGGCACGATGGCGCTGCTTGCCGCCATGCGCGAGGCGGGCGTGCGCAAGCTCGTCTTCTCCTCCACCGCGGCCACGTACGGCGAGCCCGTCTCCACCCCCATCACGGAGACCGACCCCACCGCGCCCACCTCCCCCTACGGCGCCTCGAAGCTCGCCGTCGACCACATGATCAGCGGCGAGGCGACCGCGCACGGCCTGGCCGCCGTGTCGCTGCGCTACTTCAACGTGGCGGGCGCGTACGGCAGTTGCGGTGAGCGGCACGACCCCGAGTCGCACCTCATCCCGCTCGTCCTCCAGGTCGCCCAGGGCCGCCGCGACGCCATCTCCGTCTACGGCGACGACTACCCGACGCCCGACGGCACCTGCGTGCGCGACTACATCCACGTCGCGGACCTGGCCGAGGCCCACCTCCTCGCGGTCGACGCGGCCCGCCCGGCCGAGCACCTCATCTGCAACCTCGGCAACGGCAACGGCTTCTCCGTCCGCGAGGTCATCGAGACCGTCCGCCAGGTCACCGGGCACCCGATCCCCGAGGTCAGCGCCGCGCGCCGGGGCGGCGACCCGGCGGTCCTCGTGGCCTCCGCCGCCACCGCGCGCGAGCGCCTCGGCTGGAACCCGTCCCGCGCGGACCTCGCGGGAATCGTCGCCGACGCCTGGCAGTTCGCCCAGGCACGGCCGTAGCCGTCCGGCAGTAGTCGTCACTCGTAGCAGGGGTAGGTAGTCAAGGCATGTCTGTCGCCGCACAGTTCAGTGATCTGTACGGGTACGAGCCCGCGGGGGTGTGGGCGGCCCCCGGCCGCGTCAACCTCATCGGCGAGTACACCGACTTCAACGAGGGCTTCGTCATGCCGCTCGCGCTGCCGCACACCGCGGTCGCGGCGGTGGCCAGGCGGACGGACGGCGTACTGCGTCTGCACTCCGCCGACATCGACGCCCCCGTCGCCGAACTGCGCGTCGACGAGCTGACCCCGCTGTCGAAGTACGGGCAGGGCGGCTGGGCCGCCTACCCGGCGGGCGTCGTGTGGGCGCTGCGCGACGCGGGCCACACGATCACCGGCGCGGACCTGCACCTCGCGTCCACGGTGCCGACCGGGGCGGGCCTGTCGTCCTCGGCCGCCCTGGAGGTCGTGACGGCGTACGCGCTGAACGAACTCTTCGAACTGGGCCTGAGTGGACCGGAGTTGGCGGTCCTCGCGCAGCGCGCCGAGAACGTCTTCGTCGGTGTCCCGTGCGGCGTCATGGACCAGATGGCGTCCGCGTGCGCGACCGAGGGCCACGCGCTGCACCTGGACTGCCGCGACCTGTCGATCCGCCAGGTCCCGTTCGACCTGTCGGCGCAGGGCCTCCAGCTCCTCGTCGTCGACACCCGCGTCAAGCACGAGCTGGGCGACGGTGCGTACGCGGAGCGGCGCGCGGGCTGCGAGGAGGGCGCCCGCGTCCTCGGCGTCTCGCACCTGCGCGATGTCGCGTACGCCGAACTGGCCGACGCGCTGGGCAAGTTGGAGGAGTCGGGGGTGGACGAGAAGGTCGTCCGCTACGTCCGGCACGTCGTCTCCGACGACCACCGTGTGGAGCAGGTCATCGACCTCCTCGACACCGGCCGGTCCTCCGACGTACGCGCCATCGGCCCGATCCTCACCGAGGGCCACACCTCGCTCCGTGACGACCTGCGCATCTCCTGCCCGGAGCTGGATCTCGTCGTCGCCACGGCCAACGCTTCCGGCGCGCTCGGCGCCCGGATGACCGGCGGCGGCTTCGGCGGCTCGGCGGTCGTCCTGGTGGAGAGCGCCGACGCGGACGCCGTCACCAAGTCGGTCCTGTCGGCCTTCCAGGAGGCCGGTTACACGGCCCCGCGCGTGTTCCCCGCGGTGCCGTCGCCGGGCGCTCACCGGGTGGCCTGAACCGAGCGGGTTCAGCCCAATCGCTTCGTCAGCGTGAATTCTTTGACCCCCGGTGGGTAGTCCGGCACGACGGCGACCACGTCGTAGCCGTGCTGCCGGTAGAAACCGGGGGCCTGGAAGTCCCAGGTCTCCACACGGGAGTTGACGCAGCCGCGCTCCTCGAGGGCGACGCGCTCCGCCTCCGCGAGCAGCCGCGAGCCGAGGCCCGCGCCGCGGTGCTGGTCGGCGACCCAGAGCAGGTTCACATGCAGCCAGGTCGCCCAGGTGTGGCCGTCGAGGCCCGCGGCGAGGGAGCCGTCTTCGGCGAGCGCCCACACCTGTAACGGGGTTTCGCGCTCGGCCGCGGTGCCGCGCAGGTCGCGCAGGGCGGGGGACGCCGCCCGGTTGGCGTCCTGAAGCAGCGACCGGAGCAGAAGGCCGCGCTCTTTGTCGACTTCTGTCTCGATACGAAACATGTGTCTCACCATAAACGCGCCGGACAGTCGTCGACCGGCCAACGGGTAACCAGTTCTGTGAATTGGCTTCCCCTCATGGCCCGCGGCCCTACTCTGAGGGACAACACCGGTGGGGGCCGGTGTTGATCAGGGGGCGAGACAGCCGGGTACGACGCCCGGAGTGGGGGTAGCGGTTCCGGCACGGCGGCGGCCGTGCGGCCGCGGTGACCCGCACCCCGGGCGCCGTACCCGCGTTGATCCATCTCCCGACGATGGGGTACCCCCGCACTCAGCGAGAGTGTGGGGAAGGGGGTTATCACGTGGTTCGTATCCGGGTTCTGGTCGTCGACGACCATCGCATCTTCGCCGAGTCCCTGGCCGCGGCGCTCGCCGCCGAGCCGGACGTCGACGTGTCGGCCGCGGGCAGCGGCCCGGCCGCCCTGCGCTGCCTCGACCGGGGGGCCGCCGAGGGGCGCAGATTCGATGTGCTGCTTGTCGACGCCGACCTGGGCGCGGCGTCCATGCAGGGCATGCGTCCACCGACCGTCGTGCCGGACGGTCCCGCGCAGGAAGGGCTCGTCGACGGCATCTCGCTGGTGGCGGGCGTCCGTTCGGGCCAGCCGGCCGTGCGTACGGTCGTGCTCGCCGAGCGGGACGATCCGCGCCGCGCGGCGCTCGCGCTCCAGGCGGGTGCCTCCGGCTGGGTCGCCAAGGACTGCTCCCTCTCGCGCCTGTTGACCGTCATACGAGGGGTGCTGCGCGACGAGACGCATCTGCCTCCGGCGCTGCTGACGGGCGTACTGCGGGAGTTGACCGCGGCCCGCAAGCACCGCACCGAGTCCGAGCGGCTCGTCGAGTCGCTCACCCCGCGCGAGCGGGAGGTTCTGCGGTGCATGGTGGCGGGGCTCGGCCGTAAGGCTGTGGCCGAGCGGTTGTTCCTGTCGCCGCATACGGTGCGGACGCATATGCAGAACGTGCTCGGGAAGCTGGGTGTGCACTCCACGCTGGCCGCGGTTGCGCTTGCGCGGCGGGCGGGTGTGGGGCCGGTCGATCTGGAGGCGGCCAGCTAGGCCCTGCGGGGTGCGGTTCGTGTTGATGGGTGCGGCCCGGTGGGGCTTCTCGCGCAGCCCCCGCGCCCCTGAGAGCTACGCGCCGTAGGGGTGGCGGACTGTTCGTGGCTGCGCGCTCGTCGCGGTTGCTCGCGCAGTTCCCCGCGCCCCTGAAGCATGCGGCTTCGCCGCAGCCCCAGGAGGGCGCGTCGCACGCGCCCCTGAAGACGGCGCACGAAGTGCGCCTCGCAGGGGCGCGGGGAACTGCGCGACCAGCCCACACCGGCCCGCAGCCGGAGAACTATCAGGGGCGCGGGGAACTGCGCGAGAAGCCCCCACCGGCCCGCAGCCGCGCACCCGTGGCGCCGGGGCGGGGCCCGTCAACCCGGGATGTTGTCGAACGGGGCCGTCAACTGGCGGAGCAGAGACGCCAGTTCCCCCCGCTCGGAGCGAGAGAGCTCCGCCAGAATCGCCCGCTCCTGCGCGAGCAGCCCCGCCAGCGCCTGATCCGCCCGGTCCCGCCCCTCGGGGGTCAGCCGCACCAGGACACCACGCCGGTCACTGGGATCCGGCAGCCGCTCGACGAGGCCCTTCTTGGTGAGGCGGTCGATACGGTTGGTCATCGTGCCTGACGTCACCAGCGTCTGCGTGAGGAGCTGCCCGGGTGAGAGCTGATACGGCTCCCCGGCGCGGCGCAGCGACGTGAGGACGTCGAACTCCCACGGCTCCAGCTGATGCTCGGCGAACGCGAGGCGGCGGGCGCGGTCGAGATGGCGCGCGAGCCTGCTGACCCGACTGAGCACCTCGAGGGGCTCCACGTCGAGGTCGGGGCGCTCCCGGCGCCACGCTGCGACCAGACGGTCGACCTCGTCCTCCATGGCGATCAGTGTAGAGGGTGTGTCGATGTGAAGTCTCTTGAGATCGAGTTTCTTGACATCGAGATATACCGTTCGGAATCCTGGTCCCATGACGACGAGCTCACCCACCTGGGACCCTCAGCAGTACCTCCGGCACGCCGGCCACCGCGGCCGCCCCTACGCGGACCTGCTCGCCCGCGTCCCCGCCCTGCCCCGTGAACCCGCCCGCATCGCCGACCTCGGCTGCGGCCCCGGCAACCTCACGGCGCTGCTCGCCGAGCGCTGGCCGGCCGCGCACATCACCGGGTACGACAACTCACCCGAGATGCTGGAGCGGGCCGAGCCGTACGCGGGGCCGACAGGCGGCGGCGGCCGCCTCGACTTCGCGCACGCCGACCTGACGCGCTGGACGCCCCCGGAGACGTACGACCTGATCGGGTCCAACGCGACGCTCCAATGGGTCCCGGACCACGCCGACGCCTTCCCCGCACTGCTGGACGCGCTCACGCCCGGCGGCACCCTCGCCTTCCAGGTACCCGGTAACTTCGAGGCGCCCAGCCACGTCCTGATGCGCGAACTCGCCGAGTCCGAACGGTGGCGGGACCGGCTCGCCGGTGTGCTGCGGCACGCCGACGCCGTACTCACCCCCGCCGCCTACCTGGAACGGCTCGCGGACCTCGGCTGCGCGGTGGACGCCTGGGAGACGACGTACGCGCATCTGCTGACCGGCGACGACCCGGTCCTGGACTGGGTGAAGGGAACCGGCCTGCGGCCCGTACTCACCGCCCTCGCGGACGACCCGCAGGCCCGCGACGCGTACGTCACCGCCTACCGCGACCTGCTGCGCGAGGCCTACCCGGCGACCCCGCACGGCACCGTGCTGCCCTTCCGCCGGATCTTCGTGGTCGCGGTCAAGCCCGCCTGACCGAGGCCCCGGACCGCCCTAACTCTTCCGGTGACCTATCAGGCGGGGCCTGGGCTCCAGCCCGTCGAGGCCGTGCCACGCCAGGTTCACCAGATGCGCGGCCACCTCCGCCTTCTTCGGCTTGCGCTCGTCCAGCCACCACTGACCCGTCAGCGCGACCATGCCGACCAGTGCCTGCGCGTACAGCGGCGCGAGCTTGGAGTCGAAGCCGCGGGCCTTGAACTCGCGGCCCAGAATGTCCTCGACCTGCGTCGCGATATCGGAGATCAACGACGCGAAGGAGCCCGTGGACTGCGGGATGGGGGAGTCGCGGACGAGGATGCGGAAGCCGTCCGTGTACTCCTCGATGTAGTCGAGCAGCGCGAACGCCGCCTGCTCGCACAGCTCGCGCGGATGCCCGGCCGTCAGGGAACTGGTCACCATGTCCAGGAGCTGGCGCATCTCCCGGTCCACGACGACCGCGTACAGCCCCTCCTTGCCGCCGAAATGCTCGTAGACCACCGGCTTGGAGACCCCGGCCTTCGCCGCGATCTCCTCCACCGACGTGCCCTCGAAACCCTTGGCGGCGAAGAGAGTGCGTCCGATCTCCAGCAGCTGCTGGCGGCGCTCGGCCCCCGTCATCCGCGTACGGCGCACACGCCGTGGCTTGTCGGGCCGGTCACTGCTCGCGCTGCTGGAGGTGCTTGAGTCGGTCGCCACGCTTCCCATCATGCCGTGCCGCCCCTACCCGGCGTCGGCGACCTCGGCCTCGACCGTGCGGCGCGCGGCGATCCGCTCCTTCGACGGCCAGCGGACGTCGGACGCCCAGCCCAGTTGTTCGAACCAGCGGATGAGGCGGGCCGAGGAGTCGACCTGGCCGCGCAGCACCCCGTGCCGCGCCGACGTCGGGTCGGCGTGGTGCAGGTTGTGCCAGGACTCGCCGCAGGACAGGACGGCCAGCCACCACACGTTGCCCGAGCGGTCGCGGGACTTGAAGGGGCGCTTGCCGACCGCGTGGCAGATCGAGTTGATCGACCACGTCACGTGGTGCAGCAGAGCCACCCGTACGAGGGAGCCCCAGAAGAACGCGGTGAACGCGCCCCACCACGACATCGTCACCAGGCCGCCGACCAGCGCGGGCAGGAACAGCGACAGCGCTGTGAAGAGGATGAACTGGCGGGAGACCGCCCGCAGCGCCGGGTCCTTGATGAGGTCGGGCGCGTACTTCTCCTGCGAGGTCTGCTCCTCGTCGAACATCCAGCCCATGTGCGCCCACCACAGGCCCTTCATCAGGGCCGGCACGGTCTCCCCGTACCGCCACGGCGAGTGCGGGTCACCCTCCGCGTCGGAGAACTTGTGGTGCTTGCGGTGGTCCGCGACCCAGCGCACCAGCGGCCCCTCGACCGCCATCGAACCGGCGACGGCGAGCGCGATGCGCAGCGGGCGCTTCGCCTTGAAGGAGCCGTGCGTGAAGTAGCGGTGGAAACCGATCGTGATGCCGTGGCAGCCGAGGTAGTAGAAGAAGACGAGCAGCCCGAGATCGAGCCAGCTGACCCCCCAGCCCCAGGCCAGCGGCACCGCCGCGACCATCGCGAGGAACGGCACGGCGATGAACAGGAGCAGCGTGATCTGCTCGACGGAGCGCTTCTGCTCACCGCCCAGCGTCGCCGACGGCGCGGGCGTCGGGGTCGTGGTGGATCCGGGCGCCCCCTCCGGGGCGTCTTCGATCACATCGGAACGGGTGGCCATGAAAGTCCCCTGTACGTCGAGGTCCGGGAGGTCGAGAGGATCGGGAGGTCGTGAGGATCGGGGGATGGAAGTGATTCGGAGGGTTGAGAAGGGCCGAGTCCGGTGAGGAGATCAACGGAGATCCGCGGACAGAGTGTCTTCGTTGTTCCTACGGTTCCGTAACTTACGGGGTCGTAAGCACGGCAGCGCGTATCCGGGCGCCACGAGGCCCCGGGCGGTGCCGGGAGCGCCGGCACATATCCTTGGAAACGGTCGGACAGCGCGGTCCGCTCTGAATCTCCACCCGGGACTTCTACCCGGTTCCGGGGACTCCTCCCTCCAGACGAGCTTCACCACTGCAAGGAGCCGCACCTGTGAGCAGTGCCGACGATCAGACCGATGCGACGAGAACCAGTGCCGAGCTGCGCGCCGACATCCGCCGACTCGGCGATCTGCTGGGCGAGACCCTCGTCCGGCAGGAGGGGCCCGAGCTCCTCGACCTCGTCGAGAAGGTCCGCCGCCTGACGCGCGAGGACGGCGAGGCCGCCGCCGAACTGCTGCGCGGCACCGAACTGGAGACGGCGGCCAAGCTGGTCCGCGCCTTCTCCACGTACTTCCACCTGGCCAACGTGACGGAACAGGTGCACCGTGGCCGCGAGCTGCGCGCCAAGCGCGCCGCCGAGGGCGGTCTGCTGACCCGCACCGCGGACCGCCTCAAGGACGCCGACCCGGACCACCTGCGCGAGACCGTGCAGCACCTGAACGTGCGCCCCGTCTTCACGGCCCACCCGACCGAGGCCGCCCGCCGCTCCGTGCTGAACAAGCTGCGCCGGATCGCCGAGCTCCTGGAGACGCCGGTCCTGGAGACCGACCGCCGCCGCTACGACACCCGGCTCGCCGAGTCCATCGACCTGGTGTGGCAGACGGACGAGCTGCGGGTCGTGCGCCCCGAGGTCACCGACGAGTCGCGCAACGCGATCTACTACCTGGACGAGCTGCACGCGGGCGCCGTCGGCGACGTCCTGGAGGACCTCACCGCCGAGCTGGAGCGCGTCGGCGTCACCCTCCCGGAGGAGACCCGCCCGCTGACCTTCGGCACCTGGATCGGCGGCGACCGCGACGGCAACCCGAACGTCACCCCGCAGGTGACCTGGGACGTCCTGATCCTCCAGCACGAGCACGGCATCAACGACGCGCTCGCCCTCATCGACGAGCTGCGCGGCTTCCTGTCGAACTCGATCCGCTACACCGGCGCCACCGAGGAGCTGCTCACCTCGCTCCAGTGCGACCTGGAGCGGCTGCCGGAGATCAGCCCCCGCTACAAGCGGCTCAACGCCGAGGAGCCCTACCGGCTCAAGGCGACCGCGATCCGCCAGAAGCTGGAGAACACCAAGGAGCGGCTCGCCAGGAACACGCCGCACGTCGAGGGCCGCGACTACCTCGGCACCGCCGAACTCCTGCGCGACCTCACCCTCATCCAGACCTCGCTGCGCGAGCACCGCGGCGGCCTCTTCGCCGACGGCCGCATGAACCGTACGATCCGTACGCTCGCCGCGTTCGGTCTGCAGCTGGCCACGATGGACGTACGCGAGCACGCGGACGCCCACCACCACGCCCTCGGTCAGCTCTTCGACCGGCTCGGCGAGGAGTCCTGGCGCTACGCGGACATGCCCCGCGACTACCGCGGCAAGCTGCTCGCCAAGGAGCTCCGCTCGCGGCGGCCCCTCGCGCCGACCCCGGCGCCGCTCGACGCGGACGGCGAGAAGACCCTCGGTGTCTTCCACACGGTGGCCAAGGCCCTGGACGTGTTCGGGCCCGAGGTCATCGAGTCGTACATCATCTCGATGTGCCAGGGCGCCGACGACGTCTTCGCCGCGGCCGTCCTCGCCCGCGAGGCCGGGCTCATCGATCTGCACGCCGGCTGGGCGAAGATCGGCATCGTGCCGCTCCTGGAGACGACGGACGAGCTCAAGGCCGCCGACACGATCCTGGAGGACATGCTCTCCGACCCGTCCTACCGGCGCCTCGTCGCGCTCAACGGGGACGTGCAGGAGGTCATGCTCGGCTACTCCGACTCCTCGAAGTTCGGCGGCATCACGACGAGCCAGTGGGAGATCCACCGCGCCCAGCGCCGGCTGCGCGACGTCGCCCACCGCTACGGCGTGCGCCTGCGCCTCTTCCACGGCCGCGGCGGCACCGTCGGCCGTGGCGGCGGCCCCTCGCACGACGCGATCCTCGCCCAGCCCTGGGGCACCCTCGAGGGCGAGATCAAGGTGACCGAGCAGGGCGAGGTGATCAGTGACAAGTACCTGGTGCCGTCGCTGGCCCGGGAGAACCTGGAGCTGACCGTCGCGGCCACCCTCCAGGCCTCCGCCCTGCACACCGCGCCGCGCCAGTCGGACGAGGCGCTGGCCCGCTGGGACGCCGCGATGGACGTGGTGAGCGACGCGGCCCACACCGCGTACCGCAAGCTCGTCGAGGACCCGGACCTGCCCTCGTACTTCCTCGCGTCGACGCCGGTGGACCAGCTCGCCGAACTGCACCTGGGCTCGCGGCCCTCCCGCCGCCCCGGCTCGGGCGTCTCCCTCGACGGCCTGCGCGCCATCCCGTGGGTGTTCGGCTGGACGCAGTCGCGGCAGATCGTGCCCGGCTGGTTCGGTGTGGGCTCCGGTCTGAAGGCGCTGCGCGAGGCGGGCCTGGACTCGATGCTCGACGAGATGCATGAGCGCTGGCACTTCTTCCAGAACTTCATCTCGAACGTGGAGATGACGCTGGCCAAGACGGACCTGCGGATCGCCCGGCACTACGTCGACACGCTCGTCCCGGACAACCTCAAGCATGTCTTCGAGGCCATCGAGGCCGAGCACGAGCTGACCGTCCGCGAGGTCCTGCGGATCACGGGCGAGAGCGAACTGCTCGACGCGCACCCGGTGTTGAAGCAGACCTTCGACATCCGCGACGCCTACCTCGACCCGATCTCCTACCTCCAGGTCGCTCTGCTCAAGCGGCAGCGCGACGCGGCCGCCGCGGGCCAGGAGCCGGACCCGATCCTGGGCCGGGCCCTGCTGCTCACGGTGAACGGTGTGGCGGCGGGCCTGCGCAACACCGGCTGATCCCCGCTCAGCCCGCTAGAAGCTGACGGCGACGAAAGTGGCCGTCAGCAACGCGAAACCGGCGCCTCCCGTGATCCACGTGAGGCGCCGGTTTCGCATTCCGCCCGCGATCACGACCGACGCGAGCAGCAGCGCGCCGCCCAGCGGCACCCAGGCATGCAGAAAGCCGGCGGTGCCCGCGCGCACCGCCGACGTGGAACTCGGTTTGAGGACGACGGGGAAGCTCGCGCCCTTCGTCTCCCCGATCGAGCGGTCGATGGTCACGCTCGCGTGCCGCACGGCGGTCGGCGACCCGGGGGCGAAGGGCCCCGTGCAGGTGTCGTGAGTGCACCGCGTCACCGTCATCGTGCCGCGTTCGCGGCCCGTCGGGAACGTCACGTGCTGCGCCGCGCCCCACGACGCCCAGACGCCGGCGGTCAGCAGCAGCGCGGCGAGCGCCGCCGCGGCGACCTGACGGGTGACCGAGACCGCTGAGACAGCTGAGGCCGCAGAGAACATGGCGGGGATCCTTGGCCATGACCCCGCGCAGGGTCAATTCCGGCCGAGTACAAGTCCGTACAGGTCAGGAGTTGTACGTCGACTGCGCGCGCTCCAGGCCTTCGAGGACGAGCGCTTCGGCCGCGTCGGCCGCCCGGTCCACGAAGTAGTCCAGTTCCTTGCGCTCCGCCGACGAGAAGTCCTTCAGGACGAAGTCCGCGACCTGCATCCGCCCCGGCGGCCGGCCGATGCCGAACCGCACCCGGTGGTAGTCGGGGCCCATCGCCTTGGTCATCGACTTCAGCCCGTTGTGCCCGTTGTCGCCGCCGCCCAGCTTCAGGCGCAGCACCCCGTAGTCGATGTCCAGCTCGTCGTGGACGGCGACGATGCGCTCGGTGGGCACCTTGTAGAAGTCGCGCAGCGCCGTCACCGGGCCGCCCGAGACGTTCATGTACGACATGGGCTTCGCCAGGATCACGCGCCGGTTCGCCGGCCCGGGCGGACCGATCCGGCCCTCCACGACCTGGGCCTGGCCCTTCGTCGCGCGCTTGAACTTGGCGCCCATCCGCCGTGCCAGCAGATCCGCCACCATGAAACCGACGTTGTGCCGGTTCATCGCGTACTCGGGCCCGGGGTTGCCGAGCCCGGCGATCAGCCAGGGGGCGTTCTCGTCGGACATGCCTCTTCCTCCGCTAGAGATAGCTGTACGGGGTGGTGGGCCGTGCCCACCACCCCGTACAGCAGGTCATACGACGAAGGCTCAGGCCTCCGCGGCCTCGTCGGACTCGGCCGGGGCCTCCTCGGCCTGCGCGGCCAGGACCTGCACCACGACGGCGTCCTCGTCGACGGCCAGCGTCGTGCCGGAGGGCAGCTTGATGTCCTTGGCGTGCACGGCGTCACCGGCGTCCAGGCCCGCGACGGAGAGCGTGACCGACTCGGGGATGTGCGTGGCCTCGGTCTCGACGGCCAGCGTGTTCAGGACGTGCTCGAGGATGTTGGCACCGGGGGCCAGCTCGCCCTCGACGACGATCGGGAGCTCGACGGTGACCTTCTCGCCGAGCTTCACGAGGAGCAGGTCGACGTGCTCGAGGAAGCCCTTCAGCGGGTCGCGCTGCACGGCCTTCGGGATGGCCAGCTGGGTCTTGCCCTCGAGCTCCAGGGAGAGCAGGACGTTCGGCGTACGCAGGGCGAGCAGCAGCTCGTGGCCCGGCAGCGTGATGTGGATCGGGTCGCCGCCGTGACCGTAGACGACGCCGGGGACCTTGCCCTCGCGGCGGACGCGGCGGGCGGCGCCCTTGCCGAACTCGGTGCGGGTCTCGGTGGCGAGCTTGACCTCGGACATGCTCTTCAACTCCTCGTAGAACTGGGGAACCTTCGAAAAAAGGCGGTCACCCGGCCACGAACGGCCTGCTACGAAGAGCGCGTCGATAACGGATCGCCGTACAAAAAAGTACGGCCTCCCTCGCCGAGCAACTTTCGCAGTTTACTCGGCGGGGGAGGCCGTACCCAAATCGATCTTCAGCTAGCGGCTCACGCCTCGCCCTCGAAGAGGCTGGTCACCGAGCCGTCCTCGAAGACCTCGCGGACCGCGGAGGCGATCGTCGGGGCGATCGACAGGACCGTGATCTTGTCGAGCTCCAGCTCGTTCGGCGTCGGCAGCGTGTTCGTGAAGACGAACTCGCTCACCTTGGAGTTCTTCAGGCGGTCCGCGGCGGGGCCGGACAGCACACCGTGCGTCGCCGTCACGATGACGTCCTCGGCGCCGTGCGCGAACAGGGCGTCCGCGGCGGCGCAGATCGTGCCACCGGTGTCGATCATGTCGTCGACCAGGACACAGACGCGGCCCTTCACGTCACCGACGACCTCGTGCACGGTGACCTGGTTGGCGACGTCCTTGTCACGGCGCTTGTGCACGATCGCCAGCGGAGCGCCGAGACGGTCGCACCAGCGGTCGGCGACGCGCACGCGGCCGGCGTCGGGGGAGACGACGGTCAGCTTGGAACGGTCCACCTTCGCTCCCACGTAGTCCGCCAGGATCGGCAGCGCGAACAGGTGGTCCACCGGGCCGTCGAAGAAGCCCTGGATCTGGTCCGTGTGCAGGTCGACCGTGAGAATCCGGTCGGCGCCCGCGGTCTTCATCAGATCCGCGATGAGACGCGCCGAGATGGGTTCACGTCCACGGTGCTTCTTGTCCTGTCGCGCGTAACCGTAGAACGGCACGATGACGGTGATGGAGCGGGCCGACGCGCGCTTCAGCGCGTCGATCATGATGAGCTGCTCCATGATCCACTTGTTGATCGGAGCCGTGTGGCTCTGGATCAGGAAGCAGTCGGCACCGCGAGCGGACTCCTGGTAGCGGACGTAGATCTCGCCGTTGGCGAAATCGAAGGCCTTGGTCGGAACGATCCCGACACCGAGCTGGTGCGCGATCTCCTCGGCAAGCTCGGGGTGGGCGCGGCCAGAGAAGAACATCATCTTCTTCTCGCCCTGCGTCTTAAGCCCGGTCACAGCACTAGTCTCCTCAGACGAGTTCGTCCGCCGCAGCTGCCCGCGCGTCCCTATAGCAGCGAGCCAGGCGAATCGTGAGCATCTATCACGGTACGCCGTGTCGGACGCACCTGTTTCCGGTCAGCCTTCGCTGCCCGGCTCCCGAGTGGTCGCCTCCGCCGCCTTCGCGGCCGCGCTCCCCGGACGCTTGCGAGCCACCCAACCCTCGATATTCCTTTGCTGGCCCCGGGCCACGGCCAGTGAACCGGGCGGTACGTCCTTCGTGATGACCGAGCCGGCGGCGGTGTACGCGCCGTCCCCGACCGTGACAGGAGCCACAAACATGTTGTCCGCGCCGGTCCGGCAGTGCGACCCGATCGAGGAGTGGTGCTTGTCCTGGCCGTCGTAGTTCACGAAGACGCTCGCGGCGCCGATGTTGGTGAAGTCGCCGATGGTCGCGTCGCCCACGTAAGACAGGTGCGGCACCTTCGTGCCCTCGCCGAGCGAGGACTTCTTCAGCTCGACGAACGTGCCGACCTTCGACTTGAGGCCGAGGCGCGTGCCGGGGCGGAGGTAGGCGAACGGGCCGACGCTCGCCTGCGGGCCGACCTCGGCGCCGTCGGCGACCGTGTTGTCCACCCGGGCGCCGGCGCCCACCGTGGTGTCGGTGAGGCGGCTGTTGGGGCCGACGACGGCGCCCTCGCCGAGGTGCGTCGCGCCGTGCAGCTGGGTGCCCGGCAGGATCGTCGCGTCGCGGTCGAAGGTGACGGCGACGTCGATGAAGGTGCTGGCCGGGTCGACGATCGTGACGCCGTCGAGCATCGCGCGCTCGAGCAGGCGGTCGTTGAGGATGCGGCGGGCCTCGGCGAGCTGGACGCGGTTGTTGATGCCGGCGATCTCGCGGTGGTCGCGGGCCACGGACGCGCCGACGCGGTGCCCGGCGGCGCGCAGGATGCCGAGCACGTCCGTCAGGTACTCCTCGCCCTGGCTGTTGTCCGTACGCACCTTCTTCAGGGCGTCGGCGAGGAGGCGGCCGTCGAACGCGAAGACACCCGAGTTGATCTCGGTGAGCGCGCGCTGGGCCTCGGTGGCGTCCTTGTGCTCGACGATCGCCGTCACGGCGCCGGAGACGGTGTCGCGCACGATGCGGCCGTAGCCGGTGGCGTCCGGCACGTCGGCGGTCAGCACGGTCACCGCGTTCCCGTCGGCGGTGTGCGTGTCGGCCAGCGCGGTCAGCGTGCCGCCGGTCAGCAGCGGGGTGTCGCCGCAGACGACCACCACGGTCCCGTCGAGGGCGCCCTCGGGGGCCAGTTCCTCCAGGCCGATGCGCACGGCGTGCCCCGTGCCGTTCTGCTCGGCCTGTACGGCGGTACGGGCCTCGGCGTCGGAGGCGCCCAGGTGCGCGGTGACCTTCTCGCGCTCGTGCCCGACGACCACGACGAGCTGCTCCGGGTTCAATTCCCGCGCGGCGGCCAGCACATGACCGACCAGTGAGCGGCCGCAGAGTTCGTGCAGGACCTTGGGAGTGGCCGATTTCATACGGGTGCCCTCACCCGCTGCGAGAACTACGACGGCGGCCGGGTGATTGGCGCTCACGGGTGTGCCCTTCGGCTTCGAACGGGGTGGACATCCGCAGGATACCGGGGCGTTCGTCAGGGGAAACGGGTGCGGGGCCCGACCATCAGGCCGGGCCCCGCACCGAACAAGCTCCCCCGCCAGGACTCGAACCCGGACAGATGGCACCAAAAGCCACAGTGCTGCCAATTACACCACGGGGGATGGAGGTCGACCAGGACGGACATATGGTCAGGCCACCGTTTGGGCACCCAACACTATGCCGTACCAAGTGCCTTGAATGCGACGGCACAGGTCAGCCGGGTGTGGGATAACGGTCGGTTTCGCTTCTGTTCGATTACGGGGAGTGGTGTGGGCCTCTTGGCAGAACTCACCGGAAAACGGGCGCCGACCGCCCGTAGGCTGGGGGCATGACCACGACGGGGGAAGTTCACCGAGCCGCGGCCGGGGGGCCGTGGTGGTGGGAGCGGCGGCGCGGCGCCGTGCTGGATGTGGGGCTCGCGGCCGCGTCCGCGGTGGAGTGCGCGTTCGAAGGAGTGCCGTTCGCGCACAAGGCGGGCCTGCCCGTCTGGATGGGGATCGTCTTCGGGGTGCTGACCGGCGCGACGCTGCTGCTGCGGCGCCGCTGGCCGATCGCCGTGGTGCTGGTCTCCGTGGCGGTGACGCCGGCCCAGATGGGCATCATGCTCACCGTCGTCGCCCTGTACTCGCTGGCCGCTTCCGAGATGCCGCGCCGGATCATCGGGTCGCTTGCCTGCATGTCGTTCGTCGGGACGCTGATCGTGTCGGTGGTCCGGGCGCAGCAGGACATGGTGCACAGCGACCGGTTCCAGGTGGGCGGCTGGTTCGTCCCCTTCGTCGCGATCACCACGTCGCTGGGGGTGACGGCGCCGCCGCTGCTGCTCGGCCTGTACGTGGGCGCGCGGCGCCGCCTGATGGAGAGCCTCCAGGAGCGCAACGAGTCCCTGGAGCGGGAGCTGTCACTGCTCGCGGAGCGCGCCGAGGAGCGGGCCGAGTGGGCGCGCGGCGAGGAGCGCACCCGCATCGCCCGGGAGATGCACGACGTGGTGGCGCACCGGGTGTCGCTGATGGTCGTGCACGCGGCGGCGCTCCAGGCGGTGGCCCGCAAGGACCCGGAGAAGGCCGTGCACAACGCGGCGCTGGTCGGGGACATGGGCCGGCAGGCGCTCACCGAGCTGCGGGAGATGCTGGGCGTCCTGCGGGCCGGGGCGCCGGAGCGCGGCCGCAGCGCTGAAACGTTGCCGCTGGCGGCGGTGGGCATGGCGGCCGCCGCGGCGGCGTCCCGCGCCGAGGCGGAGGCCGGGCCCGCGGACAGCGGCCCCTGGCTCGCCGAGCTCGACGAGCTGGTGGGCCAGTCCCGGGAGGCCGGGATGGTGGTGGAGATGACCGTGGAGGGCGAGGCCCGGGAGTACGCCGCCGCGGTGGAGCAGACCGCTTACCGCGTGGTGCAGGAAGCGCTCACGAACGTGCACAAGCACGCGGCCGGAGCGAAGACGTACGTGCGCCTCGCCCACCGGGACGCCGAGGTCGCGATGCAGGTCGAGAACGAGCCGCCGCCGGTGCCTGCGGCCGCGTCCGTGGGGTTGCCCTCGGGGGGTAACGGGCTGGTCGGTATGAAGGAGCGGGTGGCCGATCTCGGCGGGGTGTTCGTGTCCGGGGCGACGGATGCGGGAGGTTTCCGGGTGTCTGCGGTGTTGCCCGCGGTGTAGGGGGCGCGTTTTCGAGTGCGGCTCGGTGGGGGCTGGTCGCGCCGTTCCCCGCGCCCCTGGAGATGCGCACTGCGTGCGCGACCCCCAGGGGAAGGCGCGGCGAAGCCGCGGGCGTTCAGGGGCGCGGGGAACTGCGCGAGAAGCCCCACCGGTCCGCACCCGACAGCGCGACGGTCGAAGCTACGGCGAGGGCACGCGGCGAAGCCGCAGGCGTTCAGGGGCGCGGGGAACTGCGCGATCAGCCCACACCGGCCCGCAGCCGGGAACGCGACGGCCGGAGCTACGGCGCGAGCCGGACGGAACCGCGACGGCCGGAGCTACGGCGAAGGCTGGAGGCGGGGTGGCCGAACGCCGTTGATCATCGTCTCCAGGGCCTGATCGATGTCGGGGCCCATGAACCAGTCACCGCTGTGGTCGAGCGCGTAGACCCGCCCCTCCGTGTCGATCGCCAGCAGAGCCTCCGTACCGGACTCCGCGCCGAGCGGACACACCTCCGTGTCGAGGGCGCGGCCGAGGTCGCCCAGGGTGCGGGCCATGTGGAGCCCGTGCAGGGGATCCAGATGGGGCTGGACCGGCGCTATCTGACGGCCGGGCCCGGTAGGCGTGAGATGCAGGCCGCCGAACTCCGCCCAGGCCTCCACCGCCGCGGGAAAGACGGCGTGCCGGTGGCCGGCCGGGGAGACATGGGTGCGCAGCGCGTCCGCCCAGAACTCGGCCTGCTTGATGTCCCAGCGCCCGGGCTGCCAGCCGGCGGCGCGCAGCGCGGCGTCGACGGGCACGGAGAAGCGCGTGCTGGACGCAACGGACGCAACGGACGCAACGGACGTACCGGACGGACTGGGGGAACTGGTGGGGCCGGCCGTGCCGGCGGCGCGTTCCACGGAAACGGAGTTCGGCGTCGGCATCAGTGGGCGCTCTCGCTCTCGGCTGTGTCTGCTGACGGGTCTACCACGCGCACGCCGAAGTGGGCCGTCAGCGCGGCGCAGGCCCGGCAGGGCCGGGCGAAGCCGCCGTGCAGCGGATCGCCGTCCTCCCGGATGCGCCGGGTGGTCAGCTTGGCGTGCTTGAGGGCCTTGCGGGCCTCGCCCATCGTCATCGGTCTGCGCCGGGCCCGCTTGGACTTCTCGGTCCGCTCGGCGTCGGTGGCCGTCAGGTGGCGGGAGATGAGGATGGCCTCGGCGCAGCGCCCGGTGAACCGGTCACGCTGCGTACTCGTCAACGTATCCAGAAAATCCTGCACCAACGGGTGCAGTGCGGGCGCCTGTTCGCCCCGGGCCGCCGTGGATGTGAGCGTGCTGCCGCGTACCGACAGCGCGGCGGCGACGGCGGGCAGAATGCCGTCGCGGCGCCCGCGCAGTACGGGGACGTCGACGGACTCGGTGGCGCTCCAGCCGACGCGCGGGTCGTCGCCGGACGGCGCGTCCGTGGCTGCGGATGGCTCTGCGGTACCGCTGTGCATGTGGTGCTTCCCCTCCTGCAATCCCCCAGGTTGCCTGCACAGAGTGCCAAACCGGGCCGCCGGTGCGGTAGTCGGCACCCACCGACACGCCCGATCGTCACGGGGTGGTGACAGTGGGGTGACTGCTGGTCATGGAACCGGAGGCCCGGTGACCCGTGTCGTACAACCGCATAGGCTGTCGTTGTCCGCGATCGATACGTGTCAGAACAGAGCACGACTTCGGTACGGAACCGGAACCCGTCAACAGCGCCGCAGGGGGCAACCGCCATGACGACAGGTCGGCTCGGGCAGCAGGCCGCGCCGCCGAACGCGGCTTATGCCGGGCAGGTAGTGAACTTCCCTGACCCGGTCCGCGCCGCCCGGCACCCCAGAGGAGTGCGGGTGGATCCGGACGGCTATCCGGACTTCTCGGCGTACGCGCGGGCCGCGGCCGAGATCGCGGAGCCCCCCGCGGGCTTCGGCGTCGACGAGCTGCGCCTCACGGACTACGTGTCGGCGAACGCCGCCCTCGCCGCGTCCGGGCACGAGCTGTGGGACACGATCCCGGCGGTGGCGACCCCGCACGGTTGGACCTGGCACCACGTCCGCGGCTCGCGCCGCCTGGAGCTGGTGCCCGTCGAGGTGAAGGCGTTGCTGCGCCACCACGGCGGTCTCGCGACGGCCGCCGTCGACCAGAACAAGCGCGGCACCCGCCCGCTCCAGGACACCCGGCCCGCGCACTTCGGTCTGCCGAAGTCGTCGGTTGCGGTCACCGAGCAGCAGGTGCTCGGCGTGGAGGAGGACCTGGGGTACCGGCTGCCCGGCGCCTACCGCTCGTTCCTCAAGGCGGGCGGCGGCTGCGCGCCCGTCGGGGCCGCGCTCGACGCCGAGTTGGGGCTCCTGATCGACCAGCCGTTCTTCACGGTGCGCGACGAGGCCGCGGTCAATGACGTGGTCTACGTCAACAAATGTCTGCGCGATCACCTGACCAAGGACTATCTGGCGGTCGGTTTCGTGCAGGGCGGCATCCTCGCCGTGAAGGTGCGGGGCGCGGCGATCGGCTCCGTGTGGTTCTGCGCGTACGACGACGCGCGGGACGGCGGCGACGCGGCCGGCTGGTCGGCCGCCGAGCGCGTGGAGCGGCTGCTGCTGCCGTGCGGTGACGACTTCGACGTGTTCCTGTCCCGGCTGGCCGGCAATCCGCCGGAGCTGGAGACGGTGGCGAACCTGATGGTGGACGGCGGTTTCGCCAGTGCCGTCCCGACGTACGCGGACGAGGGGTGAAGGTCCGATGGTGACGTTCGCGCAGGCGCAGGAGCGCGCCGAGGAATGGATCAACGGGGATGTGCCCGGGTACCAGCACCGTGAGGTGCGGGTCCGGGAGTTCGAGCTCGGCTTCGTGGTGTGGGCCGAGGACCGCGAGTCGGGGCCGGTCTCCGACGGCGGCCGCCAGCGGCTCGTGATCGCCCGCGACAGCGGCGAGGCCACGCTGTGGCCGTCGCTGCCCGTGGGTGAGGTGATCCGGCGGTACGAGGAGGAGTACGGGCTGCCGGACGCGCCGGCCGAGCCTGCCGCGCCGCGGGCGCCCGAGCGGGTGGATCTGAACCAGACGTCGTTCCTGCTGAGTCCGCCGGAGTGGTTGCAGGAGGCGGCGGACAAGCTGGGCATCCCGGACCACCGCGCCTCGCCTTCCCCGTCCTCCCCGGACGCCCCGGCGCGGGCCGCCGCCGAGCCGCAGGACTCCGTTCCCGCCGCGCCGGTGGGGGCGACTCCGTGGGCCGGTACGGACACGAACGGGGCGGGGGACGAGGAGGACCGCTCGGTGCCGCTGCCCGAGACGGTGTTCTCGCCGCCGCTCTCCGAGGACACCCCGCCGCCCGGCGTCACCCCGGAGGCCAAGACGGCCCTGATCTCCGGCGGCAGCCGGCTCCCGCGCACGGAGGTGACCCCGGCACTGGACGAGCCGACGCCCCCGCAGGGTCCGGGCGCCTCCAACACGCCGGGCACGCCGGACTATGGCTACCCGCAGGGCCCGGCCGGTTCCAACCCCCCGCCCCCGCCTGCCGGTTCGTCGCCGCCGCCCGCGCCGGGCGCGCCGTTGCCGCCTCCGGTGCCGGGGTCGGCTGTGCCGGGTACGCCTCCGCCTGGGGCGCCGCAGTACGGGTATCCGCAGGGCCCGGGTGGCTCGCACACGCCTCCGCCGCCTGTGGGTTCGACGCCGCCGCCTGCTTCGGGCGCGCCGGACTACGGCTATCCGCAGGGCCCGGCCGGTTCCAACCCCCCGCCTCCGCCTGCCGGTTCGTCGCCGCCGCCCGCGCCGGGTGCGCCGTTGCCGCCTCCGGTGCCGGGGTCGGCTGTGCCGGGTACGCCTCCGCCTGGGGCGCCGCAGTACGGGTATCCGCAGGGCCCGGGTGGCTCGCACACGCCTCCGCCGCCTGTGGGTTCGACGCCGCCGCCCGCGCCGGGCACCCCCGACTACGGGTACCCCCAGGCGCCAGCTGGCTCCAACACGCCTCCGCCACCCGCGCCGGGTGCGCCGTTGCCGCCTCCGGTGCCGGGGTCGGCCGTGCCGGGGACGCCTCCGCCTGGGGCGCCGCAGTACGGGTACCCGCAGGGGCCGGGTGGTTCCAACACGCCTCCGCCACCCGCGCCGGGTGCGCCGGACTACGGGTACCCGCAGGGGGCTGGGGGCTCCAACACGCCTCCGCCCGCTCCGGGGGGCCCGGAGCACGGTGGGCCGGGTGGCCCCAGTACTCCGCCGCCGCCTCCCGGGCCCGGGGACATCGCCGATGTCGCCACCAGCAAGGCGCAGGGGCCGGGGCACGGGGCGCAGACCCCGCCGCCGCCGAGCGCGCCCGGTGCTCCCGCGGGCGGCTACGTTCCGACGCAGCTGGTGTCCTCGCTCGGCCCGGACGGGCAGCCGCAGCCGAAGCCGCCCGCCGCGCCGCGGCCTCCGGGCAGCACGCCTCCGCCGTCCGGTGACGCCGTGCACCACGCCGCGACGATGCTGGCCGGCCCGGCCGTCTCCGGTCCGGGGCCCGGTGGGCAGACCCCGCCGCCGCCGGGACCGCCCGGCGCCCCGGGTGCTCCCGGCGCGCCCGGAGCCCCGAAGCCGCCCGCCGCGCCGAAGCCGCCCGGCAGCACGCCCCCGCCGCCCGGCGGCGGTATGCACCATGCCGCGACGATGCTCGCGGGGCCGGGCCCGATGCCGGGTCCCGCCGCTCCGCCGCCGCCCCCGCCGCCCGGCGCGATGCCGCCGCCCCAGCCGGGGCAGCAGATTCCGGGCGGCCCGCCCCCGGCCGCGTACGGATATCCGCAGCAGGGCGGCCAGCCCACCGTGGGTCCCGGCTACCAGGCCGTGCTGCGCTACCGCGCGCCCGACGGCTCCGAGCAGCAGCTCATCCGGCGTTCCGCGCCGGGTACGCCGCACCCGGAGTGGCAGATCTTCCACGAGCTGCGCGGCATGAACATCCCGGCGGACCAGGTGCTTGAGCTCCACACGGAGCTGGAGTCCTGCGCGCTGCCGGGCGCGTACTGCGCCCGCATGATCAAGGAGCAGTGGCCGCAGGCACGGATCACGTCGATCGCCCCGTACGGCACCGATCACGCGTCCCGTCAGCAGGGCATGCAGCAACTCATCGCGCATCAGGGCGAGTTGCACCAGGTCGCCGACGGTCCGGCCCGCCCGGCCCCGGTACGGGCACCGCTGCCGCCCGCGCAGCCCACACCCCCGATCCCCCCGGAGGGCATCGCGCAGGAGCTGGCCGCCGCGTTCGGCCCGGGCGTGTTCCGGTTCGACCAGCGGGCCGTGTCGCGCCAGGGCGTCCCGGACATCGTGGCGCACACGCTCGTCGTGGCCGGACTGCCCGCGGACTTCGGTCCGTTCTTCTGGGCGCAGGCCCAGCCGGGCCGCCCGGTGCCGACCCTGGCCGAGCTGGCGCAGGAGCGCGGGGTGCAGCCGGCGCAGGACGCGGGCTCGTACCTCGTGATGGGCAGCGACTTCGGCAAGGCGATCTGTGTCCAGTACGGGACGGCGAACATCGTGGCCGTGCCCGTGGAGGCGGGTGTCGAAAATACAGCCGGGGCTCCCGCGGCGCCGCAGTTCGTGAACAGCGGGCTGCCGGAGTTCGCGCGCTCGCTCGGACTGCTCGGCCGCATGTGGCGGCTGCGCTTCGGCCTCAACCCGGAGCAGGCGGGCCGCTGGACCGTCGACTTCCAGGCACAGCTGAACATGATCGACCCGGCGGCGCTCGGTTCGCCCGAGACCTGGTGGGCGGTGCTGCTCGAGCAGATGTGGGACGGCCTGCTGTAGCCGCGTAGCCGCGTAGCCGCGTAGCCGCGTAGCGAATGGATGTATCGGGGCGCTCGACCTGCGGAATCGGTCGGGCGCCCCGATCATGCGCTCATGGCAGGCACACGGAGGCGGACCGGGACGGCGCGCAGGCGACGGTGGCCAAGGCGTGTCCTGCTGACTCTGCTCCTGGTGCTCGTGCTCCTCGTCGGATACGGCACCGGGCTCTATTTCTGGGCGGATCAGCGGCTGCGGACCACGGACGCGTTCGGCGCCGAGAGCGACCGCCCCACGGACGGCAAGGGCACGGACTGGCTGATCGTCGGCTCGGACTCGCGCGCCGACCTGACGCCCGAACAGCGCAAGGAGCTGCACGTCGGCAACGACGGCGGCCTGAACACCGACACGATCATGATCCTGCACTACGGGGACAACGGCCCGTACCTGATCTCGATCCCGCGCGACTCCTACGTCCCGGTCCCCGGCCACGGCCACAACAAGATCAACGCGGCGTACTCGATGGGCGGCGCGAAGCTGCTCACCCGGACCGTCGAGCAGGCGACGGGGCTGCGCCTCGACCACTACGCGGAGATCAGTTTCCTGGGTCTGGTGGACGTCGTCGACTCGATCGGCGGCGTCACCCTCTGCGTACCGGACGGCGGTCTGCACGACGAGAAGTCCGGCGCCGACTTCGACGCCGGCTGTCAGCACATGGACGGGGTCCAGGCGCTCCAGTACGCCCGCGCCCGCTACTCCGACCCGCAGGGTGACCTGGGCCGGGTCAAGCGCCAGCGGCAGTTGCTCGACGCGATCTCCGACAAGGCGCTCGGCCCCGGCGTGCTGATCCCGCCGTGGAAGCTGATCCCGTTCCTGCGGACCTCGCTCGACGCGCTCACCGTCGACCCCGGCACCGGCGTCGGCGCGCTCGCCACGATGGGCTGGAAGATGGACCGCCTGGCCGGGACGGCGACGGTGCCCGTGGCGAGCGAACCGTACGTGGCCGGGGTCGGCGACGTCGTCGAGTGGGACCCCGGCGAGGCCGAGCAGCTCTTCGCCGCGCTCCGTGCCGACACGGCGATTCCGACTTTCGACACCAATTGACGCATCCTTGACCGAGTAGGTCGGGTGGTGTGTCACGTGTGGCGTGTGTGTCACGTTATGGATGCTTCCGCTCGATCCATCAAGATGTGCGCCAGTCGCGCAGATCACGGAGATCGCACAGATCACGCAGAACGTCGCACGGGACGTCGCACGGGACGTCGCACGGGTTGGAAAGGGGATCGAGATGAGCGGTGCAGGCGCATCGGCGTCGCCGTACGGTTTCGTCGTCGTACGAGGCCGTGGTTACCGACCCGAGCAGGTGGAGGCGCACGCCGCGGGCGTGGCCCGGGCCCGCGACGAGGCCTGGGAGCGGGCCGCGCGCCTGACGGTCCTCGCCAAGCAGATGGAGGCGGAGGCGGAGCGGCTGCGCGAGGTCGTCGCCGGACTCGCCCCGCAGACGTACGAGACGCTCGGCAAGCGCGCGCAGTACCTGCTGGAGCTGGCCGAGGAGGAGGCCGCCGCCGTCCGGCACGCGGCGCACGCCGAGGCCAACGCCGTCACCGAGGCCGCCGCTGCGGCGGGACGCGAGACGCGAGACAGCGCGCAGGCCCACGCCGACGAGGTGCGCGGCGAGGCCGAGGAGCGGGCCGCGCGCCGGGAGCGGGAGACGCGGGCCCACGCCGACGAGATCCGGGTCGCCGCGCGGCGCGACGTGAAGGAGATGCGGGGCGAGGCCCTGGCCGTGCTGCGCGAGACGCGGGAGCGCGGCGAGGGGGCCCTCGCCGAGCAGGCCGAGGAGCACGCCGAGCGGACCGAGGCGGCGCGGCGGGAGGCCGCCGAGCAGGAGGCCGCCGTGGACGCGTGGGAGACCGCCGCCGTCACCGCGGCCGAGGAGCGGCTGTCCGCGGCGAAGCGGGCGTTCGCCGAGGCCGGGGAGGCCGCCCGGCACGGGCAGGAGGACGCGGAGGCCGCCGCCGCGGAGCTGGTCGCGCAGGCGCGGGCGCGGGAGGAAGGGGTCGTCCGGGAGACGGAGCGGGTGCTGCGCGAGCATGAGGATGCGCGGGATGAGCTGCGGGCCCATATGGATCATGTGCGGAGTTCTCTGGCGGCGCTGACGGGGCGCGCTGCGGCGGAGTAGTTCCGCTGTGGGGTCCTGGCTGCGCCTATGGGGTGTGGTCGGTGGGGGCGTCGGCATGTGCGGGTGCGTCGTGGCTGGTCGCGCAGTTCCCCGCGCCCCTTCAGGGGGTAGTTGCACCGGCCCATTGAGAGGTCAGCCGGGCTGTCACCGTCGTCGGGGCCGCGCCCGCCGGGTGGTGGCGGCGGTGTTTGTAGGAGGCGAGCAGGGACTCGATCCGGGTCGCCAGGTCGGTCGCCTCGTCGGGGGTCAGGTGCAGTTCGGCTGTCACCGAGTGCTCGGCGACCCGGACCGACTGCCTCGGGTCGTCCCAGCGCAGCCGCCACGGTCGCACCCGGCCGCCGCTGTGCGAGGCCTCCTCGATCAGGCCGTGCCGGGCGAGCTGGCGCAGATGGAACGAGCAGAGTCCCGAGCTGTACCCGAGGCGGGCCGCCGCCTGTGAGGAGGTGACGGTGCCGAGCTCGGCTAGCAGGTCGAGCAGGGCGACGCGCACGGGGTGGTCGGGCAGCGGGCGCCCGGTCGCTTCTTCGGTGGCTTCCTCTTCGGTCACTTTGCAAAGGGTGCTACTTTGCAAAGTAATTGGTCAAGTGCCGGTGAGAGACGAGGAGTTGGCGGGCGATGGGTGAGGGGCTGCTGCCGGAGGTCGAGCGGGGTGCGATGCGGCGCATCACGGTGGTCGGCGAGGAGGTGCTGCACCGCCGCTGCAAGCCGGTCACGGACGCGGAGTTCGGCACGCCGGAGCTGGCGCGGCTGATCGACGACATGTTCGCCACGAACCATGTCGCGCACGGCGCGGGCCTCGCGGCGAACCAGATCGACGTGGACCTGCAACTGTTCGTGTGGGACATCGAGGACGACTGGGGCGTGCGCCATGTCGGCCACATCGCGAACCCGGTCCTGGACGAGGAGCCGGTCGCCGGGCGCAGACTCGTGGAGGACATGGAGGGCTGCCTCTCGGTCCCGGGCCCGTTCAAGTCGCTGGCGCGCGCCGATCACGCGGTCGTGCGCGGCCTGGACAAGGACGGCCGTGACCTGGTCGTCGAGGGCCGCGGCTACTTCGCCCGCTGCCTCCAGCACGAGACGGACCATCTGCACGGCCGCCTCTACATCGACCGCCTCGGCAAGCGGGAGCGCCGGGACGCTCTGCTGGAGATGACGGAGCTGCGGGACGGGGTGTTCGCGCGGCGGGCGGCGACGGCGGAGCGACTCGGCAAGTGACCGCACCCAAGGGCACCCGAGAGCACCCGAGAGCACTCGAGGGCACCCGAGGGCACCCGAGAGCACCCAAGGGCACCCGAGGGCCGGGCGCCGTCAGGAGCATGGAGGTCGAGGCGCGGAGCGGCCGGTCGTTGCCCTACATGGCGCGCCCCTTCCGCCCGGTCTCCTGCCGTACGGCGCCGGCCAGGATCCACTCCTCCACCGCCTCGTACTGCCGCCGCTGCTCCGCCGCCTTGCGCGGTGACGTCAGTACCGTGCCGAGCCAGCCGAAGAGGAAGCCGAGGGGGATGGAGACCAGGCCCGTCGTCGTGAACGGGAACCAGTTGAAGTCGCGGTCCGGGAACGCCGAGGTCGGGGAGCCCGACACCAGATTGGTGCCCGTCATCAGGATCAGGCAGGCCGCCGTGCCGCCCAGCAGCGTCCACATCAGGCCCGCGCGCGTGAACCGGCGCCAGAAGAGGCTGTAGACCAGGGCCGGGGCCAGCGCCGACGCGCCCAGGCAGAAGGAGAGCGTGACCAGCGGCTGAAGGTTGCGGTGCTGGACCAGGGTGGCCAGGAGGATGGCGGGCGCGCCGACGCCGAGCGCCGCGACCCGCACCATCCTGAGCTCCCCGCGCTGGGTCGACTCCCGCCTGCCGTAGGCGAACACGTCGTGGGCCAGGGAGTTCGCGCAGGCCAGGATCATGCCGGCCACCGACGCGAGCAGCGTGAGGAACAGGGCTGTCGTGACCGTCGTGAAGAGCAGCGACTCCGTCGTGGTCGTCGTCGGGCCGAACGCCGCCCGCGCGCCCAGCAGGTACGCCGTGTTGCCCTGCGCGTCCGCCGCCGCGATCGTCGAGCGGCCGACCAGGGCCGTCGCGCCGATCCCGACGACGGAGATGATGAGGACGAAGACCCCGACCGACGACACCGCCCAGGACATCGAGCGGCGCACCTCACGGGCGTGCCGGGCCGTGTACATGCGCATCGTGACGTGCGGCAGGCAGGCCGCGCCGAGGACCACCGTCAGCTGCGAACTGATCATGTCCAGGCGCGGGCTCGGACCGCCCGCGAACTCCAGGCCCGGGCTGAGGAAGGCCCGGCCCTCGCCGCTCTCCCGCGCCGCCGTCGCCAGCAGTGCGCCGGAGTCCCAGTCGAAGCGGTGCAGGATCAGGGCGGCGACCACGGCGCCGGAGCCGAGCAGCATCACCATCTTCACGATCTGGATGACGGCGGTGCCCTTCATGCCGCCGATCGCCGCGTAGCTGATCATCAGGGCGCCGAGGGCGACGACGCAGCCGGTCTTGAAACCCTCGTTGGTGAACCCGAGAAGGAACGCCAACAGGTCGCCGGTGCCCGCCAGTTGGACGAGCATGAGCGGCATGAGCGCGGTGAGGGTGGTGACGCAGGCGGCGATCCGTACCGACCTGCCCGGCATCCGGCGGGCCAGCGCGTCGCCCATCGTGAACCGGCCCGCGTTGCGCAGCGGTTCGGCGAGCAGGAACATCAGGAGCATCAGGCTGAGCGCCGTGCTCAGGGCGAGGACCACGCCGTCGTACCCCATGAGGGCGATGATGCCGCCGGTGCCGAGCACGGTCGCCGCGGAGATGTAGTCGCCCGCGACGGCCAGCCCGTTGCTCATCGGCGTCAGGCGCCCGAAGCCCGTGTAGAACTCCTCCAGGTCGTCGCGGTCGGGGCCGGTCATGACGCAGAGCAGGAGCGTGACCGTGGCGACCGCGGTGAACGCCACCAGCGACATCGACTCCGACGACGGGTCGGTCATCGCCCGCCGCCTTCCGGGCGCCGGCCGCGGCGTCGCAGCCGGTGCGCGAGCGGGTCGACGCGGCGCCGGGCCGTGTACTCGTACAGCATCAACGCCACACAGGTGACGGGGAGTTGGCACAGGCCGATGAGGAGTCCTGTGGAGAGGCCACCGCTGGCGGAGCGGTTCACCACGGCCGGGGCGAACGCGGAGAGCAGCAGGAAGAGCGTGAAGTAGCCGAGCGCGGTGAGGGTGGCGACGCGGCGCTGCCATCGGTAGGCGGTGCGCAGCAGGATCAGCTCGTGGCTCGGGCCGCCGGGCGGCGGCAGATCGGGGTGGCGGGGGAGGCGGTAGGGCCGGGAGCGGTGGGCCGGTGAGCGGTAGGCGTGGGCAGGGTGCGGCATCCCGTTCTCCTTGCGCGCTTCGGGCCCGCCGGGGACGCGCGGACCGCAGGGAGTGCGTGGGGAGCCGGAACGTTACTCGTAGGTAGGGGAGTTGGGCGAGGGTTTGCGCAAACCGATCAGTCGGTACGCCGCGGTTCTTCTTGTGCCCGGGGTGAGCGTTGCCGCTGCGGAAGTTGTGCCGGCGATGACTGTTGCTCACCGGCTTCCTCCGCTACCGGGTCCAGGACCGGGAAACGGCGGGGCGCGAGCAGCAGCAGGACGAGGAGGGCGAGAGCGGCCGCGCAGGCCGCCCCGATGTAGACGGAGTCGACGGCCGCGTCGACCGCCCGGCGCACCCCGTCCGCGCCGGGGTCGCGGGCCACCGAGTCGAGGTCGGTGCCGCTGCCGAGGCGGGCCGAGATCACGCCGTTGGCGACGGCGCCGAAGACGGCCGCGCCGACCGTCTGCCCGATCTGCCGGTAGAAGAGGATCGAGGCGGTGGCCGTGCCGCGCTCGGCCCAGCCGACCGAGGACTGCACGCCGATGATCAGCGGCAGCTGGAACAGGCCGAGGGCCGCGCCGAGCAGCAGGCTCAGCAGCGTCGGCTGCCAGACGGCGCCGGGGAAGGGCAGCAGCGGGAACGCGATCAGCAGCCCCAGGGCCGCCGTCATCCCGAGTGCGGCCGTGGAGCGGAAGCCGATCCGGCGGTACACGTGCTGGCTCAGGGCCGCCGACACCGGCCAGCTCAGCGTCATGACGGACAGCACGAAGCCCGCCGCCGTGGGGGACAGGCCGAGGACGGACTGTGCGTACGTGGGCAGGAACGTGGTCGGCGCCACCATGAGCAGGCCCATCGCGCCGAGGGCGAGATTGACCGCGGCGATGGTGCGCCGCCGCCACACCCAGCCCGGCAGGATCGGCTCGGCCGCCCGGCGCTCGACGGCCACGACGACGCCGATGAGCGCAATTCCCGTACAGAGCAGGGCTATTGAGGTGGAGGAGTCCCACACCCAGGCCACGCCGCCCTGCACCAGCCATGTCAGCAGGACGCCGCCGGCCGCGAACACGGCGAGGGCGCCCGCCCAGTCGACGCGGGGGCGCGGGCCGCGCTCGCGGGGCGGTTCGTGCAGGTGGCGTACGACGAGGAGGAGCGCGACGGCGCCGACCGGCAGGTTGATCAGGAAGATCCAGCGCCAGCCGGCGTACGAGGCGAGGAGGCCGCCGAGCGCCGGGCCGAGGACGGACGACGTGGCCCAGACGGTCGACAACTTGGCCTGGATCTTCGGGCGTTCCTTCAGCGGGTACAGATCGGCCGCCAGGGTCTGCACGGTTCCCTGGATCGCGCCGCCGCCGAGCCCCTGGATGACGCGGAAGGCGATCAGGGCGCCCATGTTCCACGCGGACGCGCACAGCAGCGAGCCGACGAGGAACAGCACGCTGCCCGCGATCAGCACCGGCTTGCGGCCCAGGGTGTCCGACAGCTTCCCGTAGAGGGGCAGGGTGACCGTGACGGCGAGCAGGTAGCCGGAGAACAGCCAGGAGAAGACGGAGAACCCGCCCAGCTCGCCGACGATCTGCGGGACCGCGGTGGAGACGATGGTCGAGTCGAGCGCGGCGAGCGCCATGGACAGCATCAGCGCGGCGACGACGGCGCCGCGCCGCCGGTCACCGGCCCCGCGATCCGTGCCGGCCGTCGCCGCGTACTTCTTCCGCTGCATTCATTCCCCCTGCATCTATCTCCGGTGAGGAGCTTAGAAGGGTGGAGGCGACCCTGAGTAGGCCTCCACCGAAGGGTGGACCTCCCCTAGGGGGACCTCCGTACAACGGACCGGGGACGGTTCGTCCCCCTGGAGGACGAGGGAGGCGGGGGTTCTTCCTACCTTCAGGGGGTGGGGTTTTCCCCCGGGAAAGACGGTGACTTCCACCAGCGCGCCCGGGGCCCCGCGTCACCAGACTTGGACACACCGCGGACCACTGCGGATTCGCGTAACCGACATAGGAGAAAAACCGTGACAACGGCTGTGAGCATTCCCAGGCACGGGGGCACTGGAGAACGAAGCGCCGTTGCCGCGCGGGCACGGCAGGTCGTGAAGGCCTACGGGGCGGGGGAGACCCGGGTCGTCGCGCTCGACCACGTCGATGTGGACATCGCCCGGGGGCAGTTCACCGCGATCATGGGCCCGTCGGGCTCCGGCAAGTCGACGCTGATGCACTGCCTGGCCGGGCTCGACACCGTGACCTCGGGGCAGATCTACCTCGACGACACGGAGATCACCGGTCTCAAGGACAAGAAGCTCACCCAACTGCGCCGCGACCGGATCGGGTTCATCTTCCAGGCGTTCAACCTGCTGCCCACCCTGAACGCCCTGGAGAACATCACGCTCCCCATGGACATCGCGGGCCGCAAGCCGGACCGGCAGTGGCTGGAGCGCGTCGTGACGACCGTCGGACTCGCCGACCGGCTCAAGCACCGGCCCACCCAGCTCTCCGGCGGCCAGCAGCAGCGCGTCGCCGTGGCCCGCGCCCTTGCCGCACGGCCCGAGATCATCTTCGGCGACGAGCCCACCGGAAACCTGGACTCCCGGGCCGGCTCCGAGGTACTCGGCTTCCTGCGCCGCTCCGTCGACGAACTCGGCCAGACGATCGTGATGGTCACCCACGACCCGGTCGCCGCCTCCTACGCCGACCGCGTCCTGTACCTGGCCGACGGCCGCATCGTGGACGAGATGCACCGCCCGACGGCCGAAGCGGTCCTGGACCGGATGAAGGACTTCGACGCCCGGGGACGTACGTCATGAGTGCCAACACCGTGCTGAAGACCTCGCTGCGCAACTTCGTCGCTCACAAGGGCCGCATGGCCCTCTCCGCCGTCGCCGTACTCCTCTCCGTGGCCTTCGTCTGCGGGACCCTCGTGTTCACGGACACGATGGACAAGACGTTCGACAAGATCTTCACGGCCACCGCCGCGGACGTCTCCGTCAGCCCGAAGGACTCCGGGACCGAGGGCACCGCGACGGGCCGCCCCGAGTCGCTGCCCGCCTCCACGCTCGCCGCCGTGCGCAAGGTGGACGGCGTCAAGTCGGCCGAGGGCGCGATCAGTTCGATGGACGTGACCGTCGTCGACTCCCACGACAAGAACATGGGATCCGAGACCGGCGCACCCACCATCGCGGGCAACTGGACGCAGAACGACAAGCGCTCCATGGAGATCACCTCCGGGCGCGCCCCGCGCGGCCCCACCGAGGTCATGGTCGACGCCGACACCGCGGACAAGCACCACCTGAAACTGGGCGACGAACTGCGCACCATCGCCGCCACCGGAGACTTCAAGACGAAGATCGTCGGCATCGCCTCCTTCACGGTCACCAACCCGGGCGCGGCCGTCGTGTACTTCGACACCGCCACCTCCCAGCGCCGGCTCATCGGCGCGAACGACCGGTTCACGCAGATCAGCGCCACCGCCGCGGCCGGCGTCTCCGACGCGCAGCTCAAGCGGAACGTCGCCGCGACCCTCGACGGCACGTACAAGATCCAGACGCAGCAGGAAGCCGCGGACGCCAACGCCTCCGACGTCTCCTCCTTCATGGACGTCATCAAGTACGCGCTGCTCGGCTTCGCCGGGATCGCGTTCCTCGTCGGCATCTTCCTGATCATCAACACGTTCTCGATGCTCGTCGCGCAGCGGACCCGGGAGATCGGCCTGATGCGGGCGATCGGCTCCTCGCGCAAGCAGGTCAACCGGTCGGTCCTCGTCGAGGCGCTGCTGCTCGGCGTCGTCGGCTCCGTCGTCGGCGTGGGCGCCGGTGTCGGACTCGCCATCGGTCTGATGAAACTCATGTCGGCCGCGGGCATGGACCTGTCCACCGACGACCTCACCGTCAAGTGGACGACGCCCGCGATCGGCCTGCTCCTCGGCATCGTCGTCACCGTCCTCGCCGCCTACCTGCCCGCACGCCGGGCCGGCAAGGTCTCCCCGATGGCCGCCCTGCGCGACGCGGGCACCCCCGCAGACGTCAAGGCGGGTGCCGTACGCGCCGTCCTCGGGCTCGTCCTCACGGGCGGCGGCGGCTTCGCGCTCTACCTCGCCACGCAGGCCGACAAGGCGAGCCGGGGCTCCCTGTGGCTCGGCGTCGGCATCGTCGCCTCGCTCATCGGCTTCGTCGTCATCGGCCCGCTCCTCGCCGGCCTCGTGGTCCGGGTGATCAGCGCCGTACTGCTCCGCTTCTTCGGCCCCGTTGGACGGATGGCCGAGCGCAACGCGCTGCGCAACCCGCGCCGCACCGGCGCCACCGGCGCGGCCCTGATGATCGGCCTCGCCCTCGTCGCCTGCCTCTCGGTCGTCGGCTCCTCGATGGTCGCCTCGGCCACCGACCAGCTCGACAAGTCCGTCGGCGCCGACTTCATCGTCGAACCCAGCAACGGCGGCATCAAGCCGCAGGCCGCCGCGGCCCTGAAGAAGGTCACGGCGTCCGGCTCCATCGCCCACGTCACCGAGGTCAAGTACGTCAAGACGACGCTCACCACCCCGTCGGGCAAGAAGGAGGAGGAAGAGCTGGTCGCGGCGAGCCCGTCCTACGCCCAGGACCTGCGGCGCGAGACCACCTCCGGCGAGCTGAAGGCCGCGTACGGCAAGAACTCCATGTCCGTCGGCTCCGACTTCGCCAAGAAGAACCACGTCAAGGTCGGTGACGCGCTGACCGTCGCCTTCGAGCACGGGCGGACCGCGAAGCTGAAGGTCGCGGCGATCACCTCCGACGACACGGTCTTCGACAAGGGCGCGATGTACACGAACCTCGCGACCGCCACCCAGTACCTGCCGGCGGACCGGGTGCCGCTGAACGGGATGATGTTCGCCAAGGCCGCCGACGGCAAGGCCGACCAGGCGTACGCGGCGCTCAAGAAGTCCGTCGCCGCCGACCCGACCGTCAAGGTCAAGGACCAGACCGACTACAAGCAGGCCCTCCAGGACCAGATCGGCCAGCTCCTCAACATGATCTACGGGCTCCTCGCCCTGGCGATCATCGTCGCGGTGCTCGGCGTCGTGAACACCCTGGCCCTGTCGGTGGTCGAGCGGACCCGGGAGATCGGCCTCATGCGGGCCATCGGCCTCTCCCGCCGCCAGCTGCGCCGCATGATCCGCCTGGAGTCGGTCGTCATCGCCCTCTTCGGTGCGCTGCTCGGCCTCGGCCTCGGTATGGGCTGGGGCGCCACCGCCCAGAAGCTCCTGGCCCTGGAGGGGCTCGGCGTCCTGGAGATCCCCTGGCCGACGATCATCGGAGTCTTCATCGGCTCGGCCTTCGTGGGCCTGTTCGCGGCGCTGGTGCCGGCGTTCAGGGCGGGCCGGATGAACGTACTGAACGCGATCGCGACAGAGTGACGTGTTCTCACCCTCAGGCAACGGCTCCCGGCGCACGCACCGTGCGCCGGGAGCCGTTCTCTTCGTCGTGGTCCGTTCCATTCGTTGAACAAAACCCCAGCTGGTGGGCAAAACGCAAACTTTGAGACATGGGCCATTAATAGCCACAATGCAGTTCTTCTGGCCTTCGGGGCGGTAAAGCCCCTAATGTCTGACCTGGAGGGGCGAGCGCTGCGAAGCGCTCCACGTTTGTGTAATTCGGGGGGTTGAAGGGGAGTGCGCTCGATTTCCGGGGAGGATTCCCGCGCCGCCGACGCCGTCGGTCCTGAGCAGCGGGAATCCGTGAAATCGAGAGCGCGGGCGGTGGCCGACCGGAGAACGTGACGACGCCGAGTCGTCGCCTCCGTGTCCCCGCCCTCACTCTTTCCTGCGCCCGCGCGCCATGTGGAACCGGCCACGGGTGAATTCCCTGTCCCGTTTCCGTATGCGCGTGTGGCTGAACACACGCGTCCGACCAGGAGACGTTCACCATGGCAAGGATCTTCATTGTTGGCTCCGGTGTCGTGGGCAGTGCCACCGGCAAAGGTTTTCTCCGTGCTGGGCACGAGGTGACCTTCGTCGACGTGGCACGGCCGCGCCTGGACCATCTGCGTTCCCAGGGACTCGACGCACACGAGATGCTCGACCTGCGGGGCGAGCCCGACGCGTTCATCTTCCTTACCCTGCCGACCCCGAACGTGGGCAACGGCTATGACCTGTCCGCCTTCAAGGACGGCACCGCCGCCGTCGGCCGGGCCCTGGCCGACACCACGGCCGCGCACGTCGTCGTGGTCCGCTCCACCGTGCCGCCCGGCACCACGGAGGGGGTGGTGAAACCGCTCCTGGAGAAGGAGTCGGGCCGGACGGCGGGCGAGGACTTCACGATCGCCGGCAACCCGGAGTTCCTGCGGGCCGCCTCGGCCGTCGAGGACTTCCGCCACCCCTGGATGACGGTGATCGCCTCGCGCAGCGCCCGCACCCGGGAACGGCTCGCCGGACTGCTGGCCCCGTTCGGCGGCGAGATCCGGCTGTTCACCGACCCGGCCGAGGCCGAGTTCGTGAAGTGCGCCCACAACATCTACAACGCCACGAAGATCAGCTTCTGGAACGAGATGTGGCTGGTCAGCCGGTCCCTCGGCCTCGATCTGGACCCGATCGCGCAGACCGTGGCCCGTTCCGCCGAGGCCTCGTACAACCCCGACTACGGCATTCGCGGCGGCAGTCCGTACGGCGGTGTCTGCCTGCCCAAGGACACCCGGGGCTTCCTCGGGCTCGCCGAGGCCATCGGGGTGGACATGCCGCTGCTTGAAGCGGTCGTCAAGGTCAACGACCTGCTCGCCGGGGAGTCGGCGCCGGAGCCCGACGAGCTGTCCGTCGAGGCGGCCTAGGAGCCGTCCGACAGCGCCGGGCCGTCCGGCCGGCCCCGTGAGACGGGGGCCGGCCGGACGGCCCGGCTGACCCGAAGGCACTCCCTGAGGCTGAGGACCGGCTCATGAGCAGATTCTTCGACAGCACCTTCGACGACTTCAGGTACTACCTCGTCTACCTGCCCCTGGGCATCCTCGGCCTGGTCCGCTGGGCCTGCTGGCTGCTGCGGCGGGCGCCGGCGGCCCTGTACCGGCCGGTGAAGAACGACTTCCGGCTGCCGATCGGCGTCGTCGTCCCCGTCTACCAGGAGGACCCCGAGATCTTCGCCCACGCCATCGAGTCCTGGCTGGCGAACGGGGTGGACGAGGTGGTCCTCGTCATCGACGTCACCGACGACGCCTGCCGCGCGGTCGCCGACCGCTACCCGGTCACGGTCGTCGTCACCGACGTCCCCGGCAAACGCGACGCCCTGCGCAGAGGCTGGGAGGCGTGCGGGACCGAGCTGGTCGCGCTGGTCGACTCCGACACCATCTGGGCCGAGGACGTGGCGGCCGAGGTCTGCAAGCCCTTCGCCGACCCCCGGATCGGCGGCGTCGGCACCCGGCAGAACGTCTACAACCCGCGCGGCTTCCTCCAGCGCGTCACCGACATGTTCCTCGACTACCGCTACTTCGACGAGAACGCCGGGCAGACCGTCATGGGCCGCGCGGTCTCCTGCCTGTCCGGACGCACCGCCGTCTACCGCCGTGCCCTCCTCCTGGAGGTGTCCGACGCCTTCATGTCCGAGACGTTCTGGGGCGTGCCGTGCATGTCCGGCGACGACAAACGCCTGACCACGCTCGTGCTGGAACACGGTCACCGCACCTACATGCAGCGCACCGCCCGTGTCTGGTCGACGTTCCCCCGCACTCCGCGCATCTTTTTCAGACAACGACTGCGGTGGGCCCGCAACACCTGGCGCTCCGACCTGAGAGCCCTGTCCCACCGCTGGGTCTGGCGGCACCCCTTCCTCGCCTACACCATGATCGACAAGGGGGTCAGCAGCTTCACTCTCCTGCTGTCACCGTTCTTCATGACCTACGCGATCCTCCGCGAGGACTGGTTCTTCGTCGCCTGCCTCTTCGGCTGGTGGTGGGTCAGCCGGTCGATGAAGATCCTGCCGCACCTCGTGCGCAGGCCCACGTCGTTCTTCCTGGTGCCCGGCTTCGTGCTGGTGTCCTTCGTGATGTCCGTGATCAAGATCTGTGCGCTGCTCACCATCCGCAAGCAGCGCTGGCTCACCCGGCAGGTCTCCGTGCAGAACGGCGTCGTGGTCCGTACCGCGCCGGCCGCCGACCGGGCGGAGGCCGCCTGATGCCGGCCCTCACCCGCGCCCACGCCCGCGCCCGCGCGCCCCTCGGTGTCCTTGCCGCGGTCGCGCTGGCCCTGCTGGGCGGGGCGGTGCCGGGAGGCGGGGCGGCGGCGGGCGGTGATGCGGTCGCCGGGTCGGTCACTGGGTCGGTCGCCGGGCCGGTCGCCGGATCGGTCAGCAGGCCGCTCACGTCGGCCCGGCTGCCACTCACGGGCCCGGTCGCGGACCGGGCCGCGGGACCCGTCATGCGGCCCGTCACGCGTGTCGGCCCCGGCCCGGACATCGCGGCATGGGCCCGGCACGGCCGCCCCCACCGGCTGCTGGTGCTGCGGCCCGGCTCCGTCACGATGGTCGAGCGCGGAGTGGCCGTGGGCCGGCTCAGTCCGGGGCCCGGCACCATCACGCTGGGCTGGCTCTCCGCCCACACGGGCCCGCGCTGGGTCGAGTACAAGCCCGGGCCGCATCCGACCATGCGGGTGCGCTCGGCCGTCCTGCTCGCACCGGGGGCCGCCCTGCAGATCGGCCGCGCGGACGGCAGCGTCCTGCTGAGCGCCGGGGCGAATGCCGCCTCCGGCACCTGGATCAGGGGTTCCCGCGCCCTGCTGGACATCGACGGCGCCACCCTCGCCTCGACGCCGCCGGACGGCGCGGGGCCGGTGGCCGGGCACGTCGCCGGACGGCCGTACCTGACGATGGGCGAGGGCGGCCGGATGAACATCGTGAACTCCACCGTCACCGGGTTCGGCCGCCCGAGGGGCGCCCCGTCGAACGAGTCCGGGGTCACCTGGGGAAAGGGCAGCACCGGCCGCGCGGTCCGCTCGACGTTCGTCGACAACCGCACCGGAGTACGCCTCGCCAAGTCCCGCGGTGTCCGCCTCGACCGGGTCACCGTGACGGGCTCCATCGACGACGGCGCGGTCCTGGACGCCGACCGGAACAGCACGGTCCGGGGCCTGTCCGCCGTGAAGAACGGCCGGCACGGTGTCGTCGTGAGCGGACTCGACAACCGCGAGCTCACCGGGATCACCACCCGCGCCAACTACGACATGGGCATCAACGCGACGGCCCAGCGCGGCCTCACCCTGACCCGCCCCGTCTCCTACGGCGATCTGGGCGGCGGCATCCGGCTGACGTCCTGCGCCGGGTGCACCCTGCGGCGGCCCGTCGTGCACGGGGTGCACGGGGTGCACGGAGAGCCCCGCGCGCTGGACATCGTCGGGCCGGGCTCCCGGGTGACGGTGCGCGCACCGGAGCTGACCGGCGACGCCGACGGCATCGGCATCGCACTGGAGGCGGGCGTCGCGGGCGCGACCGTCTCCGGCGGCCGGGTGAGCGACTTCCAGCTGGGCATCGCCGTCGCCGGATCACACGTCGTCGTCGACGGCACCGCGGTCCGCGGCGGGCGCACCGCGATCTCGGTCCACGGCCCGGCCCGGCAGGTCACGCTGCGCGCCATGGAGGTCCGCGGCGCGCGGATCGGGATCACCGCGTCCGAGACCACCCGCGACGTGACCCTCACCGGGGTGCGGGTCAGCGACATGGCCAGGAGCGGCCTCATGTCCGCGTCCCCGGGGCTGCGCGTCAGGGGCGGCTCGGTCACCGGCTGCGGGACGGCCGTCGACCTGGGCGGCCGGGCGCACCTGCGGAAGCTCAGCGTCAGCCGGTCCGGCCGCGGTGTGCACGTCGCCCGCGGGACCCGGGTCGACGCCGTCGGCCTGGACGTCATCGCCGAACGCAAGGGAGTCGTCACCGAGGCCGGGGCCGGTCTCGACCTGACGGACTCCCGGGTGCGCGCGCCCATGGCGCTCACCGGGGACGGTTCGGTGCGGCGGCACGGCTCCACGGAGATCAGCCTCCCGCCGTTTCCCTGGCTCGGCTTCGCCGCTCTGATCGCGCTCGGCCTCGCCGTCCTGCTGCAGACCGTCCACCAGATCCGGCACCGCAGAACTCCGCCGCCGCGGGTCGCGGCGCATGTCCGCAACACCACCTGAGTGGCGGCCGGACACCCTGAGCGGCGGCCGGACACCGCACAGGCCAGGTGACAGCAAGGAGACGACGGCACGTGACAGCGAGGAGACGACGGCACACAACAGCGCGGGGGGACGACGGCATGTGACAGCGAGGGGATGACGGCACGTGACAGCCATACGCAGGCGGTACTTCCTCGCGGCGGGCGCCGCCGTGGCCGGGGCGGCGCTCGTCGGCTGCTCCTCCGACGCGGGTGACGACGACGGTAAGCAACCCACCGGCGGCCCGTCGGAGAGCGAGCCGCCCACCGGCCCGTCCGGCGGCCCGCTTCCCCACGGCCCGGCCGCCGTGCTCCGGCTCTTCGACGACGCACCGGTGCGCGCCCGCCGCCCCGGCTCGTTCGGCCTCGACCGCGCCGACGTGCGCAGCGACGGCGGCCCCGTACCCGGCCCCTACCTGCGGGTGCGCTACCCGGCCCGCTCGGCCAGCCCCACGGTGGCGCGCACCTACGACCGGCCCCAGGGCGGCACCCAGCTGTATCTGCCGCTGCGCGACGGGCCGGTCGACAGCCTCCACCTCCGCTACTACCTGCGCTTCCCGCGCGGGTTCGACTTCGTCAAGGGCGGCAAGCTGCCCGGCCTGTACGGCGGGTACGCCACCAGCGGCGGACACGTCCCGGACGGGGAGAACGGCCTGTCGACGCGGTACATGTGGCGCTCCGAGGGCCGCGGCGAGGTGTACGCGTACCTGCCGACCTCGGTCGAGCACGGCACGTCGCTCGGCCGCGGGGACTGGTCCTGGCCGGTCGGCCGCTGGGCGTGCGTGGAACAGGCCGTGCGGCTCAACCGCCCCGGCCGCTCCGACGGCTCGGTGACCGTCCTCCTCGACGGGCGCCGGGTGCTCCACCACAGGGGCCTGAGGTTCCGCACCACCGACGACCTGCGTATCGAAGGGGTCTTCTTCTCGACGTTCTTCGGCGGCGGCGACCCCAGCTGGGCCACTCCGCGCACACAGCACGTCGACTTCGCCGCGTTCGCCGTGTCCGGGCACGCCATCGGCCCCCTGCGCGGGGCTTTGTCATCCCCGCTACGGCAGACCGCCCGGCGCTGAGCTGCACAGACCCGTAGCGGTCGGCGTATGTCAGAGGGCCGTCGTAGGCTGGACAACCCCCGGTGCGTGACACGCACCGGGCTGTTCGCGTTGCCCACCCCCGACGGGAATCGCCCACATGAGCCTGTACGGACTGCTCGACGCCGTCGTCAAGGACGCGGCCCTCACCGAAGCGGTGAAGGCCGCCGGTGACGGCAACCGGATGCACATCGACCTGGTGGGGCCGCCCGCGTCCCGCCCCTTCACGGTCGCCGCCCTCGCCCGCGAGACGAAGCGGACCGTCCTGGCGGTCACCGCGACCGGCCGCGAGGCCGAGGACCTGGCCGCCGCGCTGCGCTCGCTGCTGCCCGAGGACGAGGTCGCGGAGTTCCCGTCGTGGGAGACGCTGCCGCACGAGCGGCTCTCCCCGCGCTCCGACACCGTGGGCCGCCGCCTCGCCGTGCTGCGCCGCCTCGCGCACCCGCGCCCCGACGACCCCGAGACCGGCCCGGTGTCCGTGGTCGTCGCACCCGTCCGCTCGGTCCTTCAGCCGCAGGTCAAGGGGCTCGGCGACCTGGAGCCCGTCGCCCTGCGCAGCGGGCAGAGCGCCGATCTGGGCGAGACCGTCGAGGCGCTGGCCGCAGCGGCGTACGCCCGGGTCGAACTCGTCGAGAAGCGCGGCGAGTTCGCGGTGCGCGGCGGCATCCTCGACGTGTTCCCGCCGACCGAGGAACACCCCCTGCGCGTCGAGTTCTGGGGCGACGACGTCGAGGAGATCCGCTACTTCAAGGTCGCCGACCAGCGCTCCCTGGAGATCGCCGAGCACGGCCTGTGGGCCCCGCCCTGCCGCGAGCTGCTGCTCACCGACGACGTACGGGCCAGAGCGGCCGAACTCGCCGAGCTCCACCCGGAGCTGGGCGAACTGCTCGGCAAGATCGCCGAGGGCATCGCGGTCGAGGGCATGGAGTCCCTCGCGCCCGTCCTCGTCGACGACATGGAGCTGCTGCTCGACGTGTTGCCGAAGGACTCGATGGCGGTGGTCTGCGACCCCGAGCGGGTGCGCACCCGCGCCGCCGACCTCGTCGCCACCTCGCAGGAGTTCCTCCAGGCGTCCTGGGCGGCCTCCGCGACCGGCGGCGAGGCCCCCATCGACGTGGGCGCGGCCTCGCTGTGGGGCATCGCGGACGTCCGGGAGCGGGCGCGCGAGCTGGGCATGATGTGGTGGTCGGTGTCGCCGTTCGCCGCCGACGCCTCGGGTTCGGACGCGGACACGCTCCAGCTCGGCATGCACGCCCCCGACACCTACCGCGGCGACACCGCGAAGGCTCTCGCGGACACCAAGGGCTGGCTCGCCGACGGCTGGCGCGCGGTCTACGTCACCGAGGGGCACGGCCCCGCCGCCCGTACCGTCGAGGTGCTCGGCGGCGAGGGCATCGCGGCCCGCCTCGACAAGGAGCTCGACCAGCTCGCCCCGTCCGTGGTGCAGGTCTCCTGCGGCTGCCTCGAGGTCGGCTTCGTCGACCCGGAGCTGAAGCTCGCCGTCCTCACCGAGACCGACCTGACCGGCCAGCGCACGGCCGGCAAGGACGGCCAGCGGATGCCCGCTCGGCGCCGCAAGACCATCGACCCGCTCACCCTCGAATCCGGCGACTACATCGTGCACGAGCAGCACGGTGTCGGCCGCTACATCGAGATGGTGCAGCGCACGGTCCAGGGCGCGACCCGCGAGTACCTCGTCGTCGAGTACGCGCCCGCCAAGCGCGGCCAGCCCGGCGACCGCCTCTACATCCCCACCGACCAGCTGGAGCAGATCACCAAGTACGTCGGTGGCGAGTCCCCGACCCTGCACCGGCTCGGCGGCGCCGACTGGACCAAGACGAAGGCGCGCGCCAAGAAGGCCGTCAAGGAGATCGCCGCCGACCTCATCAAGCTCTACAGCGCGCGTATGGCGGCCCCCGGTCACGCCTTCGGCGCGGACACGCCCTGGCAGCGCGAGCTGGAGGACGCGTTCCCGTACGTGGAGACGCCCGACCAGCTCACCACGATCGCCGAGGTCAAGGACGACATGGAGAAGACGGTCCCGATGGACCGTCTGATCTGCGGCGACGTCGGCTACGGCAAGACCGAGATCGCGGTCCGCGCCGCCTTCAAGGCCGTCCAGGACGGCAAGCAGGTCGCCGTCCTCGTGCCCACGACGCTCCTCGTCCAGCAGCACTTCGGCACGTTCTCCGAGCGCTACGCCCAATTCCCGGTCAGCGTCCGGGCGTTGAGCCGCTTCCAGACGGAGACCGAGTCCAAGGCGACCCTCGAAGGGCTGCGCGACGGCTCGGTCGACATCGTCATCGGCACGCACCGCCTCTTCTCCTCCGAGACCAAGTTCAAGGACCTGGGCCTGGTCATCGTCGACGAGGAGCAGCGGTTCGGCGTCGAGCACAAGGAGCAGCTGAAGAAGCTCCGCGCCAATGTCGACGTGCTGACGATGTCGGCGACCCCCATCCCCCGTACGCTCGAAATGGCCGTGACCGGCATCCGCGAGATGTCGACGATCACCACGCCGCCCGAGGAACGCCACCCGGTCCTCACCTTCGTCGGCCCCTACGAGGAGAAGCAGATCGGCGCGGCCGTCCGCCGCGAACTGCTCCGTGAGGGTCAGGTCTTCTACATCCACAACCGCGTCGAGTCCATCGACCGGGCGGCTGCCAGGCTCCGCGCCATCGTCCCCGAGGCCCGGATCGCGACGGCCCACGGCCAGATGTCCGAACAGGCCCTGGAACAGGTCGTGGTGGACTTCTGGGAGAAGCGGTACGACGTCCTCGTCTCGACGACGATCGTCGAGTCCGGCATCGACATCTCGAACGCCAACACGCTCATCGTCGAGCGCGGCGACAACTTCGGCCTTTCCCAGCTCCACCAGCTCCGCGGCCGCGTCGGACGAGGCCGCGAGCGCGGCTACGCCTACTTCCTCTACCCGCCGGAGAAGCCCCTGACGGAGACCGCGCACGAGCGGCTCGCGACCATCGCCCAGCACACCGAGATGGGCGCGGGCATGTACGTGGCGATGAAGGACCTGGAGATCCGCGGCGCGGGCAACCTGCTCGGCGGCGAACAGTCCGGCCACATCGCCGGCGTCGGCTTCGACCTCTACGTCCGCATGGTCGGCGAGGCCGTCGCCGACTACCGCGCCTCGTTGGAGGGCGGCGTGCAGGAGGAGCCGCCGCTCGAGGTCAAGATCGAGCTGCCGGTCGACGCGCACGTCCCGCACGACTACGCGCCCGGCGAGCGCCTGCGCCTCCAGGCCTACCGGGCCATCGCCTCGGCCAACACGGAGGAGGACGTCAAGCAGGTCCGCGAGGAGCTGACCGACCGCTACGGCAAGCTGCCCGAGCCGGTCGAGAACCTCCTCATGGTCGCGGGTCTGCGGATGCTCGCCCGCGCCTGCGAGGTCGGCGAGATCGTGCTCCAGGGCAACAACATCCGGTTCGCGCCGGTCGAGTTGAGGGAGTCGCAGGAGCTGCGCCTCAAGCGGCTCTACCCCGGCACGGTGATCAAGCCGGCCTCGCACCAGATCCTCGTACCGCGTCCGAAGACGGCGAAGGTGGGCGGCAAGCCGTTGCTCGGCCGGGAGCTGCTGGCCTGGGTCGGCGAGTTCCTGGCGTCGATCCTGGGGTCGTAGCCCGCCTCCGGTCGAACACGCGGCGTCGCCCGGCCCGTTGGGGGTATCCGTTTACCGGGCCGGGCCCGCCGCTGTGTGATCTTGCTCGGGTACGGTGAGCGGGGCCGTGCACGAACAAAAGGGGAGGTAGTGCCGTGCTGCGAGGCGCTGGGCAGGGGGCGGCAGTCGTGCTGATGGCCGCCGTGGCCGTCACCGGATGCAAGGCCGAGGTGGGCGACGGGACCGGTGGCGCGGGGCCCGAGCCGCAGGGCAAGGGGGGCAGCGCGCTCGCCGCCGTCGACGCACTGACGGTCAAGGGCCGTGCGCCCAAGACCGGTTACGCGCGGGAACGATTCGGCACCGCGTGGGCCGACACGGACTCGAATCATTGCGGAACCCGCGACGACATCTTGAAGCGCGACCTGAAGTCCGTGCGTTATGCGGACGGGGACTGCAAGGTCGTCTCCGGCACCCTCGCCCCCGACCCCTACGGCGGCAAGGACATCTCCTTCACGCGCGGGCGCAGCAAGGTAGACATCGACCACCTCGTCGCCCTGTCCGACGCGTGGCAGAAGGGCGCCTTCCAGTGGGAGCCGAGCAAACGCATCGCGTTCGCCAACGACCCGCTGAACCTGCTCGCCGTGGACGCGTCCCCCAACCGCAGCAAGGGAGACGGCGACACGGCCACCTGGCTGCCGCCCAACAAGGGCTACCGGTGCACGTACGTCGCCGGGCAGGTCGCCGTGAAGAAGAAGTACGAGGTGTGGGTGACCGCCGCCGAGCGTGCCGCCATGAAGAAGGTGCTCGGCACCTGCCCGGACCAGAAGCTGCCCACCGGCGGAAACCCGACCGCGGCACCGTCCCGCTTCCATGCGCGATGACCTTCCCTGCGCGATGACCGCGTGAACCCGTAGCGGAGGTGCCCTGCCCGGCGCTCCGGGAGCCGGTGCGTGCCGCGTGCGTCGCGAGCCGGACGCGTGGATGCGGCACGCGCTGTGGAAAGCGCGTGCCGCACCTGGCCCCCCGGGGCGGTTACAGCTTCAGGTCCCACTGCGTGGCGTTGTACTCGAAGCTCGGCGTGACCTCGACGGTCAGGTTCTTGGCGTCGGCCGGGGCGTCGAAGGCGTAGACGACCGTGGCCTTCTTGCCCGGCAGGATCGTGCCGTCGAACCCGGTGCCGACCTTCTCGTCGAAGACCTGCTCGGCGTCGACCCCGTCCTTGCCGGCGCGGGCGTCGGCGGTGAGCAGGGTCGAGTCGAACTTCTCCTTGCTGTCGTTGGTGACCGTGACGGTGACCTTGTACGCGTGGTTGCCCGCGGTGTGACCCGCCGCGTACTCGCTCGGGTTGTAGGACACCGCGTTCGACACCGTCACCGTCAGATCGTCGTCGTAGATGACGGAGTCGCCCGCCTCGAGGGCCTTGTCCGGGTCGGGCTTCTCGTCGTCCGCGCCCGTGTCCGACTTGCCCGCGTCCTTCGCGTCGCCGGACGGCTTCGTGTCCTTGGGCTGCGCGTCCGACACCGACTTGTTGATCTCGTCGACCGCGTCGTCGACCGCCTTGAACGTCGTGACCGCGCCGAAGACCGCGAGGCCCAGGGAGACCAGCGCGAGGATCACGCCGGTCAGCGCCACGCCCTTGTTCGTCGCCTCGCCCCGCTTGGCCCTGCCGCGGCCGGTCAGGCCCAGGATCAGGGCGATCACGCCGAGGATGCCCGCCAGCCAGAACAGGAACGGGACGATTCCGGACAGCGCGCCGATGATGCCGAGGATCAGCGCCGCCGTCCCCAGGCCGTTCCGCGCGACCTGCTGCGGCGGCTGCGGCTGGAACGGCGGGAACTGGGGCTGCTGCTGGGTCTGGGACATGGATTCCTCCGAGATGAGAGATGCCAACCTCCCCCCGGCTTTCCGTGTATCCGGCGGTTGGCTGCGTCAAGCACACCATGTTGTGTGAACCGAGTCAACCGTGTTCACGGGAAACTGCGTCTGTCTTGCTGTGAACCGGGCTCTTACGCGGAGGTCGGTAGGGTCGGACGTACACACCAACGCCACGAGGGGAGCCGACGCGGTGCAGGACAACGCGACAGAGGTGACGGCCGCCGGGATCGCCCGGCTCGCCGGGGTGGGCCGGGCCGCGGTCAGCAACTGGCGGCGCCGCCACGCCGACTTCCCCAAGCCCGTCGGCGGCACCGACACCAGCCCCTCCTTCGCGCTCGCCGAGATCGAGGACTGGCTGCGCGCCCAGGGCAAGCTCGCCGAGGTCCCCCTGCGCGAACGCGTCTGGCAGCAGCTCGCCGGCCACCCCGCAGGCCCCGTCACCGCGCTGCTCCACGCCGCGAGCGTGCTGCTGCTCGTGCACGACCGGCCCACCGAATGGCTCGCGCTCGACAAGGCGGACGACGACGCCCTCGCCGAGCGGCTCCCCGCCGCCCTCGAAGGCGTCCTCACCCCCCGGTTCGGACACGCCACCGAGCGCGCCCTGCCGACCCCCGCGCCGAACGCCCTCCTGCCGTCCGTGCCCCTGCTGCGCGGCGCCGCCGAACTCGCCGCCGAGCTGGGCGCCCGCTCCGCCTTCGCGTTCCTCCTCGGCCGCCACCTCGACGCGAACCCGCGCCAGTACACGCTCACCCCGCCCGGCCCCGCCGAACTCATGGCCACCCTCGCCGGGCCCGCCACCACCGCCCTCGACCCCGCCTGCGGCACCGGCGCCCTGCTGCACGCCGTACGCGCCCTCGACCCCCGCCCGGGACAGCGCCTCTACGGCCAGGACACCACCGCCGAGCTCGCCGCCCTCACCGCGCTGCGCCTCGCCCTCGACGGCCAGGACGGGGAGGCCGCCGCTCCCATCGTGCGCACCGCCGCCGCCGACACCCTGCGCCACGACACCCTCGCCGACGTACGGGCCGACGTCGTCCTCGCCCACCCGCCGTTCAACGAGCGCGGCTGGGGCCACGACGAACTGGCCTACGACCCCCGCTGGGAGTACGGCTTCCCGGCCCGCACCGAATCCGAACTGGCATGGGTGCAGCACGCGTTGGCCCGCCTCAGGGACGGCGGGACCGCCGTGCTCCTGATGCCGCCCGCCGTCACGTCCCGCCGCTCCGGCCGCCGCATCCGCGCCGACCTCCTGCGCCGCGGCGCCCTGCGCGCCGTGATCGCGCTGCCCGCGGGAGCCGTCCCGCCGAACAACATCCCGCTGCACCTGTGGGTCCTGCGCAGGCCCGCCGCGGCCGCCCCCGCCGCACCCGAACTGCTGCTCGTCGACACGACCTCACTGGCCGCCGCGGGCGACGTACGCGAGAAACAGTCCTGGACCGCCGTACGCGACGCCGTGCTCGACGCCTGGCGCACCTTCGACCGCGCCGGCGCACTGGCGGAGCGCCCCGGGCTCGCCCGCTCCGTACCCGTCATCGAACTGCTCGACGACGAGGTCGACCTCGCGCCCGCCCGCCGCCTGCCGCCCCCGGCCGCCGCCGGCGGCACCGGCGAACTGACCGCCGTGCGCGAGCGCCTCACCGACACCCTCCGCCTGACCACCGAACTCACCCCGAAGGCCGCGACCCACGCCGCGTCCCCCGCGCGCTGGCCGCAGACCACGATCGGCGAACTCGCGCGCGCGGGAGCCCTCACCCTGCGCTCGGCCGCCACCTCGGTGACCACTGCGGCGAGCGGCACCGGCGGCCACGCGCGCGTGCCCGCGCTCACCGATCACGACGTACTCACCGGAACCGCCCCCTCCGGCACCGCCCCCGACGGCGAACCCGTCGTCCTTCAGGCCGGGGACGTCGTCGTCCCGGTCGTCGGCGGCGGCGCCACAGCCCGCGTGATCGACGAGGCCACCGCGGGCGCCGCCCTGGGCCGCGGCCTCGCCCTCCTCAGGCCGGACCCGGCCGCGCTCGACCCCTGGTTCCTCGCCGGGTTCCTGCGCGGCACCGCCAACAACCGGCAGGCCAGCAGCTACGCCTCCACCGCGACCCGGCTCGACGTACGCCGCCTCCAGCTGCCCCGCCTGCCCCTGGCCGAACAGGCCCGGTACGGCGCCCGGTTCAGGACGCTCGCCGCCTTCGAGGACGCGCTGCGCCTCGCGGGCCGGCTCGGCGAGCAGCTCGTCCAGGGCCTGCACGACGGCCTCACCGACGGCGTGATCGAACCGGAATGAACGAGGAGAACCGGAGTGGGCACATCCCGGGGCCGGTTGTCCTTGTCGGCCTATACGCTCGGTGCAGCACGCGGTTCGTAGCGCGCAGTTCGTAGCAGGAACAGACCAGCAGGAGCAGACATGTACGGGCCCGGCGCGACGCCGCCCTCGCGCAACGAGGGCACGGTCATCACCCTGCGGGTCCTCTTCCCCGTGCTGTCCGTCCTCAGCTGCGGCCTGCTCTCGTGCGTACCGCTGTTCCGCATCGCGGTGCTGCGCGGCAAGCCGCTCGACTGGCTGCTCGCCTGGGCGGCGCTGCCCGTCAGCCTCGGCCTCCTCGCCGTCGTCGGGTCGCTGCCCGAGAAGGACCCCCGCACCGACGTGGCGCTCGCCGCGGTCCTGATCATCGCCGCCGGCAGCGCCGCGCACTTCCTGGTGTTCGACATACGCCGCGCCCAGCCGGTGTTCCCGTACCCGCCGACGGCCACCACGGTCGGCTACGGATACCCGCAGCGGCACCCGGGACCCCAGTACCCGCAGGCACGGCCGCAGCCGCAGCAGCAGCCGCCCTACACGCAGCCCTTCCCGCCGAGCGCCCACAACCTGCCCACCCAGGCCGCGACCCCGACACCCAGCCCCACCCCGCCGCCGATGTCGCCGCCGCAGCAGCAGCCGAACCAGGGCCAGCACCAAGTGCAGCACCAGAACGCGCCGCAGCCGCCGCACCGCATCGACCAGGTCCGCGCCGAGCTGGACGAGCTGAGTGACTACCTGCGCAAGCGGGAGGACGACGGCCGGTGACCACCCCGCCCCCACTCGCGACGAGCGGCGGCCGCGTCATAGCCGGACGCTACGAACTGTCCACCCTCATCGGCCAGGGCGGCATGGGCCAGGTCTGGACGGCGTACGACCAACGCCTGGACCGCCGCGTCGCCGTCAAACTGCTGCGCCCCGACCGCGTCGCGGGCGCCGAGGCCGACGAACTGCGCCGCCGCTTCCTGCGCGAGTGCCGCGTCACCGCACAGGTCGACCACCCCGGCCTCGTCACCGTCCACGACGCGGGCAGCGAGGGCGACGGCGCCGACGGCGCCCCCTCCTTCCTGTACCTCGTCATGCAGTACATCGACGGCTCCGACCTCGCCGACCACCTCGCCGAGCACGACCCCTACCCGTGGCCGTGGGCCGTCTCGGTCGCCGCCCAGCTGTGCGCCGTGCTCTCCGCCGTGCACGCGGTCCCGATCGTCCACCGGGACCTCAAGCCCCGAAACGTCATGGTCAAGAAGGACGGCACCGTCACCGTCCTCGACCTCGGCGTCGCGTCCGTCATGGACACCGACACCACACGCCTCACCCACACCGGCTCACCCATCGGCACCCCCGCCTACATGGCGCCCGAACAGGCCATGGGCGGCGCCGTCGGCCCCTACACCGACCTCTACGCACTCGGCGTACTCCTCTTCGAACTCCTCAGCGGCGACGTCCCGTTCGCCGGCACCACCGCCCTCGGCATCCTCCACCGCCACCTGTACGAGGCACCGACACCGGTACGCCAACTGCGCCCCGAGGTCCCCGGAGCGCTGGAGAACCTCGTCCTGCGCCTCCTCGCCAAGGACCCGCAGCACCGCCCCGCCTCCGCGCAGCAGACCTACGAGGAGCTGCTCCCGCTGCTGCCCCCGCGCGGCGTCCCCACCGGCCACCCGCTCGACCCGACCCGCCCCTTCCTGCGCCCGCACGCCCCCTGGCCGGACCGGGCCCGCACACCCGCACCGCAGCCCGCGGGCGCCGACGTACAGGGCGAGCGCCCCGACGTCGCCCGCGCCGTCGACGAGGTCAAGCGCCTGCTCGGCGAGGGCCGCATCACCCAGGCCGTCGACATCCTCGGCGCGATCCTGCCCGCCGCGGCCGCCCAGCACGGCGAGCACTCACCCGTCGTCCGCACCCTGCGCAAGCAGTACGCGGCCACCCTCATGGACGACGGCCAGTACCGCCGCGCCCTGCCCGAGCTGCGCCGCCTCGCCGACGAGCGAGCCGCCGAGGCGGGCCACGCCGACCCGCAGTCCCTGCAGTTCCGCTACGAGGCCGCCCAGTGCCTGGAAGCCCTCGGCGAACCGGCCGCGGCGCTCGCCGAATACCGCTCACTGCTGCCGTACTACGAGAACCAGTACGCGACCACGGACCTGCGCCTCGCCCTCGAAGTACGCCGCCGCATCGGACAGTTGCTGCTGGCTGTCGGCGACCGGGGCGCCGCGCACGAGACCCTGATCCGCCTCCTGCACGACGCGGAGCGGGTGCACGGGCCCGGCCACCCGTTCCCGGCGGAGGTCCGCCGCACGCTCCAGTGGCTGGGACAGGTCAGGGGCTGACCGGCCACCGGCTATCTTTCGTAGCCGCAGATCATCGACAAACAGCACACAGGGGTGGGGATCCATGACCGAATCAGGCAATTCCGGCGCGGCGAGACCGGCGGAACCGGCGAGACGGGGCAGACAGGGCAGCCACCGACTCTCCAAGCGCAACCGCTACGTGGCCTGGGGAGCCGCGGGCGCCGTCGTCGTCGCGGGCGGCGCGTTCGCCGCCACCAGCGCGTCGGCGGCCACGACGTGGCCCGCACAGAAGACGTTCACCGGCCGCGCCTTCGACACCTGCACCGCGCCCTCCGCCGCCGCCATGAAAGCCTGGCGCACCGGCTTCTACGGCGCCGCCGCCGTCTACATAGGCGGCAAGAACCGCGGCTGCGCCCAGCCCAACCTCACCAAGTCCTGGGTCAAGACGGTCAACTCCCAGGGCTGGAAGCTGATCCCGCTCTACGTAGGCGCCCAGCCGCCCTGCCAGACCGGCACCAGGAACGAGAAGATGACCACGTCGAACGCGGCCTCGCTCGGCACCGCGGACGGCAAGGACGCCGTCGCCAAGGCCGCCGCGCTCGGCATGAAGGCGGGCAGCGCCCTCTACCTCGACATGGAGCCGTACGACATCAAGAACGCGTCCTGCAACAAGGCCGTGCTCAGCTACGTACGCGCCTTCGACAGGGTCCTGCGCGGCAAGATCTACCGGGCCGGCTACTACGGCTTCTCCAGCTCCAGCGCCGCCGCCATCGCCACCGAGAAGGACCGCACCGACCTGCCGGGCAACCTCTGGTACGCCAAGTGGGACAAGGTCAACACGACGACCTCCGACTGGCCCTGGTCCAAGTCGCTCTACACGAACCACAGCCGCGCCCACCAGTACATGGTCAACAGCAAGGAGAAGCGCGGCGCGTACACGATCACCGTGGACCGCAACGCGTGGGACGCCCCGGTCGCCATCATCGGCTGACCACTCTCCTGAGGCCGAGTACCTCAACTCGCGGCGAATCGTTGTCGAATAGGTGGCCGAGGCAGCGGCCACCTCCTACCATCGATCACGGACTTTGTGCACCGACGCACAAACTCGCCGCAGGGAGGCTCACCTTGCACCGCCGCACCAGCAGCCGTCGCCGTACCGCGCTCGTCCTGTCCGCCACCGCGCTCGTCGCGGTCCCCGCCCTCACCGCCTGCGGAAGCGACGCGCACCCCGGTGCCGCGGCCGTCGTCGGCGGCCAGCGCATCACGGTCTCCCAGCTGGAGACCCGCGTGAACGAGGTACGGGACGCGCAACAGGCCGCCACGACCGACCGCGCCCAGTACGAGGAGGCCATCGCCAAGACCGGCGGCCTCACCCGCAACACCCTGCACACGATGGTCCTCGACCGGGTGCTGCACCGCGCCGCCACCGATCAGGGCGTCACCGTCACCCGCAAAGAGATGCAGGACATGCGGGCCGGCCTGGAACAACAGGCGGGCGGCGCACAGCAGTTGGAGACCGCCTGGCTGGCGCAGTACAGCGTCCCGCCGAAGCGGCTGACCGAGAGCCTGCGCACCGAGATCGAGGCGCAGAAGCTGGCGACCGCGCTGGGCGCCGACATGCAGACGCCGGAGGGCCAGACCGCGTTCTGGAAGACCCTCGGCAAGGCGTCCAAGGAACTGAACGTCGACCTGAACCCCCGCTACGGCTCCTGGGAGATCACCCCCAGGAGCCGCCTCGTGGAGGCCAAGACGCCGTGGCTGAAGCAGGTCACCCAGCAGCAGCCGGCCGCGGCCCAGCAGACCGCCTAGGAGCGGCCGGGCGCGGCTGAAAGCGGCAGGGAGCCGTCGGGGGCGGGGACTGTCGGTAGCCTGCGTTACGTTCGAGTGGTGAACGATCGACAGGTGCACGGCACCACCAGCGACCCCACCGGCCACCCCGGCGACGGCGGCACCGGCGACGCGGGCCGCATCGTCCTGCTCACCACCAGCCACCGGGTCGCCCCCGGGCTGCTGTCCTGGCAGGCATGGGACGTGCTGCGCGGCGCCGACGCCGTGCTGTGCGCCGACGCCGCGCACCCGCAGCTGCCGTACCTGAAGGAGGCCGGCGTCGAGGTCACCGTCGCGACGCAGCCGCTCGCGGCCCGCGACCTCGTCGACCGCTGCGCCGACGGCGGCCGCACCGTCGTCGTCCTGGCCACCGCCGAGGGCGACCGGCGCCTCACGGACGGTCTGGCGACGCTGGCCGGTTCGGGCCGCGAGCAGATGCCGTCCCTCGAACTGCTCCCCGGCTCCTACGACCTGCCGGGCGCCCGCCTCCTGGACCTCGTCCAGGTCATGGACCGCATCCGCCGCGAGTGCCCCTGGTCGTCCCGGCGCACCCACGAGGACCTCGCCAAGTACGCGATCGAGGAGGCGTACGAGCTGGTGGAGGCGATCGAGACGGACGACCGCGCGGAGCTGAGGGAGGAGCTGGGCGACGTCCTCCTCCAGGTCGTCTTCCACGCCCGCATCGCCGAGGAGGACACCGGCGAACCCTTCTCCGTGGACGACGTCGCGGGCGGCATCGTCACCAAGCTCATCCACCGCCACCCGCACATCTTCGGCGACGAGAGCGCGTCCACGCCGGAGGAGGTGCGGGCGATCTGGCTGCGCAAGAAGGGCGAGGCCAAGCGCCGCACCTCCGTCACCGACGGCGTGCCGGTGGGCCAGCCCGGCCTGGCCCTCGCCGCGAAGCTCGGCTCACGCGTGCGCACCGCGGGCCTCGACGTCCCCGCCCCCACGGGCCCCGGCATCGGCTACGAACTCCTCACCCTGGCCCTGCGCGCGGAAGCGGCCGGCGAAGACCCCGAAGCCGCCCTCCGCGCGGCGGCCCGCGCTTACCGGGCGACGATCCGCGCGACGGAGGGGCTGGAGAACCAGGACACTGCGGATCAGGACGCTGCGGACCAGGACACTGCGGATTAAGACCCGCTTCCAGCGGGTCTCCGCGGACGGGCGGACACCGGGGCCGCCCTGTCACCCGCTCCGGATACGGTCGGAGGGTGACCGAAAGCCCTGTCCCCGCCGCGATGCCCGAACTCTTCACCTGGGAGTTCGCGAGCGACCCGTACCCCGCCTACGCATGGCTGCGCGAGCACGCCCCCGTGCACCGCACCACGCTCCCCAGCGGCGTCGAGGCCTGGCTGGTCACCCGGTACGCGGATGCCCGCCAGGCCCTCGCCGACCAGCGGCTGAGCAAGAATCCGGACCACCACGACGAGCCCTCGCACGCCAAGGGCAAGACGGGCATCCCGGGCGAGCGCAAAGCCGACCTGATGACGCATCTGCTCAACATCGACCCGCCGGACCACACCCGTCTGCGCCGCCTCGTCTCGAAGGCGTTCACCCCGCGCACCGTGGCCGAATTCGCACCCCGCGTCCAGGAGCTGACGGACGACCTCATCGACCGGTTCGCGGCGAAAGGCGAAGCGGACCTGATCCACGACTTCGCCTTCCCGCTCCCCATCTACGCCATCTGCGACCTGCTGGGCGTCCCGCGCGAGGACCAGGACGACTTCCGGGACTGGGCGGGCATGATGATCCGGCACGGCGGAGGGCCGCGCGGCGGAGTCGCCCGCTCGGTCAAGAAGATGCGCGGCTATCTCGCCGAGCTGATCCGCCGCAAGCGCAGCGACCCCGGTGACGACCTGATCTCCGGCCTGATCCGCGCTTCCGACGACGGTGAGCACCTCACCGAGAACGAGGCCGCAGCCATGGCCTTTATCCTCCTTTTCGCCGGTTTTGAGACCACCGTCAACTTGATCGGTAATGGAACGTATGCCCTAATTACGCACCCCGATCAGCGTGAGCGGTTGCAGCGCGCGCTGGCCGAGGGCGACGCCGGGCTCCTGGCGACCGGCGTCGAGGAACTGCTGCGCTTCGACGGCCCGGTGGAGCTGGCGACCTGGCGGTTCGCGACCGAGCCGCTCACCATCGGCGGCCGGTCCATCGCCACCGGCGACCCGGTCCTCGTCGTACTCGCCGCAGCGGACCGCGATCCGGCGCGCTTCGCCGATCCCGACGCCCTCGACCTCTCCCGCCGCGACAATCAGCATCTCGGCTACGGCCACGGCATCCACTACTGCCTCGGTGCCCCCCTCGCGCGCCTGGAGGGACAGACCGCGCTCGGCACGCTTCTGACGCGCCTTCCGGACTTGCGGCTTGCCCAGGATCCGGCTGATTTGCGCTGGCGGGGCGGGCTCATCATGCGTGGACTGCGCACGCTGCCCGTCGAGTTCACGCCAGAGCGGACCTGACGCCCCGTCAAGACTGTGATGTTGACGTGATCTGCGCTGCATCGACTTGTGACAAGCGTTCGAGTCCCGCTACGTTCACCAGTCATCGCGACACAGGCACATCCGGCACCACTTCCGCCGATCCCGTCGCGTGCTGCATCAGTCTCGCGAAAGGCAACCGCATGCTCTCCGGGAACGGCCGACACCGTCGCCCCCGTCAGGCCCCTGCTCTCGTCGTCGCCGCCGGCGTCACCGGCAGCGCCATCGCGATCCCGCTCCTCGCGGCGACCAGCGCGAGCGCCGCCTCCACCACCACCTGGGACAAGCTCGCCGAGTGCGAGTCCGGCGGCCAGTGGAGCCTCGACGCGGGCAACGGGTATTACGGCGGACTTCAGTTCTCGCAGGAGGTGTGGGATCGGTACGGCGGCCTCGAGTTCGCCCCGACCGCCGCGGAGGCCAGTCGTTCGCAGCAGATAGCCGTCGGCGAGAAGGCCCTCGCGGCCAAGGGGCCCGGCGTCTGGCCGAGCTGCTCGATCGTGGCGGGTCTCACCCAGAGCGGCGAAGCGGCCGAGGTCGACCCGGGCGTGAGCGTCTCCCCGCAGCCGTCCGAATCGGCGGACTCCTCGGACTCCTCGGACTCGTCAGGCACCTCGGACTCGTCCGGCTCGGGAGAGAAGAATCACGAGGAGTCCGGTACGTCCGGCTCGTCCGACGAGGGTGACGAGGCCGAGGCGTCGGACACGCCGTCGGCCGACGCCTCGACCGATACCTCCGGTAACAAGGCCGACGACGACGCCCGTGATGACGCGGGCGACGACGCCAAGGGTGCATCCGCGGACAAATCAGCCGATGCCGACAGCGACGGCGACGGCAAGTCCGGTCAGTCCGACTCCACTTCCTCCGCGGACCCGGCATCCTCCGCCTCCGGCGACTCCGCCGGCCGCCACCGCGGCGACCGCGCCGCGGACGACACCGCCGCCTCCCGCGGGGGCGAGGGCCGCCACGCCTCCCGTGAGGACCGCGAGGAGGAGTCCGCCGAGGGGACGTACACGGTCCGCTCGGGCGACAACCTGTGGGACATCGCCGACGCTCAGGGCGTGAACGGCGGGTGGGATGCGCTCTACGACCTGAACAAGAAGACGGTCGGCACCGACCCGGACCTCATCCTTCCTGGTCAGAGTCTGGATCTTGGCCTCGAATCGGTCGAAAAGTAGCGGGAGTTCAGAGACGGTTGGGGCCTGTATGTCCACTTTTGCGAGAGTGAGACATGAGTCTCAAAGACCCTGATCGTCTTTGAAATCGGGCGGATCTACTGCTTAACGTCGTCACCGCTCGCCACAGCGGGCCCCGAGGGACGTCACGCCGAATCCTGCCGACGTCCGCACGGGAACAGTCGACGCGTCAGCGCCGTAGGCAGGAGCGGGGGACCCAAGGTAAGCGCCGGGAAACCGGCTTGGGGTTAAGCCGCGCACAAGGATGCGCGGCCGGGCACTCACTGGCCCGAACCCGACAGCTCACCTCGTAGGCGTCGGTGAGGGGATCTCTCCATGCTGCTTTCCAGCAAGGGCAAGCACCGCCGCCCGTCCAAGGCCGTCCGTGTCGCCACGCTCGCCGGTGTCGCCGGTGCCGCCGTCGCCGTTCCGCTGATGGGTGCCACGGGCGCCTCCGCCGCCTCCACCTCCGAGTGGGACCAGGTCGCGTCCTGCGAGTCCGGTGGCAACTGGTCCATCAACACGGGCAACGGTTACTACGGTGGCCTCCAGTTCTCGTCCTCGACGTGGGCCGCGTACGGCGGCACCGCCTACGCGTCCTCCGCCGACCAGGCGTCCAAGGCGCAGCAGATATCCGTCGCCGAGAAGGTCCTCGCCTCGCAGGGCAAGGGTGCCTGGCCGAGCTGCGGTGTGGGCCTGTCCGGCGCCGACACCAGCAACTCCGCTCCGGCCGAGTCGCAGCAGCAGTCGCAGCCGCAGCAGCAGGAGCGCTCCGACTCCTCCACGACGACCCGCTCGCAGGAGCGCCAGCAGCCGCAGCAGCAGGCGCAGCCGAAGCGGGAGTCGAAGAAGACCGTCACCACCCCGACCGGCAAGAAGGTCGAGAAGGGTGACGGCGAGTACAAGGTGAAGTCCGGCGACACGCTCAGCAAGATCGCCGAGGCGCACGGCACCACCTGGCAGAAGGTGTTCAAGCTCAACAAGGACATCGTCAGCGACGCGGACCTGATCTACCCGAACCAGCAGCTGCACCTGAAGTAGGCAGCCGCGCCCTTATGTAAGGGGTGGGTACGGACCCGGCATCGGCGGAAGCCGAGTCCGACCACCGCCCCGCCTTCACGGGCCGCTCAATTCGGCGACCTCCGTTCCGGTTCCGGGGCGGAGGTCGCCGTCTTTGTTCCGTTTGGAAACATTTCGCTATCGGCGTTGTCCACGAGACGGTCGGTCGGCTGGCCGATGCCCCGGAGCCGGTTACGCTCAGGGGTGCGGGCCAGCCGCCCGCACTGTTGTGTCACATCCCAGAAGGAGATGCTCGTGCCGTCCATCGACGTCGTCGTAGCCCGGGAAATCCTGGACTCCCGAGGCAATCCCACGGTCGAGGTCGAGGTCGGCCTCGACGACGGCAGCACGGGTCGTGCTGCTGTTCCGTCCGGTGCCTCCACCGGTGCCTTCGAGGCCATCGAACTCCGTGACGGTGACCCCAACCGTTACCAGGGCAAGGGCGTCGAGAAGGCCGTCCTCGCCGTCATCGAGCAGATCGGCCCGGAGCTCGTCGGCTACGACGCCACCGAGCAGCGTCTGATCGACCAGGCGATGTTCGACCTGGACGCCACCGACAACAAGGGCTCCCTCGGCGCCAACGCGATCCTGGGTGTCTCCCTCGCCGTCGCGCACGCCGCGTCCGAGGCCAGCGACCTGCCGCTGTTCCGCTACCTCGGCGGTCCGAACGCGCACCTGCTGCCCGTCCCGATGATGAACATCCTGAACGGTGGGTCGCACGCCGACTCCAACGTCGACATCCAGGAGTTCATGATCGCGCCGATCGGCGCCGAGTCGTTCTCCGAGGCGCTGCGCTGGGGCACCGAGGTCTACCACACCCTCAAGAAGGTGCTGAAGACCAAGGGTCTGTCCACCGGCCTGGGCGACGAGGGCGGCTTCGCCCCGAACCTGGAGTCGAACCGCGCCGCGCTCGACCTCATCCTCGAGGCGATCAAGGAGGCCGGTTACATCCCCGGCCAGCAGGTCGCGCTCGCGCTGGACGTCGCCGCCTCCGAGTTCTACAAGGACGGCAAGTACCAGTTCGAGGGCAAGGAGCGCTCCGCCGCCGAGATGACGGAGTACTACGAGGAGCTCGTCTCCGCGTACCCGCTCGTCTCCATCGAGGACCCGCTGTACGAGGACGACTGGGCCGGCTGGAACACCATCACCGAGCGCCTCGGCGACAAGGTGCAGCTCGTCGGCGACGACCTGTTCGTCACCAACCCGGAGCGCCTGGCCCGTGGCATCGAGGAGAACTCGGCCAACGCGCTGCTCGTCAAGGTCAACCAGATCGGTTCGCTGACCGAGACCCTGGACGCCGTCGAGCTGGCCCAGCGCAACGGCTTCAAGTGCATGATGTCCCACCGCTCCGGCGAGACCGAGGACGTCACCATCGCCGACCTCGCCGTCGCCACCAACTGCGGCCAGATCAAGACCGGCGCCCCGGCCCGCTCCGAGCGCGTCGCCAAGTACAACCAGCTCCTTCGCATCGAGGAGATCCTGGACGACGCGGCGGTCTACGCCGGCCGCAGCGCGTTTCCCCGCTTCAAGGGCTGACGCCCTGCGCTCGGCGTCCCCGCGCTTCAAGGGCTGACCGCCCCCGGCGCTGTAGTTCCGTACGTCCTCGCACTCGGTCCCGTACCGTGTGCGAGGACGTACGCACGTAGGCAGCCGGACGGGGAGGCGGACAGGCGATGCCGGGAAAGCTCCGAAGCAGGGGCCGCGACGACTCGGCCCGCTTCTCCACGGCCACCCGACTGCGCGTGCTCGGCGAGCAGACCGCCGAGCGCGTCTACCGCTCGCAGAACAAGCGGCAGGCCCGCCGCTCCCGCCTCACCGGCCGTGCGGCACTGCTCGCCCTCGTCGTCTGCACGCTCGTGGTCGCCCTCGCGTACCCGATACGGCAGTACGTGTCCCAGCGCGGCGAGATCGCGGACCTGCAGCGCCAGCAGCAGGAGGCCGAGGACCGGGTCGACCGGCTCCGGGACGAGAAGGCGCGCTGGCAGGACGACGCGTACGCCGAGCAGCGGATCCGCGAGCGCCTGCACATGGTGATGCCGGGGGAGACCGGGTACGTGGTGCCCGATCCGCGGTCCACCGAGGACGGTCGCGCCGAGCAGGGCGAGGCCGACCGCCCCTGGTACTCGAACGTGTGGGACGGCGTCGACAAGGCCGACCGCGCAGACTGACCCATCTCTTACCCCGCCCCACACCGAAGTGAAAGACAGGCATGGAAACGCCCCCGCCCCAGACCGAGTCCATCGCGCCCACGGACGCCGACATCCACGCGTTCAAGGAGCAGCTCGGCCGCCCGCCGCGCGGCCTGCGGGCCATCGCGCACCGCTGCCCCTGCGGCAATCCGGACGTCGTCGAGACGGCTCCGCGTCTGGAGGACGGCACGCCGTTCCCGACGACGTACTACCTGACGTGCCCGCGTGCGGCCTCGGCCATCGGGACGCTCGAGGCCAACGGCGTCATGAAGGAGATGACCGAGCGGCTCGGCACGGACCCCGAGCTGGCGCGGCAGTACCGGGCGGCGCACGAGGACTACATCGCGCGCCGTGACGCCATCGAGGTCCTGGAGAACTTCCCGAGCGCGGGCGGCATGCCCGACCGTGTGAAGTGCCTGCATGTGCTCGTGGCGCACTCGCTGGCGGCGGGCCCGGGTGTGAACCCGCTGGGCGACGAGGCGATCGCGATGCTGCCGCAGTGGTGGAAGAAGGGCGCGTGCGTGTCCGCGGAGGTGGCTGAGTGACCCGGGTCGCGGCCGTCGACTGCGGTACGAACTCGATCCGCCTGCTGGTCGCGGACGCGGACCCCACGACGGGTGAACTGGTCGACCTGGACCGCCGTATGACGATCGTCCGGCTCGGTCAGGGTGTCGACAAGACGGGGCGGCTCGCGCCCGAGGCGCTGGAGCGCACGTTCGCTGCCTGCCGCGAGTACGCCGAAGTGATCAAGAAGCACGGCGCGGAGCGCGTCCGTTTCGTGGCCACGTCCGCGTCCCGTGACGCGTCGAACCGGGACGACTTCGTCCGCGGCGTCCTCGACATCCTCGGCGTCGAGCCGGAGGTGATCACCGGTGAGCAGGAGGCGGCCTTCTCCTTCACGGGGGCGACGAAGGAGCTGACGGGCCGGGCCGATCTGGACCAGCCCTATCTGGTCGTGGACATCGGCGGCGGGTCGACCGAGTTCGTGGTCGGTGACGACGAGGTGCGGGCCGCCCACTCGGTCGACATCGGCTGCGTGCGGATGACGGAGCGGCACCTCGTCGCGGAGGACGGTACGGTCACCGACCCGCCGTCCGCGGCGCAGGTCGAGAAGATCCGCGCGGACATCGTCGCGGCTCTGGACCTGGTCGAGCAGCGGGTTCCGCTGACGCAGGCCCGGACGCTGGTCGGCCTGGCCGGTTCGGTGACGACGCTGGCGGCCCTGTCGCTCGGCCTGAGCGCGTACGACTCGACCGCGATCCATCACTCCCGGATCTCCTACGAGAAGGTCGCCGAGCTCACCGACTGGCTCCTGACGTCCACGCACGACCAGCGTGCGCTGAGCCCGGTGATCCACCCCGGCCGCGTCGACGTCATCGCCTCCGGCGCGCTCGTGCTGCGTCTGATCATGGAGCGGACCGGCGCTCGCGAGGTCGTCGTCAGCGAGCACGACATTCTGGACGGCATTGCCTTCAAATTGGCAGAAGAGGCCCACCCGGGTGAAAAGAGCGACTGACCTGCGGTGATGTCCTGAAGCGCAGCGGCCCCGGTACCTCTGGTGGGTACCGGGGCCTAGCTGTGACCTGAGAGGCTCTGGCGTGTGGCGTTCATCACGCGGGTGCGCAGGGGCTCGGCCGTCAGCATGTCGGCGAACTGCCAGCTGTAGGCCGTGACCTCTTCCTCTTGCAGGTTGACCAGATCCGCCGTGGTGCGGAACAGGTATCGGAAGTCGAAGTGAAGGTGCTCCGGCTCATCCTTGGCCGGATTCGCCGGGATCGAGTGCACATCGACGTGCAGCGGCAGGCCGCTGTCAGGCTCGACGCGGTCGGGGCTGATCCCCGTCTCTTCGGCCAGCTCGCGCAGGGCCGCGTCCACGAGCGTGGTGTCGCTGTCCTCGACGTGGCCCCCGGGCAGCAGCCACTTTTGCAGTGCGCGATGTTCGATCGTGAGTACGCGTCCGTCGGGGCGGAGCAGGGCGGCGCCGGCCGTGACGTGCCCGCGGAACTCCTTACGGGACGTGATCGAGTCGCCTGCCTCGCCGAGGGTCGCGACAAGAGCGGACAGTGCGTCTTTCTCGTCGGGGTGCTCGGCGAGGTACGCGTCGACCGTTTCGCGTACGTGCTGTGCCGGAATCGGCATGGGTGCTCCGTTCCTCTATCGGTTGAAGTAGCTGAGCCACGTTGCCGCGATGGTTGCCCGATCATCGGCGCCAACCTCGTGCATACCGGGTCCGAGATCGCCACGGGAGAGCATCCGCATTCCGGCGAGAATTTCGGACTGCACAAGGAAGATGAACGGCCCAACGTGGGCGCCGTGCAGGAAGTTGACGGCGTTCCCTCCGTTGAGCAGGTAGAAGTAGTGGCCGGTCGTCGAGTAGCGGGTGACGTGCTCGCCCTGGGGCGCGCGCTGGTAGACGCGGGGGAGTGCGGCGAGGTCGAGTTCGTCCTCGGATGAGGTCACGGTCGCCACGTAGGCGCCGTTCCGCAGCGTGGCGAAGTCCTCGCCTCGCAGGGACACCGCGCCGGTGGCGCAGAGCACAAGGCCGGCGCCGTGCAAGGCCGTGTCGCGGTCGCGCGCGACAGTGAAGCCCTGCGAGAGGGCCTGTGTCTGCCGCACGGGGTCGACGTCGTACACGGTGACCTGTACGCCCTTTGCGTGGAGCAGGCGGGCGATGGAGGAGCCGAGTTTGCCGAACCCGATTACGAGGGCAGGGCGGCCGTGGGGGATGTCGCCGCGGCTACGCATGAGCGCTTCGGCCGAGAACACGACGCTCTGGCCCACGAGAAAGTCCTCGGGGTCTTTGAGCGGGGAGCGGGCGACGGAGACGACGGGGCAGGGCAGCTTGTCGCGGTCGGCGTAGCGGCGGTGTCCGTTCTCGGTGTCCTCGACGACGCCGAGAATGCGACCCGTGAAGCGGTCGTGCAGGGCGTCGATGGAAGGGGCGAAGTACCCGCCCACGTCGAGTAGCACGACGGACTGTCCGGCGGCGCGTGACTCGATGTACTCGACCGCGGTGTCTGGGTCCTCGAACAGTTCGCGCGTCAGGGTGTCGCAGGGCGTTACCTTCTCGACCGCGCGGAGTGCGGCGGGGTCGATGGACTTCGGCTTGGGGAGGACGGCCCGCAGGGCGCTGTTCGTGCCCACCGCTCGGACGAAGGAAGGGCGCTCGGGGAGCAGGTGCGTGATCAGGAAGGACGACGGACGTTCCGTTGGTGTGAGGTCGTCCGCGATGCGCGCGAAGTAGGCGTCAAGCCGGGCACGCTCGAACTGTTCCATGGACTCACTTCCCTTGTCTGAGGGGTAACTCTGGTCGGGGTGTGCGAGTAGCGGTTCACAGTCGGCGCGTCAGAGCGCGTGCACTTCGGCCCATACGGACTTTCCGGTGCTCGTGTCGTTCGCCCCCCAGAGTCCGGCGCACACGGTGTTGACGATCGATAGGCCGCGGCCGGACGTGTCGTTGTCGGTGGCGGCCTTTATGCGGGGGTGCCGGCGGATGGAGTCGTGAACCTCGATGCGCGTGCATCGGTCGTCGGCGTCGATGACCAGGCGCAGGGGGTCGCCCGGGGCGCTGCCGTGCTTCACAGCGTTGGTGACGAGTTCGCTCGCGACCAATGACACCTGGTCGAGGTGGTCATCGCTCGCATCGGGAACGTTGGTTGCGAGGTACCCCCGGATGAAGTGCCGGGCGTCACTGACGGATTGGGGGCGGCTCCGCAGTAACAGGATGTGTGGACAGGACACTTGGGCGCGGGCTCGCGAGGTGGAACGAGTGATCCATCTGTCGAGGTTCATCGGCCGTCCCCTGCGGAGTCCTGGTTCCGTCCTGACGCCTTCAAGGGAACCGCGGCGTATTGGCCGTGGCCACGGCAGCAATGCGGCACTCTTGACGCACATCTGATGCACGGGCGCGGGATGAGGTGCCGGCGGGGCCCGGCGGGGGAAGGAAGTCGACGTGACCCTCAGAGATCGGCGAAAGGCTAGGGGCTACAGTCAAGAGAAATTGGGCAGCGCGCTGGGCGTCGACCGCACAACGGTCAGCCGATGGGACCGGGGAGAAACTGCGCCCCAGCCGGAGTACCGGCCCAAGTTGGCAGCGCTGTTAGACCTTGACCTCGTGACGCTCGACGCCTTGATCAAGGAATCATCCGCGCCCCTGGAAACGAACGTGGGGTCGCTGTCGCACGACGCCTACGGCCCGGGGGAAGACGACATGATTCGACGCGAGTTCCTGCGCGTCCTTGCTGTGGCGGGGGCGGTTGCTGCGTTGTCTGCCGAGGGGTCTGACGCCCTCGCGGATGATGCCGCGCGCGACGATGCCGCCGGCTATTCACGGATGAATGAACACCTCTGGCAGGTGTACCAACTCGCTCGCTCCAAAGCCTCTGTTCGCCCCGTCGTTACTGGTCAACTGACAGCGTTGAACGAGAGTCTGTCGGATCGCCCAGCGCCCCACGGCCCCCTATGCGTGGCGGCTGGCGATCTGTTCCAACTTGCTGGCGAGTTGGCGTTCGATGGGAACCGGCACACGGATGCCGCCGCGGCGTACTCGCTTGCTGCTTCGGCAAGCAAGGAAGCCGGGGCGTTCGACCTGTGGGCCTGCGCGCTGATCCGACACGCGTACGTGGAAATGGCCGGCGGCCAATACCGCGAGGCCGTCGGACTGCTCTCTGTGGCTGAGCGAGTAGCCAAGCGGGGCGACAGTTCCTTGTCCACGCGACAGTGGGTCGCCGCAGTACAGGCCGAGGCTCATGCCGGATTGGGCGACATTCCGGAGTGCGAGCGGGCTCTCGATGAGGCTGAGACAGTGGTTCACCTCGGTGCCGAAGCGCATAACGGGGGGTGGCTTCGGTTCGATGGGTCTCGGCTGGCCGAGGAACGCGGGGCTCGCTACGTGCAGCTCGGGCAACTCGACAAGGCCGAAGACGCGTTGAACGACGCGTTGCGACAGGGTGCCTTGGCAAAGGGGCAGTCGTTTCGGCGCCGCGGTGTCGTCCTCGCGGACGTCGCCGCCATCGGAGCCAAACGGCAAGACGCCGAGCAGATGCTCACCTACGCAACCGAGGCGCTGCGCCTCGCCCGACAATCCTCGTCCGGGTACGTCGCCCGTAGACTCCAGGGGCTACAGGCCGAGATCGGTTCACTCGTGGACGACCGCCGGGTCGCCGAGTTGGGTGCCGAGATCGCCGCATTGAGCGCGACGCGACGAGAGGGGTTGCCGTGACGGATACCGAGGGTGCCCGGCTGTTCCGTGAATCGTGGATCGCGGGTGTGCGTAAGCACTTCCCGGGCGAGCCGAAGACGGGTTACGTAACTCCCTGGGATGAGACTCCCGAGTGGGAGCGTCAGGCCGCGGGCGCCGTGTATGAGCAGGTCCGTCAACTCCTCGACCTGAGCGACGGTCACGCCTCGCGCCTGAGCCGTGAGCAAAAGAGCCGGTTCGTTGCGACTGCTTGGACGGCGCAAATGTTCAAGCACTTCGAGGACCCGAAGCCGGGATATGTAGCTGACTGGCCGGACCTTCCTGAGTGGCAGCAGCAGACCGACGCGGACATTTTCGAGGCGATCGAGGGTGCCGTCGGCTGACGGACGCACGAAAGCCCCCCCGCATGGCGCGAGGCCGTACGGGGGGCTTTGCTACGAGCGCGTGGCGAACTGCCAAAGGGAGAGAGCGAGGCCCTCCCAATCGCGGCACAGGGGGCACTCGCGCGATGCGTTCGAAACGAGGGCCAGGTCGACCCCGGCATCGGTGAGGGTGCGCGTGTGCGCCTCGGGGGCGGCCCGCCCGACGGACGTCCGTACGGGCATCTCAGCGTATGAGGTGAGCTTCCATGGGCGGCCGGCGCGGTCCGTGAGCGACGTGATGCCGCGGTCGGCGAATCGGCGCATGGCGTCCTGAGCGGCGTTGCGGCGGGTGCCGGTGCCGACCAGGGGCGTTGCGGTCACCTCGGCCACGACGGAGCGGTAACCGTCGTCGACCGCCCGGAGAATTGAGCGGTGCCGTTCGGTGAGCAGGTCGACCGTTTCGGCGGCGGGCCTGTCCACAGCCTGTGCGTTGGGGGTGACGTCGTCGACCAGGCGGCGGGCGTCGTCGGACAAGGCGCCCGACTCGGCGACCGCGGACCGGTGTCCGGTGTTGTACGACTCGGCGACGACGTCGAACACGTCGAGCCTCACGGCCTTGCCCATTTCCTCGACCACGCCCTGAGTGGCGCGGCGTACGGCCTGGACGGCGGCGAGCTTCCGCTCGACCCATCCGCGGGCGCCTATGGCCAAGTCCTCGACCATGCCAGGGTGAATGGTCACAGCACCCCCCGGCGATTCAGGCTGTGGCGGTCTCCGACGGAGAGGATGAAGCAAGGGTCCGTCTCACGCCAATCAGCACTTCGCGGTAGAGCTGTTGGCGTGAGTTCCAGTCGCCCGCGGCTTCGGACAGTCGCCGATACTGTCCCAAATTGATCTCCTCGCCAGTCTGTTGAAACTCGGCGATTGCGGTGCGCGACTCTCGCTCTGCGGCAGTGAACAGGGCTGCGGAGCGGGCCAATTTGTGCGCTGGTTCAGCAACACAATCAGGACCAAGTACCGCAACGCGTACTGCGCGTGTCGTCAGTTGACGTGATGCTGACTCCATGGCATTGACGTCAAGCTGACGGAGCAGAGGAACATCGTCGTTCGACCAATACTGAATCGCCGATATCCACTCTTCCCAACTTGAAATGAGCTCCTCGTAGCTTTGTTGTCGTTGCTGTAGGAGCCAGTGAGCGCGGGTGGCTTGGGCCTGTTGGTCCGACTGTCCTAGCGTGGCCCGCGACGCGACCCTTGCGCTCCCGACAGCTGCGACGGCCGCAACGGCCGCTCCAAGCAGGCCGATACCAGCAACGACTATGGCAATCTGCGCTTCGCTCACATGAGGATGATGACCCCATCACCGCGACGCGTTCCGACGTGCTCGCCGAGGTGCGCCGGTTCGTCGTGAAGGTGGTGAACGGTGTCGACGAAGCAACAGCAACGCCGATCGTCACCTCACCGCAGACCGAGGAGGCCCGGCCTGTCTAGGACCGCGCCTTGTCACGGACTACGCCATGCGCCCGGACAGGTACCCGGCACAGGCATACGCCGCCCGCGCCAACCTCGAAAAGGACCGCAACGCGGTCGCCGAGAAGCTGGACGAGATCAGGACATCCTGGACGGAATCGGCTGGTCCCTCGCCTGACCGCAGGGCCCGAAATCCTCTCGCCTGAGCGTGTCGCGTACCGTCTGAGCACGGTCGGAGGGGTTCGCGACACGCTCTCGTGGCACCCCGCCGGGAAACTTCGTGAAGTTCTTCACAAGGAATTCGGTCCCGTTGGGCGAGGTTTCCGGGTCCTGGACCCGTCCGGGGTCCTCCACCGGTGCCGACGGGAGGGGTTCGGGGAGTGTCCCGAGTGTTGCGGGGGGATGAGATCAGGGAGTGGTTCAGCGCTTCCGAACGCTCACCGTTGCTGCTCAAGAGGGGTGAGCAACGACTGGCGGTGCACCGTGGTTCCCCGCGCGAGTCATGACATGGGTCACGTGGGCGGCGAAGTGTAGCAGAGGCACCGCCGGTCCTTGTGAAGGGGCGCACGAGCGACCCCCTCCAGACGGGTGGATACTCGATGGCATGAGCACCACGGAGCGTCCCAGGATCCTCATTGTCGGGGGTGGGTACGTAGGCCTGTACGCGGCGCGACGCATCCTGAAGAAGATGCGTTACGCGGAAGCGACCGTCACGGTCGTCGACCCGCGCTCGTACATGACGTACCAGCCCTTCCTCCCCGAGACCGCCGCCGGCAGCATCTCGCCGCGCAACGTCGTCGTCCCGCTGCGACGCGCTGTGCCGGGAGCCGAGATTCTCACCGGCCGCGTCACCAGCATCGACCAGGACCGCAAGGTCGCTTCGGTCGCCCCGCTCGTCGGCGAGGCGTACGAGGTGCCCTTCGACTACCTGGTGATCGCGCTCGGCGCGGTCTCCCGCACCTTCCCGACGCCGGGCCTCGCCGAGGTCGGCATCGGTATGAAGGGTGTCGAGGAGGCCATCGGCCTGCGCAACCACGTGCTCGAGCAGCTCGACAAGGCCGAGTCCACGACGGACGAGGAGATCCGCCGCAAGGCGCTCACCTTCGTCTTCGTCGGCGGTGGCTTCGCGGGCGCCGAGACGATCGGTGAGGTCGAGGACCTGGCGCGCGACGCCGCCAAGTTCTACAAGAACGTGAAGCGCGAGGACATGCGCTTCATCCTGGTCGACGCCGCCGACAAGGTGCTGCCCGAGGTCGGGCCCGAGCTCGGCGTCTACGGCCGCAAGCACCTGGAGTCCCGCGGTATCGAGGTCTACCTCTCCACCACGATGCCCTCGTGCGTGGACGGTCACGTCGTGCTGAGCAACGGCCTGGAGGCCGACTCCAACACGATCGTGTGGACCGCCGGCGTCAAGCCGAACCCGGCGCTCGCCCGCTTCGGTCTCCCGCTCGGCCCCCGCGGCCACGTGGACACCAGCGAGAAGCTCCAGGTCCAGGGCACCGACTACATCTGGGCCGCGGGCGACAACGCCCAGGTGCCGGACCTCGTCGGCCGCGCCAACGGCAACCCGAACGCCTGGTGCCCGCCCAACGCCCAGCACGCGATGCGTCAGGCGAAGGTCCTCGGCGACAACGTGGTCTCCGGCATGCGGGGCTTCCCGCAGGGCGACTACAAGCACGCCAACAAGGGTGCGGTGGCCGGTCTCGGCCTCCACAAGGGCGTCGCGATGATCGTCATGGGCAAGATGAAGATCAAGCTCAAGGGCCGTCTCGCCTGGTACATGCACCGTGGCTACCACGGCATGGCCATGCCGACGTACAACCGCAAGATCCGTGTGATCGCCGAGTGGACGATCAACATGTTCCAGAAGCGCGACATCACCGCGCTCGGCGCCCTGGAGACTCCGCGCGAGGAGTTCTACGAGGCCGCCAAGCCGGCTCCGGCGCCCAAGCCGGCCGCCGAGAAGACCGAAGAGAAGGTCGAGGAGAAGGCCAAGGCCTCCTGACCTCGCTGTAGTTCCCAGCAGTACCCGTCCGAAGGGGCCGCTCGCCATCCGTGGTGCGAGTGGCCCCTTCGGCGTTCCCTTCGGCGTTCTCCGGCGGTTTCCGGCCGTCCCGCGACCCTTGTACATGGTGTCTACAGGTATTTTGCCCATCCGTAACGCAGTAACGGGACTGCGGAACCTGTCGCTCGGTGTTTACGTGGTGTTGGACCGTTCCGGGATTTCCCCTGTCACGGAGGTGTGCGCCATGCAGGACGCCGCACAGCGGCTGAAGAACATCGCCGAGCGACTGCTCGGCGCCGAGCTCCCGGTGCGCCTTCGCGCCTGGGACGGCTCGGAGGCAGGCCCCCCGGGCGCCCCCGTGCTCGTCGTGCGGAGCCGTCGCGCCCTGCGCCGCCTGCTGTGGAAGCCGGGCGAGCTGGGCCTGGCCCGCGCCTGGGTCGCCGGCGAACTGGACGTCGAGGGCGACCTCTACGGAGCCCTCGACGTCATGGCCGGGCTGATCTGGGAGCGCGACCCGGACGCGGACGGCGAGCGCAGGAGCCTGCTCCAGGCGCTCAAGGACCCCGAGGTGCGGGCCGCCGCCGGGGAACTGGCGAAGCTGGCCGGACCGTATCCGCCGCCCGCCCCGCCCGTCGAGGAGATGCGCCGCAGGGGCCGCCTCCACCTGCACACCAAGGGCAGCGACAAGCAGGCCATCAGCCACCACTACGACGTCGGCAACGACTTCTACGAGCTGGTCCTCGGCACCTCGATGGTCTACTCGTGCGCGTACTGGGCCTCGCCCGACGCCACGCTGGAATCCGCCCAGCGCGACAAGCTGGAGCTGATCTCCCGCAAGCTCGGCCTGCAGCCCGGTATGCGCCTGCTCGACGTGGGCTGCGGCTGGGGCTCCATGGCCATCCACGCGGCCCGTGAACACGGCGTGAGCGTCGTCGGGGTCACCCTCTCCCAGGAGCAGGCCGCGTACGCCAGGAAGCGCGTCGCCGAAGCCGGCCTCACCGACCGCGTCGAGATCCGCGTACAGGACTACCGCGACGTCCGGGACGGCCCCTACGACGCGATCTCCTCCATCGGCATGGCCGAGCACGTCGGCTCGGAGCGCTACCTGGAGTACGCGAGCGACCTGTACGCCCTGCTCACCCCCGGCGGACGGCTGCTGAACCACCAGATCGCCCGGCGGCCCCAGCAGGACGAGTCGACGTACGAGGTCGACGAGTTCATCGACGCCTACGTGTTCCCCGACGGGGAGCTCGCGCCGGTCGGCACGACCACGGGCCTGCTGGAGCGGGCCGGATTCGAGGTGCGCGACGTCGAGGCGATCCGTGAGCACTACGCGCTCACGCTGCGCCAGTGGGTCCGCAACCTGGAGGCCCGCTGGGCGGAGGCCCTGCGGATGGTCAGCCCCGGCCGGGCCCGCATCTGGCGCCTCTACATGGCCGCCTCCGCGCTGAGCTTCGAACGCAACCGCATCGGGGTCAACCAGATCCTCGCGGTGAAGACCCCGGAGAGCGGGGCGTCGGGGATGCCACTGCGGGCGCGTACCTGGAACGACTAGCTTTTTTCGCCCGTACGCGGATGGGGCGCACCGGTGAGTGATCGTCACCGGTACGCCCCTTTCGCGCGACTGCCGTGCCGCTACTCGGCCTTGATGGCGGCGAGCATGTTCAGGCGGGCGGCGCGGCGGGCCGGCCACAGGGCCGCCAGGATGCCGACGACCGCGGCGAGCGCGAGGAAGACGCCCATCCGGCCCCAGGGCAGGATCAGGGAGTACGTCGCCATGCTCTTGCCGATCAGCTCACCGGCGGCCCAGCCGAAGAAGACGCCGAGGCCGATGCCGAGCACGCCGCCGAACAGCGAGATCACCAGGGACTCCAGGCGGACCATGCGCTTGATGCCCTTGCGGTCGATGCCGATCGCGCGGAGCATCCCGATCTCCTGCTGACGCTCGAAGACCGACATGGCCAGGGTGTTGATGACACCGAGCACGGCGACGATCACCGCCATGGCGAGCAGGCCGTAGAGCATGTTCAGCATCAGCGTGAACATCTGGGCCACCTCGTTGGAGATGTCCTGACGGTCCTGGATCTTGATCGCCGGGTTCTCACCGAGGGCCTTGGTGAGCTTGTCCTTGGCAGCGTCGGAGGTGCCGCCGTCCGTCTTCAGCATGACCTGCATGTCCGAGACGGCGTCGGTCATGTGCGGGTCGAGGGTGGGGGAGTCGACCATGATGCCGCGGATCATCTCGTTGGCCTCGTAGACGCCCGCGACGCTCAGCCGCTGCTTCTTGCCGTCCTCATAGGTGACGGTGAACTCCGAGCCGGCCTTCCAGCCGTGGTCCTTCGCGGTCCGGTCGTCGACGACGACCTTCGTGCCGCCGACCGTGAACGTGCCGTCCTTCAGCGGGAGTTCGGCGAGCTTCCCGATCGTCTTGCCGTTGACGCCGGTCAGGTCCTCGCCGTAGCCGTCGATCCGCGACGCGGCGTTGGACATACCGCTGACGGCGGTGATGCCGTCCGTCTTGTCGAGGGTCTCGCGGACGTCGGGGGAGAGCATGTTCCCGTTCGCCATGGAGACGACGTAGTCCGCCTTGATGGAGTCGGCGGCCATCTTGTTGATCGCCGACTGGACGCTGCCCGCGATGACCGTGAGGCCGGTGATCAGGGTCAGGCCGATCATCAGCGCCGAGGCGGTCGCGGCGGTGCGGCGCGGGTTGCGCACCGAGTTCAGACGGGCCAGCTTGCCGGAGATGCCGAAGGCGCGCAGCAGCGGGGCCGCGGCGGCGATCAGCGGCCGGGACAGCAGCGGCGTCAGGATGAAGACACCGATGACGAGCAGCGCGGCGCCCAGTGCCATCGGGGCCTGCCCGGCGTCGCCCTTCATGGTCGTCGCGGCGAGCACGGCGGCGATGCCGACGCCCGAGACGAGCGAGCCGAGCGTGTTGCGCAGGATCAGGGACTTGGCCGTCGGGGCGGCGTGCACCGCGTTCATCGCGGCGACCGGCGGAATCTTCGCGGCGCGGCGGCCCGGCAGCCAGGCGGCCAGCATCGTGATGAGGACGCCGACGACCAGCGCGGAGACGACCGTGCCGCCCGAGACGACCAGCGGGCCGTCCGGGATGATCGCGCCCGTGCCGTTCATCAGGGAGCGCATGCCCGCGCCGATCCCGATGCCGACGGCCAGACCGGTGACGGCGGCGACGGCGCCCACGACGAACGCCTCGAGCAGCACCGAGCGCGTGACCTGGCGGCGCGAGGCGCCGACGGCGCGCATCAGGGCCAGTTCCTTCGTGCGCTGGGCGACCAGCATGGTGAAGGTGTTCGCGATGATGAAGATGCCGACGAAGAGCGAGACGGCGGCGAAACCGAGGAGCAGCTGCTTCATGGAGCTCATCGACTCGGAGATCATCTTGGCCTGGCCGTCGGCGAGTTGACGACCCGTCTCCGTGTCGACCGCGTCCTTGCCGAGCGCCTTGTCGAGCGCGGCGCGCAACTGGTCCTGGCTGGTTCCCGCGGCGGCCCGCACGTCGATCTCGTCGTACGCGCCCGGCTTCTGGAAGAGCTGCTGCGCGGTCGCCGTGTCGAAGAGGGCGAGGGAGCCGCCGGCCGTGACGTTGCCGTCGTCGGTGGTGAAGATGCCGGTGACGGTCGGCGTCAGGACCGGGCCGTCGATGGACATCCGCACCTGGTCGCCGACCTTGTACCCGGCGCGCTTCGCGGTCTCGGCGTCGAGGGCGACCTGGTTCTTGCCGTGCGGGGCGCTGCCGTCCTTCAGGGGGTACCGGCTGTCCTCGGTGCCCCAGTAGTTGCCGCCCTTGGTCGAGAAGCCGTTGCCGACGAGCTTGCCGTCCTGGTCGGCGACGGCGGCGTACCCGCTGAGCACGCCGTACGCGGAGGCGGCGCCCGGCACGCTCCGCGCCTTCTCCAGGGTGGAGTCGGTCAGCTTCGCCTCCTCGCCGACCTTGTCGTCGCCGCCCTCGATGTAGCCGGGGGTGACGGCCACGTCGACGTGGCCGTAGCCCTTGGACGAGGACTTCTCCAGGGCGGAGGAGATGGTGTTGGTGAAGACGAGGGTGCCGGAGACGAAGGCGACGCCGAGCATGACGGCGAGCACCGTCATCAGGAGGCGGGCCTTGTGCGCGAAGACATTGCGCATGGCGGTTCGGAACATGGGTTTCTGCCAGTCCAGGGTTCGGCGGGGCGCCCTCGGCCTAGTCGCCGTAGGGGCTGCTGTTCATGGGCGGACGCGCGTGCGTCGTGGTTGCTCGCGCAGTTCCCCGCGCCCCTTCAGGGCGCGGACTGCTAGCGGGTCAGCTGGTGCGGCCCCGTGCGTCGAAACGCTTCATGCGGTCCAGGACCGAGTCCGCCGTCGGCTCGTGCACCTCGTCCACGAGGCGGCCGTCGGCCAGGAACACCACGCGGTCCGCGTACGCCGCCGCCACCGGGTCGTGCGTGACCATGACGACGGTCTGGCCCAGCTCGCGTACGGAGTTGCGCAGGAAGCCGAGGACCTCCGCGCCGGAGCGGGAGTCCAGGTTTCCGGTGGGCTCGTCGCCGAAGATGATGTCGGGCTGGGAGGCCAGGGCACGGGCGACGGCCACGCGCTGCTGCTGGCCGCCGGAGAGCTGCGAGGGCCGGTGGCGCAGGCGGTCGGAGAGGCCCACCATCTGGATGACGTTCTCCAGCCACTGCTTGTCGGGTTTGCGGCCCGCGATGTCCATGGGGAGCGTGATGTTCTCCAGGGCGGTCAGCGTCGGCAGCAGGTTGAACGCCTGGAAGATGAAGCCGATCTTGTCCCGGCGCAACTTGGTGAGCTGCTTGTCCTTGAGGGTGCCGAGCTCGGTCTCACCGATGCGGACCGAGCCGGAGGAGAAGGTGTCGAGCCCGGCCACGCAGTGCATCAGCGTCGACTTGCCGGAGCCGGACGGGCCCATGATCGCGGTGAACTCGGCCTGCCGGAACTCGATGGAGACCCGGTCGAGCGCGACCACCTGGGTCTCGCCCTGTCCGTAGACCTTGGAGAGATCCGTGGCGCGGGCGGCCGCCGTGGTGGTCCGGCCGACGAGAGGGGTGGTGGTCACGGGTGAGGCTCCTGACGGGACGACTGCTGAGGACCGTTCCATCGTCTCGGCCGATCGGGCCCGTGTAGTCAGCCGCAGTTCCCGTTCCGAAGGGCGACTTCGGTCGCACCGGCGGCGCTCGCGTCATACCTGGGTATGACACGGGACCCTGACACGGGGCTGCGGGCCGGGGAGCGTCCGGCCCGGCTCGCACGGCAGGTGAAATTCCGTCAATCCACAGAAACCGGCGCGCTCGCCGGGAAGGGCCTCCGGCAAGTGCGTATGGCCACTGTCATGTGCTGATGCACCCTCAGACGTCAATAAAATAAGACAACATCGAGCTGTTGTTCCGCTGATCGGGGGAGGCCGCCGGATAGGCTCGGACGGTCGATGCGGAGCCTCACAGCCTGCCCGGATGGTGGAATGCAGACACGGCGAGCTTAAACCTCGCTGCCCCTCGCGGGCGTACCGGTTCAAGTCCGGTTCCGGGCACCTCCGATTCACTTCTTCGCTCCCTCGTACCCACTTTTCTCACGAGTACCTTCACTTCCTCGCGCCTGCGGGGCGCTTCGTGCTGCCCGCGGCCCGCCTCCCGCCCCTCATCTCGCGCCTCTCGCCGCTCACCGAACCATTGACACCCGCCCGGCGGGGGCGGAGGATCCGCACGAGCCTTGAATGAACGAAAGTTCACCAGGCGAACGCAATGGAGCGAGAGGGATCCGTATGCGCACCACCGTCGGCATCATCGGAGCCGGTCCGGCCGGACTGCTCCTGGCCAGGCTGCTGCAGAACGCCGGGATCGGATCGGTCGTCCTGGAGAGCCGCGACCGGGCCTACGTAGAGCGCCGCCAGCGCGCCGGAATCCTCGAACAGGGCACCGTCGACGTACTGCGCGCCGCCGGCGTCGGCGCGCGCATGGACCGCGAGGGCATCCCGCACGACGGCATCGAGCTGCGCTTCGACCGGCGCCGCCACCGCGTCGACCTCCCGGCCCTGACCGGCGGCCGGTCGGTGATGGTCTACGCGCAGACCGAGGTCTGCAAGGACCTCATCGAGGACCGCCTCACCGGCGGCGGCCCGCTCCTCTTCGAAGCGGAGGCGCTCGCCGTGGAGGGCGCCGAGACCGACAGCCCCCGCGTCCGCTACCGCCACGAAGGCCGCGAGGCCGTCCTCGAATGCGACTACGTAGTGGGCTGCGACGGATTCTGGGGCGTGGCCCGCACCGCGATCCCGGACGCGCTCTCACGCACGTACGAGCGCACCTACCCCTTCGGCTGGCTCGGCATCCTCGCCGACGTCGCCCCCTCCCACGACGAGCTGGTCTACGCCCGCAGCGACCGCGGTTTCGCCCTGCTCTCCATGCGCTCCCCGACGGTCACGCGCGCGTACCTGCAAGTCCCCGAGGGCACGGACGCCGACGACTGGGCCGACGAGGAGATCTGGGACGAGCTCGACCGCCGCCTGGAGGTCGACGACCCCGGCTGGCGACTGGCCCGCGGCCCGATCACCGCCAAGTCGGTGACCCCCATGCGCAGCTACGTCCACGAGCCGATGCGGCACGGCCGGCTCTTCCTCGCGGGCGACGCCGCGCACATCGTCCCGCCGACCGGCGCCAAGGGCCTCAACCTCGCCGTCGGCGACGTCGTCACCTTCGCCCGCGCCCTCGCCGCCCACCTGGACAAGGGCGACCCGGCACTCCTCGGCACCTACTCCGAGACCTGCCTGCGCCGCGTCTGGCAGGCCGAACGCTTCTCGTACGCGATGACGACCATGCTGCACCGCGCGCCCGACGCCACCGCCTTCGACGACCGGATCCAGCTGGCCCGGCTCGACCGCGTGACCACGTCGAGGGCCGCGGAGACCGATCTCGCCGAGGCCTACACCGGGTTTCCGTTCTGACCGGGGCATCTCACACCCGTGAGGCGGAACACGGGGAGTACCCCGGACGTTGCCGGTAACAGGATGGGAAAGATCCTCCCTGAGCACTAGGGCCGTATCTTTGCCAGGCCATTACTCTTGTGGCAAGGCCATACTCGGTGGCCATGGAGGAGTGAAATGAGGAGCAGCAACCCGGTCTTCTCGCGACGGGGGTTCAGCCGCGACAACGGCTACGCGCAGTTCAACGCGCAGCAGCCGCAGGCCGGGGGCCCCGCGGTCGGTACGCAGGCCAACCCGTACGGCCAGGCACCCGCCGGCAACCCGTACGCGCAGAACCCCTACGCCCAGCAGGACGTGCAGTACGGCGCCCCGCAGGCGCCCGCCACCACCGGCCGCATGACGATGGACGACGTCATCATGCGCACCGCCACCACCCTCGGCCTGCTGGTCGTCACGGCCGCGCTCGCCTGGGCGCTGCTGCCGGTCGACGAGGCCAACCTCGGCAAGTCGTACGGCATCGCGATCGGCTCCGGCCTCGTCGCGATGGTGCTCGGCTTCGTCCAGGCCTTCAAGCGCAAGGCGTCCCCGCCGCTGATCCTGGCGTACGCGGCGCTCGAGGGTGTCTTCCTCGGCGTCCTGTCCAGCGTCGTCGACAACTACATCGCGAGCGGCGCGGCCATGCAGGCCGTGCTCGGCACGATGGCCGTCTTCACGGCCGTCCTCGTCGCCTACAAGGCGGGCTGGATCCGCGTCAACCGTCGCTTCTACGGCTTCGTCATGGCCGCCGCGATGGGCTTCGTCCTGCTGATGGCCGTGAACCTGCTGTTCGCGGTCTTCGGCGGCGGTGACGGCCTGGGCTTCCGCAGCGGCGGCCTCGGTATCCTGTTCGGCGTCATCGGCATCCTGCTCGGCGCGTGCTTCCTGGCCCTGGACTTCAAGCAGGTCGAGGACGGCATCGCGTACGGCGCCCCGAAGGAAGAGGCGTGGCTCGCCGCCTTCGGTCTGACCATGACGCTGGTCTGGATCTACATGGAGTTCCTGCGGCTCATCGCGATCCTCCAGGGCAACGACTAGCGGCTCACGCCCGGACAGTCGGGGGCCCGCGCACCTTCGGGTGCGCGGGCCCCTTGCCGTTTGTGTGGGGGTTGGGTTTGCGTCGGGGCGCTAGCCGAACCTGCGTGCGGCGCGCCTCAGGTCGTACTCGTGGATGATGGCCTTGGCGTGGCCGTACGCGAGGTCGTGCTCCCCGCGGAGCCAGCTGACTTTCTCTTCGAAGCGAAGGAAGCACGGTCCGTCTTCGACGGTGCGCAGCCAGTCGGAGACTTCACGACCGGTGCAGTGGGGGATACGAGCCAGCAGATTGCGGTGGGTCTCCGCGGAGAAGACTTGGGACATCGGCGCCTCCGGAACGCTTCGATGTGGCCTGTCCTTCACGCCACCGTGCCTGAGCGCCGCACGCTTGTAAACAGCTACAGTCGCCAAGTGCTTGATACGACGCCATTGACAGCAGCGGTGGATCAGTTCGCGGACCGGCTGCGGGCCGCGCCGCAGAGCCGGCTCCAGCGGGGCGCTGCCGCGGAGGCTCTGGCCCTGGCCAGGGAACTGTCCGCGCGGGCCCAGCGGTTGGAGGAACCGGGGGCTTCGGTGCGGGAGATGCCGGACGCGGGAATGTTCGCCGCCGCGGACCAAGTGACGGTCGCTGCACGGGATCTGGCGGTCGTCCTGCCGGGTCAGGGTGAACTGACCGAGGCGGTGGATCTGGTCGAGGCGTCCATGAAGCGGGCGGGGGTCTGAGACGGCCGCCTCTCTTCCAGCCCCTCCTCTCCGGCGATTGAGGAGCGGGGTCCGGGGCGGAGCCCCGTGACCCGAGGCCGGTCGGGCTCAGGCCGAAGCTATGACCCGGTCCGCAAGGATGTACACGTTGTCCCCGGCGCACTCGAACGTCAGGGCGTACGCCCCCGAGACCCCGGAGCCACCCAGAAGCACCGGAGTGTCCCCCTCACGCAGGGCAGCGGCCAGCAACTCCGCCGTCTCCCGATGCCCAGGAGTCATGCACAGCGTCGTCCCGTCGGCGAAGACGTAGACGTCGAGCGTGCCGAGCGGCCCAGGACGGACGTCGGAGAGCGCCGTGCGCGTGTGCGCCAGCTCTTCCAGGCACGCCACGGTGCGCTCGTGGTCAGTGGTGACCGGCGACTGGACCGGAACGAAGTCCGGGTGCGACGGATGCCGGCGCCGGGCCGCGGCCAGCTCGGGAGACTCGTTGGGGGTACCTCCCTGGACGGGGTCCTTGGGGGAAAACTCGTCCTCCGGCTCGAGCGCCGACTCGACGAGCGGCTCGAGCCCCGCGAAGTCGGCCTGCCGCGGCAGGAAGAACTCCTCGCTCAGCGCACTGCCACCGGCCAGGAACGGCGGCAGGTCCGAGGTGTCCCGCGCCTCCTGCGCCGCCCAGAACGCCCGCGCCTCCGCCAGCTCGCGCTCCCGCTCCTCGGCGAGGGCGTCGGCGACAGCGACGCGTATGGCGTCCGCGTCGGTGGTGGTGCGGGCCGCGGGCACGCCGGGGTGCGCGCCGGTGGCGCGGCCGCGTGCCACCTCCTCGCGCAGCTCCACGATCTGTCGTCGCAGACCTCGGACGTTGTGCAGGGTGGCGGCGCCGACGGCCGTGGCAGCGGCCGTGGCGAGCAGCAATGCAAGAGGAAAGGCGCTCACTGACGTACTCCCGGTTTCAAGTCGACCCCCGACTTCCTACATCAGCTTGAAGCCTGGACGAACCAGCTGTCAGTGCATTACGTCACGAATTGGACAGGTCTTTTGGCCGTGCGTTTAGCCCCGATATGGCCCGGGTATGGGGCTGACCTGCGAAAACGGTTCTCCCCCGAGATGTACGTCACATCCTGGGGGAGATTGGATCACGATTGCATAGCCGGATTCCGGTCAACCGGGGCCCGGCCGGGGTCAACGGGCCCCCGACCGGGGGCGACCGAGGTCAGCTGAGGCGCTCGATGACCATCGCCATGCCCTGGCCGCCGCCGACGCACATGGTCTCCAGACCGAACTGCTTGTCGTGGAACTGCAGGCTGTTGATCAGCGTGCCCGTGATGCGGGCGCCGGTCATGCCGAAGGGGTGGCCGACCGCGATGGCGCCACCGTTCACGTTCAGCTTGTCCTCGTCGATGCCCAGGTCGCGGGCGGACGGGATGACCTGCGCGGCGAACGCCTCGTTGATCTCGAACAGGTCGATGTCGCCGACGCCGAGCCCGGCGCGCTTCAGCGCCTGCTTGCTGGCCTCCACCGGGCCGAGGCCCATGATCTCGGGGGACAGGCCGGAGACGCCGGTCGACACGACGCGGGCGAGCGGGGTCAGGCCCAGCTCGCGCGCCTTGGTGTCGGACATGATCACGAGGGCGGCGGCGCCGTCGTTCAGCGGGCAGCAGTTGCCCGCCGTGACCAGACCATCGGGGCGGAAGACGGGCTTGAGGCCCGAGACGCCCTCCAGGGTCACGCCGGCGCGCGGGCCGTCGTCCTTGCTCACGACGGTCCCGTCGGGGGTCGTCACCGGGGTGATCTCCCGCTCCCAGAAGCCGTTCTTGATGGCTTCCTCGGCGCGGTTCTGCGAGCGAACGCCGAAGGCGTCCATGTCCTCGCGGGTGACGCCCTTCAGACGGGCCAGGTTCTCGGCGGTCTGACCCATCGCGATGTACGCGTCCGGCACCAGGCCGTCCTCGCGCGGGTCGTGCCAGGAGGTGCCCTCCTGCTGGGCGACGGCCGCGGTGCGGGCCTCGGCCTCGGCGAAGAACGGGTTGCGCGTGTCGGGCAGGGAGTCGGAGTTCCCCTTGGCGAAGCGCGACACCATCTCGACGCCCGCCGAGATGAAGACGTCGCCCTCGCCCGCCTTGATGGCGTGCAGGGCCATGCGCGTCGTCTGCAGCGACGACGAGCAGTAGCGGGTCACGGTGCAGCCGGGGAGGTGGTCCATGCCCATCTGCACGGCCACGATGCGGCCCAGGTTGTTGCCCTGCTCGCCGCCGGGCAGGCCACAGCCCAGCATCAGGTCGTCGATGTCACGCGGGTCCAGCTCGGGGACCTTCGCGAGGGCGGTCTGGATGATCGTCGCGGTCAGGTCGTCGGCCCGCAGATCCTTCAGGGAGCCCTTGAAAGCGCGGCCGATGGGGGAGCGGGCGGCTGAGACGATTACGGCTTCGGGCATCACGGCTCCAGGGGTTTCTGGGGTTTCCGGCGAACGGCAGGACCGCTTGGGAAGTTACCCGTACGTATCCCTTAGGTCACCGGTGTGGGTGTGTGACCCGTGACGCATTTTTCTAAGCGCTTGCTCAGCGCTCCGCGGGTTGGCGGGTCGGTGTGCGGGGCGGGGTGGGGCGGGGTGGGGCTTGGGCGCCGGGTGTGTGGGGCCGGGGCGGGGCGACGGGCCGCGGGGCGCTGCCCCGGACCCCGCTCCTCAATCGCCGGAGGGGC
>NZ_BAAATS010000010.1:130073-180612 GCF_039533535.1 Streptomyces kunmingensis
CTTGGAAAGGGGGGTGGGCCCGGGGCCTGCTCCTCGATCGCCGGAGGGGCTTGAAAGGGGGGTGGGCCCGGGGCCTGCTCCTTGGTCGCCGGAGGGGCTTGGTCAGTCGCTGGAGGGGCTTGGGAGGTCGCTGGTGTGGGCGGGGACCGGGTCCTGGGTGGGGGTGCGACGGCGGCGGCGGCGTTTCAGGAGGGCCCAGGGGCCGCGCGGGCCCGTCGGCATCGCTGCCGTCACCTCCGTGCCGCCCTCCTCCACGGCCTTCGCCGCCGCACGTGCCACAGGCAGGAAGCCCTCCGCACGGGACACGTCCGGGCGCTCCTCGTCCGGCCAGGCGCCCAGCGCGGCGCACAGCGTCGGCAAAACCGCCATCGCCGCCGTCTGGTAGCCCTCCGCCGAGGGGTGGTAGTTGTCCGGGCCGAACAGCTCACGCGGGTTCGCGGAGAACTCGGGGCCGAGCAGATCGCCCAGCGACACCGTCCGGCCGCCCTGCTCCACCGTGCCGATGGTCTGCGCCGCGGCGAGCTGCCGCGAGGCGCGCCGGGCCAGCCAGCGCAGCGGCTGCTGCACCGGTTCGACCGAGCCGAGATCCGGACATGTGCCGACCACGACCTCCGCACCCGCCGTACGCAACCGCCGTACCGCCGACGAGAGATGACGTACGGACTTGGTGGCCGGGATGCGGTGCGTGACATCGTTCGCGCCGATCATGATCACGCAGACGTCCGGCCGCCAGTCCGGATCCGCGAGGACCAGCGCCACCTGCCGGTCCAGATCGTCCGACATGGCGCCGGGCAACGCCACGTTGCGCAACTGCACCGCCCGCTCCGCCACCGCCGCGAGCCCGGACGCCAGCAGTGCCCCAGGCGTCTGCCGGGCCCGGTGCACGCCCTGTCCCGCCGCCGTCGAATCACCCAGCATCGCGAACCGCACCGGCTCCGTAACCGAATCGCCGTACGCCCTGCCGTACAGGCCGTCGGCCGACGGGAGATGGACCGGCGCCGTGCCGTGATTGCCCACCTGGCGCCGCGCGAACTGCACCTCCGCCACCACCACCCCGACCGCGGCCGCGCCGAGCAACCCGATCCCGCCGCCGCCGTACGCCGCCCCCGCGGCGATCCGCCGTGCCACCCTTGCCCTGCTCGACATGTTCCGCGGCCACCTCTTTCGCTTTTACGGCTCCCTGAGTCCTTGCCCCGTAATCACCGTCGGTCAATCGCAACGGGAGATGAAGGGCCGATGTGCGGCATACCCTGACCGCAACCCTCTGTAGGAGACCCGGAGACAACGTGCAGATCCACGACTCGATGATCAGTCTCGTCGGCAACACCCCGCTGGTGAGGCTCAACAAGGTGACCGAAGGGCTTCAGGCGACCGTCCTGGCCAAGGTCGAGTACTTCAACCCCGGCGGTTCCGTGAAGGACCGCATCGCGCTGCGCATGATCGAGGCGGCCGAGCAGAGCGGGGCGCTCAAGCCCGGCGGCACGATCGTGGAGCCCACCAGCGGCAACACGGGTGTGGGCCTGGCCATCGTGGCGCAGCAGAAGGGGTACAAGTGCATCTTCGTGTGCCCCGACAAGGTCTCCACGGACAAGATCAACGTACTGCGCGCGTACGGCGCCGAGGTCGTCGTCTGCCCGACAGCCGTCGACCCCGAGCACCCGGATTCGTACTACAACGTCTCCGACCGGCTGGTCCGGGAGACGCCGGGCGCTTGGAAGCCGGACCAGTACAGCAACCCCGACAACCCCCTTTCGCACTACCACTCCACCGGCCCCGAGCTGTGGGACCAGACGGACGGCCGCATCACGCACTTCGTCGCCGGGGTCGGCACGGGCGGCACCATCTCCGGCACCGGCCGGTACCTGAAGGACGCCAGCGACGGCCGCGTCCAGGTCATCGGCGCCGACCCGGAGGGCTCCGTCTACTCGGGCGGCTCCGGGCGCCCCTACCTGGTCGAGGGCGTCGGCGAGGACTTCTGGCCGACCGCGTACGACCGTGACGTCGCCGACGAGATCGTCCCGGTCTCCGACAAGGACTCGTTCCAGATGACCCGCCGCCTCGCCAAGGAGGAGGGCCTCCTGGTCGGCGGCTCCTGCGGCATGGCGGTCGTGGCGGCGCTGCGGGTGGCGGAGCGGCTGGGACCGGACGACATCGTGGTGGTACTGCTGCCGGACAGCGGGCGCGGGTACCTCAGCAAGATCTTCAACGATGAGTGGCTGTCCTCGTACGGCTTCCTGGAGGAGCCGGCCGAGGCCGGGCGTGTCCTCGACGTGCTGAGTCACAAGGAGGAGGCCATCCCCGGCTTCATCCACATGCACCCGGAGGAGACGGTGGGCGAGGCCATCGAGGTCCTGCGCGAGTACGGGGTCAGCCAGATGCCCGTGGTGAAGCGTGCCGCGGGGCATCCGGACGTGATGGCCGCCGAGGTCGTCGGCTCCGTCGTGGAGCGGGAGTTGCTCGACGCGCTGTTCACGAAGCGGGCGGCGCTCGTCGACCCCTTGGAGAAGCACATGTCGGCCCCGCTGCCGCAGGTCGGCTCCGGCGAGCCGGTGGCCGACCTGATGGCCGTGCTCGGCTCGGCGGACGCCGCGATCGTGCTGGTCGAGGGCAAGCCGACGGGCGTGGTGAGCCGTCAGGACCTGCTGGCCTACATGGCGCGAGACGGCAAGTGACCTCTGTGCGGCCCCGCGACCCGAGACCGGGCAAGGGGCCGCACGCTGCACCTACCCCGCCGAGAACTGTTTCGGGATCACCCGCAACAGGTGCGGGTCGAACGGCGCGCGCCGCGAGGTGCCGGGCCGCAGAGGCATGACGATCACTGCGTCGATGACGTCGGCGACGGCCGCGCGACGCTCGAGAAGACTCATGGCGGGCCACTGGCCAGGATCCCGGTAGGGCCGGTGTGCTGCGCCGGCCGCCAGGTGTTCGGCGCGTGTCGCTTCCAGACCGGAGATCCTTCTCGACAGATCGACGACCGCGGCCGAACTGTCGGCGTCCGCAACGGCTCCGACGAGCAGATGACGCTCCTGGACCAACTGCCGCAGCAGTTCCTGCCCTTCCCAGTCGGCGCGGGGCGCCGGGTGGACGGCGTTGCGCTCCGCGAGGAGCTTGAGTACGACCTCCGTGAGGTAGGCGTCCACGGCGCGCGTGTTGCGCGCGCTGCCGCCGCAGTCCATCGCGGCGCAGGTGTACACCGCGTTGTCCGGGTCGTGTGCCGTCGATCTGGCGCAGCCGCCCATGCGGGAGTGGCAGGGGCGCCCGCCCTTCGCGGCGCCGCACCGAAGAAAGCCACTGAAGAGGTACTTGCGCAATGGCTCGGGCGGCGCCTCGGGCGGCCTGCTGCCGCTGGTGAGTCGAGTACCGCGCCGCGCGCCGTTGCGTTGGGAGATGTCCACCAGAGCGCGCCACTCGTCGGCGGTGGCGACGGCATCCCACGTCCCGAGAACAGGGCGGCCGGTGGCCGGGTCCGTGACCAACTCGCCGTGCAGGAAGCGGTACCCGCACATCACAGGGTTGGTCAGTGCCTGCCGGACGGTGGCCCCGCTCCACTGCTTCCCCGCTGCCGTGCGTACCCCGCGGTTGTCCAGGTCACGAGCGATTGTGTTCCAGCCGCGCCCCTGCAGCGCGGACTCGATCATCTCGCGCAGCACCGGCCACTCGTCAGGGTCCTGACGCATGTTCATCTTGCGTCCTGAGCGTGGGTCGGGCGGGAGCCAGCCGAACCGCCTGCGGCCGCCGGGTGTACCTCCGTCGAGTGCGCGTCGACGGACATGCCGCCCGATGCGCTCGCTGGTGCGCCGGACCTCATCGACGCTTGCGCCGTCGGATACCGCGCGGTCGACCGAGCGTAGGTCGAGCACCGCCCGGCGTTCGATGAAGAGACCGTCGTCGGTCACGGCCAGGGCGCGGTGCAGCCGGCCGAAATCTTCGGTAAGGCGCCAGACCCGCTCGTGCTCCGTCGCGATGAGCGCGCGAACCGGGAAGCCTTCGGGTGTGCGCCGGCAGTGCAGCGCGTGCACGGCCTGGCTGAACGATGGGCGTGGGACATCCGGGTGGGTCGCCCCGATCCCGTTGTCCTCATGAAACTTGACGATGGCCACACCGAATTCCTCGGCGGTTTCGCTGTTCTCCTCGTGCTGGTGCCGGACCCCTGTGCCGGGCTCACGTCCTATGGCGAGGATGGATGACCTGGTGCTCTGGTCGGCGGTGATCCGTGCGTAGTCGATGCCGGGGACTCTGCCGTCGAGCCACTGTGCGAAGGTGCGGCCTTCCTCGAGTGCCGTGATGAGGAGGGGGTTGAGATAGCTTCGCGACCATCCGGGCACGGTGGTCTCCTTGCCGGCGACGACGGAGGGGCGTGGCCCATCGTGGCGGTCGATCTCTACGCGCGTATGTGGATGGCCGACTGGTTCATGCGATCGAGTGACCGGCGGTCGCATCGTGAAGGATGAGGCCGTCGCCGAACTGGTACGAGCACGTCACGTGCGCGCAGCACCCGCTTAACACGGGTCCGGCACATTGGTGGATGTCGGCAGGGGCGGGAGCGGCTCCCCGCCCTGGTCGGCAGTGAGCGGCGTCAAGGAATCTCCGGAGCGGCTCCCGGATCTCCATGGACGCCCCTGGGCGCGGTACCCGGTCCTGACCCGGTGTCGCGTCCGCTCGCGGGGACCGCCGTCGTCCCGCCCCCCGTAACAGGGGGTGCGGCGGTCCCCGCGCAACTCATTCGTGCTCGTCGGTGCCCGTCGGGGCTCATTCCACGAAGAGGCCGCGCTCCGCCGCCCGTACGTCGAATTCCTCGAGGCGGGCCTGGGCGGCCGGGAGTCCGTCGCACATCGCTTCCAGGAGGACCCGCCCCAGCAGCATGGGCGCGCAGGCCGTGTCGAAGGCGAGGCCCGTGCCGACGGCGGCGGGCAGGAGCAGGTCGGAGTGGCGGGCGACGGGGGCGAAGGCGGAGTCGGCCACCGAGACCACGTTCAGCCCGGCGGACTTGGCGTAGGCGAGGGTGTCGACGACCTCGCGCGGGTGGCGGGGCAGCGCGAAGCAGAGCAGGGTCGTGGCGCCCGCGCGGACGGCCGCGTCGATGCGGTCGGCGAGCATCGTGCCGCCCTCGTCGAGGAGGCGGACGTCGGGGTGGACCTTGGCGGCGAAGTAGGAGAAGCCGTAGGCCTGGGAAGCCGCCGCGCGCAGGCCGAGGACGAGGAGGGGCTGGGAGGCGGCGAGGAGGCGTCCCGCGCGTTCGACGGGCTCGGGGTCGGCGAGGAGGTCGGCGAGGTGGCGCAGGTTGGCGATCTCGGCCTCGACGGCCTGCTGGTACTCGTTGGTCCCGGTGGTGGCGGCCGGTTCGGCGGGGGCCACTTCACGCAGGTGCTTGCGGAGCGCGGGGTAGCCGTCGAAGCCGAGGGCGACGGCGAACCGGGTCACGGAGGGCTGGCTGACGCCGGCGAGTTCGGCCAGCTCCACGGAGGACAGGAACGGCACGTCGGCCGCCCGTCGGACCATGCAGTGGGCGATGCGCCGCTGGGTGGGCGTGAGGCGGTGGCCCTCGAAGAGGTGCTGGAGGCGGGCGGCGGGGCTGGTTCCCGTGTTGCCGTTGCCCCCGGTGCCGTTGATCGTGTGCTCGCTCATGTCTCCCCGTCCGTACCCGTACCCGGCCATTCATTCAACGCGTCGTGACTGTGCATGATGTTATTCAGGCCGGGGGCGGGGGCGCCAGGGGCTGCGGTGCCGGGCCGAGCGGATGGGAACGTCGCTCGTGTGGGTACGTCGCTCGGCTGGGTACGTTGCCCGGATGGGTCTTTTCGACAAGTTGACCGGCACCCGGCGTCCCGACGACGGGGTCGAGCCCCGGCCCCCGCAGGAGGTGCGGGAGGCGCTGCTCGCCCTGGCCGGGCCCGATGCGCCCTGGACGGTGCGCGCCGCCGCCCCTGAGGAGCGTGCCGATCTGGTCGCCGAGTGGCGGGTCCGCGAGCCCGCCTGGCAGGAGTTCTTCCGTAGCCGCCACGTCGACCGCACCGTCCGGGTCCGGCTGCGTCTGGTGCCGGACGAGTACGAGGTCCGGGCGCTCGACGAGCAGTGGGAGGTCACCTGGCGCGACGGCACCCCGCGCTTCGCCAGGTCGCGTGAGTACAGCCGGGGGCCCTCGCGCACGGTGAGCAGACGCTGGAGCCACGAGCGCGGAGCGGACGGCGAGCGGCACATGGAGGAGACGTTCTCCTTCGACTCGGCGGAGATGAAGGATCCGCTGCGGGACACGGTGCTGGCATCGGGTTGGGCGTGGCGTGCAGTGGTGTTCGGGAAGTTGTGAGGTAGGTCCCGGGGGCGTCCTTACTCGTCGAAGCGGCTCAGGAGCGCCGCCGCCCGCTCCACGTCCACGGTGAGCGGGCGGTCCGTCAGGTCCGGTTCCAGGGTCGTGTCGGCCAGTTCGAAGGCGCGGCCCACCGGCAGGGACGGGTCGGGGCGGTGGTCGCGCAGGCGCAGGGCGCGGACCGCGGCGACCAGTTCGCAGCCGACGACCTGGCGGTAGGCGGCGCACAGGCGCAGGGTCTGGCGGGCCGCGAGGGACGCGAAGCTGGCCTGTTCCTCGACGCCGCGGGAGAGGACCGCGTGGCCGAGCGAGGCGGGGGCCGCGAAGGCGCGGAGGTCGCCGAGGGCGGCTCCGGCGGCGTACTCCAGGATCATGACGCCGGACGCGCCCGGTTCGCCGTCCGCGAGGAAGGGGCGCAGGCGCGTGTAGGCCGGTTCGTTGAGGGTGGACAGGCGGGAGGTCGAGAGGCGGGCGACCTGGGTGACCGAGAGCCTGAAGTGGTCGAGGGCGAGGGCCAGTTGGGCCATGTAGAAGCCGCCGTGGTGGTACGCCGTCATGTCCTCGGGGGAGATCAGCGGATTCTCGGCCGCCGCGTTGATCTCGACGGTGAGGACGGATTCCAGGGCGTCCGCCGCGTCCTGGGCCGGGCCGTGGATCTGCGGTACGCAGCGGAAACCGTACGGGTCCTGGATGCGGCCGAGCGGTGGGGTGGGGCGGTCGGGGGCGCCGAGGAGTGCGCGCATCCGGGCGGCCACGTCGTAGGAGCCCTTGTGGTGGCGGGCCTCGTGGACGGGGAGCGCGTAGGCCTCGTAGGAGCCGTCGACCGCCAGGAGGCTGAGTGCGGCGACGAGTTGGGTGGCCGTCAGCAGAGAGCGCAGTTCGTGCAGGGCGAGGGCGGACTGGCCGAGGGTGAGGGCGTTGCTGGAGATCAGGGCGAGGGCGTCGTTGTTGTCGAGCGGCTGGGCGGCCGGGGCCGTGCCCTTGCCGCGCCAGGGGTGTTCGCCGGCGAGGGCCAGGCCCATCTGGGCGAGGGCGGCGATGTCGCCGGTGCCGACCGAGCCGTGTTCGTTGACGGCGGGGTGCGCGCCGTTCCGCAACGCCTCGCACAGGGCGGTCACGACGGTGGGGCGCAGGCCGGCGCCGCCCGCGAGGATCTGGTTCGCGCGGACCGTGAGCATCGCGCGGACCTCCCGCTCGGGCAGCTCGTCGCCGATCGCGCCCGCGTGGCTGCGCAGCAGGCGCAGTCCGTGGTCGGCGGCGGCCTCGGTGGGCACGTCCTCGCTGCGGTTGGCGCCGACGCCGGTGGAGCGGCCGTAGACGCGGCCCCAGGCGGCGATCTCGCGGGCCGCGTTCCAGGACTCTTCGACGCGTTTCATGGCTTCGGTGCCGGGGACGGGGCGGGCGCTCGCGTCGGCGAGGCGGACCACGTCGTCGACCGGGAGGCCGTGGCCGTCGAGTACGACGACCGGGGGGACCGGGGGCGGCGTCGGGTCCGTCGGGCGCACCACTTGGGGCATAAGGCCTACTCCTCCTCGAACTGGCATCAATCACCCTCGACAGGGCGGTCGCGTCTCACATTTCGGGCAGCCCGGGGGGATTTACCGGTGATTTACGCGGGGGCATTGACAAGTTATTCACGCACCAAGAACTCTGCATGACGATATGCAGACCGGGCAAGAGGACTTCAGAGGCGCTCCATGATCCAGTTCGAAGCGGTCCACAAGCGGTTCCCGAACGGCACGACAGCGGTGCACGACCTCACGCTCTCCATGCCCGAAGGGGGCGTGACCGTCTTCGTCGGCTCCTCCGGCTGCGGCAAGACGACCAGCCTCCGCATGATCAACCGGATGGTCGACCCGACCTCGGGGACCATCCGCGTCGGCGGCCGCGACGTCCTCGACCAGGACGCCGCCGAGCTGCGGCGCTCCATCGGCTACGTCATCCAGCAGGCCGGCCTGTTCCCGCACCGCACCGTCCTCGACAACGTCGCGACCGTACCGCTGCTGCTCGGCTGGGGCCGCAAGAAGGCCCGCGCCGCCGCCGGTGAACTTCTGGAGCGGGTCGGGCTCGATGCCGGGATGGGGAAGCGGTATCCGCATCAGCTCTCGGGTGGTCAGCAGCAGCGGGTCGGGGTGGCGCGGGCGCTCGCCGCGGATCCGCCGGTGCTGCTCATGGACGAGCCGTTCGGGGCCGTGGATCCCGTCGTGCGCGCGCAGTTGCAGGACGAGCTGCTGCGGCTGCAGAAGGAACTGAACAAGACCATCGTCTTCGTCACGCACGACATCGACGAGGCGGTGCGGCTCGGGGACCGGATAGCCGTGTTCCGCGAGGGTGGGCATCTGGTGCAGTGTGCGGCTCCCGCGGAGCTTCTGGCCCGGCCTGTCGATGGGTTCGTGGCGGACTTCCTCGGGGCCGAGCGGGGGTTGAAGTTGTTGTCCCTGACGGGGCTGGGGGATGTACGGCAAGGGGCCGCGCCGGAGGGTGGCGCCTGGGAGTTGGTGCTGGACGGCGGTCGCAGGCCGGTGTGCTGGCGGGGGCGGGATGGTGGGGCCGAGGTGCCTGTGCGGGGGCTTCGCGATGCGGATTCGTTGCTCTCTGCGTTGAACGAGTCCGTCGCTTCGCCCTCCGGGCTTGTGGTTCGGGTGGATGCGGAGGGGGTGCTTACCGGGGTTTCGTCCCGGGGCGATATTCATGCGCGGGCGGGGGCTGCGCATGCCGCGGCCCTGTCCGGCTCGCCGTCACGGGGCTCCGCCCCGGACCCCGCTCCTCAATCGCCGGAGGGGCTTGAGTTGCGGGGCTCCGCCCCGGACCCCGCTCCTCAATCGCCGGAGGGGCTGGATGTAGCGCCGGAGGGGCTGGATGTGGCGCCGGAGGGGCTGGATGTAGCGCCGGCAGGGCCGGAGTTGGGCGGCTCGGAGCTTGAAGGCGAAGTCGGTGGCGCGCAGCCGAAAAATGCTGAGGACGGACGTGGCGTCGCATGACCATCGACTGGGACTGGATCGGATCCCACGGGTCCGACCTCACCACCCTCACCCTCGCCCACCTTCAAGCCGCCCTCAGCGCCGTCCTGTTCGGCCTGCTCATATCCCTGCCCCTCGCCGTCCTCGCCCACCGTGTCCGGGCCCTGCGCGGGTTCCTTCTCGGGATGAGCAACGTGCTGTTCACCATCCCCTCCATCGCCGTCTTCGTCCTGCTGCTCCCGGTCTCGGGGCTCACCCGGACCACCACCGTGATCGGGCTGACGATCTACACCCTCGTCGTGCTGCTGCGGAACACCGTCGAGGGCCTGGACTCCGTACCGCAGAAGACCAAGGAAGCCGCGAAGGCCATGGGGGCGCGGCCGATGCGCACCCTGCTCACCGTCGAGCTGCCGCTCGCGCTGCCCGTGATCATGGCGGGGGTGCGGATCGCGACGGTCATGTCCATCTCGCTCGTCTCCGTGGCCACGTACATCGGTGACGGCGGGCTCGGCCAGCTGTTCACCGACGGGTTCCAGCGCAACTTCCCGACCCCGGTGATCGTCGGCGTCGTGCTCACGCTCCTGCTGGCGCTCGTCGCGGACGCGCTGCTGGTCGTCGTGCAGCGGCTGCTCACGCCGTGGGCCCGCACCCGGACCCGGAAGGCCTGACCGCCATGTACGAACTCTTCAAGAACCTGGGCTCCTGGCTGGTCAGCGGCGAGCAGTGGACCGGGGCCGACGGCATCGGGCACCGGCTCGCCGAGCACCTCCAGTACTCGCTGATCGCCACGCTCGTCGCCGCCGCGATCGCGCTTCCCGTCGGCCTGCTCATCGGGCACACCGGCCGTGGCGCCTTCGTCGCCATCAACCTGTCGTCGTTCGGGCGCGCGCTGCCGACCGTCGGGCTCGTCGTCCTCGTCTTTCTCGCCAGCGGGCTGTCCATGTGGCCCGTCTACATCGCCCTCGTCGCGCTCGCCGTGCCGTCCATCGTGACCAACACGTACGCGGGGATGACCGCCGTCGATCCGGAGGTGCGCGACGCCGCGCGCGGCCAGGGCATGCGCGCCCATCAGGTCCTCTTCCAGGTCGAGTTGCCGCTCGCGCTGCCGTTGATCATGACGGGCCTTCGTCTCGCGCTGATCCAGGTCGTGGCGACCGCGACCATCGCCGCGTACGTCTCCTTCGGCGGGCTCGGCCGCTACGTCTTCGACGGGCTCGCCCAGCGGGACCTCGTGCAGGTGCTCGGCGGCGCCGTCCTCGTCGCGGTCGTCGCCGTCGTCCTCGACCTGGCCCTCTCCGGGCTGCAGCGCCTCCTCTTCCGTCACCGTCCCGCCGCTCTCAAGTCGGCCTAGGAGCAGATCAGATGAACCGACGTACTCTTCTCGGCGGGCTGTTCGCCGCGGCCTCCGTCCCCGCGCTCGCCGCCTGCTCCAGCGGCATCACCTCCCTCGACGGAGGCGGCTCGGGCGGCTCGGGGGGCGGCTCCAGCAAGGGCGGCGTCACCATCGGCACCGCCAACTTCACCGAGAACCAGGTCCTCGGTTACCTGTACGCCGCCGTGCTCGAAGCGGCCGGCGTGAAGACGACCGTGCGCCCCAACCTCGGTACCCGCGAGATCCTCATCCCCGCTCTCAAGGGCGGCGACATCGACCTGCTGCCCGAGTACCAGGGCGCCCTGCTGCACTACCTCGACACCAAGGCCGACGCCACCGAGGAGGGCGAGATGCAGAACGCCCTCGCCATGGCGCTCCCGGCCGGACTGCAGATCCTTCCCTACGGGATGGCCGAGGACTCGGACGCGTTCGCGGTCACCCGCGAGACCGCCGCGAAGTACAGGCTCAAGTCCCTTGCCGATCTCGCGAAGCACAACGGGAAGCTCGTCATCGGCGCCGCCCCGGAAGTGAAGAAGCGGCAGGTCGGCGCCGTGGGGCTGAAGGACGTGTACGGCGTCGAGTTCAAGGAGTTCAAGTCCCTCGACTCCTCCGGGCCGCTGGTGAAGGGCGCCCTGAAGAAGGGTGATGTCGACGTGGCGAACCTGTTCACCACCGACACCGACATCGCCGCCAACCACTGGGTCGTCCTCACCGACCCCAAGAACCTCGTCCCCGGTCAGCACGTCGTCCCGCTGATCGCCGACCGCAAGGCCGACTCGACCGTCCGCAAGGCGCTGGCCCGGCTCGGCAACGTACTCACCACCGAGCAGCTGACCGAGCTGAACCGGCTCGTCGACAAGGACAAGAAAGACCCCGAGGACGTCGCGAACGACTACGCGCGCCAACACGGGCTCAGCAAGAAGTAGCTCAGCAAGAAGCAGAGGAACGTTCCATGGCAGCGGTAGTGGAGAAGCACTCGATCGACGTCGTCCCGGACAGCGAGCGGCACGGGCGCGCCTTCAACCAGTTCACGCTCTGGGTCGGCGCGAACCTGCACATCACCGCCGTCGTCACCGGCGCGCTCGCCGTCGTCTTCGGCGGCGACGTGGTCTGGTCACTGGTCGGGCTCGTGCTCGGCAACCTGCTCGGCGGCGCCGTCATGGCACTGCACTCGGCGCAGGGCCCCAAGCTCGGACTGCCCCAGATGATCCAGTCCCGGGCGCAGTTCGGGGTCAAGGGCGCCGTCGTACCGCTGCTCCTCGTGATCCTCATGTACGTCGGCTTCTTCGCGAGCGGAAGTGTGCTGGCCGGGCAGGCGACCGCCCAGCTGACGCACACGAACGACACGACCGGCATCATCGTCTTCGCGCTGGTCACGGCCGTCCTGGCGGCCGTCGGCTACCGCGTCATCCACGTCCTCGGCCGTGTCGCCAGCGTCATCTGCGCCATCGCCTTCGTCTACCTGGGTGTGCGTCTGCTCGACCGTGTCGACCTCGGCGACCTGCTGGGCGACGCGCGCTTCTCGCTCCCCATGTTCCTGCTCGCCGTGTCGCTCTCGGCGTCGTGGCAGCTGGCGTTCGGCCCGTACGTCGCCGACTACTCGCGCTACCTGCCGCGTGACACCAGCGCCAAGGCCACGTTCTGGTGGACGCTGTCCGGCTCGGCGCTCGGCTCGCAGTGGTCGATGACGTTCGGTGTGCTGGTCGCGGCGAGCGCCGGTGAGGCGTTCCTCGACAACCAGGTCGGCTACGTCGTCTCGCTCGGCGGCGCGGGCCTGGTCGCCTCCGTCTTCTACTTCGTCATCGCGCTCGGCAAGCTCACCGTCAACGTCCTCAACACGTACGGCGGCTTCATGGCGATGGTGACCGGCGTCAGCGGATTCCGCGGGCAGCGCGTCCTCTCCCAGCGCGGCCGGGCCCTCTACATCGCGGTCATCATGGTCGCGGGCACGGCCGTCGCCCTGGCCGGCAAGGACAGCTTCCTCTCCTCGTTCAAGGACTTCCTGCTGTTCCTGCTGACGTTCTTCACGCCGTGGAGCGCCATCAACCTCGTCGACTACTACCTGATCTCGCGCGAGCGCTACGACATCCCGGCCCTCGCCGACCCGGACGGCCGCTACGGCGCCTGGCGGTGGAACGCCCTCGTGGTCTACGCGGTCGGGCTCGTCGCCCAGTTCCCGTTCCTGGCCACCTCCTTCTACACGGGCCCGCTCGTCGGCCCGCTCGGCGGTGCCGACGTGTCCTGGATCGTCGGGCTCGTCGTCCCGGCCGTCCTGTACTGGCTGCTGGCCCGGCGCGACACCGCGCACGTGCCGGCGGAGACGATCCTGGAGGCGCCGGGCGTGCCGGGCACCGAGCCGGTGGCCTCGGGTGCGGCCCAGTAGCAGCGGCCCAGTAGCACCAGGTGCAAGAGGGGGGTTAGCCCCACTGCCCCGCGGGCCTTCGCTCCGTACCGTGAACCGGTATGGAAGCCCGCGAACAGGCACGTGACGCCGAACTCAAGAAGGAACTCGACGCCACCCTGCACGCCCGCAGGGAACTCGGCGAAGAGTACGAGACCGCGCTCGTCGACTCGTTTCTCGACAAGGTCGAGCAGCGCCTGGACTCCAGCGTGGACCGCCGGGTGCGCAGGCAGCTGGCCGAGCAGCAGATGGTCGTCGCCCGCGACTCCCGCGCCGGCCGCACCCCCGGCGACGGCTGGGGCGAACGCTTCGGCTTCGCCGTCGTCACCCTCGTCCTCGCGATCCCGCTCTCCGCGATCGCCGTGGTCAACGCCGGTCTGCCCGGGCTGCTGATCGCCTGGGGCGGCATCGTCGGCGTGAACGCCCTGCACGTGGGGCACTGGTCGATGCCGCGCTTCGGGGAGCGGCGGCGGGATCGGAAGGACTCCGACTGGGAGGAGTAGCCGCCCCGGGGCACTCACGCCTGCCGGGTCGGCAGGATGACGGCGTGGCGCAGGTTCACGTGGCGGGGGCGGCTCGTCGTGTAGGCGATGAGGTCGGCGATGTCGTCGGACGAGAGTCCGGTGAGCGCCTCGAACATGCCGTCCAACTGGCCGGAGAGGTCCGCGTTGTCGACGTGCGAGGCCAGCTCCGACTCGGTCAGGCCGGGTTCGAGATTGGTGACACGGACGTCCAGCGGGCCCAGCTCCGTGCGCAGCGACTGCGAGAGGTACGTCAGAGCGGCCTTCGTCGCGCCGTACACCGCGTAGTTCGGGAACGGGACGTGCGCGCCGATGGACGAGATGTTGACCAGGTCCGCGGTGCCGCCCGCCGCGGCCGTCGCGATCAGGTCGGCGGTGAAGGCGCGGACGACGCGCAGCGCGCCGGCGACGTTCGTGTCGAGCATGCGCTGCCACTCGTCGGCGCGGCCGTCCGTGACCGGGTTCGGCAGCATCACGCCCGCCGCGTTCACGACGAGGTCGACGCGTCCGTACGCGGCGTGCACGCGCTCCGCGGCGGCGTCGACCGAGTCCTGATCGGTGAGGTCCGTGGGGAGCGCGAGGGACTGCCCGCCGTCGGCGCCGATCTTCGCCGCCAGCTCGGTCAGGCGGTCGGCGCGCCGGGCGAGGAGGGCGACGCGGGCGCCGTGGGCGGCGAGCAGCCGGGCGGTGGCCTCGCCCATGCCGCTGGCGGCGCCGGTGACGAGGGCGGTGCGGCCGGAGAGGTTGTCGTACGTCGTCTGGGTCATGGCAGCAGCTTGCGCCGGGCCGGCCGCGCTCCCCAGGGTGGAGTTTTTCCTGGGTCCGCCAGTACCAGGATCGGCGCCGGTCCCGGGATCGGCGCCGGTACCGGATCGCGGCGCGGCCGGTGTCCCGGATCCGCCGGTGTCTAGGATCGGCCGTATGAACGAGCCCGGTGGCATAGGGGACTTCCTGCGCTCGCGGCGCGCCCGCATCCGACCCGAGGAGGCCGGCCTGCCCGGGCACGGCCGCCGTCGCGTACCGGGCCTGCGCCGCGAGGAGGTCGCCCAGCTCGCCGGGGTCAGCGTCGACTACTACATCCGCCTGGAGCAGGGCCGGGGCACCTCCGTCTCGGACGCCGTGCTCGACGCCGTCGCGCGCGTCCTGCGCCTGGACGACACCGAGCGGAGCTATCTGTTCACGGTCGCCCGCCCCGCCGAGACCCGCCGCAAGGCGTCCGGCCGGCCGGACGCGCGACAGCTGCGGCCGGGGCTGCGTCTGCTCCTCGACACGATCGACCGGGCCCCCGCCTTCGTGCTCGGCCGCCGCATGGACGTCCTCGCCTGGAACGCGCTCGGTGACGCGCTGCTCGGCTTCTCCGCGATGGCCCCGGAGGACCGCAACATGCCGCGCCAGATCTTCCTCACCCCGGAGGCCCGCGAGCTCTACCCGGAGTGGCCCGCGGTCGCCGCCGAGACGGTCGCGTACCTGCGCCTCGACGCGGGAGCCCACCCCCAGGATCCGCAACTGGAGGCGCTGGTCGGCGAGTTGTCGTCGGCTGACGCGGACTTCCGGCGGCTGTGGGCGGACCACCAGGTGAAGTCGAAGACGTACGGCACCAAGCGCATGCTGCACCCCCTCGTCGGCGAACTCGCCTGCCCTACGAGACGTTGACGGTGCCGGGCGAGTCCGGACAGGCGCTGGTGGTGTACACACCCGAACCCGGCTCGGTGACCGAGGAACGGCTGCGGATGCTCGGCAGCCGGGCGGCGGCACCGCGCTGAGCCCCGCGGCCGGACGCTCTCACGCAACCCTCAGAAACCGTCGCTAATCTCCGCCCGGACGGACCGACGCCGGAGGAGGGCATGAGGGTGACGCGCGGAGCACAAGGGCTGGTCAGGACCGCTGTGGTGGTACGCGCCGGAGCCGCCCCGCTGTGGTGGCTCGGTGTCGTCGCGGCGGCCGTCGGAGTGTTGCCCGTCGGGTTCACCGGACGGCGGATCGGCGTGCTCGGCGGGGCTGTGCTGTTCCTCGTGGTCGCGGCGGCGGTGGCGTACAGCCGCAGGCAGCGGTACGTGCGGCTCACGCGCGGAGCGAGCCGCGCCGGGAAGTTCGACGTGCTCCAGGACCGGCAGGTGACCGTACGGAACTGGCGGCGCGGTCACCGCTGGTGGCTGGCCCTCGCGTTCCTCGCCGCGGTCGGCAGCTCCTTCGCGGTGCCCGCGGCGGGCGGTATGGCGCTGGCCGGGGCCGGCGCCGGACTGTGGCTGAAGGCGGCCTGGCTGGGCCGGCGCGAGCAGCGCGAGAGCGCACTGCTGTGGCTGCGCGTCGACTGGCTCGGACCGCGCGCGGGCGCGCCCGTGGGCAAGCGGGTCAAGGGGTACCGGGCCACGGGGACGGCAGCGGGCGACGCCGCGCCCGGTGGGGCACGGCGTCGCTGACACTGCCGCGAACTCGGTCGCTCACACGTCGAGGTCGGCCTCGATCGCCTTCAACTGGTGGCGGGCCATCGCCAGGTTGGCGCGCGAGGAGTCCAGTACGAGGTACAGGAACAGCCCGTTGCCACCGCGGCCCTTCAGCAGGCGGATCAGGTGGTACTGGGTGCCGAGGGTGATGAGGATGTCCTCGATCTCGTCCTTCAGACCGAGGTGTTCCATGGTGCGCAGCTTGGCGCGGACGACATCGGTGTTGCCCGCGGCGGCGACCTCCAGGTCGAAGCTCTTGGAGCCGCCGATGGTGCCGAGGGCCATGCCGCTGTTGTAGTCGACGAGGGCCGCGGCGCTCGCGCCCTCGATGGAGGCTACGGCGTCCTTGAGTGCGGCTTCGGTGTTGGCCATGGTGGTGGATCCTTTCCTGCGCTGCCTCAACGGGCAGTTCTGGGTTGCAACTTGGGCTCGGAGAGCTCGGTCTTGGGAGTGCGGACCGGAAGCCCGCTCTCGGTGGAAGCAGTCGTGGAAGCTGTCGTGGGAGCCGTCGTGGACGAAGGCGCGGAAGCCGGTGGCGTCGCCGGCATGGTGGGCGGGGACGCGGGCAGGGCGGGCGTGACCGTGGGGCGGGCCGGCGCCGTGCGGGCCCGGGAGCGGCCGCGGGCCCGGGGCGGCGGTTCGGCGGCGGCCGCGTCGACCAGCTCGCCGATCCGGGTGCCGGAGCGGCGGCCCTCCAGGTGCAGCCGCCCCACGTTGACCCGGTCCTCGGCGAGCAGGGTGAGGATCGCGGTGTCCCCGGCCGCGTAGGTGGCGACGTAGCCGTCCGTGCCGCGCACCAGGAGTTCGCGGAAGCCGCCCTGCCCGGTGGCGTCCGAGAGCCGCTGGGCGACGCCGAGCGCGGCGGCGGTCAGCGCGGCCACGCCCTCCGGTTCGACGCCGGGGGTGTCGCGGGCGAGTACGAGTCCGTCGACGCTGGCCGCGAGCGCCCCGGTGACCTGGGGGACCCGGACTCTCAGCCTCTGCAGTTCGCCGAGGACTTCGGCCTCGTCGGCCATCGGCGGTCTCCTTCCGGAAGTGGCGGGGGTTTCGGAACCGGCCCGTCCGGTGCGTAGCAGGCGCTTCACAGGGCCTCCAGTGCGGCACGCAGTCGACGCAACAGCGCCACGTCGGGGTCCTCGACAGCGGCGTGAGCCATCCACTCCGGTACGGCGGGCGTGGTGGCGGGCTCCGGGAGAGCGGGGGTCACCAGGCCGCCCGCGGCCAGGCGGCGCAGATCGACCAGGGTGTGGAAGGCGGGCCGGCCCAGGGTGAGCGCTATCTCGGACGCGGTGCGCGCCCCGTCGACCAGCTCCAGGACGCGGCGCCGGCGGGCCGGTACGGGCAGTTCCAGGCCGGTCGCCCTGGCCAGCGGCGCCGTGTCGGTGTCCGGCTCGGGCCAGATCCGCTGGAGCAGTTCGCGCCGGCGCCGGGTCTCGCGCTCGACCGCCGCCACCGGCACCGGCCGCACCGCTCCGAACCAGTGCGAGACCCCGTAGCGGAAACGGGTCGGGCCGCTGCTCGGCGCGAGGGTGAAGTACGCGGCGTCGAACACCGCGCCCAGATGGCACAGTTCGAGCGCGCCGTCCGAGAGGCGGCCCTGCTCGACGAGGTAGCGGCCGACGCGTCGGCGGGCCCCCGCCCGGTCCACGGCCTCCCACCAGCGGTCGGCCTGGACCGCGCCGCCCGTGGTGAGCAGCACGTCCATGCCGGGGGTCGCGGGCGACTCGGCGTGCACTATTCGGCCGTCGGCCAGGTAGAGGGTGCCGTGCTCACGGATCAGCGCCCCGGTGGCCCGCTCGTCGGCGAGGCGGCCCAGCATCGGCGAGACGCTCGCGGGTATGACGCTCATCCCAGCACCAGCCGGTCGGATATGTCGGCGAGGCGCAGCCGGGCGAGCGCGAGGTTGCCCTCGTCCCGGTCGAGCCACAGGTGCAGGAAGACGCTGCTGTCGAAGCTGGTCCGGACGAACCGCAGCAGGTGGTAGCCGTCGCGGTTGGTGACGATGACGTCCTCGACGGGCGGCGCCTTGTCGCTGGCGGACCCCTGTGACCAGTCGCTGCCCTCGGCCGGGGAGAAGGCCCGGTGCTCGGCGGCGAGCCGGGCGAGTTCGGCGGCCTCGGCGGCGGTGGCCTCGTGGTCCCCGTTGGGCGAGTCCCCGACGGTGCCCAGGGCGAGACCGCTGGTCCAGTCGACGACGGAGGCGCCACGCGCCCCCGGCAGCCGCATCGCCTCAAGCAGGCACTCGTCGATTCCGGGCACGCCTGAAACTCCCCACCTGATCGCCACGTTCGTGCAAAGCTGTTGCTTGTGTGACGAAGAAGCTACGCACCGTACGGTGACCTGGTGAGCGTTCTGGCATTTTCCGGTGGAACATTCAGAAGAGGGCTAAAATCCGCCAACCCCGGCTCAAATGGGGGGCGTTCGCCGACCTCAGAGATCGAGGAGCGCGCTTCGGCGATCACCGCCCGACTCCGCGACGATCTCCTCGACGGTCTGCGGCGCACGCACGGTCGCGAACCGCGCCCCGACGCCGTCGGCGCCCGCCGTGAATCCGTAGACCCCGGGCCGCACCAGCGAGTTGTACGAGTAGTGCTGCGCGAAGTAGTACGCGCCGGTGTCGAGCGCGGCCGCGTAGTCGCCGGCTTCGAGCAGCGGCAGCGCGTGGTTCTCGGCGAGCAGGTCACCGGAGAAGCAGGCGGGGCCCGCCACGTCCTGGGCGACGTCCGGACCCGCCTTGGGCCGGCCCTTCGCGTCGTAGGCGGCGATCCGCAGCGGCCAGGACGCGGGCGCGTACACGGTCCGCGTCGCGACCTGGACCCCCGCGTGCGTCACGGCGATCGGGCGGCCGCCGCTCTCCTTCGCGTACTCGACGAGCGCGAGGATCGTGCCGTGCTTGGCGAGGAGCGAGCGGCCGAACTCGGTGACCAGGCCGTAGCGTCCGTCGAAGAGGCCGGGGACGGTCGCGGCGAGCAGTCCGGCGTACGTGGCGTAGTCCGGCGTCTCCTCGTCGGAGGCGAAGTTGACCGGAAGGCCGCCGCCGATGTCGAGCGTGTCGATCTGCTGCCGTCCGGCCGCCCGGTTGATCTCCTCGGCGAGTTCGTACGCGGCCCGCACGCCCTGCGCCATCAGCTCCAGGGGTACGCCCTGCGATCCGGAGTGCGTGTGGAGCCGGGTCAGCCACGGCCGGTCGAGGTAGGCCTGGACGACCCAGTCGCGGGCGCCCTCGTCACGCAGCGCCACGCCGAACTTGGAGGTGGCGGTCGCGGTGGACAGGGCGCCGATCGAGCCCGCGCCGATCTGCGGGTTCACGCGGACGCCGATCGGGGAGCGCGTGGGCGCGGAGGCGACCAGTGCGTCGATGCGGGCCAGTTCCTGCGGGTTGTCGGCGTTGACCGCTATGCCGAGGGCGAGGGCCTCGCGCAGTTCGGCGCCGGTCTTGGCGGGGGAGTCCAGGACGGTGCGGGTCGGCGGCACCCCGGCGGCGCGGGCCAGGGCCAGTTCGCCCGGGCTCGCCACCTCGGCCCCGATGCCCGCCTCGTGCAGCAGCCGCAGCACAGGCACGAGCGGCGTCGCCTTCACGGCGAAGGCGTGCAGGACCTCCGTGCCGGGGGCGGTGACCGCGTCGAAGGCGGCGCGCAGCGAGGCGGCGGACGCGCGGATGCCGGTGACGTCGAGCAGCCCCGCGACAGGGGCCGCCTGGCCGACGAGGCCTTGCTCGACGGCGGCGTGTACTGCCTGGTCGCGGCGGGTGGAGAGGCCCGTGTTCGAGCCGGTGGATGCGTCCGTGGATGCCATGTGGTCCAGACAACCACTCGGAGTGCGTCCGTGGGAATCTATTGACTAGTTCTATTCAGACCCCGAGGATGTGAATAACCGCATCACGATGGAGCACCCCAGGAGGCCGCCGATGTCAGGACCCCGCCCCGTACGCGCCCCGCGCGGCACCGAGCTCAACACGCTCGGCTGGCAGCAGGAAGGCGCCCTGCGGATGCTCATGAACAACCTCGACGCCGAGGTCGCGGAGCACCCCGACAAGCTGGTCGTCTACGGAGGCACCGGCAAGGCGGCCCGGTCCTGGGAGGCGTTCGACGCGATCGTGCGCACCCTGAAGACGCTGAAGTCGGACGAGACGCTCCTCGTCCAGTCCGGCAAGCCCGTCGGCGTGCTGCGCACCAGCGAGTGGGCGCCGCGCGTGCTCCTCGCCAACTCCAACCTCGTCGGCGACTGGGCCAACTGGGAGGAGTTCCGCAAGCTGGAGGCCGAGGGCCTGACCATGTACGGCCAGATGACGGCCGGCTCGTGGATCTACATCGGCTCGCAGGGCATCGTGCAGGGCACGTACGAGACGTTCGGCGCGGTGGCCCGCAAGAAGTTCAACGGCACGCTGGCCGGAACGATCACCCTCACGGCCGGAGTGGGCGGCATGGGCGGCGCCCAGCCCCTCGCGGTCACCATGAACGAGGGCGTCGCGATCTGCGTCGACGTCGACGAGACCCGCATCGACCGCCGCATCGGCACCCGCTACCTGGACGTCAAGGCCGACAACCTCGACCACGCCCTGGAGCTCGCGGTCCAGGCCCGCGACGAGCGCCGCGGCCTGTCCATCGGCGTCGTCGGCAACGCCGCCGAGGTCTTCCCCGAACTGCTGCGCCGCGACGCCCCGATCGACATCGTGACCGACCAGACCTCGGCCCACGACCCGCTCGCCTACCTCCCCCTCGGCATCTCCGTCGAGGACTGGGACAAGGAGCGCGAGGCGGACCCCGCGGGCTTCACCGACAAGGCACGCCACTCCATGCGCCTGCACGTCGAGGCCATGATCGGCTTCCTCGACAAGGGCGCCGAGGTCTTCGACTACGGCAACTCGATCCGCGACGAGGCCCGCAAGGCCGGCTGCGAACGCGCCTTCGACTTCCCCGGCTTCGTCCCGGCGCACATCCGCCCGCTCTTCGAGGAGGGCCTCGGCCCGTTCCGCTGGGCGGCCCTTTCCGGCGACCCCGAGGACATCCGCAAGACGGATGCCGCGATCAAGGAACTCTTCCCGGACAACAAGCACCTGCACCGCTGGCTCGACATGGCCGCCGAACGCATCTCCTTCGAGGGCCTCCCGGCGCGCATCTGCTGGCTCGGCTACGGCGAACGCCACCTGGCGGGCCTGAAGTTCAACGAGATGGTGGCGAGCGGTGAGTTGTCGGCTCCCGTCGCCATCGGCCGCGACCACCTCGACTCGGGTTCGGTGGCCTCCCCGTACCGCGAGACCGAGGCCATGAAGGACGGCTCCGACGCGATCGCCGACTGGCCGCTGCTCAACGCCCTGGTCAACACCTCCTCCGGCGCCACCTGGGTCTCCCTGCACCACGGCGGCGGCGTCGGCATGGGCCGCTCCATCCACGCGGGCCAGGTCTGCGTCGCCGACGGCACGGAACTGGCCGCCCAGAAGATCGAGCGCGTCCTCAGCAACGACCCGGCGATGGGCGTCATCCGACACGTGGACGCGGGCTACGACCACGCGGCCGAGGTGGCGACGGAGCGCGGGATCCGGGTTCCCATGCGGGAGGGCGAGTGACGAGCCCCGCAAATCAAGCCCCGCCTTCGTACGAGAGGCAGCGGGGTTCGGGGCGGCGCCCCGTGACCTCAGCCTCAGGCGCGGGCTTCCTGGAGATGTGGCGCGACCTGGCCCCCATCGGCCGCCATCCCGAAACCCACGGCTACCGCCGCCACGCCTGGACGGCCGCCGACACCGACTGCCGCGAATGGTTCAAGGCCCAGGCCGAATCCCGAGGCCTGACCTACGAACTGGACCGCAACGGCAACCAGTGGGCCTGGCTCGGCGACCCCGAAGCGGGCAACGCCGTGGTCACCGGCTCCCACCTGGACTCCGTCCCGGACGGCGGCGCCTTCGACGGCCCCCTCGGCGTGGTCTCCTCCTTCGCGGCCCTGGACGAACTCCGCAACCGGGGAGCCGAGTTCACCAAGCCCCTCGCCATCACCAACTTCGGCGACGAGGAGGGCGCCCGCTTCGGCCTGGCCTGCGTAGGCTCCCGCCTCACCGGCGGCCACCTCACCCGCGAGCAGGCGTACGCCCTCACGGACGCCGACGGCATCACGCTCCCGCACGCCATGGAGCGCGCCGGATACGACCCGGAGTCCATCGGCCCCGACCCCGAACGCCTGAGCAGAATCGGCGCGTTCATCGAGCTGCACGTCGAACAGGGCCGCGCGCTCGACCTGTCCGGCGACGCGGTCGGCATCGCCAGCGCCATCTGGCCGCACGGCCGCTGGCGCTTCGACTTCCGCGGCGAGGCCAACCACGCCGGCACGACCCGCCTCGCCGACCGCAGGGACCCGATGCTCCCGTACGCGGAAACGGTCCTGGCCGCCCGCGAGGAAGCCCGACTGGCGGGCGCGGTGGCCACGTTCGGCAAGATCGCCGTCGAGCCGAACGGGGTCAACGCCATCCCGTCCCTGGTCCGCGGCTGGCTCGACTCGCGCGCCGCCGACCAGGACGCCCTGGACCGCACGGTCACGGCCATCGAGAAGGCGGCCCGTGAATACGCCGACGCGCACGGCATCGACGTAGAGCTGACACGGGAATCCTTCACCCCGGTCGTCGACTTCGACCACGCGCTGCGCGACGAACTCGCCCGCATCCTCGGTACGAAGGCGGCGTCCGCCGACCTCACGGTCCCCGTCCTCGGGACAGGCGCGGGACACGACGCGGGAATCCTGGCCTCGTCCGTCCCCACCGCCATGCTGTTCGTACGCAACCCCACGGGCGTCTCGCACTCGCCGGCCGAGTCCGCGGCGGAGGACGACTGCCTGGCGGGCGTGCACGCACTGGCCGACGTACTGGAAGGGCTGGCCTGCAAGTGACGACGTACTGGCTGGAGCACGCCTGGCTCGACCCCACGGTGGAGCCGGGCGTGGCGGTGGACGTGTCGGACCCCTCGGAAGCGGACGCGGACGGCGTCGGCCGGATCACGGCCGTCCGCAAGGAGGTCGCGACGCCCCCGCCCGGCGCCGTGGTCCTACGCGGCCTCACCCTCCCCGGCCTCGCCAACGCCCACAGCCACGCCTTCCACCGGGCGCTGCGCTCGACGGTGCAGGTCGGCTCCGGCACGTTCTGGACCTGGCGCGAGACCATGTACTCGGTGGCGGACCGGCTGACCCCGGACACGTACCACGCGCTCGCGCGGGCGGTGTACGCGGAGATGGCGCTGGCCGGCATCACGGCGGTCGGCGAGTTCCACTACCTGCACCACGCCCCCGGCGGTACTGCGTACGCGGACCCGAACGCGATGGGCGAAGCGCTGATCGCTGCGGCGGACGAGGCGGGCATCCGCATCACCCTCCTCGACACGGCGTACGTCTCCTCGGCCATAGGAGACAAGCACAGCGGCAAGGCCCCGGACCGGCACCAGCAGCGCTTCTCCGACGGCACCACCGAGGCCTGGGCCGAACGTGCGTCGCTGCTCAAGGACCGCCCGCACGCCCGGATCGGCGCGGCGATCCACTCGGTGCGCGCGGTCCCGGCCGAGCAGCTCGCGACGGTCGCGGAGTGGGCCGCCGCCCGGCAGGCGCCCCTCCACGTCCACCTCTCCGAGCAGACCGCGGAGAACGACGCGTGCCAGGCCGCCCACGGCTGCACACCGACGCAACTTCTCGCGGAACACGGGGTGTTGAGCGCCCGCACGACCGGCGTGCACAACACCCACCTCACCCCGGCCGACATCGCGCTCATCGGCGGCTCCGGCACGGGCACCTGCATGTGCCCGACGACGGAACGCGACCTCGCGGACGGCATCGGCCCCGCGGTAGCCCTCCAGAAGGCGGGTTCCCCGCTCTCTCTCGGCTCGGACAGCCACGCGGTCATCGACCCGTTCGAGGAAGCACGCGCGATGGAGCTCAACGAGCGCCTGCGTTCCCGGACGCGCGGCCACTGGACGGCGGCGGCCCTTCTGCGCGCGGCCACGGTCGACGGCCACGCGGCCCTCGGCGGGCGGGACGCGGGCGTCATCGAGGTCGGGGCGGTGGCGGACCTGGTGACGGTGGACCTGAACTCGGTCCGCACGGCGGGGGCGGCGCCCCGCCTCGGCGCGGAGACGGCGGTGTTCGCGGCGAGCGCGGAGGATGTGACGGACGTGCTCGCGTCCGGCCGCGAGGTCGTCCGCGACGGGCAGCATGTGTTGGTCGGCGACGTGCCGAGGGCGCTGTCGGAAGCCCTCGCAGCGCTGCACTGACACGGGGCTCCGCCCCCGGACCCCGCTGCCTCTCGTCCGACGGCGGGGCTGCATTCTCAGCCCGTCCGGCGATTGAGGACGAGCCGTTCAGGCGATCGACCCGCACTCGGCGACGGAGAGGAACCATGACCACCACGGCAATCACCAACATCGGCACGCTCGTCACCAACAACCCCGAGCTGGGCGAGGGCCCCTTGGGCCAGATCAAAGACGCCGCACTGGTGCTGGACGGCTCCACCATCGCCTGGGCGGGCCCGGCAAAGAACGTCCCGGCGACGGACAAGACGCACGACGCGGCCGGCCGCACAGTGATCCCCGGCTTCGTCGACAGCCACTCCCACCTGGTCTTCGCGGGCGACCGCACGGCCGAGTTCAACGCCCGCATGGAGGGCCGCAGCTACTCCGCCGGAGGCATCCGCACCACGGTGGCCGCCACCCGCGCCGCGACGGACGAGGCCCTCGAAGCCAACCTCACCCACTACCTCGCGGAAGCGCTCCGCCAGGGCACCACGACCTTCGAGACCAAATCCGGCTACGGCCTGACGACCGCCGACGAGGAACGCGCCCTGCGCATCGCGGCGGCCCACACCGACGAGGTCACGTACCTCGGCGCGCACATCGTCTCCCCGGACCTCGCCGACGACCCGGCCGCGTACGTGGACCTGGTCACCGGCGAGATGCTGGACGCCTGCGCCCCGCACGCCCGCTGGATCGACGTGTTCTGCGAGAAGGGCGCCTTCGACGGCGACCAGGCCCGCGCGATCCTGACAGCGGGCAAGGCGAAGGGTCTGCACCCCCGCATCCACGCCAACCAGCTCTCGTACGGCCCCGGAGTCCAGCTGGCCGTGGAACTGGACGCGGCGAGCGCGGACCACTGCACGCACCTGACGGACGACGACATCGACGCCCTGGCCCACAGCGACACGGTGGCGACCCTGCTCCCCGGCGCCGAGTTCTCCACCCGCGCCGAGTGGCCGGACGCCCGCCGCATCCTGGACGCGGGCGCCACGGTCGCCCTCTCCACGGACTGCAACCCGGGCTCGTCCTTCACGTCGTCGGTCCCGTTCTGCATCGCCCTGGCCGTACGGGACATGGGCATGACCCCGGACGAGGCCCTCTGGTCCGCCACGGCGGGCGGCGCGAAGGCGCTCCGCCGCACGGACGTGGGCCACCTCGCACCCGGGGCCCGCGCCGACCTGGCCTTCCTGGACGCCCCCAGCCACGTACACCTGGCGTACCGGCCGGGGGTCCCGCTGGTCAGCGAGGTGTGGCGCCGGGGCGCCCGCGTCAGCTGAACCCGGGGCCACGGCTCAGGCCCACATCCCCCCGTCCACCCGCAGGACCGTGCCGGTGACGTACGAGGCGCGGTCGCTCAGGAGCCACGCGGCGGCCTGGGCGATCTCGTCCGGAGCGGCGGCGCGGCCCAGCGGTGTCTGGGAGTTGAGGTGGTCGATGATGCCGGGAGACCTGTCGTCCCACTCGCGCATCATCTCCGTGAGGGTGGTGCCGGGCGCGACGGCGTTGACGCGGATGTTCTCCGGGCCGTACGTGACCGCGGCCGAGGCGGTGAGGCTGTTGACCGCCCGCTTCGCCGCGCCGTACGCGGGCAGCGCCGGGTTGGCGAGCAGGCTGCCGACACTGGAGGTGTTGACGATGGCGCCGCGCCCGGCGGTGGCGCGGATGGCGGCGACCTGGGCGGTCATCGCGAGCCACGGGCCCTTGAGATTCACCGTGTACACGTCGTCGAAGTCGGCCTCGGAGAGCTGGTCCATCGGGCCGGGCCGCTGCCCCGTGGCACCGTTGTTGAAGGCGACGTCCAGGCGCCCGTACAGCTCCACGGCCCGCTGGACTGCGCCCCGGACGCTGTCACCGTCGGCGAGATCGCACACGACGTGGTCGGCGGTGCCGCCCGCCTCCCGGATCTCCGCGACGACCTTCTTCAGCTGGCTCTCCGTCCGTGCCGCGAGCAGCACCCGGGCCCCCTCCGCGGCGAAGAGCCGGGCGGACGCCGCGCCGATGCCGCGGCCGGCACCGCTGACGAAGGCCACCTTGCCGGCGAGCAGGCCGGAGGCGGAGGCGGAGGTGGTGGCGGCGGGGGTCGATGTGTTGGTGTCCATGCCGATGAGCCTGGGCCCGGCCGCCGAGCCGATCCAGGCACCGGCGGTACCTGGCTGAGCGCCGGGCCCGCGCGCACACTGGGCCGGTGAACCGACGCGAACTGGCCGACTTCCTGCGCAACAGGCGTGAGCGCCTCGCACCCGCCGACATCGGCCTCCCCGTGGGGCCGCGCCGCCGCACGCCGGGGCTGCGCCGCGAGGAGGTGGCGCAGCTCGCGTACATCTCGACGGAGTACTACACGCGCCTGGAGCAGGCCCGCGCCCCGCACCCGTCCCGCGAGGTCCTCGCGCAGCTCGCCCGCGCGCTGCGCCTCTCGGACACGGAGCGCGATCACCTGCACCACCTGGCCGGTACGCCGCCGGGACCGCGGCCGGGTCCCTCGCGCGAGGTGCGGCAGAGCATCGTCGACCTGCTGGACAGGCTCCCGGTGTCGGCGGCCCTGGTGATGTCGGCGACGTACGAGATCATCGCCTGGAACGCGCTGGCCGCCGCTCTGATGGAGGACTTCTCCGTCCTGGGCCGCAGGGACCGCAACCTCGTACGGCGGGCGTTCCTGGGCCCGTACCAGGACGGCGGGCGGCTGTACGGGGTCTCGGACGCGGAGGAGTTCAGCAGGACGGCGGTCCATCACCTGCGGGCCACGGCGGCCCGCTACCCCGAGGACCCGGAGGTGCGGTCCCTGGTCGCCGAACTGCTCGACGGCAGCGAGGAGTTCGCCCGCCTGTGGGCCGACCACGAGGTGACCGCGCGCCCCACCCTCTGCAAGACCTTCGAGCACCCCGCGGTCGGCCCCGTCGCGGTGAACTGCGACATCCTCGACATCACGGACCGCGACCAGCGGGTGGTCATCTACACCGCCGCACCGGGCTCACCGTCGGAGGAGGCCCTGCGCCTGCTGTCGGTCATCGGCACGCAGCGCATGGACGTACCGGGCTGACGTCGGTCACGAAGACTGGCGTCGGTCAGGAGAGCCGGTCAGGAGAGCCGGTCAGGAAAAGGGAAGGGCCCGTCCGTTGTCGTCAGCGACAACCGGCGGGCCCTTCGAAGCCTTGGGGACTCACTCCTCGACCGTCAGCCCCTTGCGGAGCTTGACGAGGGTGCGGGACAGGAGCCGCGACACGTGCATCTGCGAGATGCCCAGCTCGTCACCGATCTCGGACTGAGTCATGTTGGCGACGAACCGCAGCGAGAGGATCTTGCGGTCGCGCGGCGGGAGTTCGGCGATCAGCGGCTTCAGGGACTCGATGTACTCGATGCCCTCCAGGCCGACGTCCTCGTAGCCGATGCGGTCCGCGAGCGCACCCTCGGAGTCGTCCTCCTCGGGCTGGGCGTCGAGCGAGCTGGCGGTGTACGCGTTCGACGCCGCCATGCCCTCCACCACCTCGTCGTTCGACAGGCCCAGGCGCTCGGCGAGCTCGGCCACCGTGGGGGCCCGGTCGAGCTGCTGGGCGAGCTCGTCGCCCGCCTTGGCGAGGTCGAGACGGAGTTCCTGGAGGCGCCGGGGCACCCGTACCGACCAGGACGTGTCGCGGAAGAAGCGCTTGATCTCACCGACGATGGTTGGCATCGCGAAGGTGGGGAACTCGACGCCACGGCTCAGCTCGAAGCGGTCGATCGCCTTGATCAGGCCGATGGTCCCGACCTGGATGATGTCCTCCATCGGCTCGCTGCGGGAGCGGAACCGGGAGGCTGCGAACTTCACCAGGGCGAGGTTCAGTTCCACCAGCGTGTTACGGACGTAGGAGTATTCGTGGGTGCCCTCTTCGAGGGACTCAAGGCGCTCGAAGAGCGTCTTGGAGAGGGCGCGGGCGTCGAGCGCTCCCACCTCGGCGAACGGCGGGATCTCGGGGAGCCCGTCAAGTCCTTCCAGAGCGTCGGACTCTTGGTCGGAGTGGCGTTCCGGTGGGGTTGTCGACGTCGCCTGGTCAGTACGCGATTCGTCGAGCCGGGGTGACATGATGTCCTCCATCGTTCTCGGCATATGGCTGCCGATGCCAATACGTGCACTGTCGGGAGTGCGGCGCCTCCAAAGCCCGCGAGTTCGTTTTCTGTCCTTACTAGGCCTACCCGCTTTCCTCACCGGGCCGCAAGTGCGCTATGTCCCTAAATGTCCGATTCTTAGGGGTTGTTCGGGTGCCAAGAGGTGTAGAGAAGGCGTAGTGTTCGAGGGCGTCAATCGGCACGTCGAAGGCAGCGAGAGAGAGACGTCATGGACCGCGGGACAGTCGGCAGCGCGCATCGGGGCCGGCTTCTGGTCGAGGTGCGGCAAGAGGGCGCCAGCGCCGTCGTGACTCCGGTGGGTGAGCTCGATCACCACACCGCCGATCTGCTGCGCGAACCCCTCGAAGAATGCCTGGTCGGCGGGTGTTCCCGGCTGGTGGTGGACTGCGCGGGCCTGGAGTTCTGCGACTCGACGGGTCTGAATGTGCTGCTCGGAGCCCGCCTCAAGGCCGAGGCCGCGGGCGGCGGAGTCCATCTGGCCGGGATGCTGCCGGTGGTGGCCCGGGTCTTCGAGATCACCGGCGCGGAGGCCGTCTTCACCGTGCACGAATCCCTGGCAGCGGCGCTCGCCGCGGAGTGAGCGGATGACCCCCTGCCCCCGGGCCGTAGAAGTTACGCTCCAGTTGTCTCTACGTGATCGAGGCGTTATCAGCGTCACAGGGTCCGCACCGAATCGATGGGTGTTCTCGTCGTTCGGCCGGGCAGGAGACACCCGACCGCCCCTGCAACCCTGAGTCCTGAAGCTGTATTGGTAAATCGGTGAGGTGAAGTGCTGATGAGTGCCACCCGGCCTTACTCGCCGGGCGACCACGGCCCCGAGTCCGGCGATGTCCCGGCTCCCGGGGGCCGTCAGGTCCGCACGCTGAGCCTCGCGGGGGCGAGCGGCATCGTGCCGCTGGCCCGCGACTTCTCCCGTGACGCGCTGCACGAGTGGGGGTGGCTGCCGGCGCCGAGCGCGGACCGCCGTGCCGCCGCGGAGGACGTGCTGCTCGTCGTCTCCGAGCTGGTCACCAATGCCTGCCTGCATGCCGAGGGCCCGGACATGCTGACCGTCTCCCTCGACAACAAGGTGCTGCGCATCGAGGTCGCCGACCACGGCGCCGGTCAGCCCGAGCCGCGCACCCCGCACCGGGCGGGACGCCCCGGCGGCCACGGCATGTTCATCGTCCAGCGCCTCTGCCTGGACTGGGGGGTCGTGCGCACGCCCGGAGTCGCGGGCAAGACCGTATGGGCGGAGCTGGGCAGCCCCGCCTGAGCCTTCGCCGGGCCGGCCACGGCCCCTTTTTTCACGCTGTTCAGAGCACGCCGGATCGTCTTCGATCCGGCGTGCTCTTTGTCTTCCCTCGGTAAGGCCCCGGGCGTACCTTGAGCCACCCGCATCTGATGAACCGTCAGCAACCGTCGGCTCGAAGGGATCTCGAGGTGTCGTACCGGACGTACCAGAAACGAACCGCCGCGTTCGCGCTCAGCGCGGCACTGGCCGGCTCGGCGGTGCTGATGGCCGCCCCCGCAGCGCACGCCACGGTCCAAGACGTCAACTACAAGTGCAAAACGCCGATCGGCGACAAGAGTGCCGTCTCCCCGATCGACATGAAGAGCGTCGAGAGCGGCAGCGGCTACAAGATCACGATGTCCTTCCAGAAGGGCGTCTCCTCCAGCCCGGTCGAGCTCGGCAAGGGTGCGATGAATCCCAGCGCGGTGATCAAGCTGGGCGGCGCGGAGAGCGGCAGCCTCGCGGTCTCGGGGCCGGCCAACTCAGAGGCCATCCCCGCCAACAGCCCCATCAAGATCAGCGACCTGTCCGGTACGTACACGCCGAAGAAGAGCGGGAAGGTGACGTTCACGGCCGGGGTCCTCACCATCAAGGCGCTGGGTACGACGACGACGTGTACGCCGGGCAACAGTCCGAAGCCGTCGCTGGAACTGGACGTGAAGGGTGCGGGTGCGGGCGGGGCCGGTGGCTCGGGTGGGTCCCGGTCGGGCCCGTCGGGGGACAGCCAGCTTCCGCAGACCGGGTCGGAGGACTCGGCGATTGCGCTCGGCACGCTGGGCGGAACGGTTCTCCTGGCCGGAGCGGGTGGGGTGTTGTGGCTGACCCGGCGGCATCAGGGGGCGCCCCGCTGAGGGGCGCGGGGAACTTGCGCGAGCAACCACGATGACGTTGCACTCGCCCTGGAGAGTTCGGGCCCGCTGGCGTGCAGGCCACGGGGCTCCGCCCCGGACCCCGCTCCTCAAGCGCCGGAGGGGCTTGATCGGGGGAGGTTGCGGGGCTCTGCTCCGGGCCCTGCCCCCGGTTCTGCCCCGGACCGCGCTCCTCAAGCGCCGGAGGGGCTTGATTTTGGGGGCTGTGCTGCTCATTGCGGGTGGCGGTGGGGGTGGGCAGGGGGTTGCCGCTTCTGCCTCGTGGACGGTTGCGCCCTCCGCGGGGGCCGAGGCTCGGGGCGGGCGGCCGTACATCTACGCGGAGGGCGCCCCCGGCACCGTTCTGGAGGACAACGTGGCCGTCACCAATCCGGGCGCCGAGCCCGTGCGGATCACCCTGCGCGGCGCCGACGCGGGCCGTAGGCAGGCCAAGGACACCGGTGCCTGGATCACGTTCGCCGAGAAGTCCGTGAAGGTCCCGGCCCGCACCCGCGCCGAGGTCCCGTTCACGGTCACCGTGCCGGCGGGCGCGACCCCGGGTGACCACCCCGGCGCGATCGTGGCGTCCGGAGCCGGCCGCACGTCCGGGGTCAGCGTGCACCTGCGGGTCAGCGGACCCACCCTCTCGGCGCTCACCGTCGAGCACGTACGGATCGTCGCCGGGGACCGGATCGCGTACGACGTCGTGAACCGTGGCAACACGACGCTCACGCCCCGCCTCGCGGTCAAAGCCGACGGCCTCCTCGGCAGTGTCCTGGACAGGAGAGCGCGCACCCTGCCGGTGGAGCTGCTGCCCGGCCGCCGGGTCAGCCTCACCGAGCCCTGGCACGACGCCCCCGCGCTCGACGCCGTCGACGTACGGGTGACCGTCACCGCGGACGGCGGCGCGCGGGACACGGCGACGGCGACGGCCCGGTTCGTGCCCTGGGGACCGCTCGCCGGAGCCCTCGCCACGCTCGCGGGCACCGGCTGCGCCGCCCTCTTCCTCGTACGCCGTCGACGTCTGTCTCGTGGGCGGCAAGGCACCGGCAACCCAAGGAGTGCGCCATGAACCGCCGCAGCGCACCGGCCACGCGCCTGCTGACCGTCCTCGCCCTGCTCGCCGCGCTCCTCGCGAGTACGGCACCGTGGTCCGCGGCCGCCGACGACCCCACCGTCACCCTCTCCAAGTCCCAGGCGGGCACCGGGGGTTCGGTCACCGTCAAGGGCGCCGGCTGGCGTCCGAGGACGCTGCTGATGATGCTGATCTGCGGCCGGTCGAGCCCCGCCCGCGGCGTCATCGGCGGCACCAACTCCTGCGCCAACGCGGGCGGGCGAGCCGTCACCACCGACGCCCGCGGGACGTTCGAGAAGAAGCTCCCGGTCGTCGAACCGCCCGCGCCCTGCCCGTGCGTCGTCCACGTGGCGACCGTGACCGGCAGCGCGAAGGCGCAGAAGGACGCCGCGCTCAAGGTCGCCGGTCACCCGGTGAAGGCCCTGCCCGCCGAGTCCGGCAACGGGCAGCTGTCCATGGTCACCGACACCCGGCTCGACGGATCGAGCGGCCTCCTCACATGGTTCGGCGCCCCGCCCGCACGGACGTTCACCTTCACCGTGGGCAACGTCGGCCCGGCCCCGGTCAGGGACCCCGTCTTCCACCTCGGCACCTCCCACGGCGTGTTCGCGCCCGCCTACGAGGAACAGCAGTGGCGCGGCACCATCGAGCCCGGCCGCAAGGCGCGGATCGAGCTGCCCGTCGAGCTGGGCGCCGGCGACCACGGCAGCTACCTGGTCTCGCTGAAGTACGGCGGCAAGGTGCTGGCCGAACAGCCCTGGGGCGTCGGCCGCCCCTGGGGCGTCACGCTCTTCTGGATCCTGCTCTGCGTCATCGTCCCGGCCGCCGTCTTCCGCATCGGCATGGCGGTCGTGGACCGGCTGCGCCCGCGCGACCGGTACGCACAGGGACGGCACCGCGGCGCCCAGCGGCCCTCCGAACCCACCGAGCGCCTGCCGAGGGCCCGGCTCCCGCGGCGCGCACCCGGCGCCCCCGGTCCCGTACGGCCGCGGTCCGCGCCCGGGCAGGGCCCCGCGGATCCTGCCGAGTCCACCACGAACACCCTGCCCTGGTTCACCCCGGACACCGGTCCGGGCGGTCCCACGGCCGGTCAGCTCTCCGCACCGTCCGACAACAGCCAGACGACGAAAGGAACCACGTGAGCAGGCAACGGAGAGCCGGTGCGGCCGGCTGCGCCCTGATCCTGTCCGGAGCGGGCCTGTGGCTGGCCGCCGCCCCGGCGCATGCGGCCGAGTCCTCCTTCAAGACGGAGTGCATCCCGCCCGCCATCTCGGGGCTGCCCCCGGTCGAGGGCACCACGGTCGCCGACATCACGGCCCCGGCGACCGCCAAGGTCGGCGACGAGATCGACGTGGTCTGGAAGACGACCCAGGCCGCCTCGAAGAACCCGGACGTCCTCGACCTCGACGCCGACACCGTGCAGCCCACCGGCACGGTGAAGCTGGGCGGCGCGCAGACCGGCGACCTCAAGATGGAAGGGCCGCGGAAGAACCCGGCGATCCCGAAGAACAGCCCGATGGTGCTGTCCGACATGACCGGCAAGCTGAAACTGACCAAGGCCGGGGACGTGACGCTGACCCCGGACGCGTACACCATCAACGTCAACAAGCCGATCTCCACCGACACCAAGTGCACGCCCAAGGAGACGGTCGAGCCCGCCGTGACCATCAAGGTCACGGACGGCGGCGGCGCGAGCACCGGCGGGACGGCAGCGGGCGGCACGGCCACGGGTGGCACCACAGCGGGCGGCACCACGACCAGCGGCAGCACCGGTGGCAGTACCAGCGGCAGTACCGGTGGCAGTACCGGTGGCAGCACCAGCGGCAGCGCGGGTGGCAGCACCGGCGGTGGCGACGGCAAGACCGACTTCACCGGCAAGGAAGTGTCGATCCCCTACGCCTGCAAGACCCCCATCGGCGACAAGAACGCCACCTCCCCGGTGCAGATCAACGCGAAGAAGGACGGCGGGAACTACGCCCTGACCGTCAAGTTCGGGGCGTCCGTGATGGACAGCCCCGCCGACATCCCGGCCGACTCGGTCAAACCGTCGATGGCGGTCAAGCTGGGCGGCGCCGACAAGGGCACCGTGAACGTGGAGGGCCCGACCAACAAGGACCCCATCAAGTCCGGTGACCCGATGACGATCCCGGACCTGACGGGCACGTACAAGCCGGGCGCCGACGGCAAGTCGACCCTGTCGCCGGGCGTCCTCACCGTGAAGGCCCTTGGCACGACCACCACCTGTACGCCGACCAAGACGGAGGTCTCCCTGGAGATCGACACGACGGCGGTGGAGGGCGGCGCGACCGGCGGCTCGGGCTCCGGCTCCGCGGGCGGCTCGACGGGCAACTCCGCCGGCGGCTCCGACGCCACGGGTGGGGGCCTCGCCGAGACGGGTGCCTCGAACGACGGCGCCCTGCGCGCCCTCGGCCTGGTGGCCGGCACGGTGATCCTGCTGGGCGGAGCGGTCTTCACGTTCCTGCCGAAGCGCCGCGCGGCACGGGGAAGGTGACGTCTTGTCATAGGCGGTACGAGCGAATCGCCAACTCTGGAAACGGAGCATCCATGCTCTGGACCTGCGAATACTCCTCGAACACCCTTGCCTGAAACCGTGCGCGTATGCGAATGTCGTCAGGCCCGACGGGAGAACGGCAGAGCCTGTGCCCGGCGGGGGACCACACGTATGCGCAAGGCAAAGGGGAACAGCGATGCGCAAGCTGCAGAAGGCCGGAGTGGCCGCGTTGTTGACGGCGGGACTGACGTTCGGACTGGCCGGCACGGCCGGCGCGGCCGGCTATGGCGAGGACAGCCCGGGCCAGTGGCAGAGCGGCGGCACCGGTTACGCGCTCGGCTGCTCCATGGCGCACTGGCTGTTCGACACGCACTGCAAGGCCTAGAGCCTCTGTCACAGCGCGGACAGCCGAAGGGGCCGGTCACACCTCACGGTGTGGCCGGCCCCTTCGGCTGTCAGACGGACCGCGCGGATCCGGTCAGTGCACGCCGCCCATCAGCGGCTTGACCTTGCGGCGGAACATGAAGACCGCGACACCGGCGAGGACCGCGATCGCACCCTGCGAGGCGAACCACCACTGGCTGTCGGTCGGGGCGCCGATCAGCTGGAGGAGCGCGATGACGGAGTCGCCCGCGGTGACGGCGAGGAACCACACACCCATCATCTGGGAGCTGTACTTCTGCGGCGCCAGCTTGGTGGTGAGCGAGAGGCCGACCGGGGAGAGCGTCAGCTCACCGATGGTCTGGATCAGGTAGACCGCGCACAGCCACAGCGGCGTGACCTTCGTGTCGCCGGTGGCCGCCGCCTGGGCCAGCATCATCACGAAGAAGGACAGGCCGATCAGGAAGACGCCGTTGGCGAACTTCGAGATGGTGCTGGGCTCCTTGCCGCGCTTGTTGAGCGCGATCCACGCCCACGCGGCGACCGGCGCGAACGCCATCACGTACAGCGGGTTCAGCGACTGGAACCAGCTCGACGGGAACTCGAAGCCGAACAGGGTGTTCGCGGTGTGGTCATTGGCGAACAGCGTCAGCGTCGAACCGGTCTGGTCGTAGATGCCCCAGAACACGGCGGCCACGATGAAGAACCAGATGTACGCGGAGACCCGGGACTGCTCGGTGTTGCTCAGCTCGCGGTCGCGCTTCATCTTGACCAGGTACCAGACCGGCAGCACCAGACCGAGGACGGTGAGCGGCCACAGCATCCAGTTCACGGTGAACCAGCCGCCGCCACCGACGATGCCGTAGAACACGACGGCCAGAGCGGCCCAGAGGCCGGCCTTCTTCCAGAGCGCGGACTTCTCGGCCGCGGACATCGGAGAGGGGACGACGGTGGACTCGGACGACAGGAAACGGAAGCCGAAGACGAAGCACATCAGGCCGAGGGCCATGCCCACGCCCGCCATCGCGAAGCCGAGGTGCCAGTTGACCTTCTGGCCGACCGTGCCGATCGTCAGCGGCGCCACGAAGGCACCGAGGTTGATCGCCATGTAGAAGATCGAGAAGCCGCCGTCACGACGCGGGTCGTTCTTGTCCGGGTAGAGCTGGCCGACCATCGTGGAGATGTTGGCCTTGAGCAGACCCGAGCCGATGGCGATGAGGGCCAGGCCGGCGTAGAACGTCCCGGCCGACGGCAGGGCCAGCGTGAAGTGGCCGACCATGATGATCGCGCCGCCGACCGCGGTGGTCTTGCGCGGGCCCCAGACCCGGTCGCCGAGCCAGCCGCCCGGCAGCGCGAGCAGGTACACCATGGCGTTGTAGACCGAGTAGATCGCGGTCGCGGTCGCGAACGTGAGGCCGAGACCGCCGTCGATCACAGCGGCCGACAGGTACAGAACGAGCAGTGCCCGCATCCCGTAGAAGCTGTAGCGCTCCCACATCTCCGTCAGAAACAGAAAGGCCAGGCCGAGGGGGTGGCCAAGGAAGGTCTTGCCGCCGGCGACAGGCGCCGTGGCTTCCTTCGTCAGGCTGGACGCCATGGTGGTTCCTTGCTCGCTCGGGACGCCGCCGCTCCCTTTGTGGGGTGGAGCGTGCGCCCGGGTGGGGGGTCGGCCGGCACCGGAGTCCTACCGTCCTCCCCACGCCCACGGGGATCGCCCGTACGAGGTTGTCGCACGGGACGCGGTACGGCGGACCCGAGATCCACACCCCGGCGCGCTTCCTTACACGCGAGGCCCGGCCACAGGTCGTTCCTTTCATCGCTGACCGCGGTCAGCTCACACAGGAAAGGGACCTTCGGTGCGCAGTGCGCTCCTAAGGTCCCCCATTAGTGCATCAGGCGTTCCGTCACCATACGACACGACAGTGCCGCATATGGAAGGACTTGAGAGATGGATCACAGGCCTTCGTGGAACCGTCGCGCTGATTCGAAGGAGTTACCAAGGATCGCACCCCACAGCCGCAGGACGCGAACCCGGAGGCAGAGCTTCCGCTCGGTCCGGCCGGGCGCTCTGGCGGATCACCCCACAGGCGTCCTCCGGTGCGGACTACCATCACTCCATGACCCGTGTACTGCTCGCCGAGGACGACGCGTCCATCTCGGAGCCGCTGGCTCGCGCCCTGCGCCGGGAGGGTTACGAGGTCGAAGTCCGGGAGGACGGCCCCACGGCCGTCGACGCCGGACTGCAGGGAAGCATCGACCTCGTCGTCCTCGACCTGGGCCTGCCCGGGATGGACGGCCTCGAAGTCGCCCGCCGGCTGCGCGCCGAGGGGCACACGGTGCCGATCCTGATCCTCACCGCGCGCGCCGACGAGGTGGACACGGTCGTCGGCCTCGACGCCGGCGCCGACGACTACGTCACCAAGCCGTTCCGCCTGGCCGAACTGCTCGCCCGCGTCCGGGCCCTGCTGCGGCGCGGCTCCGCCGAGCCCAAGGAGACCCCGGCCACGCACGGCGTGCGCATCGACGTCGAGTCGCACCGCGCCTGGATGGGCGACGAGGAACTGCAGCTCACGGCGAAGGAGTTCGACCTGCTGCGGGTCCTCGTACGCGACGCGGGCCGGGTCGTCACGCGCGACCAGCTGATGCGCGAGGTGTGGGACACGACCTGGTGGTCCTCCACCAAGACGCTGGACATGCACATCTCCTGGCTCCGCAAAAAACTGGGCGACGACGCGGCGAACCCCAGGTACATCGCGACGGTACGAGGAGTCGGCTTCAGATTCGAGAAGAGCTGACCCGTTTCAGCCCGCCATTCTCAGCCCCTCCGGCGGTCGGCCGTCCTCAGCCCCTGCGGCGGTAGGCCATCTTCAGCCCCTCCGGCGCTTGAGGAGCGGGGTCCGGGGCGGCGCCCCGTGACGGTGACATAGGCGCCGAGCCCGGATCCGGGACACTAAAAGCATGCGCCGCCGACTAATCAACTCCACCCTCGCCGTGGTCCTGGTAGTGATCGCCGTATTCGGCGTCAGCCTGGTCATCGTGGAGACCCGCACCATCAGCAACAGCGCCCAGGACCGCGTCGAATCGGAGGCGGTCCGCCTCGCCTCCATCGTGGACAGCCGACTGCTCAGCGGCGAGCAGGTCAACGGCGGCATCCTCGCCGACCAGGTCGCCATCGAGGACCGTTACGCGGTCGTCGACATTCCCGGCCGCGGCCCCATCGAGCTCGGCGGCAAACCCGACGGCGACGTCATCACGTACACCGCCGTCGGCGAGCGCGGCGAGAAGGTCACCGTCGAGGAGCCCCGCTCCGCGGTCACCCGCGAGGTCGGCCGGACCCTGCTGATCATCGCGGGCGTGGCGCTGCTCGCGGTCGTCGCCGCCGTACTGCTCGCCGTCCGCCAGGCCAACCGCCTCGCCTCCCCGCTCACCGACCTGGCCTCCACCGCGGAGCGCCTCGGCTCCGGCGACCCGCGCCCGCGGCACAAGCGCTACGGCGTCCCCGAGCTGGACCGCGTCGCCGATGTCCTCGACGGCTCCGCCGAGCGCATCGCCCGCATGCTGACCGCCGAGCGGCGCCTCGCCGCCGACGCCTCGCACCAGCTGCGTACGCCTCTCACCGCGCTCTCGATGCGGCTCGAGGAGATCACCATGACCGACGACCTGGCCGAGGTGAAGGAAGAGGCGACGATCGCGCTCGCGCAGGTCGAGCGGCTCACCGACGTCGTCGAGCGGCTGCTCACCAACTCCCGTGACCCGCGCACCGGTTCGGCCGTCACCTTCGACCTGGACGAGGTCATCAAGCAGCAGCTGGAGGAGTGGCGTCCGGCCTACCGCAGCGCGGGCCGCGCCATCGTCTCCTCCGGCAAGCGGCATCTCACTGCGGTCGGCACGCCGGGCGCGGTCGCCCAGGTCCTCGCCGCGCTGATTGAGAACTCGCTGATGCACGGGGGCGGCACCGTGGCCCTGCGCACCCGTGTCACCGGCAACCAGGCGGTGATCGAGGTCACGGACGAGGGGCCGGGCGTCCCGCCCGAGCTGGGTTCGCGGATCTTCGAGCGGACCATCAGCGGCCGCAACTCGACGGGCATCGGCCTCGCCGTCGCCCGCGACCTCGCGGAGGCCGACGGCGGCCGCCTCGAAATGCTCCAGGCGGCCCCGCCGGTATTCGGCCTGTTCCTGTCGCGGACGCCGCTGAAGAAGTCCGCGAAGGACGAGGACGCCGGCACGATCCGCTGACCGGCCGGGCCCTGACCGGGCCCTGACCGGGCAGGACCCTACGGCTTCACTCGGTGCACGGGCGGCGGCGCGTCCGACTCGTCCAGGAACGATTCCGCACGGGCCACGGTCTCCCGGGCGGGCAGCGCCTTGAAGACCCAGGTCCGGTACGACCAGAAGCGGAACAGGGTCGCGAGGCCCATGCCGAGGAACTTGAAGATGTTGCTCTGCAGCTGGCTGTCCCAGTGGAAGGCGTACGTCGCCACGTACAGGACACCGTTCTCGATCACCAGGCCGACGACGCTGAACAGGAGGAACAGTGTGAGTTCCTTCGCACGTCCGCTCTTGTCGCGGTCGCGGTAGGTGAAGTACCGGAACCCCACGTAGTTGAAGACGATGGCGACGACGGTCGCGATCACGCTGGCCCGCACGACCTGGAGGTCCGTGCCGTGCCGCATCAGGTTGAAGACGCCGAAGTTCACGAGGACGCCCAGCGCGCCGACGACACCGAACTTGGCGATCTCGCGGGCCAGGGCGTCGAAGCGCAGCCGCAGGGCCCCGATACGGCCCGGACCGCTGTTCTCCGTACCGGATCGTCGGCCGGTGGTCGCCTTCATAGTGGTCGCCTCAGCCCCCGTCGTCCCCGTGAATGTGGTCGCGCGGCCCGTGAGAACCGACTCAGCCATGCTAACCACGCACTCCCGAAGGCGCCTGTGGACAGCGTCTGTGGACGTTCCTACAAGACAGGCGCCGTGCGGGTGCCGGTCGAACGGCCGATACCCTGGGGGCGTGACGTTCCCGGTAGTCGGCATGGTCGGCGGCGGCCAGCTCGCTCGTATGACACACGAGGCAGGCATCCCGCTCGGCATCAAGTTCAAGCTCCTCAGTGACACCCCACTGGATTCCGCGGCGCAGGTCGTCGGCGAAGTCGTCGTAGGCGACTATCGCGACCTGGACACGCTGCGTGAGTTCGCGCGCGGCTGTGACGTGATCACCTTCGATCACGAACACGTGCCGACCGAGCACCTGCGGGCCCTGGAGGCGGACGGCATCCCCGTGCGCCCCGGTCCGCACGCGCTGCTCTACGCCCAGGACAAGGGCGAGATGCGCGCGAAGCTCACCGCGCTCGGCGTGCCGTGTCCCCGCCACCGCATCGTGCGCGACGCGGCGGACGTCGCCGCGTTCGCCGCTGAGGGCGATGGTTTCCCCGTCGTCCTCAAGACGGTGCGCGGCGGCTACGACGGCAAGGGCGTGTGGGTCGTGCGCTCCGAGGCGGACGCGACCGAGCCGTTCAAGGCGGGCGTGCCGGTCCTGGCCGAGGAGAAGGTCGGCTTCGTACGGGAGCTCGCGGCCAACGTCGTGCGCTCGCCGCACGGCCAGGCCGTCGCCTACCCCGTCGTCGAGTCCCAGCAGGTCGACGGCGTGTGCGACACGGTGATCGCCCCGGCGCCCGACCTGGACGAAGCCCTCGCGGGCGAGGCCCAGGAACTGGCGCTGCGCGTCGCCAAGGAGCTCGACGTCGTCGGCCACCTCGCCGTCGAACTCTTCGAGACCCCCGACGGCCGCATCCTCGTCAACGAACTGGCGATGCGCCCGCACAACTCCGGCCACTGGACGCAGGACGGCGCGATCACCTCGCAGTTCGCCAACCACGTCCGCGCCGTCCTCGACCTGCCGCTCGGCGACCCGCGCCCGCGCGCGAAGTGGACGGTCATGGCGAACGTCCTGGGCGGCGACTACCCGGACATGTACAGCGCGTACCTGCACTGCATGGCCCGCGACCCGCAGCTCAAGATCCACATGTACGGCAAGGACGTGAAGCCCGGCCGCAAGGTCGGCCACGTCAACACCTACGGCGACGACCTGGACGAGGTCCTCGACCGCGCCCGTCACGCAGCCGGATACCTGAAGGGCACGATCACCGAATGAGCGCCGCGAGCCAGTCCGGTCCCGTCGTCGGCATCGTCATGGGGTCGGACTCCGACTGGCCCGTCATGGAGGCGGCGGCGAAGGCCCTCGCCGAGTTCGAGATCCCCTACGAGGTCGACGTCGTCTCCGCGCACCGCATGCCGCACGAGATGATCTCCTACGGGGAGCACGCCGCCGAGCGCGGCCTGAAGGCGATCATCGCGGGCGCGGGCGGCGCCGCCCACCTGCCCGGCATGCTCGCCTCGGTGACGCCGCTGCCGGTCATCGGCGTGCCCGTACCGCTGAAGTACCTCGACGGCATGGACTCGCTGCTCTCCATCGTGCAGATGCCCGCAGGCGTCCCGGTCGCCACCGTCTCGGTCGGCGGCGCGCGCAACGCGGGGCTGCTCGCCGCGCGCATGCTCGCCGCGCACGACGAGGAACTGCTCGGCCGGATGCGGGAGTTCCAGCAGGAGCTGAACGACCAGGCCACCGAGAAGGGCAAGCGGCTGCGGAACAAGGTCGAGAGCGCCGGCGCCGGTTTCGGCTTCGGCAAGTGAGCGGGGGGACGAGCGGTATGACGGACGCACTGACGCGGGCCCGGGAGATACTCACCGAGTTCCCCGTCGTCGACGGGCACAACGACCTGCCGTGGGCGCTGCGCGAGCAGGTCACGTACGACATCGACGCACGCGACATCGCCGCCGACCAGAGCGCCCACCTGCACACGGACCTGGCCCGGCTGCGCTCCGGCGGTGTCGGCGCCCAGTTCTGGTCGGTGTACGTACGCACCGACCTGACCGGGGACGCGGCGGTCAGCGCCACCCTCGAACAGATCGACTGCGTCGACCAGCTGATCGCGCGCTACCCGGACGACTTGCGGGCCGCCCTGACCGCCGTCGACATGGAAGCGGCCCGCGCGGAAGGCCGTATCGCCTCGCTCAAGGGCGCCGAGGGCGGCCACTCGATCAACAACTCCCTGGCCACGCTGCGGGCGCTGTACGCGCTCGGTGTGCGCTACATGACGCTCACCCACAACGACAACATCGCGTGGGCGGACTCGGCGACGGACGAGCCGGGCGTCGGCGGCCTCTCCGCGTTCGGCCGCGAGGTCGTCCGGGAGATGAACCGCGAGGGCATGCTCGTCGACCTGTCGCACGTGGCAGCCTCGACGATGCGCGCCGCCCTCGACACGTCGACGGCGCCGGTGATCTTCTCGCACTCCTCGGCCCGTGCCGTCTGCGACCACCCGCGCAACATCCCGGACGACGTCCTGGAGCGGCTCCCCGGCAACGGGGGAGTGGCGATGGTGACGTTCGTGCCGAAGTTCGTCCTCCAGGCCGCCGTCGACTGGACCGCCGCCGCCGACGACAACCTGCGCGCGCACGGCTTCCACCACCTCGACTCCTCGCCCGAGGCGATGAAGCTGCACCGCGCCTTCGAGGAGGCCACGCCGCGCCCGGTCGCCACCGTCTCGACGGTCGCCGACCACCTCGACCACATGCGCGAGGTCGCGGGCGTCGACCACCTCGGCATCGGCGGCGACTACGACGGCACGGCGTTCACCCCGGACGGCCTCGACGACGTCTCCGGCTACCCGAACCTGATCGCCGAGCTCCTCACCCGCGGCTGGTCCAGGGCCGACCTCGCGAAGCTCACCTGGAGCAACGCGGTGCGGGTCCTGGGCGACGCGGAGGACGTGGCGCGGGACCTCCAGGCGAAGCGCGGCCCGTCGAACGCGACACTGGAGCAGTTGGACGGCTGAGCGCCTGCCTCGTTCGGCGCACCAGCTCCCTCTAACGGAGCCGCTCGCCGCGTAGGGGATCCGTCCGCGTGCCACGGTGGGGCAACGCCTGTCCCCACCATTTCTGGCCGGAGCCCTGTCATGGCAGACCTGCAGGACGAACTGAACGCCACTACGGAAGTGGGCGACCTCGACCGCCCGTCCGCCCCGGTCGCGCCCCTCGACGGTGCCGATCCGCACGTCGACGAAGTGGCTCTGCTCGTCGACGAACCGGAATCGCAGGCCGACGAACCCGCTCCGGTATCGGTCCGCGGCCTGCTCGCCCGCCATCCGGTGGCGGACGGCTACTGCGGTCTGCCCGGCATCCTGCGCAGGCTGTCCTGGTTCGACCTCGAACTGGGCGAGTGCGCCGTCGAGACCGATCTGCCGCGGCTGCACGCGGGCGGGGCCGGCGCCCAGCTGTGGGCGCTGGACGTCACCGCCGACCGGCCGGTCACCTCGGCGCTGGAACAGATCGACCTCGTCAACCACGTCGTGGCCCGCTACCCGGAGGGTCTGCGCCTGGCCCGCTCCGCCTCGGAGACCGCGGACGCCCGCGCGCACGGCCGGATCGCCGTCCTCATCGGCCCGGCCCCGGCCGCCGCCGCGGGCGACTCGCTCGGCACCCTGCGCGGTCTGCACGCACTGGGGCTGCGCATCCTCTCGCTGCGCGGCGCGCAGTGGGCGCCGCAGGACACCGGCCTGACGCGCTTCGGCGAAGAGATGGTCCGGGAGCTGAACCGGCTCGGCATGCTCATCGACCTCACCGGCGCGCACCCGGCGACCGCCGCCCGCGTCCTGGACATCTCCAAGGCCCCGGCGATCCTCACGCGCTCCGGCGCCCGCGCCCTCAACAGCCACCCGGACAACGCCTCCGACGAGCTCCTGGTGGCGCTCCGCGAGGGCCGCGGCCTGTGCCTGGTGCCCTGCTCGGCGGACCGGACAGGGCCCGCCCTGCGCGACGTGGCGGACCATCTGGACCACGTACGCCGTGTCGCGGGCCCCGAGACGGTCGGGCTCTCCGGGATGTTCGACACCGGGGACGCGCACCCCGAAGGGCTCGCCGACCCCGCCGGCTACCCGGCGCTGATCGCGGAGCTCGCCGACCGCGGCTGGCCCGAGACGGACCTCGCGCTGCTCACCTGGGGCAACGCCCAACGGGTGCTGCGCGGCACCGAGTTCACCGCGCGGGCCGCGCGGCGGCGCCGGGGCCCGTCGACGGCGACGTACTGACGGCCCCCGGCCGCGGCCCGGCTCAGCCGGCGCAGAGGCAGAACGGGTGCCCGACCGGGTCGGCGTAGACCCGCCAGGAACGGGAGCGGTCCTCGTTGTCGAGGACCGTCGCACCGAGCGCGAGGACCTCCTTCTCCCCCTTGTCCAGGTCCTCGACGGTCAGGTCCAGGTGGAACTGCTGCCCGTGGTCGGTCGAGGGCCAGACGGGCGGCACGTACCCGGGCGACCTCTGGAACGCCAGCTGCCCGCCCGGCACCTTCAGGACGAGCCAGTCACCGTCCTCCTCGGTGTGGGCGACGGTGCCGCCGAGAACCGCCGCGTAGAAATCGGCGAGCACACGCGGTTCCGGACAGTCCAGGGCGACGACATCGAGCTTGGCGATGGCCATGGTTTCTCCTTGAGTTACCCCTATAGGGCTTCTACCGGTAACGCCGTTACCGCATGGTGCCGTACAACAGGTAACGTCGCAACCATGAATGAGCGTGCGTCGGCACCGGGCGGCCTGGCCCTGATCGAGGCCCTGGTGAACACGTTGCAAGACATCACGACGGGCGCCGACACGCTGGGCTCCGCGAAGGTCCGTGAGCGCTTCGGCATCACGGCGGACGGGGTCGACGACGCGCGCGAACTGCGCGAGTCCCTGCGCGCGACGTGCCTGGCCCACGCGGGCCACCCGCCGCACCGCGCGGTGACCCCGCTCGGCGAACTGCTCGCGAAGGCCCCGCTGCGGGTACTGGTCGACGACCGCGACGGCTCGGCGGCCCTGGTCCCGCTGCACGACGACGCGTCGCTGCTCTCCCGGGTCGCGGCGGCCATCGCCGAAGCCACGGCAGCCGGTACCTGGACCCGCCTCAAGGCGTGCGAGGCCGAGGACTGCCGATGGGCCTTCTACGACCGCAGCCCGGCAGGCCGAGGCCGCTGGTGCTCCATGGCGGTCTGCGGAGCCCGGGCAAAAATGCGCCGCTACCGAGCGAAGTAGGGCCGCGCCTTCAGGGGCGCGGGGAACTGCGCGACCAGCCACGACGCACGGCCGGTCGCGCTCGGACAGCACAGGGCAGACGAGAGCGTGAGGTCGTATCCCTACGCGGAGGGCCGCCCCATTGCCCGATAAGACCACCCGGCCTCCCGCCAAGCGGCAGCGTCCAACGCATTGCGCCCGTCCAACATCACCCGCGCCGAAGCGACAGCGCCGAGCTCCGCCGGGTCCAGCTCCCGGAACTCCCGCCACTCCGTCAGATGCAGCACGACATCCGCACCCCGCACCGCCTCGAGGGCGGAGTCCGCGTACCCGAGCGTCGGGAAGAGCCGCCGCGCGTTCGCCATGCCCTTCGGGTCGTACACGGTGACCTGGCCGCCCTGGAGGTGGATCTGCCCGGCCACGTTCAGCGCGGGCGAGTCCCGTACGTCGTCGGAGTCCGGCTTGAACGCGGCGCCGAGCACGGCGACCCGCTTGCCCAGGAACGCGCCGCCGCCGAGCGCCTCGCGGGCCATCTCCACCATCGCCCCGCGCCGCCGCATGTTGACGGAGTCGATCTCGCGCAGGAAGGTCAGCGCCTGGTCGGCGCCGAGCTCACCGGCGCGCGCCATGAACGCCCGGATGTCCTTCGGCAGACAGCCGCCGCCGAACCCGATCCCGGCCCGCAGGAACTTGTGCCCGATCCGGTCGTCATAGCCGATCGCCTCGGCCAGCTTCGCGACGTCGCCGCCCGCGGCCTCGCAGACCTCGGCCATCGCGTTGATGAAGGAGATCTTGGTGGCCAGGAAGGAGTTCGCCGCCGTCTTGACCAGCTCGGCCGTGGGGAAGTCCGTCACCACGAGCGGTGTGCCCTCGCCGAGCGGCGTCGCGTACACGTCCCGCAGCAGCTTCTCGGCACGCTCGCTGCCGACGCCGATCACGATGCGGTCCGGGTGCAGCGTGTCGTTGACGGCGAAGCCCTCGCGCAGGAACTCCGGGTTCCACGCCAGCTCCACGCCCTCGGGCAGCAGCGCGGCGAGCCGCTGCGCGGAGCCGACCGGCACGGTCGACTTGCCGACGACGAGCGCGCCCGGCTGTACGTGCGGGGCGAGGGAGGAGAAGGCGGAGTCCACGTAGCTCATGTCGCACGCGTACTCGCCGTGCTTCTGCGGCGTGTTCACACACACGAAGTGCACGTCGCCGAAGGCCGCGGCCTCGGCGAAGTCCATCGTGAAGCGCAGCCGCCCGGTGGAGCCCTCGATCCCGGCGACGTGCTTGCGCAGCAACTCCTCGAGACCGGGCTCGTACATCGGGACCTCGCCCCGCGTGAGCATCTCGATCTTCTCGGGCACGACGTCCAGGCCGAGCACCTCGAAACCGAGCTCGGCCATGGCCGCGGCATGTGTGGCACCGAGGTAGCCGGTACCGATCACGGTGATCTTGAGGGCCATAAGGGGGCTCCAGAGGGGTCGGTGCTGCGTGCGCCGGACGAGCATATCCGGGGCATGCGCACGGCCCTCAGCGGGCAACTTTCCCGCTGTCGCACAGCTCACGTATCCCTGGCGTGCGGCGAGATCTAAAATTCGGGTTACTTAACGGTAATTAGCATCGCTTGGAGCGTGAGTCACCTTGGCCGGATCGGCTTCCACCCCGGAGTTCGACCTGTACCGCCCGTCCGAGGAGCACGACATGCTCCGCGAGGCCATCCGCGCGCTGGCCGAGACGAAGATCGCGCCGCACGCCGCCGCGGTCGACGAGGAGGCCCGCTTCCCGCAAGAGGCGCTCGACGCCCTCGTCGCCTCCGACCTGCACGCCGTGCACGTACCCGAGGAGTACGGCGGCTCCGGCGCCGACGCGCTCGCCACGGTCATCGTGATCGAGGAGGTCGCCCGCGCCTGCGTCTCGTCCTCCCTGATCCCGGCCGTGAACAAGCTGGGCTCGCTGCCCGTCATCCTCTCCGGCTCCGAGGAGCTGAAGAAGAAGTACCTGGGCCCGCTTGCCAAGGGCGACGCGATGTTCTCGTACGCGCTCAGCGAGCCGGACGCCGGTTCGGACGCGGCCGGCATGAAGACGCGTGCCGTGCGCGACGGCGACTTCTGGGTGCTGAACGGCGTGAAGCGCTGGATCACCAACGCGGGCGTCTCCGAGTACTACACGGTCATGGCCGTCACCGACCCGGACAAGCGCTCGAAGGGCATCAGCGCCTTCGTCGTCGAGAAGTCGGATCCGGGTGTCTCCTTCGGCGCCCCGGAGAAGAAGCTCGGCATCAAGGGCTCGCCGACCCGCGAGGTCTACTTCGACAACGTCCGCATCCCCGCCGACCGCATGATCGGCGAGGAGGGCACCGGCTTCGCCACGGCGATGAAGACCCTCGACCACACCCGCATCACGATCGCCGCGCAGGCGCTCGGTGTCGCGCAGGGCGCCCTCGACTACGCCAAGGGCTACGTCCAGGAGCGCAAGCAGTTCGGCAAGGCGATCGCCGACTTCCAGGGCATCCAGTTCATGCTCGCCGACATGGCGATGAAGATCGAGGCCGCCCGCCAGCTCACGTACGCGGCGGCCGCCAAGTCCGAGCGCGTCGCCGCCGGAGGTCGAGAGGGGGACCTCACCTTCCAGGGCGCCGCGGCCAAGTGCTTCGCCTCGGACGTCGCCATGGAGGTCACCACGGACGCCGTCCAGCTCCTCGGCGGCTACGGCTACACCCGCGACTACCCGGTCGAGCGCATGATGCGCGACGCGAAGATCACCCAGATCTACGAGGGCACGAACCAGGTCCAGCGCATCGTCATGGCCCGCAACCTGCCGTAACCCGCACCCGTCGAACGAGCACGCACGCCCCTGCCCATGCCGACGGGGGCGTGCGTGTGTGTGAGGGGCGGGCACCGGCCGCCCCGGGAACCTCACCCGACACCTTGGACGTCGGTTCTGCTGATCCCGATGTCCGGAAGCGGACTCTGGTCGGCGCGGTCGGGTGGGGTGCGGTGGGTGTGCGGATTCACGGACGAGGCGGCACTCGCCCGGTTCGCGGAGCTGCGCACAGGTCGCGATCGACCCATGGACTACGCGGCGCTGCTGGGCGCCCGCATCGTCGACGATGTGGTGGCCAACCGGCCGCGCGCACCGACGCGTTGGGCGGCACTGTCTTCTTCAAGCGCGACCCGCTCGGCCAGGCGATCCGGGCTGGAACGGCTTCGTGGCTCCGGCCGAACGGATTCGATGAGGCGGCATCCACTGTGAAACTCACCCTTGATGACAACTGGACCGCGACGGTGACGGGAGAACCTTTGCCCCTCACCCCGCGCTTTGATTTCGCGGGGCAGCGCGTGCGCGTCGCGCCGTACGGGGACGTCAGGGAGCAGGAACAGTTCCAGCTGGACACTTTCGGCAGCCAGGACTGGCTGTGGGACGCGCCCGACGAGGCGAAGTTCGACCCGGCCGACCGACAACTGGTCGGTGTGCAGTTCCAGTTGCCCCACGAGAGCGCCGACCCCGAGGAATGCGCCCGCGTCCCGGACCTGCCCCTCGTCCGTCCGGGCGGCCTGCGCGCGGACGAGGCGCGGGACTTCCGCCTGGAGGTTACCGAGGACCTCTGCCGTGGCCCGGGGGACACCGTGCTCACCTGCCTGCGCGACCTCGACGTCCTCGACGAGCCATTGGAGGCCCGCATCGGGATCGCACCGGACGTGGCACTTCTCGTCCAGCACGGCACCGTCGTCGGCTGGAGCATCACCGACCCGGCGCGGTACCTGACCAGCCCGTACCGCGATCCCGATCCCGGGCCGCCCGCGCCCGCCACCCGTCGGCTGCTCAGCGAGTGCCTGGACCTCGTCACGCAGCCGGTGGTCGACGACCTTGTGGACGGCGAGCCCGCCGCCGTGGCCCGGCTCAGGGGCGCCGACGAGGCCCTGCTTGCCCAACAGGAGGACCGGAACAGGGCCGACGCCCTCCTCGCCCTCATCGCCACTTACGTCGAGGACTACGGGAACGGGTGACGGCCCCAGAGGTCAGTTGCCGGAGACGGTGACCTTCTCGTCGTTGTTGAACTGATCGACGAGCTGCTTCACCTTGGTCTTGTCCCACACCAGGTTGCCGCCGACCGAACCGCTCGTCGGCATGTTCATGGACTTGCCGTCACCGTCGCCGCCGGACACCGACTTCATCGCCATGAACATGGAGGCCAGGTTCCACAGGCTCATGTCCTTGTCGACGACGAGCGAGTCCAGGCCCGCACCGAGCGTCGGGTAGAGCTTGAACGGGTTCATGACCGTCGACGGCGACGCCACCTTGTGGGCGAGGGCCGCGAGGAACGCCTGCTGGTTCTTGGTGCGCTGAAGGTCGGACGCGGCGAAGGCATGGCGCGTACGGACGAAGGCGAGGGCCTGCTGGCCGCTCAGGGTCTGCTTGCCGGCCTTGAAGTCGGCGCCGGACCACTTGTCCTTGAACCCTTCCTTCAGGTTCATCTCCACGCCGCCGACCGCATCCACGATGCTCGCGAACCCGCCGAAGCCGATCTCCGCGTAGTGGTCGATGTGCAGCCCGGTGTTGGACTCGACGGTGCGCACAAGCAGCTCGGGCCCGTCCTCCGCGTAGGCGGCGTTCAGCTTCACCTGGCGGCCCGTACCGGGGTAGAGCTTGCCGGACTCGGCGCCCTTGAAGCTCGGGATCGTGACGTTCGAGTCACGCGGCAGCGAGACAAGAGTGTCCCCGTTGCCCCCGACGTGCAGGATCATCATCGTGTCCGTGCGCTTGCCCTCGGCGGAGCCGGTGTGCAGCTCCTTCTTCTGCTCGTCGGACATGCCCTCGCGGCTGTCGGTGCCGACGATCAGGTAGTTGGTGCCGTCGCCCGCCTCGGGCCGCTCGATGACCTTGGACAGGTCGACGTCCCGGTGGAGCTTGGAGTCGGCCCAGAAGTACGTGGAGACGCTCGTCACCACGACCACGGTGACCACGGTGATCGCCGTCCACTTGATGCGCTTGCGCCAGTTCGGCGCCGGGCGCGCGGGACGCCCGCCGGGCGGCCCGTAACCGTCACCGCCCCCGTCTCCACCGCCGGCGCGGCTGGGCTGCCCGTAGACCTGCCCCGTGTTGTAGCCGCTGTCGTAGGACGGCTCGTACGCGTCGTTGTCGTAGCCGGGCTGCTGCTGCGGGACGGGGCGCTGCACATGTGGCATGACACGCGCGCCTTCAGGGCGTGCGTTCGCGCTGCCACGGCCGTAGCCGCCACGGCCGCCGCCGCCCTGCCGGTCGCTCCGCCCCTCGGGCCAATCGCTCATGGAACCAGTTTGCCGTGCACGCCTGTGTGCCTTACAAGAGCGGTCGGGAAATCGGGCCATGGCTGTTGCAGAGCTGACACAATCCGGCCGCGCATAGGGTAGGCGGCATGACAGACCAGGCCCACGGCGCGGAATCCGACATTCCGGGCAAGCCGACCGCAGCTTCCCGCACGACGTTGTCGCACATCATGACGCACAACGACACCAACCTCCTCGGTACGGTGCACGGCGGTGTGATCATGAAACTCGTGGACGACGCGGCGGGCGCGGTGGCCGGCCGGCACTCGGGCGGCCCGGCCGTGACGGCGTCCATGGACGAGATGGCGTTCCTGGAGCCGGTCCGCGTGGGCGACCTCGTGCATGTGAAAGCCCAGGTCAACTGGGTCGGCCGGACCTCGATGGAGGTAGGCGTCCGGGTCCTGGCCGAACGCTGGAACGAGTCGACGCCCGCCCAGCAGGTCGGCTCCGCGTACCTGGTCTTCGCTGCGGTCGACGCCGACGGCAAGCCCCGCACGGTCCCCCCGGTCATCCCGGAGACCGACCGCGACCGCCGCCGCTACCAGGAGGCCCAGATCCGCCGCCAACACCGCCTGGCCCGCCGCAGAGCCATCAAGGAACTACGAGCCCAACCCCTGAGCCCGAACCCCGGCCCTTCCGCCTGACACCCCGGCCCCGCCGCTCACGTCCCAGCCCCTCCGCTCACGTCCCGGCCCCCCCCC
>NZ_BAAATS010000010.1:180622-195194 GCF_039533535.1 Streptomyces kunmingensis
TCCGGCGATTGAGGAGCGGGGTCCGGGGCAGAGCCCCGCGACCTTGGCCGACAGCGCCCGCACGCTCACCCAGGCCGGCCGGTCGGCCCCAGGGGCTCACCCACAAGCCACCTCATCCCCGGTGACCACCCCGAACTCCCCCTGCCGCGCATCCTCCGCCCGAACCCGCCGAACCCCGGAATAATCCGCCCCCACCCGAACCTTCAGCACGGCCCCCTGCCCCGGCACAGCCACCATCCGCGCCCCCGGCAACGCCGTACCCAGCGACTTCGCGGACCGATCCCAACGCGGGTCGTACAGCACAACCGTCCGCGCGGCAGCACGCTCCACCGCGTTCACCGGCACCCCGCTCGTCCGGAACCGCGTCGCCCGCAACGCGGCATCGGCCTTCTCGCCGAGCCCCGCCGTCATCGTCGCGTTCTCCACCTGCACCCGGATCTGCTGCGGCGAGACATCGACGACGACCGCCTTCTTCCGGTTCCGGTGCGCGGCGAGCGGCTGATCGTCACGGAGCGCCTTGAACAGCTTCTCGGACTTCACCGGGTCCCACTTCACGGTGGAGCCGATGCCCTCGACCTCGTAGTCGATGTTCCCGATCGGCACGGTCGTGAACTCGGAGGACGACGGAGTGAACGACCGCATGGCCCGCGCCAGTTCGACCATCTCCTCCGTCCCGAACCCCTGGTCGGCGCGGACGGAATCGAGCAGTGTGTGCGCGACACCGCGGAATTTGACCGGGTTGAGCAGCACCCCGGACGAGGTCGTCCTGGAGATCAGCGAGGCGAGGAAGCGCTGCTGGCGCTGCATCCGCCCGAGGTCACCGGCGCCGTCCGTGTGCCGCGCCCGTACGTACTGCAATGCCTGGCCGCCGTCCAACCGGTGCGTGCCGACGCCCAGATCGAGACCCGTGTACGAGTCCCGGAGGGGCCGGGCCGTGCAGACCTCGACGCCGCCGAGCACGTCGACGGTCTTCATGAAGCTGGTGAAGTCGACCTCCAGATAGTGGTCGATCTTCACGTGCGTCATGTTCTCGACGGTACGGACGGTCAGCTGCGGCCCGCCCTCCGCGTAGGCCGCGTTGATCTTCACGGGGTGCTCGTGGTGCTTCTCGCCGCTGTTCTGATCGGTGTGCGGCGGCATCACGGCGTAGGAGTCACGCGGCAGGGAGACGACGGACGCGCGCTCATGGTCGGCGGAGATGTGCACGATCATGATCGTGTCCGTGCAGTGGCAGGGTGAGCCGCCGAGCCGGTACTTCTGCCGCTCCGCCTCGGTGATCTTGTCGCGGCCGTCGGTGCCGACAAGGAGCACGTTCATGCCGTGCCCGGCGGCCGGCCGGTTCTTCATGTCCTTGAACGGGTCGATGCGGTCGATCCCGGTGTCCAGGCCGGAGACGAGCGCGTGCCCGACACCCGCCGCGGCGAGCACCGTCACGGACAGCGTCGTGGCCAGCCGCATCGCCCACCGGGGTCTGCGCCTGCGCAGCGGCTCGGCCGGCCGGCGGTCCTGCATTGGACGCGGCGGACGGCTCGGGCGGGCGGGGGAGCGGGGCGGCGTGGGCACGTGGGGACACCTCCGCGTGAGCGGGCGTGGGACGCGAGCACCGTAGGCCCATACGATCTCCAGACCGCGGTAGTGCGCCGGGCGGCGCGCGCCCGTGTCCCCCATTAGCGGTAACGTGACCCACGATGAACGCAACCGCCAACACTGGTACGCAGCTTCCTGCCGTCTCCGTGATCATGCCCATCCTCAATGAGGAGCGGCACCTGCGGGAGGCCGTCGAGGCGATCCTGGCGCAGGAGTACGGCGGCGAGATGGAGGTCGTGCTCGCGCTCGGCCCCTCCACCGACCGCACGGACGAGATCGCCGCGCAGCTGGTCGCCGAGAACCCCGGCGTGCACACCGTGCCGAACCCGACGGGCCGCACCCCCGCCGCGCTGAACGCCGCGATCAAGGCTTCCCGCCATCCGATCGTCGTCCGCGTCGACGGCCACGCCGCGCTCTCGCAGGGCTACATCGCGACCGCCGTCCGCCTCCTGGAGGAGACCGGCGCGATGAACGTGGGCGGCATCATGCACGCCCAGGGAACCAACGACTGGGAGAAGGCCGTCGCCGCCGCGATGACCTCGAAGATCGGCGTGGGCAACGCGGTCTTCCACACCGGCGGTTCGGCGCAGGCCGCCGAGACGGTCTACCTCGGTGTCTTCCGGCGCGAGGCGCTGGAGCGACAGGGCGGCTACAACGAGGAGTTCATCCGCGCCCAGGACTGGGAGCTGAACTTCCGCATCCGCGACGCGGGCGGCCTGATCTGGTTCTCGCCGGAGCTGAAGGTCTCCTACCGCCCGCGCCCGTCCGTGAAGGCACTGGCCAAGCAGTACAAGGACTACGGCCGCTGGCGCCATGTGGTGGCCCGCTACCACTCGGGCTCCATCAACCTGCGCTACCTCGCCCCGCCGACCGCCGTCGTCGCCATCGCGGCGGGCATCGTGGTCGGCGCGGCCCTCACGCCGTGGGCGCTGGTGATCCCCGCCGGTTACCTGGCGGCGATCGTCGCGGGCTCCGTCCCGGCCGGCAAGGGCCTGCCGCTCAAGGCACGCGCCCAGATCCCCGTGGCCCTCGCCACGATGCACATGACGTGGGGCTGGGGCTTCCTGACGAGCCCGAAGTCGCTCGCGCGCAAGGTCATCGCATCGCGCCGCCCGACGGTGCACAGCGAACCCGCGGCTAATTGACGCGGTCCGGGAGCGCGGGCTCTACCCAGGCCTGGGTCGGCACTTGAAGCAGCTGGTGACAGCGGATGTGCATGGCGCTGTCACCAGACCGACAGGACCGTCAGCCGCAGTGGACCCCGTAATCGATCCGTGTGTAGCTTGAGTTGGCGGCACCGCCGTAATCGATGCACGAGCCCTTGGCATACAGATAGACGGGGCCCGCGTACTGCGTGTAAGTGCCCGTGTCCATTTCACTGGCTTTCCAGACCGTGTCGGTTCTGTGGAGCCGCAGCCGAGCTTCCATATACATCGCTACACCCGGCGTGTCACTGACGGTGACTACACAGTTGTAGCCGGTGGAGCTGTTGTAGGTGAGGAAGGTCCGGCCATCGCCGACATATTTGGATCCGATCACGCCATAGCCGGATCCGCAAGCGCCGTTATAGCTCGCGGCGGCCGATGCCGTGCTGGCTGACACGGCGAGGCCGGCCACAGCCAGGCCAAGAGTCGCAGCAATGCTGCAGAGTCGTCGCATGCGCATGGTTTATAGTCCTTTTCCGTTTAGGGGCTAGAGGCCTTTAACGGCTGGGGTTACGGCGGTTGGAGGTCGAGTCCGGTCCTGGCCATGTACCCGTCGATGAGGCCGGGGCGGTACTGCATCCGTTTCAGTCGTGTCTTCACCAGCGCGGTGAGCTGGTCGAGGCCGTGTTTGGTGAGGTTGGCCAGAGATCTCTTCAAGTGTGACCACACGCCCTCGACGGGGTTGAGCTCGGGAGCGTACGGCGGCAGCTGGTAGACGCTCAGCCACCCCCGGGCGGCGATCAGCTCCTGCATCGCACGACTGACGTGCGTGTTCAAGTTGTCCCACACCAGGACGACGGGACCACCGAGTTGCCGATGCGCGGCATCCAGCAGGCGGGCGTAGTCGGTCTCGGTGAAGCCCTTGCGTCGCCCCTTGACGGGGCCGCGGTCCAGATGGATGCGGTAGATCAGCCGTGCCCTGTGACCGGCTTTGGTGCAGATCAGCGCGGCCATGGAGACGCGCTTGGTGCCCGCGGCCGTGACCTTCACGACCGGGGTGCGACCGCGGCGGCCCCAGGTGCGGCCCTTGGGCGGCCTCAGGCCCTGACCTGCCTCGTCCTCGAAGCAGAGCCAGGCGCCCAGGTCCGCCGCCCTCTGTTTATGACGGGCCACTGCTGGTCTTTCCACGCGGCGATCCTCGGCTCGTCGCGCTCGGTCGCCTTGCGGGTGGGGACCTGCCCGCTCCAGCCGATCCGGTGCAGCAACAGGTCGAGCCCGGCCAGGGTGTACTCGACGCCGAACCGGCGGCGCACGATCTCGGCGATCCGGGCGAGCGTCCAGCACTGGTCATGCCAGCCACACGCGGCCGGACCGCCGTCCAATATTGCTTCCAACAGGCGCAGTTGCAGGTCGTCGAGTTTGCAACGGGCACCGCCAGGCCCCTTGGAAACCAGGGCCTGGCGACCGCCCGAAGCCAGGGCTCGGCGCCAGCGATTCGCCGACATCCGCGTCACTCTGAAGCGCCGGGCCACCTCTGCATCGCTGACCCCAGCCTCGATCAAGTCAGCGGCCTCGAAGCGAATTTGCTCGCGCCGAGCCCGTTCCTCGGCCGTCAGCCCACCGCCATCGGGATACCTCATCCCACCGGCATAGCGCGATCCACTTGCGCCGTCACCGGCCGACGTAACCCGCAACGTTAAAGATCTCTAGCTGCAGGCCATTGCGTTGCTCCACCACTCATCGCCAGGCTGCTGCGTGTGCAGGTAAACGCATTGGTTGGGGGCGTGGACGTAGACCGGCCCTGCATACTTTGTGTAATTGCCCGCGTCCTCGTGCCAGCTGCCTCCCGCCACGCGTATGCCGACGCCCATGTAAGTCGCCTTGTTGTAGTCACCGTTCTTGCTGTCCTTGATCAGCGTCGCGCAGTTGTAACCATTGGATGGGTTGTAGAGCAGGACGTACCAGTAGTAGCTGCCGGGTACGCCCTGATCGGCTGCCGCGACGGTGGTGCTGTAGGCGGAGCCGCAAGCGGACCGAGCGAGGCTGACGACATCGCTCTTGGTCGACGCGTCTGCGGTCGTGGCCAACGGCGCAAGGACCATGGCCAGGGCCGAGACGGCTACGGCGGCGAGTTTCCTGTGCATGGGAGTCCTTCGGTGAGAGGTGAAGATCGGCGGCGTGAGCTCATCACCTTGCCTCCGCTCGACCAATATGTTGGCGTGATCATGTCTGAATCAAGAGGAGGTATGGCCGGTTCCGCATGTTCGTATGAGCGATCAACTTCCTTTGTCACGGGCGGCGTTGACCAGGCGCCGAGACGATGATCAGATGTCCGCGCTTTCCACTCTCATAAGTCTGTGACAGACCAGTCACAGACTTCGCATGCATGCCCAGGAGGGGTCGTAGTGCGTTTCAAGATGAGAAATCTCGCTCGTGCAGGTGTGGTGGCCGGGGGGCTCGGTATCGCGTTGATCGCGGGAACGGGGGGCGCCCAGGCGTACACGTACGACGGTCAGGACCCGACGGCCGCAGGGTGCGGGAGCGACGCGACGACGGTGCAGTCAGCGGTGGTGAAGAACGCCAACGCGACATTCGGCGTCATCGAGATGCGCTACAGCCTCAAGTGTCACGCCGGCTGGGCCCGCCTCACCCTCAACTACACCCAGGACGCCTGCGGCAACGCCTCCGCCGGTTACGACTGCGCGCACGCCTACATCATCCGCAACAACGACGGCCGCCAGTACGGCTGCACCATCAACAAGGGGCAGACCCAGTGCTACACGCCCATGGTCTACGACAAGGGTCTGACCGCGTTCGCTCAGGCCGCGATCGACACGGCGGCGGGACAGGCGAACACCCGTACCGGCTCCTACTGACCGCCCGCGCGTTCTGATCAACGGCCCGTCAAAAACGCCGTGCTCCGCGGGACATGAGTCCGGCGGAGCACAGCGTCGCGCGCGGACGGGCCGCTACCAGGTGTATCCCTCCTGGATGTCCATGCAGGCATCGGTGTCGTCGCCGTTCAGCGGACGGGAGGACTTCGGGGCCCCGCCGTCGCTCGTCGCCGTGGACTTCGGGAAGGTGCCGCCGCTGCGCCAGTCCGCGCCCACGACCAGGGTGACCCCCGAGGACTCGGTCGACTTTCGCACCGCGGTCAGCGGCAGCCCGATCGCCTTCGCCACGGACTGGGCGTCACCTTCGAGGTCAGCGCTCGGGTAGCTGATGACGGTCTTCTCCTCCGGCTGGTTCTGCGGGTCGACCTTCGCCTGCGCGAAGCCCTTGCCCTGCAGCGCTGTGACAACTGCCGTGGCCCGCCGCGAGGTCGGGGCCTGTCCGTCCACGGCTGTGCCGTTGCGGACGATCACCGGGATGGCGCCGTCGGCCGCGGTCGGGTCCTTCGACGTCAGGTCGGGCTTCTTCTTCGACGCCTTCCCGTCGAGCGGCTCGTCGTCGCGCACCATTGTGAACAACTGGTCGGCGTCATCCGGCTTCGGCACCACCCGGTTGATGTTCTGCGACCACTGCACGGTCGGCATCGTCGTCATCGTGATCCGCTTGGTGGGTACCTTCTGCAGTTGCTTCGCCAGGTCGTACAACTTCGTGACGCTGGCGATGTCCTCGTCGACCATGAGCGACTTGGTGGCCTGCTCGGCGAGCTTGCGCAGTTGGTTGGGGTTGGTGAGGGTCGCATTCTTGCGCAGTTCGCGCACCATCGAGTTCATGTACATGTGCTGGGCGTGCGTGCGGCCCAGGTCGGTGCCGTCCTCGAACCCATAGCGGGTCCGCAGCCACCTCAAGGCGTCCTCACCCTTGATGGCGGTCGTGCCCTTCTTCAGCCGGAGACCGGATCCCGCGCCTTTGCTGGTGTGGGAGTACACGTTCTGCTTCACACAGACCGGCACACCCCCGATGGCGTCGGCCATCGATACGACGCCCGAAAACTCGATCTTCATGAAGTGGTCGATGTGAATACCGGTGAGCTCCTGCCACGTGGCGACGGTGCATCCCGGGCCACCGCGGCCCAGTGACTCGTTCGTCATCAGCAGGGAGGTGGTCGACGGATAGACCTTGCCGTCGGGGTCGGTGCACTTCGGGATCTTCAGCATGGTGTCGCGCGGCATGCTGATCACCGACATGTTGCTGCGGTCGGCCGACACATGCAGCAGCATCTGTACGTCGGCGAGCGGGGGAGCACCCACGCTCTGCTTGTGCCCGCCGAGCTTGAGATTTTCCTTCGTGTTACGGCTGTCGGAACCGATCAGAAGGATGTTGAGCGGTGTCTGGCCCGCCTCGTTCGGCGTCGGCTTCGCGACGTTGCTCTCGCCGAGGTTGAGCTTGTCCTTTTTGATGTTGCCGTTCAAATGTCTGTAATAGAGGTAGCCGGCGCCGGCCGTGCCGACCACCAGGACCGCGAGAACTCCCGCGGTCCAGCGCAGTATTCGATGTCTGCGCCGCTTCGGCCGCCCGCCGCCGTGCCGGCCCGCCCGAGGTGTGCGGTCCGGGAGCTCCGTGCCGTCACCGGCGGGAACGTCCTCGTGAAGACCCTCGTCCTGGACTGACTCACCGGCGTGCACCGCCGGTTCACCGAGGCCGTCCATCCGTGTGCGCTCCCCGCGCACGCCGCTTCGCCCCATGCCTCTGCCCCACCCTCCCGCCCCGCGGCCATGACTCGGCCGCCCTGCTGTCAATTGGTTAGACAGCCAAAGGGCGGCCGAGGTTGGTCACTCGGCGCAACCAGTCTTGTCGGCGGTCGTCTTATCGGCGTCGACCTTCGCCGTACCGCCGCTGATGGGCGTCCCCGCACCCTTGAAGTCCTTGCCGAGGATCAGGACCACCGCTGGCAAACCCTGATCGTTCGTCTCGCTCTTGCCTTCCTTCAGCGCGGAGCCCGGCAGCCCCATGATGTCGGCGAGACGGCGCGCCTGGTCGGCCTGGTCGGGCGAGTACTCCAGGGTCGTCTTGTCCTGGGCCGGCTTGTTGCCCATCTGGCTGGACTTGCCGACGCCCTCGCTGTTCTGCAGCCAGGTGAGGGTCGCCTGCGCGGCGCCGGTCTTGCCGCTGCCGTTGTAAAGGTCGACGCGCACGTCGCCCGCCGCGGACTTGGTGCCCTTGAGCTTGGCGTCGGCGGCGGCCTTCTCCTTCTTCTTCGTCTCCGTCAGCGAGACGTCGTTCTTGATCGCGTCGAAGGCCTGCGGCGCGGCCGCGCTCAGGATGACCGTCTTGTGTACGACGCCGTCCGCCGGGTTGTCGCGCACCGGCGCCGTCAGGAACGTCAGATTCTTCGGCGGGACCTTCTTGATCTCAAGAGCGACGTCCTTGAGCTTGGTCAGGCTTCCGATGCCCTTGTCGACCGTGAGCGCCTTGGTTGCGGCCTCGGCAAGGCTCGTCAGCTTCGACGGACTCGTGAGGGTGTCACCCGAACTCATCTTGCGGGCCAAGGAACTCAGGAACTGTTGCTGCACCTTGATGCGGTCCAGGTCGCCCTGGTTGCCCCAGCTGTGTCTGGTGCGCAGGAAGGCAAGGGCCTTCTCCCCCTCGATGGTGCTCTTGCCTGCGGGCAGTTGCAGGTGAGACTGCTTGTCGTCGACGGCTTTCCTGACACACACCTCGACGCCACCCACCGCGGTCGATAGCGTCTTCACGGCGTTGAAGTCCGCCATCATGAAGTGGTCGACTGTGATGCCCGTGACCGCCTTGATGGTCGCCATCGTGCAGCCGGCGTCCCGCCCGTCCTGCCCCAGGCTGGTGTTGAAGCGGACGCCCGATGTGCCGGGGATCGTCTTGAGCTCTCCGCTCTCGGGATCCTTCACCTGGCAGGGCGGCACATTGACGATGAGGTCGCGCGGAATGCTCAACGCGGTCGCGTTCGAACGGTCCTTGGAGACATGCAGCAGCACGTTGGTGTCGGCATGTCCGACGCTGCCCTTGTCGCCATAGCCCTCGTTGCCCTTGCCGGTGCGCTTGTCGGTGCCGATGACGAGGATGTTGAAGGCCTCGTCCTTGCTGAACCCGTTCTTGGCACCGACCACGTCCTGCGTGGTGATGTTGCCGTCGAGGTGGCGGTAGTAGAGATACCCGCCGCCCGCGGCGGCGAGGACCACGAAGGCCAGACCGCCGGACGTCCACAGCAGCACCTTCTTCGCCTTGGACTTCTTCTTCGGCTTCGAGCGACGCCGGCCCGCCCCGGGCGGAGGCGGTGGCGGCTCGCGCCGCCTGCGCTGCGGAGGTACGTCCCGCTGCTCGCGCCGGCCGCCACGGGGTGCGGTGCGGCGGGGTCCCGGCACCGTCGACTGCCCTGCGGAAGGGGTCAGTCGCAGTTCGTAATCGCCAGTTTGCGGGTTGAGTACCCACTGGTCTGCGGGATCGATGTCATCAGCCCGCCCACGGCCTTGCGCGTCCACGGTTGTCTGCATCCTCCGTCGGGGCCACGCGGCGCCTCGCCCCCCTCAAAGCAGGCGCCCGGTCAGTCGGTAAGCAGTGCGCGACTACGCCAGGACAGCATGGCCGGGTGCACCGGATCGCTCACACTATCCGCCCAGTTCAGCGTGGAACGACGACGGTGACAAATTCCACTCTCATACAACTGGGCATTCCGGCTCATTTCTTCGAACCTGTGTGCCGACTGATGACTTCCGCTTTGCCTGAGGCGGCTGAGACACCTCACCGGCAGACATCCTGCCGGGCGGTATTGCCACGAAAAGTAGGCGCAGGCGAGGGTGAACCGACCTCCCCGGCCTTCCCGTCTCCACCGGAGGAGTACGAATCTCCGTACCCACCCTCCTCATACTCCTCATACCCTTCCTCCTCGTACGACATATCGGACGAGTCCCCTTCTTCGTACGCCTGCTCGCTCTCGGCCTGGACGTCGGCGGGTGTCTCTTTCGAGATGACGACCGGAGCGTCGGTGCGAAGCCGGGTGAAAAGCCGCTCGGCGGCGGGCTGCACGAGCTGATCGCGGTTGGCGTTGTAGACGTACGACTGCCGCGGCACGGTCAGGAACTGGATGCGGTCGGCGGGGATGCCGCGCATCCCGCGCACGAGGTCGTAGAGCCCCCGCAGACTCGCGAGCCCCGGGTCGGTGGTGAGCGACGAGGTGGCGGCGTCGAGGACGGGGTACAGCTTCGCCGGATTGAGCAGCACACCGTCGCTCTGCACCTTGGTGACGAGCGCGCCGAGGAAGCGCTGCTGGCGGTCCATCCGGTCGGTGTCGCTGCCGTTGCCCAGGCTCTTGCGGGCGCGTACGTAGCCGAGGGCCTGCTCGCCGTCGAGGACGTGCCTGCCCGGGGCGAGCCGCAGATGCGCGTCGGCGTCGTCGACCGGCCGGTCCAGGCACACCTCGACACCGTCGACGGCGTTCACCATGTCCTTGAACCCCTGGAAGTCGACGACCATGTGATGGTCGATCCGCACCCCCGTCACCTTCTCCACCATGCGGATGGTGCAGGCCGAACCGCCCACCTCGAAGGCGTAGTTGAACATGGCGAACATCGGCTCGGTGCGGCTGCCGTCCGCCTGCCGGCAGGCGGGCACGTCGACCATCAGGTCACGCGGGAACGAGATGGCGGTGGCGCTCTTCCGATCGGCGGCGACGTGCAACAGGATCGTGGTGTCGGAACGCGAGGTGCCGTCGTTGTGCCCGTACTTACGGTTCGCGCCCGCCCGCGAATCGGACCCGATGAGCAGCAGATTCTGCGCCCCGTCGACCAGCACGCTGGGCCGTTCCTTCTCATAGCGGGCGAGTTCGGCGGCGGTGTCCGAGTCCTCGATGATGTTCCCGTTGAGTTTCTCGTACGCGATCCAGCCCGTACCGCCCGCCACGAGCACCAGCAGCGCCGCGCCGATCGCCGTGTACCGCAGCCATCTCCTGCGCCGCCGGGTGCGCCCGGCACCGGTGGGCGAGGAGCCGCCCGGCCCGTGCGGCGTCCCGCTGTCGCGCTCCGGAGGCATGGCGGCGGAGTCGGTCACGTAGGGCCTCCTCATGGCGGCGTAGAAGAAACACGCATGCGTACACACGCACCTCTACGACCATGGACCCCACACCGGCCCCGGGCCGGAAGAGCTGAGCCGAACGGACTACCGGACTACCGGGCGATGGCGGTGACCCGCTCGCTCTCGACGCGCTTGGCGAGGGCTTCCTCGTCGAGCAGGCCGAGGTTGCGACAGAGCACGACGGACCCGCCGCCGGCCAGCGGGGCGAGGAGCCCGGCGCTCAGCCCGTGCCAACTGTCGTACGGGAGCCCGGACAGGACCCGGGAGCCGCTCCCGGTGAGCCCGAGTCCGGGAGCATCGGCAACAGCCGCTTCCACGACCTCGGCCCCGGTCCACTCCCGCCCGCCGACAACGAGAGCGAGGTCACCGGGGTCGATGGGCGAGAACGAGACAAACCGATCCCCTTGCGAGGGAACCTCCACGGCGTAGTCCAGGAACCCCTCGGGCGGCTGCGGGAACCGCCCGCCCAGCGGCCGCAGCGCGAGCGCGACCCGCTCTCCGGAACAGGCGCGGGCGGCGTCCAGCCCGTCGGGCCCGCTGACGACGAGGTCGGCCCGGGCCGGATCCCCGCCCACCTCGGCGACGACCCCGACCGACGAACAGGCGAGCAGCCACACGGCGGTCTGCCAGTGCGCGGGCAGCAGCACGGCGACCCGGTCACCGGGCTCCGCGTTCAGCTCGCCCTGCAACAGATTGGCGGTCTTGCTCACCCAGTTCGAAAACGTGGCCACGGACAGTTCCACGCGCTCGCCGGTGGCATCGTCGTAGAACGTCACGAGTGGCCGACCGGGGTCGGCGGCAAGGGCGGCCTGGAGAAGAGCGGCAGGAGTCCGAGACACAGCATTCACCAGGCCACCCTACGCGGCGGCCCCCATAGGAGACGGCGGGGAAGGCGCCTGCGGCGTGCACACGAGAACGAGACGTACGGGCGGGGACGGGTTGGTGTGCCCCCGCAGGACTCCGCAGGCACACAATCCCGGCCCACCCGCCAACGGCGGACAACGGGGGTGGAGACCGAACCGGCCGAGGAGGTACACCGACCCGGCCCCGCCCAACCCACCCACGTATGCAGGACGGACACACCCGTCCCGGGCACCCGTATGACACTCCCCGATGGCCGGACCACACCCGATATGCCCAGGATCGTGGGCATGCGTGGATTAATTGCTTCCTCGATCGGCGTCACGTGCGCGGCCGCCCTGGCCCTCCCGCTGACCCTGCCCGCCCCCTCGCACGCCACCCCGCCAAGATCGCAGGACTCGCTCCCGGGCAGCACCCAGTCGCTGGCCCTGACCCCGCTCACCACACCCCGCGCCACAGGCATGCCCCAGGAACAGGGCCTGCCGCAACGCGACGTCCACCCGTTCTCCCTGGTAGGCGTGGTCTGGGACGACCCGGACACCGAACTCCACGGCCACGTACAGGTCCGCACCCGCACCACGGGCACGTCGGCCTGGTCCGCCTGGCAGGACGTGGAGACGCACAACGACGACGCCCCCGACCTGGAGTCCCCCGAGCACACCGGGGCCCGCGTGCGCGGAGCGACCGCCCCGCTCTGGGTCGGCGACTCCGACGGCGTAGAGGTACGGGTAAGCGGCGAGGCGACGCGCGCGGCCTCCCTGACCCCCTTCCCCGACGGCCTACGCCTGGAGCTGGTGGACCCGGGGCCGCCGCAGGGAGCGGCAGCGCCAACGAAAACCGACACGACAACCGCGTCCGACACGACAACCGCGTCCGACGCAACCGCCGCATCCGACGAAACCGACACGGACGCAACAAAGGCCCGCCCCTACGTGGGCCCGCGCCCACGCATCATCACCCGCAAGGGCTGGGGCGCGAACGAAAAGCTGCGGGAGCGCAAGTTCGGCTACACGAAGACGGTGAAGGCGGCCTTCGTGCACCACAGTGCGACGGGCAACAACTACCGCTGCTCGCAAGCCCCTTCAGTCATCCGCAGTATCTACCGCTACCACGTCAAGAGCAGTGGCTGGCGCGACATCGGCTACAACTTCCTCGTGGACAAGTGCGGCAACATCTACGAGGGCCGGGCGGGCGGCGTCACGAAGCCGGTGATGGGCGCGCACACCCTCGGCTTCAACACGAACAGCATGGGCATCGCGGTCCTGGGCTCGTTCAGCGGTACGAACCCACCCGCCGCGGCGGTGAACGCGCTCGCCGAACTCACGGCGTGGAAGCTCGGCCTGTACGGGGCAAATCCACGCGGGACGACATATCTCAAGTCAGGCGGTGGCAATCTCTACCGCAAGGGAAAGAATGTGCGACTGCATGTGATCTCCGGCCACCGGGACGGATTCGCAACCGAATGCCCGGGACGCCGTCTCTACAACAAGCTCGGCAACGCCCGCAGCAGCTCCGCCCGCCTCCAGGGCCGCTGACGCCGGCCGGCCCGGGCCGCGCACGGTCTGCATACACTGGCCGGCCGAAAGACAGTTCGGCCGGCCCCAGCAGGAAGCAGAGACGACAAGGTGACAGAAGCGATCCTCCTGGTCGGCGGCAAGGGCACGAGGCTGCGCCCGCTCACGGTGAACACGCCGAAACCGATGGTCCCGGCGGCGGGCGTCCCGTTCCTCACGCACCAACTGGCACGGGCGAAGGCGGCGGGTGTAGATCACATCGTCCTGGCCACGTCCTACTTGGCGGAGGTCTTCGAGCCGTACTTCGGCGACGGCTCCCGCCTCGGTCTGCACCTGGAGTACGTCACCGAGGTGGAGCCGCTCGGCACGGGCGGAGCGATCCGGAACGTGGCGTCCCACCTGCGCTCGGGCCCGGACGACCCGGTCCTGATCTTCAACGGCGACATCCTGACGGGTCTGGACATCGGCGCGCTGGTCGACGAGCACGAGTCGACGGGCGCGGACGTGTCGCTGCACCTCTCCCGCGTGGAGGACCCGAGGGCGTACGGCCTGGTCCCCACGGACGGGACGGGCCGGGTGACGGCGTTCCTGGAGAAGCCGCAGACGCCGGAAGAGATCGTGACGGACCAGATCAACGCGGGCGCGTACGTGTTCCGCCGTTCGGTCATCGACACGATCCCGGCGGGCCGCCCGGTCTCGGTGGAGCGCGAGACGTTCCCGGGCCTGCTGGCGGCAGGCGCCCACCTCCAGGGGATGGTCGACTCGACGTACTGGCTGGACCTCGGCACGCCGGGCGCGTTCGTGCGCGGCTCCGCGGACCTGGTCCTGGGCCGTGCCCCGTCCCCGGCGGTCCCGGGCCGCTGCGGCGACAGCCTGGTCCTGGCCTCGGCGACGGTCGCGCCCGACGCCAAGCTGACCGGCGGCACGGTCGTGGGGGAGGGCGCACAGATCGGCGAGGGAGCGCGAATCTTCGGCTCCGCGGTCCTGGACGGAGCGGTGATCGAGCCGGGCGCGGTGATCACGGACTCCCTGATCGGCCGGGAGGCCCGTATCGGCGCTCGTACGATCCTGACGGGCGCGGTGATCGGCGACGGGGCGCACGTGGGCCCGGACAACGAACTGCAGACGGGCGTCAGGGTCTGGTGCGAGGCAAAGATCCCCGGGGCATCACTGCGCTTCTCATCGGACCAGTAGCAAAACAAGGCGGGGGCCCAGCCCCCGCCCCCCACCCCAAAGCCCCCGCCTCCGGAGAAAACCCCCTACCCTCGTAGGGCACACCCGCTCCACCCAAGGACCTCCGTGGCAGGCCGCCGATACACCCCGCGTACGCAACCCGCTCCCACCCGCACAACAGTGCGCGGCGGCGAGCCCCGCGTACCCGCGCCCGCAGGCCCCCCGAGCCACACCCAGACCCACACCCACTCCCGCCCCCACCCCCACAACGAGCACCAGCCCCCCACCACCCGCACCTACACA
>NZ_BAAATS010000011.1:0-43681 GCF_039533535.1 Streptomyces kunmingensis
CGTCGTTCACATTGATCGCGGGGAACAGGAGCGAGCCCTCACGCTGCATCTCGTACAACCGGTGAACGCCCGTCGTGGTCTCCTCCGTCACGCCACGGATCTCGGCGGCGATGGCGGACCAGTCGAGTGTGCTGTTCTCCAACAGTGCGCGGATGACGGTGAGTTCGTCGTTGGACGCCTCGGGCAGCTCGCCCGTCTTCCGGTACTCGACGCCCTTGTGGACGAGGAGGGTGGCGTCGCCGCCGTCGTCGAGGATCATGTTCGGGCCGGTCTGCCCCGGCCAGGTCAGCGCCTGCTCCGTGCACCACCAGTACTCCTCCAGGGTCTCGCCCTTCCAGGCGAAGACCGGGATGCCGGCGGCGGCGATCGCGGCGGCCGCGTGGTCCTGGGTGGAGAAGATGTTGCAGGAGACCCAGCGGACCTCGGCGCCGAGCGCGACCAGGGTCTCGATGAGGACCGCCGTCTGGACCGTCATGTGCAGCGAGCCCATGATCCGGGCCCCGGCGAGCGGCTGCGTGGCGGCGAACTCCCGGCGGATCGCCATCAGTCCGGGCATCTCGTGCTCGGCGAGGGTGATCTCCTTGCGGCCGAAATCGGCGAGGGAGAGATCCGCGACCTTGAAGTCGGTGAAGGCGGCCTTCGGCTGTGCAGGCATGCGTGCTGCTCCTAGGGTTCTGGGTCTTCTGATGGGTCTCTGGTGTCTTTGGTGTCTCTGGTCATCCGGTGGTGACGGGGTCACGCACGGCCCCCGGCGTTGAAGTAGCTCGCCTCGGGGTGGTGGACGACGATGGCGTCCGTGGACTGTTCGGGGTGGAGCTGGAACTCCTCGGAGAGGTGGACGCCGATCCGCTCGGGTCCGAGGAGCGCGGCGATCTTGGCGCGGTCCTCCAGGTCGGGGCAGGCCGGGTAGCCGAACGAGTAGCGGCAGCCCTGGTACTCGGTGCGGAACATGCCCTGCATCGCGGCCGGGTCGCTGCCGTCGATGCCGAGTTCGGAGCGGACGCGGGCGTGCCAGTACTCGGCGAGGGCCTCGGCCAGCTGGACGGAGAGGCCGTGCAGTTCGAGGTAGTCGCGGTAGGAGTCGGCGGCGAACAGTTCGGCGGTGGCCTCGCCGATCTTCGAGCCGACGGTGACGACCTGGAGTCCGACGACGTCGGTCTCGCCGGACTCCTCCGGGCGGAAGAAGTCGGCCAGGCACAGGCGCCGGCCGCGGCGCTGGCGCGGGAAGGTGAAGCGGGTCCGCTCGCCGCCGTCCTCGTCGAGGATGATCAGGTCGTCGCCCTTGGACACGCAGGGGAAGTAGCCGTGGACGACGGCCGCCTCCAGCAGGTTCTCCGTGCGCAGCCGGTCCAGCCACATCCGCAGTCGCGGCCGGCCCTCGCTCTCGATGGTGTCGCCCTTCAGGCCCCATTGGCCCTTGAACAGGGCGCTCTCGTCGAGCCAGGAGGCGTACTCCTTGAGCTGGATGCCCTTGACGACACGCGTGCCGCGGAACGGCGGCTCGGGGACCGGGTTGTCGGCGGCGACGTCCGAGCGGCCGACGTCCGGCGGTTCCTGGAGGACCAACTCCTTCTGGGGAACGCGGCGTTGCTTCAGTTCGGGCAGGGTGGCGCCGGGCACGCCCCGCTTGACCGCGATCAGGGCGTCCATCAGCCGCAGACCCTCGAACGCGTCGCGGGCGTAGCGGACTTCGCCCTCGTAGATCTCGTGCAGGTCCTGCTCGACATAGGCGCGGGTCAGCGCGGCGCCGCCGAGGATCACCGGGAAGTCGGCGGCCATCTTGCGCTGGTTGAGCTCCTGAAGGTTCTCCTTCATGATCACCGTCGACTTGACCAGCAGCCCCGACATGCCGATCACGTCGGCCTTGTGCTCCTCGGCCGCCTCCAGGATCGCCGAGACCGGCTGCTTGATCCCGAGGTTGACCACGTTGTAGCCGTTGTTCGACAGGATGATGTCGACCAGGTTCTTGCCGATGTCATGCACGTCGCCGCGCACGGTGGCCAGCACGATCGTGCCCTTGCCCTCCGCGTCGGACTTCTCCATGTGCGGCTCCAGATAGGCGACCGCGTTCTTCATCACCTCGGCCGACTGGAGCACGAACGGCAACTGCATCTGCCCCGAACCGAACAGCTCACCGACGACCTTCATGCCCTCGAGCAGGACCTCGTTGACGATCTTCAGCGCCGGACGGGTGGTGAGTGCCTCGTCGAGATCGGCCTCCAGGCCGTTCTTCTCGCCGTCGATGATGCGGGCCTTGAGCCGCTCCTCCAACGGCAGCGCGGCCAACTCCTCGGCCTTACCCGCCTTCAGCGACTTCGCCGTCGCACCTTCGAACAGCGCCATCAGCTTCTGCAGCGGGTCGTAGCCCTCGGCCCGCCGGTCGTAGATCAGGTCGAGGGCGGTCTGCACCTGCTCCTCGTCGAAGCGGGCGATGGGGAGGATCTTCGACGCGTGCACGATCGCCGAATCCAGCCCCGCCTTCACACACTCGTCCAGGAAGACGGAGTTCAGCACGATCCGGGCGGCCGGGTTCAGCCCGAACGAGATGTTCGACAGGCCCAGCGTGGTCTGCACGTCCGGGCGGCGCCGCTTCAGCTCCCGGATCGCCTCGATGGTGGCGATGCCGTCGCCCCGGGACTCCTCCTGACCCGTACAGATCGTGAAGGTCAGGCAGTCGATGAGGATGTCCGACTCGTGGATGCCCCAGTTCGTCGTCAGGTCCTCGATCAGGCGCTCGGCGATGGCGACCTTGTGCTCGACCGTACGGGCCTGGCCCTCCTCGTCGATGGTCAGCGCGATCAGCGCGGCACCATGCTCCTGGGCGAGCTGGGTGACCTTCGCGAAACGGGACTCCGGGCCGTCCCCGTCCTCGTAGTTGACGGAGTTGAGGACCGCGCGCCCGCCCAGCTTCTCCAACCCCGCCCGCAGCACCGGGACCTCGGTGGAGTCCAGGACGATGGGCAGGGTGGAGGCGGTGGCGAAGCGGCCGGCCAGCTCCTCCATGTCGGCCGCGCCGTCCCGGCCCACGTAGTCCACGCACAGGTCGAGCATGTGCGCGCCCTCGCGGATCTGCTCGCGGGCCATCTCCACGCAGTCGTCCCAGCGGCCCTCCAGCATCGCCTCCCGGAACTTCTTCGACCCGTTGGCGTTCGTCCGCTCGCCGATCGCCATATAGGCGGTGTCCTGGCGGAACGGGACCGTCTGGTAGAGGGAGGCGGCGCCCGGCTCCGGGCGCGGCTCGCGCACCGTGGGCCGGGTGCCGCGGACCCGCTCCACGACCTGACGCAGATGCTCGGGCGTGGTACCGCAGCAGCCGCCCACCAGCGAAAGCCCGTACTCCCGGACGAACGTCTCCTGCGCGTCCGCCATCGCGGACGGTGAGAGCGGGAAGTGCGCGCCGTCCTTGGTCAGGATCGGCAGGCCCGCGTTCGGCATGCACATGAGCGGCGTCCTGGAGTGCCGGGCGAGATGGCGCAGGTGCTCGTTCATCTCCGCCGGGCCGGTGGAGCAGTTCAGGCCGATCAGGTCGATGCCCAGCGGCTCGAGCGCGGTCAGCGCCGCGCCGATCTCCGAGCCGAGCAGCATCACACCGGTCGTCTCGAAAGCGAGGGAACAGATGAGCGGGACGGACACACCGAGGGCGTCCATCGCCCGGCGGGCGCCGACCAGACCGGACTTGGTCTGGAGCAGGTCCTGGGTCGTCTCGACGATCAGCGCGTCGGCGCCGCCGGCCAGGAGGCCCTCGGCGTTGCGCTGGTATCCGTCGCGCAGGCTCGCGTAGTCGATGTGCCCGAGCGAGGGCAGTTTCGTACCGGGGCCCATGGAGCCGAGCACCCAGCGCTGCTGTCCGGTCGAGGCGGTGAACTCGTCGGCCACCTCACGGGCGATCCGGGCGCCGGACTCGGAGAGTTCGAAGACCCGGTCGGCGATGTCGTACTCGCCGGCCGCGGTGTGGTTCGCGCCGAAGGTGTTCGTCTCGACGCAGTCGACGCCCACGGCGTAGTACGCCTCGTGGACGGAGCGCACGATGTCGGGCCGGGTAACGTTGAGGATCTCGTTGCAGCCCTCGAGCTGCTGGAAGTCGTCGAGGGTGGGGTCCTGCGCCTGCAACATCGTGCCCATGGCGCCGTCGGCCACCACGACACGGGTGGCGAGGGCTTCGCGGAGGGCGTCCACACGGGCGCGGGAACCGGCGGCGGTCATGGCATGCCGTTCAGGGCCGGCGCAATCTCCTGCGCGGCGTCGCTGCCGTAGACGCGCGCTGTCTCGGCCAGCAGGTGCTCGCGGTCGGCGCGGTATGCCTGGGAGCCGACGGTGCCCAGGGCGGACGCGGCGGTCACACAGCCGAGCCGGGCCGCCGCCTCCAGGGACAGCCCCGCGCTCGTGCCGGCGAGGAAACCCGCGCGGAACGCGTCACCGCCGCCGGTGGGGTCGACGACATCCGTCGCGGGAACGGCCGGGACGGTGCGGGTCGGCTCGTGCCGGCCGTCGATGCGGACTCCGTCGCCGCCCAGCGTGGTGATCCAGGTGCCGACCTGTCCGAGCACCTCGGCGCGGGTCCATCCGGTGCGCTCCAGCAGCAGCGCGGCCTCGTACTCGTTGGTGAACAGCCACTGGGCGCCGGACACCAGGTCCCGCACCTCCTGGCCGTCGAGGCGGGCGAGCTGCTGGGAGGGGTCGGCGGCGAAGGGCAGGCCGAGCCGGCGGCACTCCGCGGTGTGCCTGATCATCGCCGCGGGGTCGTTCGGGCAGACGAGGACGAGGTCGGGGCGGTCCCAGGTGCCGACCACCCGCCAGAGGTCGATGGAGCCGGCTTCCTGCATGGCGCCCGCGTAGAAGGCGGCGATCTGGTTGGCGTCCTCGTCGCTGATGCACAGGAAGCGGGCGGTCTGCCGCTCGGCGGAGACCCGCACGGCGCCGGTGTCGACGCCGTGCTCCTTGAGCCACACCTCGTACTCGGCGAAGTCGGCGCCCACCGCGCCGACGAGCAACGGGTCCAGGCCCAGACTGCCCAGGCCGAAGGCGATGTTGGCCGCCACCCCGCCCCGGCGCACCTCGAGCGCGTCGACCAGGAAGGAGAGCGAGACATGGGCGAGCTGGTCGGGGATCAGCTGGTCCGCGAACCGGCCGGGAAAGACCATGAGATGGTCCGTGGCGATGGATCCTGTCACCGCGATACGCACGTGAACTCCTGAAGTCCTGTCGGGCGGCCCAGGGCCTGGGCCGCGGCGGGGGCGTGCCCTGAGCCTGTGTGTCCGGTCAGGCTCCGTGTCCGGTCAGGCTCCGGCGGCGTTCCTGAGCGCCCGTGCCCGGTCGGTGCGTTCCCAGGTGAAGTCCGGGAGTTCGCGGCCGAAGTGGCCGTAGGCGGCGGTCTGCGAGTAGATCGGGCGCAGCAGGTCGAGGTCACGGATGATGGCCGCCGGGCGCAGGTCGAAGACCTCGGTGATGGCCTTCTCGATCTCCTCCTGGGCCACCGTGCCGGTGCCGAAGGTCTCCACGAACAGGCCGACCGGCTCGGCCTTGCCGATGGCGTAGGCGACCTGGACCTCGCAGCGCGCGGCGAGACCGGCGGCGACGACGTTCTTGGCGACCCAGCGCATCGCGTAGGCGGCGGAGCGGTCGACCTTGGAGGGGTCCTTGCCGGAGAAGGCGCCGCCGCCGTGGCGGGCGTAACCGCCGTACGTATCGATGATGATCTTGCGGCCGGTCAGGCCCGCGTCCCCCATCGGGCCGCCGATCTCGAACCGCCCGGTGGGGTTCACGAGGAGCCGGTACTCCTCCGTCTCCAGCTTGATGCCGTCCTCGGCGAGCCGGGCGAGGACAGGCTCCACGACGTGCCTGCGGATGTCGGGGGCGAGCAGTTCGTCCAGGTCGATGCCACTGGCGTGCTGGGAGGAGACGACGACGGTGTCGAGGCGGACCGGGCGGCTGCCTTCGTACTCGACGGTGACCTGCGTCTTGCCGTCGGGCCGCAGGTAGGGGACGGTCCCGTCCTTGCGTACCTCGGTGAGGCGGTGCGACAGGCGGTGGGCCAGCTCGATCGGCAGCGGCATCAGGGTGGGCGTCTCGTCCGTCGCGTAGCCGAACATCAGGCCCTGGTCGCCGGCGCCCTGCTGGTCGAGGACGTCGTCGTCCGTGCCCTCTACCCGTCTCTCGTACGCGGTGTCGACGCCCTGCGCGATGTCCGGGGACTGGGCGCCGATGGACACCGAGACGCCGCACGAGGCGCCGTCGAACCCCTTCGCCGAGGAGTCGTAGCCGATCTCCAGGATCTTCTCGCGCACGAGGGTGGGCACATCGGCGTAGGCGCGGGTCGTCACCTCCCCCGCGATGTGGACCTGCCCGGTGGTGATCAGCGTCTCGACGGCGACGCGGGACGCCGGGTCCTGGCGCAGCAGCTCGTCGAGGATCGCGTCGCTGATCTGGTCGGCGATCTTGTCGGGGTGGCCCTCGGTCACCGACTCGGAGGTGAACAGACGACGGGTCATGGCTCTCCAGAAGGGTGTGGGTTCGGACGGTTGGTGTGCAGGGCTCGATCCGCACGGCGATCGCACCTGTCACCGTCGACCGGAGCGCTCGAGAAAGGTTCGAAGGGCGCTCGATCCGCAGCGGCGGCACCAGCTCCTGGGCCCGGTTCCGCATCCGAGGGGGGTTCAAAGACAGGCTCTCAGAGCCCGGCGGACACGGCCCGGGGGCCGCGTGTCCAGGGGGCCGGGCGGTAGGCCCTGGCGTCGGTGACCGCTTCGGCGAGCGCTGCGGCGAAACGGTCGATGTCCTGGCGTGTGGTGCCGTGGTCGACGGAGGCGCGCAGGGCCGTCGCCCCGGCGCCGGGGCGGGGCAGCAGAGGGGTCTCGTCGGCCACGGTCTTCCATACGGACACACCACGCTCCGCGAGGCTGCGGCGGATGAGTGCGGCCGGGAGCCCCGGGTGGTGGAAGGCGAGGATCGCCGACTGGCGGCTGCCTGGCGTGAGCGTCTCGATGCCGGGGACCGTCTCGACCGCGGCGCGCAGGGCCGGGATCAGCTCCTCGTGCGGCGCGGACGGGGCCGCGGCGTGCTCGGCCAGGGCCGCGTGCAGGGCCGCGACGGCCGCGGTGGCGGGTACCGGCTCCGGTACGGCGTGCGCGAAGACGCCCGTGCCGCTCTCCTCGACGCGCGGCTCCGCCCGGGACAGCTCGGCGCGCAGCCGCGGCGCCACATGGGCGAAGCCGACGCGGCGCGGCCCCCGCAGGAACCGCCAGCCGTCGCCGGTCAGCAGATGGCAGCCGATGCGCGCGGTGTCCACCGGCAACTGGCCCAGGGAGTAGGCGGCGTCGACGGCGTAGAGGCAGCGGTAGGGGGCGAGGACGCGCCCGATCTCCTCGACCGGGTTGACGAGGCCGCGGGTGGCGGGCACGTGTGCCACGGAGACCAGTGCCACGTCGTCGTCGATGTGCGCGGCCATCCACGCGACGTCCAGATCGCCGTCGGAGCGCAGCGGGACGACCTCGAGCCGGCAGCGGGTGCGGTCGCGCAAAGCCCGCAGGGTGGTGAGGTGGGCGGCACTTTCGTAGGGCGTGGTCCAGATCCGGTCACCTCTGCCGAGCGAGAGGCCGGACACGAGCGCGTCGAAGGCCGCCGCGCCGCTGGTGAACAGCTCTGTGTGTCCGTCCGGGGCGTGGAGCAGGCGGGCGAGGCGCTGATGGATCTCGCCGTGCACGACGTCCCCGACATGTTCCTCGAGTTCATGGGCACCGTAACGGTCCTCCAGGCGCACACATTCGGTGAGCACCGTGCGTGCGGCCTCGGGCATGCGGCCCTGGCCTGCCGAGTTCAGGTGAATCATGTCCGACGCCTCCCCTGTGCCATACGTTGCCAACTTGCTTGGCAAGAGATTGCCTACAGAGGAGAAAGTTGGCAATGAGCGCTCCAGCGAGGCTCTAGTTCGGGCGCGCCGCACCGGTTCCTGACGGAGGGCCAGCGGAGGGATCGCCCCGGGTTGCCACTTGTGCCAATTCCCGACGGAGCCCGAAGACGGCAGATAACCGCAGTTCAAAGGCCATGCATGGATACATGGGTCGCGGACTCGGCGAAGTTTTCCGTCATCTGCTTTGCCAGACTCCACCGGTTCTCCAGCGTATCCCCAGCGGATCCCAAGCCGAAGTTGCCAAGCTTCTGCCAAGAAAAGGCACACCGAGGCAATAAGCCTCCGCCGCAGAGGAGTCAGTCATGAAGCGTCTCGCCCGGGTTCTGATCGTCACCTCCGCTCTCACCGCCGCCGTGCTCACCACGGCCGGGGCCGGCTCGGCGGCCGAGAACATCGGCTGGCCGTCCGCCCCGGGCACCACCGCCGTCGCGGGGAGCGCGGACATCGGCTGGCCCTCGGCCCCCGGCACCACCGCCACCGCCACCGCCGCGGGAACCGCGGACATCGGCTGGCCCGTCATCGGCGCCTGAGCGCCGGACCGAGGGAGACGCCCGCGATGCCCTTCGTCACGGACCACCCGAGCGTGGCCCAGGCCGGGCCGACAGCGAGCACCCGCTTCGACGGCACCCAACCCGGCACACCCGTGCAGGAGATCGTGCGGGACCTGTTCGCCGAAGCGGCCGGCCTGCCACGGGCCGCCGTCGGGGCCGACAGCGACTTCTTCCGGCTGGGCGGGCAGGCGCCGGGCGCCGCACGCCGGCTGCTCGGCCGGCTCACGCAGACGTTCGCCGTCGCCCCTGGGCACGCGGAGCTGCGCACCGCTTCGACACCGGTGCGCCTCGCCGCGCTGCTCGGAGACGCACGGGCCACCGCCCTCGGGCCGCGCTGCGCCGCGGAGTTCAGCACCGTACTGCCGCTGCGACTGCGCGGAAGGCTCGACGAACACGCCCTCGACCAGGCGCTGAAGGACCTGGGAGAGCGCCACGAGGCGCTGCGCAACAGCCGGCTGGGCGTCGCCGGCACCCGGCTGTGCCGGCTGGGCGCCGACGACCTGTCGCTGGAGCTCGCCCTGCCCGCCGACTCGGTCGACCTCTGGTCCCAGCTGCCGCTGGCCGCCGAGCTGGCCCGCGCGTACACGGCCCGGACGGCGGACCGCGCCCCGCACCGACAGCGCTGCCGGCCCGACACCGTGCCGCACCCGCGGTGGGGTGACCGCGAGCCGTCCGCGGTGCCGGGCAGCACGCCGGGGGACGGCGCCGCCGGGCGGGCCGAACTGTCCTGGTGGCTGCCACCGGCGCTGCACACGCGGCTGGCCCGGTGCGCGGCGCGGCACGGCGCCACGCTGTTCATCGTCGTGTACGCGGCCCTCGCCGAGGTCCTCTCACGGTGGGGCGCGGGGCCGCGGATCACCGTGGCCGCACCGGTACCGGCCCGGGACAGCGCGGCTCTGCGCGCTGCCGTCGGCCCGTACGGGCGGGTGCTCGCACTGAGCGTGGACACCGCGGGCGCGGCGGACTTCGGTGAACTGCTCGGCCGGGCCGGAGCAAGCGCCCTGACCGCCTACCGGAGCGGGACCGCGCCGCTGGCGGAGCCCGGCGGGGTCGCGCTGACGGTCCTTCAGTCCATGCCGACGCCCGTCGAGGCGGAGAACCTGACGATCACACCCGAGCGGCCCACACTCGCCGCGCACGCGGCCGGCCTGTCCCTGACCCTGACCGAGCACCAGACGCCGCACGGGCAGCCGGCGGGCCTGTCGCTGGCGGCATCCTGGCTACCGGGTGTCCTGGACGAGACGGTGGCCGGCGCGCTGTGCCGCGATCTCGTCGCCGCACTGGAGGCCGCTCCCGCCACACCGGCATCCCGTTCGCGCGGCACCGGCGGGAGGGGTGTCAGAGCTGGTGCGGTTCCCGCGCCGGTCCTGGCAGCAGCGGGGCGGACGCCGAGCGGAGTCGGGTGAGGGCCTCGGCGAGGATGCGCCAGATCTCCGCGGCCAGATCGATGTTGCCGTTGTGCTGCGTCTGCTCGGCCAGCGCCCGCAGACCCTCGACACCGCTCTCGTCGCCCTCCAGTACGCGCAGCTGGTGGCGCAGGACATCGAAGCGGACCCGGTCCCTGTAGGTCATCAGCAGCTCGTCCCTGGCCAGCCCGGCGAGCAGCGCGCGGGCGTCGTCGTAGCGTCCCGTGACGAACGCCAAGTCCGCCTCCAGAGCGGCCAGTTCCTGCTCCAGCGCCTCCGTACGGACAAAGACGAGCGCCGACTTCGCCTCCTCCAAGCAGTGCTGGGCCGCCGCCGGTTCGGCCGGGATCTTCTGCAGATGCAGCCGGCCGCCCGCGATCCGCAGCCGGACCCACAGCGTCAGGTCCTCGGCACTGGGGAACCCGGCGAGGGCCTGCTCCAGGGCGTGCTGCGCGCCCGGGTAGTCGCCCTGGCGCATCCGCACGGCGGCCGTGGTCCACAGCGCCTCCGCCCACAGCGTGTCGCGGCGCCCCTCGACCAGTTCGGTCAGCTCGTCGGCATGGACGCGCGCGTCCGGCAGCCGGCCCGCCTCGGCCTCCACCGACACCAGCGCGAGCAGCACCCCGACCCGGTCCTCGACACCCAGGTCCGCTTCCACGGCCAGCCGGTGGGCGTTCTCGCTCAGGCTCAGGGCGGCCTGGATGTCGCCCACGGACCGCAGGCAGCGGGCCAGCCGGGTCATGCCGCGGACCCGCAGCTCGGGCAGGGCGACCTCGTCGCCGAGGCTGACCAGCTCCTCCAGATGGGCCCGTTCACCGAGGTGGTCGCCCTCCAGCCTGCGTGAGCGTGCCAGCAGCCACAGCGCCTGCCAGCGCAGCACGGGCGCCTCATGACTCTCGGCCGCGTACGCCTCGCGCAGCACGTCGAGGGCGGTGCCGGCGCCGGTGGACGCGGCCAGCGTCAGCGCGTGGGCCAGCGAACCGGCCGCGGGCTCCTCGAAGTCGGCCGGCTGCACTCCCAGCCGCTCGGCGAGGTAGCCCACGGCACGGTCGGTGGGCTGCCTGCCGCCCGACTCAAGCCGGGAGAGATAGCCGGTGGACATGCCGCTGCCCGCCAGCGCGGTCTGGGAGAGACCACGGGCCAGGCGGAGCTTCTTCAACCGGCTTCCGAACGCGGGCTGTCGCAACATGGGGGGCCAATTCCTCGAAGGGCGGCGGGCAGGAACGCGAACGGGTGCGGGAGCGGCCCGAGAAGGCGAGCCGGCGCTCCGGGTGGCCTCGGTCGAGCACCGAGCGTAGGGCCGCTGACAACAGCAGGGCAAACGTTTGCCACGGCTCGTCGCCCGGCCTCCGGCAGGGCTCACGCCGGAGTTCGGCGTTCCTCGAGCGCCGCGCGAGTGGATCCCGAGCGATCCGAGGCAGGCTCTCGAGCAGCCTTGCCGAGCGCATGTCCTCGTGAGGGAGTCGCTGATGAACCACCCGGTGCCCATGTTCCCGCCGGCGCCCGACGCCCCCGGGGCCGTGGCCATGGTCGTAGCCGTGTCCGCGTCCATGTCCGCGTCCATGTCCGCGTCCATGTCCGTGTCCGCGTCCGCGTCCGCCGTCGAGGAGGGCGACGATGACATCGGCTGGCCGTGGCGGACCGCGGTCCGACCCCTATGCCCCGAGTTCCAGCCCGTGGCCGCCGGTTCGTAGGGGTCGCCCGCTCTTGCCACCGGCGCAGCGGGACGATCACGATGGACACCGGCGTTTTCCGCCGCAGTCGAACTCGCGGCTTGGAGGGACTGTGCATGTGCGTCCGGTGCCACAGGTCCGCGTCCACCTGGACGCGCAGGGCCACCTGCACCTCGCGGCCGAGCGTCCCCGCCGCCGCTACCGCTGCGCCCCGGTCTGTGCCGCGATGTGGCTCGCCCTTCAGCGCAGCGACGGTGAACTGGGCGCCGCCGCCGCGTCGTTGGCGGCGCTCTGGGAGTGCGATCCGGTGCACACCCTGACCGACCTGGAGATCTGGGCCGGCGAGTTGCGGGACGCCGGGCTGGTCCGCAGCGAGCCGTGCGCGTCCGCCGGCTGCCTGTGCTCCGCCCCCGCTCGACCACCCCTGTAGGGGTCTTCCGCACGCTGAACGCTCAGCGTGCGGACCTACCGTGGACGGGGCGGACATGACACTGGCAGGCGTGCACGAGGTCGTCGCCGCCCTGGACGGCGTGCTCGCGGGCGGCGCGGGGACGCGGGTCCTCCTGGTCGAAGGCCCCAGCGGCTGCGGCAGAAGCAGCGTCGTCGACACGGTCGTCGAACGGTCCGTGGCACACGAGGCCCTGGTGCTCAGCGCCATCGGTCTGCCCGGCGAACAGGACTCCCCGCTCGGCGTTCTGCGTCAACTGGTGCGCGGCGAAAAGGCGTTGGCGCCGCTGACCGCCACCCTGGACGAGATCACGTCCACCCGGTCCGAGGACATGCAGCGCCTGTGCCGGGAACTGGCCGACCTGCGGGCGGGACGGCCGGTGGTCATCTGTGTGGACGACGCCCATCACGCGGACGAGGCGTCGCTCGACCATCTCCAGTACCTCGCGCGCCATGCGCGCTTCGACGGCCTGCTCATCGTCGTCACCGTCTCGCTGCACCATCGGCCGGTCCACCCCGCGTTCCTGAGCGACCTCATGCGCCGTCCGGGTTTCCGCCGCGTCACGCTGGGCCGGCTCGGCGAAGAGGACGTGGCGGACCTGCTGCGCGCCGTCGGACGCGGCGCGGCGGCAGCGCCGTTCTACGAGCTGAGCGGCGGCAACCCCTTGCTGGTGCGCGCGCTCGTCGAGGAGTGCCGGGACAGCACGACGCCCCCCGCGCCCCGCTCCGCAGGTCCGTACGCGATGGCCGTGGCGGCCTGTCTGCACCGCGGCGGGCCCGTCGCCGCATCGGTGGCGCAGGCCTGCGTGCTGCTCGGCGGCCTCGCCACCCCGGACCGGGTCGCCCGCGTGACGGACATGCCGGCCGCCACGGCGCGCGAAGCCCTGGCGGCACTGGAGGCGTCGGGGATCCTCACGCACACACGGCCCCTTCATCCCGTCGCGCGGGCGGCGGTCCTCGCGGGCGTCAGCGGCGGCAGGCGGGGCACCCTGCACCAGCGGGCCGCACTGACGCTCAGGGCGGACGGCTGTCCCCCCGCCGAGGTGGCGGCGCACCTGCTGGCCGCCGCGGAGCACGACGCGCCGCCGGCCGGCGACGAGCGCGCGGCGAAGGTGCTGCGGGAGACCGCCGAGACGCTGCTGGCCGAGGACGACGCGCCGCGCGCCCTGCGCCTGCTGGAACTGGCGCGCCCCGCGTGCGCCGACCGGACACGGCAGGGAGCGGACGGTATCCGGCTCGCCCAGGTCGCCTGGCGTCTTGATCCGGCCGCCGCCGAACAGCACGTGGACACGGTGGTCCGGGCGCTGCGGTCCGGTTCCCTGGACCCCGGACAGGTGCAGCCGCTCGTCCAGTTCCTGATGGCCCAGGGCCGGTGCGCGGACGTGGCGGAGTCGGCGCCGGGCGTCGCGGAACCGTTCGGCGGGCCCGCGCTCGGCGCGTCGGCCTCCGCCGTCGGCAAGGACGACGGCGACGTCCCGCCGGGCGAGCGCGTGCTGTGCTCGGCGCGGCTCACCGAGGCGACGTGGGTGCCGATCTGGCACGCCGTGTTCGCCCTGGCCCTGTCCGACACCCCCGGACGGGCCGTGGTGTGGAGCCGGCGCCTGCTGGAGGAGGCCGAGCGCAGGCGGGCGCCGGGGTGGGGGGCCGCGTTCGCGGAACTGCACGCGCAGGCACTGCTGCGCACCGGTGACGTGCCGGGCGCCGCCGCGGCCGCGGCCCGCGCGCTGCACACGCCCCCGGAGCACCCCGGGCGCGACGGCGGGACGTTCATGTACGGCACCGCCGCCGTCCTCGTACGGGCCCTCGACGCCCTGGGCCAGTACACGGAAGCCTCCCGTCTGCTCGACGGGCCGCTGCCGGCCGGGCTGTTCAGGACGCGGCAGGGGCTCGCTCTCCTGCACGCCCGCGGCGGGCACCAGCTCGCGGGCGGGCAGGCACGCTCGGCGCTGGCCGACTTCCTCGAGGTGGGCCGGCTGATGACGGAGTGGGACATCGACGACCCCGCGTACCTGCCGTGGCGCACGGACGCGGCGCAGTGCCTGCTGCGGCTCGGCCGGCCCGTGCAGGCCGAGCGCCTCGCCCGGGATCAGCTCGCGCTGTCCGGCGGGCGGCACCCGTGGGCGCGGGGGCTGGCGCTACGGATCCAGGGGCTCGCCGCGTGCTCCGCGCCGCGGCGCGCTTCGCTGCTGGGCCAGGCGCTCTCGGAACTGCGCCGGTCGGGCGACCGGGCGGCCGCGGAACTCGTTCTGACGGAGCTGGCGCGGTCCGCGCCACGGCCGGAGCTGCCGGTGGGCGCGCCGGATCAGGCCACCGAGGTGAGCGCCGAGGCCGTTCGGGACACGGCCGAGGAGGGCGGCGGGTCGGAGATCCGGCTCAGCGGCTCGGAGCAGCGCGTGGCCACGCTGGCCGCCCAGGGGCTGACCAACCGGGAGATCTCCGCGCGGCTGTACCTGACGGTCAGCACGGTGGAACAGCATCTGACCCGGGTGTACCGCAAGTTGCGCATCAGTTCCCGCCGGGATCTTCCGCTGGAGCTGGCGGCCACGAGCGACGTGTCTGCGGCGCACTGACACGGGCTCTCAGGCCGGGACGGGGAGGATCTGGCGCGGTCCGACCGCGGGATGCCCGGGGCGGCGCCACTCGCGCGGGTAGCCGACCGAGACCTCCTCGAAGCGCACTCCGTCGTACCAGGTGGTCCGGGGGATGTGCAGATGCCCGTAGACCACGGTCTGTACGGGGAAGCGGGTGTGCCAGTCGGCGGTGAGCTCGGTGCCGCACCACTGCGCGAACTCCGGGTGGCGCAGGATCCTGGTCGGATGCCGCACCAGCGGATAGTGGTTGACGAGGACGAGCGGGAGCGCGGGGTCGGCCTCGGCGAGCCGGGTCTCCGTCTCCTTCACCCGGTCCCGGCACCAGGCGTCGCGGCTCGGATAGGGGTCCGGGTGGAGCATGAACTCGTCGCTGCACACGACCCCCGTTTCGTACGCCCGCTCCAACGACTGCTGTTTGGTGCTCACTTGGGGGACGCGGAAGCTGTAGTCGTACAGCAGGAAGAGCGGTGCGACGGTGACGGGGCCGCCGGGTCCGGTCCACAGCGGGTACGGGTCCTCGGGGGTGACCACGCCCAGGGTGCGGCACATCTCCACCAGGTGCTGGTAACGCTCCACGCCCCGCAGCCGGACGGGGTCCTGGCGAGGGGTCCACAGCTCGTGATTGCCGGGCGTCCACAGGACTTTGGCGTAGCGTTCGCTGAGCCGGCGCAGCACCCACTCCACGTCGTGGACCAGCTCACCGCAGTCACCGGCGACCACCAGCCAGTCGGCGTCCGAGCGCGGCCGCATCCGCTCCACGAGGACCCGGTTGTCCGGTAACGCGGCGTGCAGATCGCTCACGGCCCAGAGGGTCGCGTTCTCCCGGTGCGGCATGCACCGACCCTAGACCGGACGGGCCCCCGGGTGAACCCCGCACCGCCCTGGCAGGAGCGGTCGCGCCTAGGGGTCGATAGGGGTACTGACCGGCCGCGCCCCGCTCTACGCTCGAGGCGGTGAGAGCGGCCGGTGACCGACCGAGAGCGCCGCGGGACCCACCCCCCGGGAACCGCGGGCCGTCCGGCCGCTCTCCCCCTCCCCCACCCCCCGGGCGGCCCGCAGGCGCGCACGGCATAGGGGTCGATAGGGGTATGGGGCGGGCAGCCGCGCGGCCTACGCTCGCAACGGTGAGAGCGTGCCGGGTGGTACGGGATCGTGAGCCTCACCCCCGAGAGGCTCACCCCGGCCCGGGCGGCTCCTCGCCGGCCGTCCTGGGAGCCGTGCCGGGCCCGCTTCCCTTCCGCGGGCCCCGTACGGCTCCCGGGCCGGCCAGGTCCGGTCACCACCGAGGAGGATCTGTGGGCGCACTCACGTACTGGGAAGAGCTGCGGAACGGCGAAACGGGACAGGTGGTCCTCGCGGTCGACGGTCCGCCCGGAGTGACGTCCCCTTCGGGTTTCGGCGATCTCGTCCCGCTGTTGGACGTACCGCACGCCATCTGGCGGGCCCGGCCCACGATCAGCCGCGTTCCGTACGGGCCCGGCCTCGACGCGTACGTGGCGCCGTGGATCGACGAGGTGCTGTCCACGGGGCTGCGGGTCGAGGCGGTGCTGGGCAGCGGCGTCGGCGGCATCTTCGCCGGGGTGATAGCCCAGGCCCTGACGAACCGTCAGCAGCAGCCCGACGTCCTGCTCTTCGACCCCGAGCTGGTCGACACCGGTTCGGTCGTCGAGGAGTTCCAGCGGGTCCTCGGGGAGTTCTCCCGTCCGCTGGACGGGGACGAGTTGTGGGCGCTGGAGCGCGAGGTCGCCGCCGCGACGGACCTCTGCGACGATGTCGCGTCCCTCGCCGCCCGGCTGTGCGCCGCGCTGGCCGCGGTGCCCGAGGTGAGTGTGGCGGACCTCGAACTGGCCACGCTGCGCTTCACCGCGCTGGCGCTGGCCGAGCCGGTCGACGTGCTGCCCCTGTGGTCGGGCCGTACGGCGCTGTGTTCGTCGAGCCAGGACCGTGGGCTGAACCGCACCCGTAACGCCCTGCTGCTCCCGGAGGCCGCTCTCGTCCACCGGGAGATCTCTTTCGCGGACGACCACGCGGGCGTCTTCAAAAGCTCCGACGTCGCCTGCACGGCCTCGGCACTGCTGGCCGCGCACGCGGCCTAGTCGCACGCGGCCTGGTCGCACGCGGCCCAGTCGTACTCGTCCCGGCAGCGCGCTCGGGGCTCTCCGGGCCGTCCGCCCCTCCCCCGCCAGGACGGCCCGGATCCGATGACAGGCCCTCAGAGCCTGTATCAGGCTGCGAAGAGATCGAACGTCGATGTCCGTCGCGGGCCCGACATCACGTCGAGCAGCGGGTCGACCGCCAGCATCGCCTGGTGCAGCCGCTGGAGTTGTGGTGACGGCTCGACGCCCAATTCCTCGATGAGCCGCCCGCGAAGTCTTCGGTACACGTCCAGTGCCGAACTCTGCCGGCCGGAACGGTAAAGGGCGACCATAACCTGCGAATGCAGACCTTCATGCCGCGGATGACGCGCCGTGAGTTCCATGAGTTCGGCTATGAGTTCGGCATGCCGGCCCATTCGCAGATCCGCGTCTATCCGCCGCTCCACCGCCACCAGGCGGCTTTCCTCGAGTCGCATGGCCTCGATTTCCAGAACCGGGCCGAGCCGTACGTCGACGAGCGTCTGACCGCGCCACAGATCGAGAGCGGTGCGAAAGCGCTCCGCCGCCAGGGCATTGTCGCCCGCCTCGAAAGCGATCTGCCCCTCACGGGCCAGTTTCTCGTACATGCGGACGTCTATATCGAGGTCCGGTATCTGGAGCAGGTAGCCGCCGTGCCTGGTGGCGAGCACGTCCTTGACGCCCTCGCTCGAGCCCGGACCCATCGCCGTCCCGAGTCTGCGGCGCAGCTGGAGAATATAGGTCTGCAGCGTGGTGAGTGCGCTCTGCGGCGGATGCGAGGCCCAGATCTCCTCCATGAGAGTCGGGACCGGTACCACCCGGCTGGGATACAGAGCAAGCAGTGCCAGAATCTGGCGAGGTTTGCCTGCCGTCGGGACGATCGACCCGCCATTCACCTCGGCCCACAAAGGACCTAGTAGCTGAATCTTCACTTCACCCTCCCCGTTAGCGTCCGCTCGCGATGGCCTCCAGTGGCCAGAAAGCTGCGCTGGGAAGCAAGCTATCCGGGTCCTGCCCCACCGAGTGATTTTCTCCAGTAGCTCTGTAGCGGACTTCAAATAGTTCGATTTACACGAGCTATCGATCTTTCTTCGGCGTGCTTTTCTGCGATTGCCGCTGTGCGAGACGGAGGGAGAAGGAGAGGGTGCGTCAGCCCGCCGGCACGGCGCCCGCGCCGCCCATGGAGAGCACGGCACCGTCGGCCGAGGCGCGTCCGTCGTCGGCCGAGGCGACCAGCAGAGACTTGTGCAGCCGCGCGATCCGGGCCGAGGGTTCAAGCCCCAGTTCCTGCACCAGGGTGTCCCGCAGTCGCCGGTAGATCCCCAGTGCCTCGCCCCGGCGGCCCGAGCGGTACAGCGCGATCATGAACTGGGCGTGCAGGCTCTCATGCGTCCGGTACCGGCTGACCAGAACCGTCAGTTCGGCCAGCAGCTCGCGGTGGCGCCCGAGCCGCAGATCGGCGTCGATGCGCTGGTCGAGCGCGCACAGCCGGCTCTCCTCGAGCCGCTTGACCTCCATGCCCAGCTGCTCGCCCGTCTGCACCCCCGAGAAGGGCGCACCGGTCCACAGCTCCAGCGCCTGCCGCAGGGACTCCGCGGCCCTGGGGTAGTCGTCGGCGTCCATGGCCCGGTAGCCGAGCCCCGCGAGGCGGTCGAACTCGCGGACGTCGCTGCGGCCTTCACCGCTGACGAGCATGTATCCGCCGGGCGCGGTCACCAGGACCTCTTTGGAGGTACGGGCGGGGCGGTCGGCGGCGTCCCGCAGCAGGGCCACGCCGATGAGGTCGCGCACCTGGAGCACGTAGGTCTGCAGAGTCGTACGGGCGCTGCGCGGCGGCGTGCTCCCCCACAGCTCCTCGACGAGGACGGACACGGGCACCACCTGGTCCGCGTGCAGGGCCAGCAGGGCGAGAACCTGGCGCGGCTTGGGCGCGGTCGGGGTGATGGACACCCCGTTCTCACGCACGTCCAGCGCACCTAGAGCATCGATGTCCACGCAGCTCGCCTCCATGGCTTTCTGTTCTGGCGCACGAGGCTCTCATTAAAAAACAGCACAGGCGGTTTGTCAATTGGGCAACCGCCCGCACTTCCACCCCACATAAATCACGCAGAACAGGACGTTCTACCTCTCGCTACTGCGGCGGGTTGCCGTGTTTACGGGACGGCAGGTCGGCATGTTTTGTGCGGAGCATCGCCAGGGAGCGGATGAGCACCTCACGGGTCTCGGCGGGGTCGATGACGTCGTCGACCAGGCCGCGCTCGGCCGCGTAGTAGGGGTGCATCAGCTCGGTCTTGTACTCCTTGACCATGCGGGCGCGCATGGCCTCGGGGTCCTCGGCCTCGGCGATCTGGCGGCGGAAGATCACGTTGGCGGCGCCCTCGGCGCCCATCACGGCGATCTCGTTGGTCGGCCAGGCGTAGGTGAGGTCGGCGCCGATGGACTGGGAGTCCATGACGATGTAGGCGCCGCCGTAGGCCTTGCGCAGGATCAGGGAGATGCGCGGCACGGTGGCGTTGCAGTACGCGTAGAGCAGCTTGGCGCCGTGGCGGATGATGCCGCCGTGCTCCTGGTCGACACCGGGCAGGAAGCCCGGCACGTCGAGCAGCGTCACGACGGGGATGTTGAAGGCATCGCACATCTGGACGAAGCGAGCCGCCTTCTCCGACGCCTCGATGTCCAGCACCCCGGCCAGATGGGCGGGTTGACTGGCGACGATGCCGACGACCCGGCCGTCGAGGCGGGCCAGGGCGCAGATGATGTTGCGGGCCCAGCGCTCGTGGATCTCCAGGTAGTCGCCGTCGTCGACGAGCTCCTCGATGACCTTGGTCATGTCATAGGGGCGGTTGCCCTCGGCCGGGACCAGGTCCAGGAGCGCCTCGCCCCGCCGGTCCGCGGGATCGCCGGGACTCACCTCCGGCGGGCTCTGCCTGTTGTTCTGGGGGAGCATCGTCAGGAGGTAGCGGACCTCGGCGATGCAGGTCTCTTCGTCGTCGTAGGCGAAGTGGCAGACGCCGCTCGTCTCGGCGTGGACGTCGGCGCCGCCCAGGCCGTTCTGGGTGATCTCCTCGCCGGTCACCGCCTTGACCACGTCGGGTCCGGTGATGAACATCTGCGAGGTCTCGCGGACCATGAAGACGAAGTCGGTCAGCGCCGGGCTGTAGGCCGCCCCGCCCGCACACGGGCCCAGCATCACGCTGATCTGCGGGATGACGCCCGAGGCCTTGGTGTTGCGCTGGAAGATGCCGCCATAGCCGGCCAGGGCGCTCACGCCCTCCTGGATCCGGGCGCCCGCGCCGTCGTTCAGCGAGACCAGCGGCGCACCGGCCGCGATGGCCATGTCCATGATCTTGTGGATCTTCGTGGCGTGGGCCTCGCCCAGCGCGCCGCCGAAGATCCGGAAGTCGTGCGCGTAGACGAAGACCGTGCGGCCCTCGACCGTGCCCCAGCCGGTGATCACACCGTCCGTGTACGGCTTCTTCGCCTCCAGGCCGAACCCGACCGCCCGGTGCCGGCGCAGCTGCTCGACCTCGTTGAACGATCCCTCGTCGAGCAGCAGCTCGATCCGCTCGCGGGCCGTCAGCTTGCCCTTGGCGTGCTGGGCCGCGGTCGCCTTGTCGCTCGGTCCGCGCAGGGCCTGCTCACGGATCGCGTGCAGCTCGGCCACCCGCCCGCGGATGTCTCCCGTCTCCGGTCGAGCGGGATCGGCCACGTAGGACATGGACATGTCACTCCTCTCCGGGCGGGTACGCCCTCCCGTCACTGCCAGCTGCTGGGCGCCCGGTACGCCTGCGCATGCGGCCGCCAGCGACGGCCGCGCTCCGGCGCGGCGTCCTTCCGCTCGGCCCGGGCGCGCAGGCTCAGCAGCAGCACGGTGAGCGCCGCCACCTCCTCGGCCCCGGCCCGTCCCCGCACGACGCGCAGGATGTCCAGCTCCCCCACGCCCTGCTGCATGTTGTCCGGATCGTTCATGACGGCCTCCTCAAGACTCGTTCTCCTGCGGTCCCCGCCCCGCCACCGTCCGCCGGTCCGCTGGAGGAACAGCCCTGGATCGCTGGTGTCCCGCTGGAACACGGGACCCCGCGCCCCGGCCCCGAGGCGCTACGTGCTGCCCGCCGCCACCGACCGCAGACCCGCCACCAGCGCGTCCGCGCTCGCCTCGGCGCTCCCCGTGCCCGCCATCACCACGACCGGGTCGAGGGAGGCGGCGACAGTGCGCGCGATCTCGTACGCCGTCACCGCGCCCGGCCCGCATCCGCACAGCAGCAACCGCCCGCTCTGTGCCTCCACGAGACCGGGCGGCAGTTCGGCCGGCGCACCGTCGCAGTGCAGCTCCACGATGCGCTCCGGGCCGTCGTGCAGCCGGGCGAAGCGGTCGTGGGCGCCGGGCACCACGCCCTCCTGCGCGATCAGACAGACGACGTCGCCACCCGGTTCTCCGCGCCGCAGCGTGGTCAGCGAAGCGCGGCGCGCCCCCGGCGGGTCCGGCGGCCGCGCCGCCGCGCCCGGCACGCCCAGACCGTCCAGCACCCCGAGCAGCTCGGCGACGGTGGCGCCCTCGTCCGTGAAGTCCGCCAGTGCGCGCAGCAGTCGTACGCACTGCGACAGCATGAGCGTGGCATCCGCGTCGCCCAGTACCGCGCGGTCGTACAGCGAGGTCAGACCGAGGGCCCCGTCGGGTTCGTGGCGCGCCACGAGCGTGACGGCCGGGCCCGTGCCGCCGCCGACGAGCCGCGGCATGTCGACGCGGACACCCTGGCTCTCGAGCTCCGCGCGCACGGCCGGGGCCATCACCGGCCGGCTGTCGAAGTCGACGGTGGTGTCCGCCGGCCGCGCGCCGCCGTCGGCCCACTCGCGCAGCAACTCGTCGCTGACCCAGGGGTAGGCGGCCATGTCCAGGGAGGCGTCACGCAGCCGGTGGGTCAGTGCGCCCAGCGTCTGCGCCGGGTCGACGGTCACCGTCAGCGGGGCGCAGCCGCCCAGCAGACCGGGCGCGTCCGAGGCCCCCGGCAGCGCGACGTCCCGCCCCGCGAGGCGCAGACCGAAACTCACGTGCGCCGGGCCCCGGGCGCCCGCGGCGCGGTACAGCAGCAGCGCCCACACCAGATGCAGAGCACTGCTCTCCCCCGCGCCCCGGCCGGTCGCCCAGGTCCGCAGGCGCAGCGCTTGCAGCGGGTCAAGACGGCGCCGTATCTGCGCATCCCCCCGCTGCTGTGTGGGCCCGCTCGGCCGTCCGGGACTCATCACGGCGTCCGGCGGCGGTGCGGCACGGGTCCAGTAGCCGCGGGCGGCGTCCGGGGACTGCTCGGCCAGCCACCGGGCGTGGTCGCGGGCGTCGGGACGCCGTTCCCCGCCGGGCAGGGGCCCGCCCACCGCGTAGGCGCGGTAGAAGGCCCGCAGGAGGATGTGGACGGCCCGCTCGTCCAGCAGCGCCCGGTGGTAGGTGAGCAGGACGCGGGTGCTCGGCACGGACGCGTCCGTGGCGGACGGGGCGTCCTCCAGCAGGGTCAGCCGCAGCAGCCCGGCTCTGTCCAGGGCGAAACCGCGGGCCCGGTCGTGCAGGAGCAGTTCGTTCCAGGACCGTACCTCCGTTCGGGAACGGTGGACGATGTCGACGACCGCGCGATCGTGCAGCACGAGCCGGGGCGCGGCCACCCAGTCGAAGGCGCTGCGCAGCACCGATTCCCCGGCGGCCACGGACTGCCAGGCGGCCGCCCAGCGTCGCGGGTCCAGGGGGCCGGTCCAGCGCAGGGCCACCTGCTCGACGTGGTGCCCGCGGTCGTACGGGGCGCGGACGGCGGCCCGCACCTGCGCGCGCTGGGCCCCCATGAGCGGCACGGTCCGCGCGCCCACCGGCAGCAGCAGCACGTCGGCGAGGAGTTCGGGCGACAGCGGCGTCCCGGCCCCGGCGGCATCATGCGGAACGAGCGTCAGCGTGTGCCGGGTGTCGGTGTGGCTGGTGAACAGGACGGAGAAGGAGCGATGGCGTTCGACGAGCCGGTCCGCCACCCGCTCGGCCTCGGCGGGGGTCAGCGGCCCGCACAGGTCGAGCACATGGGAGCCGTCGGGTGTCGTGGCGGACTTGGCGTGGGTCACGCACAGGACGCCGCCCGGCATCGGGCGTCCGTCGCTCATGCCCGGTCCCGTGGTCCCTCGTCCCCCGGGGCGGTGGCTCCGGCTGCCCCGGCCGCGGAGGGACTCGCCGCCGACGGCCCGGGCAGTGCGCCCCGGTGTGCCTCGCTGACCAGGTAACGGTCCAGGACGCGATGGGTGTCGAAAGTCCAGGCGTCGATGTCCGGCGCGGGCGCGGCCAGCCTGGTCCGTCCGTCGGCGTCCTCCTCGAACCCCACCCGGGAGAAACTGTGCCGCAGCCCGTAGCCGAGCGCCTTGGTGTACGCCTCTTTCAGGGTCCACAGCCGCAACAGCCCCGCGCGGCGCCCCTCTTCGGGCAGGGCCGCCAGCCGTGCGGCCTCGGCCGGGGTGCACACTTCCTCGCCCATCAGGTCGAAGGGTATGGACCGGTCGGCCCGCTCGGCGTCGACGCCGACCGGCCCGGTGCGGCTGACCCCGACCACGAGCAGTTCGTCGGTGTGCGCGAGGCTCAGCGCGAGCTCGTCCCAGCCGCGCACCCCGGGCCGCCCGCCGGGCCGGAAGGTGAAGTCGATGGTCTGCACGGGTATCTCCAGGACCGCGGCCACGGTGTACTTCATGACGTGACGCGACGCCGCGAACCCGAGGCGCTGCCCGGCACGGGGCGCCTGCCGGTAGCGGGGCCAGTCCTGGCCGAGCACCTGGCGCAGCTGGGGATCGAGCAGCGCGGCCGGAGCCCACGCGCCCCATGTGGTGTGCACGACCACGCGCCCCGCGGTGGCGAACCGGTCCTGGACCAGGTCCCACGGGCCGTCGGGAGAGGCCACGTACACCGGCGCCGCGCCGGCCGTGGCCGACTCCCGCGCATCCCAGGCGCTCACCACAGGATCCTGGTGGCGTACAGATCGCTGTCGGTGCCGAGCCGGTCGCGCCTGTCCAGCTCCGCCTCGACATCCGTCTGGGCCGTGTCGGGGGAACCGGCCGTCGGCAGACCGAGGCGCTGGACGGCTCGGGACAGCGCCAGCGTCGCCCACGCCTCGGAGGCCAGGTAGCGGCTTCCGCCGTGCGTCGTGGCGCCCCGGTGAACGGCCAGCACCGCGCCGGCCGTGAGGAGTTGGGCATAGCGTTCGGCCGCCACCGCACCCGCCCTGACCACGGTCCTGCCCGGCCCGGTCAGCAGCCTGCGTTCGGCCAGCAGCCGCCGGGCGGCCCCAGCAGGACCCGGTTCCGGGCCCGCCGCGCCCCCGGCCGCCGCGGCGTCGAGGGCGCGCAGCAGTTCCGCTTCGCAGTCGGCGGGCCCACCGGCCAGCTCGCTCCCGCACTCCGGGGCGGGAAGCTCGGCCACACGGCCGCCCGCGGGGCCGGCCGACGAGGGCAGCTCGCGCATCAGCTCGGCCCGGCAGTCGGCGGATCCGGCCACCTCACGTATGTAGGGCACCTCGGCGGCCGTCTTAGCACACCACTTCAGTGCGGCGCTGCGGGGCTGCTGACCGCTCTCGCCCAGGGTGAGCACGGCTTCGTCCAGGATCTCGGCGGCCAGGGCGGGCACTACGCAGCCCGCGGCGGCCCGCAGCGACCGTCCCGTGCCCGGCGGCAGGCACAGGGAGCGCAGCGCCACGGTCGTCAGGCTCTCGCACGCCGACAGGTCCGCGAAGCTCCGGGCGAGGGAGGCTCGCCAGCGCGAGAGCCCGGGCGTCCGCGGCTCCCCCTCGGCGACGGCACGCACGGCCGCACGCAGCGCGGTCCCGGCCGCGGCACAGAGCGCCGCGGGCCCGAGCAGCCGGGCCAGTTCCACGGTCCGCCCCGGCAGCGGGCCGCCCGAGCCCTCGGCGTCGGCCGCGAAGAGCGCCGTGGTGACGGCGACATGACTCAGGGCCAGATCGCGGCGGAACAGCGGGCGCAGGGCGGCCACCAGCCCGTCGGCGCCCTCGAAGTACCCGCCCCGGCCGACCGGCCGGAGCTCGGACTCGGCGATGTTGCTGAGCGCGGGCAGCCGCCGCAGCGCGGCCGGCAGGGCCAGCGCGTGGTGCCCGTACGGATTGGCCCGCTCGGACGGGTCGCCCAGCAGCGTCTCCAGGCGCCGGGCGCGCCGCACGACCGCGGGGGACGGCGGTGGCGCCAGGTGGAAGGGCGCCGCCGCGGCAGGCGCGGTCGTCCGCTCGTCCCGCAGGAGCGTTCTCGGCCCGGTAGCGCTCATGGGCGTGTTCCTCCTCGTCGTCCCCGCCGGTGCGGTCAGCATGATCACCCCACGCGGCGCAGGGCGCTCTCCGCATGCCATTTGGCCAGCCCGAGGAGTTCGGCACCGGCCTGTCCCAGCCCCGTACGCACTTCGTGGCGCGCGTCGGTGAGGGTGGCCCCGGCGCCGAGGAAGGAGCCGAGGGCCTCTTCCCTGAGCAGCACGGAGTGCGTACAGACCACCGAGACTCCGGAGCTGTCCGGCAGCAGGGTCCACTGGACGGTGTGCCCGGAGAGGACCGCGGGCGGCACCACGTCCTTGTGGACGATGTATCCGGCAGCGGGGAAGCAGAGCCGGACGGCGCCCGAGGTGACCGTGGAGCCGCCGTCCCAGGCGGCGCTGTCGATGTCGACGAACTGCACACCCGGCACGTCCGTGCCCACCTCGGTCCACTCGATGTGCGGAACCAGCTCGGGCCAGTCCTCGATGCGCTGGAGAAAGTCGTAGACCAGCTCGGGCGGCCCGGTGGTGTGCACGCTGTCCGAGAACGCCATCAGCAGTTCGTCCAGCCGCTCCCAGCGCCCGGCCACCGCCCTGACCTCGTCGAGGCGTGCCCTGACCTCCGCGTCGAGCGCCTGCGCCGCCGTCGAGGTCGCGGCCCGTGGCCCGAGTGCGAGAAACGTTCCCAGTTCCCGGCGCAGGGTCAGCACGCTGGCATGGTCGCCGTCGGGCGTCACCCGCCAGACGCCGCGGCCGGTGACCTGCCGCGTCGTGGGGTCGATGCGCTCGGTCTCGACGGTCCTGGTGCGCGGGTCCAGGTGCCGGCGCACGTGCAGGGCGCGCAGCCGGCCGCTCGCCATGTCCCACAGGTGCAGCAGTTCACGGGACCCGTCACTGTCGATGCGCTCTACATGGATGTACGAGGGAAAGAGCACGGGCCAGCGGAGCGGATCCGCGAGCAGGCCGTAGACCACGCCGGCGGGTGCTTCCACCGGGATCGCGTATTCGGCCACGTGCGCTGGGTGTGACGACATCAGTGCTGGCCCCTCTCCTGCGACCCGGATCACCGGACCGAGTCTGCGGGCTCCCGGTGGAGTCCGGCTCGAGCCGGACAGGACCCGCGCATCCGTCAGCCGGACTCGACCGATTCGGCCGCTCCGTCGAGCCGCCCGGGCTGCTCGCTCCACGGCGACACGGCCAACCGCGACAGGAGGAACTCCCGGAACTGGGCCAGGTGTACCTGGGCAAGCGGCTCCGGGCCGAAGGCGCCTCCGAGCAGCCCCACGCCCGCGACGGCGGCCGAGATGGCCATGGCCGCGCCCTCCGGGGAGACCGTCCGCGGCAGTTCGCCCGCTTCCGCCGCCGCCACGAGCACGTCGCGGACCCACTCGTGCCACCAGCGGATGAGACCGCCCCCGCTCTTGCGGGAGGGATCTCCCGCGAGCCTGAGCCCCGCCCTGGTCACGGGGTCCGTACTCACGGCGTCGAGCAGCCGCGTGACCGCGCTCACCAGGCACTGCAGTGGTGTGACCGTCGAAGCGCCGCACTGCTCGGCCATGGTCCGTACGGTGTGCTCCGCCGCGCTCTCGACCGCTGCCGCCAGCGCGTCCTTGCTGGAGAAGTGGAAGTGCAGGGCGCCGGTGCTCACACCGGCCCGCTTGCTGATCGCGGGGAGGGAGGCCAGCGCGTACCCGTCGTCGGCGAAGGCTTCCGCGGCCGCATTGATGAGGGCGCGGCGGGTCCGGGCCGCCCGCTCCTGCTTGACCATGAGCTCCTCCTCGTTCCGCCCTGGTCGGCCCGTCGGGTCCGCGACCCAGACGGCTGCCGCCAGCAGCGGTGCCCCCGCCCGGCACACAGTAGCAAACCGCACGCGTGGTTGGTTTCTGCCTGGCATATGCGACGAGAATCCAACCAGCATCACGAGCCACATCGGCCTTGTCCTGCACCTTTACCGAGGCCGGAAGCGAGGGCGGAGTTCCGGACCGGCGATCACTGTCCGAAAACACCTGCAACAAAGGCGTGAACGGTCGGTATGAGGAGCCATCCACCCGACCCACTCCCCTGGCCCCGGTGACCCACCAAAACCACGTGGATGGTTTAGGAACGGCAGTAGTCCGCGCCCCGGCCGAAGGACCGGGACACGGACTACGGGGTGCTTCCTACGCCTGGACCGCCACGAGTTCCCTGTCCGCCGCGGCCTCCTGCAGCTCGGCGAGGACCCGGGCGCCACGGTCCGGCGCGGTGTCGAGCCTGACGAGCGCGGCCGGCGTGGCGACGGCGGGAAGCACGTGGTTGTACAGCACGGAGATGCGGCGGCCGAGATCCGACCAGCGCGACTCCGTCTCGGACACCAACTGGGTACCGACCCACGCGCCGAGGAAGCACTCCGCGGTCTCCACCGGGTCGACGTGCGGCAGCACCTCGCCCCGCTCCTTCGCCTGCGCGAGCAGGCCGGTGACGAGGCCGATCCAGGCGGGCCACGCACTGCCGAACCGGGACCGCCCCTGCATGTCGGCCGACAGGCGGATGCCGGCGAGCAGGATGACGTCGTCCGGGATCCGGTGCGCCAGCGTCATCCCGACGTCGACCCACTCCTGCAGCTTCAGTTCGCGCGGCATCCACAACTCGGTGTCCACCTGCGCGTTTATGACCGCCTGGGCCAGGACTTCCTTCGACTCGAAATGGAAGTACAGAGCCCCCTTGGTGACACCGGCCTGCTGGAGGATCTCCGCCATGGTGGCCGCCGCGTACCCCCGCTCGGCGAAGACCGAGGCCGCGGCCTCGATAACCGCCCGACGGGTACGTATCGCACGCTCCTGCTGTGCCATGACCCAACCTTCCGCCGACAAAGCAAACCGAACGTGAGGTACCTTACCCGGATCGCCTGTCCGGCAGACCGCGTCCGTCGGCCACAATCAGGCTCGTTTCGTCACTCCCGCACCTCGCTCACCAGGCGGTACGTCCGCCGTCGACCGCCAGGGTGGCACCCGTCACAAAGCTGGCTCCGTCACTGCAGAGCCAGGCGGCCGTCTCCGCCACTTCCTCCGGGTCGGCTGCGCGTCCTTGCGGCGCGGAACGGTGAGCTCTCTCCTCGGCCTCCGGCGAGGCCGCGAACCATTCGTCGATCATCTCGGAGCGTGTCAGCCCCGGCGCGATCGCGTTGACACGTATGCCGTGCGGCGCGTACTCGACCGCGGCCGCCTTGGTCAGTCCGAGCACCGCGTGCTTCGACGCGATGTAGGGCGCCCCGGTCGAGGAGGCGACCAGCCCGCCGACACTGCTCGTGTTGACGATCACGCCGCTCCCGCCCACGAGCATGGCGGCGATCTCGTGGCGCATGCAGTTCCACACCCCCTTCACGTTCGTCTCGACGACCCGGTCGTACACGTCGTCCTCGATGAGGTGCATCGGCGTCCTGGGGATGCCGACGCCGGCGTTGTTGAAGGCCAGGTCCAGACGCCCGTACCGCTCGACGGTGCTGTCCACCGCGCGCCGCACGGCCTCCCCGTCGCGCACGTCCACGACGTGGTACGCCGCCTCGGCGCCTGTGCCGCGCAGCGCGGTCACGAGTTCGCGCAGCCGGTCCTCCCGGCGGGCGGTCAGCATCACCACGGCGCCATGACGGGCGAACACCCGTCCGGCGGCGGCGCCGATGCCGCTGCTGGCACCGTGGATGATCACGACTTTGCCCTCCAGGATCGGGGCAGCGGCGCGGCTCATGCGCCCACCTCCTCCGCGGCGGCGCGGCCGGCGTCCCGCCACACCGTGCCGTCCGCGGCTTCCTGGTCGACCTTGCGCACAAGGGCCTCGTCGATCTCGTCCAGCGACCCGACCACGTGACGGACGCCTGCCGCTCGCATCAGACGGGGCTGGAAACCGTGCTCGTACGCGCTGGGGTGTCCGATGAAGGGGATGTCGAGGGCGCGGGCCCGGGCCGCGAACGAAGCGGCGTCGTCGATGAAGAGCACCTGGTCGCGCCGGAGGGCGAAGAAGTCCTCGACGATCTCCCGGATCCCGGGGCGGAAATCGTTGGTGCAGATGTACCCGGGGGCGGTGAACCGGGAGGCCTCGGGGCCCAGGTGGCGCCGGAAGTGGCCGGCCTCGAGACCGCCGTAGCAGATCAGCTCGAGCCCCAGGGAGCGCAGCCGCTCGAGCAGCGGTACGGCTCCGTCGAGGAGCCGTACGGGATGGGTCCGCACATACCGCTCGCGGGCCGCGAAGTAGGCCTGGGTCACCTCCTGCTCGGTCGCGGTGGAGCCGGTGGCTTCCGCCAGCACGCGCGCCGCCCGGGCCTGCGTCTGCGACAGCAACCGCTGCTCCAGTTCGGCGGTGTAGGTGCCTCCCCACTCGGTGACCAGTTGGTGCAGGACGGGGCTGAAAGTGTCGTTGAGCAGGACACCGTCGATATTGACCGCGGCGAGACGGAGTGTGCGCAGAGGGGCGTTCGTCAAGGAATTTCTCCCTATCGCTTCTGGGGTGGCTCCCCGGAACATCCCTTACAGCAAAACAAACCGATCAACATGTTTCCGAACTTCCGGGATTTTCCCTCCGAGCTTCGACATCTGCCCGTTAAGTCCTTTTCACCCCTATTTTTGTGAATCTTTGCACCTGGAGACGTGGAGTGATTGCGCAAATCGGAATGCGTTCCTCTACTAATCCAGCCACACTTGGGGAAGTCTTTACCTTCTGATTCTCTTTAACAAAACCGGTAGGTCCGTATCTTATAGAGGTCGCTGACCGCGCATCCAAAACGGGGGTCTTCCATGGCGCTGTCCACCACCAGTGGCGCAATCCAACTGCCCGACATGCCCCGGCTCACCACCACAGTTCCTAAGGAATACGTACACCGCGCGACCCTGGCGGAGGTTTTCCTCACCGGCTGCACCGCCCGGGAAGACCTCCGGTTCTCACTCACCGGGCAGTGGCCGCGCGCCCACACCCTCTTCAACAGCGCCGACGGGCGCAGCCACGACCCGCTCCAGGTCGCCGAGACTTTCCGTCAAGCCGGTATGTTTCTGGCCCATGCGGAGCTGGGCGTGCCGCTCGGCCATCACTTCGTGATGTGGAACCTCAACTACACGACCTACCTGGAGAATTTGCACATAGGAGCCTGTCCCACGGACTACGTCCTCCACGTCAAATGCACTGAAATCGTCCGTACCGGGCGAAGAATCAGCCAGTTGCGCATGGAGTTCGGTATCCGGCGGGAGGACACCGTGGTCGCACACGGCACGGCACACTTCTCCGCCGTCACCCCGCCCGTCTACGCCCGCCTGCGGGCGAACCGCCCCCGGCCCGACGCCGCGACGGTGCCGTTGGCCCGGCCGGGTTCCGCTCCCATGACCCCGGCCTCCGTGGGCCGCAACTCCGCCACCGACGTGGTGCTCACCCCGACCGACATGGACACGGTCTGGCTGCTCACCCCGGACCTGAACCACCCGATCTTCTTCGACCACGCCGGAGACCATCTGCCCGGCATGGTCCTGCTCGAAGCGGCACGCCAGGCGGCGTGCGCGCTGACGGCCCCGGCGACGATGCCGCCGGCGAGCATGGCCTCGGTCTTCCAGCGCTACGCCGAACTCGACCGCCCCTGCTGGATCGAGGTGACGCGCCGCACCCCGGCCGACGACGGGACGATGACGGTGGAGGTCGTGGGCCGGCAGGACGGCGAGACCGTCTTCACGACGACCATCACCGGGCCGGTACAGCCGTAGGTCAGGGCCCGGTCCGTACGGTCTCCGCGGTGCCCTGTGAGCGGGCGGTCTTCTCCCCCACGGCTCCCGCGGCGACCGTACGCGGGTCGACGGCCTCCAGGGGCGAGCCGACCTTGTAGGGGCACTCGGGGTCGTCGGGCCGGTTGGGCCGGTCGTGCGGCAGCAGATAGAACGTACGCCGGGCGAAGAGGCCGCTGTCGGCGCTGCGGGGCGCCTTGGGCGCGAGGTTGGAGTAACCGATGAGGCGGCCGTCCCGCTCGTACCGCGGCTTGCCCTTGCGGGTGTGGACCTTGTCGAGGGCCTGGCGGACGTAGTCGAGCTTCATCGGATCCTCGATCCACACGATCTCGACCTCCTGGGCGACATCGCCTTCCTGGGGCAGCGCGCTCATCGGCCCTCCTGCGTGTGGCTGGCCGCGGGTCGGCCTGGCGGTGTGTCGTTCACAGGGCTTGCGTCCGGACCGGCGGTGCGGGGCCGGCCGGGACAGCCGAGTCCATCGTACGGTTGCCTGACGCGTGCGGGCAGGGCGCGGGGAGTCATCGAGCGCCCCCTTCGACGGTGTTTTCGGCCATCAGCGCGAGTCCCGGGTAGAGCTTGGTCGCGTTATTCTTGATCATTTCGGCCGGAGAGGCCAGGCCGAGCTCCTGGCGGATACGGCTGGCGAAGGCACGCGGCGTGGAGGCACGGATGCCTTCGTCCGAGCACCAGCGCGCGTAGGCCTCGTACAACAGCTTCTGCTCGACGCGCAGTTCGACGTGGGGGCTGTCGTGCGCGTCGGTGGTGCAGCGTTCGCCGAGGAAGCGCCCGATGTGGTCCTCGGTGGTCTCGTACGCGGCCGTCGCGACGCGCACGGAGGCGGGCCCGGCGAGCGGGTCGCGGGTGGCGAGGTAGCGCTGTGCGCCTTCGATGAGCCATTGCAGGATCCCGGGGCCCTCGTCGGCGACGAGTTCGGCGGCGAGATTGTCGATCTTGCGTTCGTCGGGGACGCGCCGCTCGAAGGGGATGATGCGCATCCGACGCCAGAACGCGTGCCCGCCGGTGCCCACCTCGGGCCGGTGGTTGCCCAGCAGCCAGAGCTTGTGCGTCGGCATGAACGTGAAGAAGTTCTGCCGCATGCGGCGGGCCGTGATGGTGTCGCCGCCGGTGAGCAGCTTGACTCTGGCCTCGTTGAACTTGTCGTTGGGTTTGAGTTCGCTGCATACGACGATGCGCCTGCCGTGCAGTTCCGTCAGTTCCGTGGAGTGCTCCGTGAACTTGCCCTTCTCCATGAGGAATCCGGGCGGCGCGGCGTTCGCGTAGTCGCCCAGGATCTGCGTCATGACCTCCAGGAGCACCGACTTGCCGTTGGCGCCCGAGCCGTAGAGGAACGGCAGGACCTGGGCGCCGACGTCGCCGGTGATGGAGTAACCGAGGAGCAGGTGCAGGAACCGGGTGGTCTCCAGCCCCTTGTCGTCGCCGCCGAAGGTGTCGCGCAGGAAGCTGTCCCAGCGCGGGACCGGCATCTTGTGCGGGGCGACGGAGGTGGCGCGCGAGTGCATGTCGGTGAGCGGGTTGGGTTTGCGCAGTTCACCGGTGCGCAGGTCCACCACGCCGGAGGGCGTGCACAGGGCGTAGATGTCGCCGTCCAACACATCGGGGGACAGGCTCAGGCCGGGGGCCGCCTGCGCCTGGAAGAGGAGGGCCTTGACCCCGGCTGTCGATTCGGAGTGGCGGCGATGCCCGGCCAGTTGACGGTCGGTGAACCGGCCGGCCGAGTCGTGGCCCGCGTACTGCTCGGCCATCTCCCCCGCGGCCCACACGGCGGCCTCCTCGCCACCGGTCAGTTTCCAGCGGTACGTGTCCCAGGAGTGCCAGCCCATCCCGATGACGTACCGGAACCGGTCGCTGTGGAGGCGCGCGAACAGCTTCGCGTTGCCGCGGTCGCTGAGGGAGTCGGGCAGCAGTCCGGCGGGTTGCGGCGGGTGCGCGGCGGGCTCCTCGCTCGGCCGGGCGGGGACGGTCTGCTGCCGCAGGGCGAGGTCGAGGCTCTGCTGCTGGATCTGTCTGGCTGCCGCTGCGGCGTCGAAGCGCCCGGGCTCGGCGCTCATGAGCGTCCTCGAAGGTGGAGCGGGCGCTGCGCGCCGGCGGACAGAGCGGACTCGATGATCGTGAGGTTGCGGCGGTCCTGGTGCGGGCGGGCAGCGCGGGCGGTCTCCTCGAGCAGCCTGCGGGCCTCGGGTCCGGTCAGGTGGCCGCCCTCGATCAGTCCTCCCGCGGTGTAGGCGGCGCGGTTGAGCTTCTCGGTGAAGCTCGCGCCCTGGGCGACGGCCGCGCAGGCGGCGACCTCCGCGAGCAGCGGCTCCAGGAGACGTCCCGCTGCCACGGCGGGGCGCCGGGAACGCCGCGCCGGGGCCGGGGTGACTGTCGACCGCGGGTCCGTGGCGCGGACATGGCCGGTGCGCTCCAGCTCGGCGGCCAGCCAGTCGGGCAGCGGGGCGGGGTGCCGGGCCGCGCCGACGGGTACGTAGCGGCCCGCGGTGGTGCGGGTGCCGGGGGCGACGATGTAGCCGTTGTCGGACCGGATGTCGACCTGCCAGGCCAGCGCTGTTCTGGGGCCGGATCCGGTGGACGACCGGTACCGGGTCGCCGGGTGCGGATTGCGGTACCAGATGTGCAGGCCCCCGGACGGGGTCCGCACCCGCAAGGTCGTCTCGTCGTCGGCGGGGCTCGGCAGGCCGCGGAGGGCGGCCAGCAGTGCCAGGGTGTCGAAGCCGGTGGCCAGACCCGCAAGGACCACCTGCGGGCCGATGGGGATCCCTGGGAGCAGCCGCTCCCGTGCGGGGACCTGGACCGCGTGCGCGTCGACGTCGAGGACGACGAGGTCCGCCGGTCCGCACGAGACGCCCACGCCGAAGCGGGGCTGTGCCTGCCACCAGGTGTCGACGAGGCCGGGGTCCGTGGTCGCGGCGTGGAAACCGTGACACCAACGGCTCTGCGTACGGCAGGGGCAGGCGGCCGGGGCGTGCTGATGGCCCTTGCAGTGCGCGCAGTTGGCGGCCGGGGTCTTCTGGAGGGGGGCGAGCGGGTGGACCGGCCAGCCCTCCCTGGCGCACCACCGCGCGATCGTGTGCCCGTCGACGGTCCCGTGCGGGACCGTTGAGTTGGTCGAGGCCTGGTCGGGCAACTTCGGGTCCTTGTCGGGCTCTTCGTCTGCGGAGGGTGTCGCCCTCTTTCGGTCGAACTGGCCGAACAGAGACTAGCCCACCTGTGGGGGCCCGAGTGGGGGAATCGGCATATCGGGAAAGTTGAGTCCCGTCAGTCCCGCGCGGGGCTCGGCCCCTTCGGTCCCGTTACACAAAAGTGCAGGTCAGGGCGGCTTCCCAGCGGTCTACGGGACTGACGGGGCCCGACCTTCCAGTTATCTGCCATGTAGAGAGTCAGAGGATCACGCGTACGCATACATGTCTCTGTCTTCTTGTACAGCTGATAACTACGAGGTTGGGCCCCGTCAGTCCCGTTGACTTTTGGGGCACCGCCCTGACCTGCTGTTTCATCCTCTGTCGTGGCGCGGGACCGGACTCCCCCGGTCCAGGTCCGTCCCGTTCGGTCCCGCGCCACGAGCCGGACCGGCTCCGTTCTCGAGCGCGGCTCGACCGCGTCCGGTCTGCCGGGCCTCAGGCGTCCCTGCGTCCCGGCAGGTACTGGTCCAGCACGACCGCCAGGAACTTGGTGTGGTCCGGCAGACCGGCCTCGCTCACCAGACCGTCGATGACCTGCCGCTGTGCCCGCGTCGGCTTGTACTGCAGCTGTACGGGGCCCAGCCCCCGCAGGTCCGTGTTGTCAGGTGCCACGGCGAACAGCTTGGACTGGAACTTGGGAGCCCGCCGCGCCTCTTCGACGACCTGCGCGAGTCCCTTCTCCACGGCCGCCTCCACCGCGAGGAACACGATCTGCGTGTGCGTCAGGTCGCTCTGCTTGCGCAGCTTGCGGAACCGGTTGGCCACGTTCGTCGACACGTAGAAGCCGACCGGCTTGGCGGTGTCCGCGTCACCGACCGCCGGCGCGGGTTCGTCGGCGACGATCTCGCGGGCGGGCTGCGGTACGACGGCGACGGGGCGTGGTGCGACGGGGGCCGCCGGAGCGGGTGCGGGGCTGGGAGGCGTGGCCCAGCCGGCGAGCGCGCCGGACGCCGCCCCTCCCCCGCTGAACAGGTTGCCGACACCCTCGTCCGACATGCTCCGCTCATCGTCCTCGGTGTGGGTCTTCTTGTTCTTCGGCGGTGTCATGCCGCGGCTTCCTTCCTGAGCTCCAGTGCCCTGGCGAACATCTCTTCGGTGAATCCTTCGTAGTCCGCGTCGAGTCCCTGGACGGTCTCGGGGATCGAGCGGTCGCCGTCCGCACGCCCTTCCGCCAGTTCGTGCACCAGCTGACCCCGTTTGCGTACGAGGCGGGCGACCGACTCCGTGTGCCCGATCAGGTGCTTGAACATATGGGCTTCTTCGCCGAGCACCTTCTGCACCTGGCGTCGTACGTCGGCGTGGATGCCGCTGTAGTTGCGCCCCGTGTCGAAGAGCAGCACCCCGAGCAGGGCGACGTGCGGATTGATGTGGCTGACGAACTTGACGTAGGAGAACTCGAGCCCGATCTGCGCGAGGCCGTCCTCGGCCCCGCCGTCGCTCTTGACGGGGATGACCAGCCAGCGGGAGGCGGAGAGCGCGAGCCGCTGGAGCGACGGGTTCTCCGGCGGGGTGTCGAGGATGATGATCTGGTACCGGTGCGCGATCGGCAGCAGACACTGGAGCAGCCGCAGGTACGCGTGCGGTCCCTCCTTGGCGAGCAGCGTGTGGAAGAAGATTCCGAACTCGTCGCCGAGCGCGGGGCCACCGAGGACCACGTCGAGGTTCTCGCGCACGTTCTCGACCGGGTTCAGGGGGGCGCCGGTGCGCAGCGACTCGAGCATCCCCGCTCCCCCGTCGTTCCACTCGGCCCGCTTGTACCCGAGCTCGCGCGCGATGTTGCCCTGCGCGTTGCAGTCGATGATGAGCGTCCGCAGTCCGCTGCGCGCGGCCTTGCCCGCGGCGTTCGCGGAGACGGAGGACTTGCCGACGCCTCCCTTGCCGTTGCCGAACATGAAGATGTGCGACAGGGACTCCCAGGGGATGCCCGGGAGCTGCGCTTGAGCGTCAGGCGCTTCGAAGGGACTGGCCATGGATCCTCTCACTCTGGTTCAGGCCCAGAAATGGGCGCGAAATGCCCCTTTTGAGCTGGTGCTGATGGTCAAAACTTCGCTCAGAACGATCCTGCGCTCCGCAGCGCGCCACTAGGGCGTCCGGTAAGGGTCCGGAAGGGCCCTGTCCCGCGGATCGAAGCCCCGAATTACTCCGTTGGCCCCCATCGCCGCAGCTCACACAGGTGCTTCGGGTTGGGCGGCCTACAAGTGGCACTGCGTGGTCCCCCGTTGTGTCGGATGCGTGTACTCATGGGTGTCGCATCGCAGTTCCAGAGGTCGGCTGTCATGCAAGGGCGCCAGGAGACATCCCCACAAGAGTGCTCACCTCCGGGAACGTTGCGGCAAAGGGCAGCGCTCACGTTATCAGGAACCTCTACAGGCTCATGGGCCGACGCGCCGTCATATCTGCTGCTCATCAGGGATGTAGGCCGACAGAGGCACTCACCGGGTGGCGGATGGACATGCTTGCCTCAGTGCGAACGAGGCTGCCTGGGTGCGTTCATGCGAGCCGCTGCGTGGGCGGTGCCGCCTGCTGGCCTGTTGCTGCACCGAGTTGGAAACCTGTCGACGGTCGGGTAGCCGGACCGGCCTGTCACTGGATGACCGGAGCCGCTGACACGGAAGTTGACTTGCCTACCGGCGTACGGACAGGCCGTCAGGGTTGCTTGTCTGTCGAACGGCTGACGGGTGGGCCTGTGCTCAGGCGTGCGTGCGGGCTGGCCTCCGTACTCGTACGCAGACTTGCCGCCGGTTGTGTCTGCTTGCCCGTGCGCTCTGCCACTTGCGTACAGGTTGCCGAGGAGACCGACGAACCTACTGCCCTGCCTGCTTCCTGTCGGGCAGCCGGGTTGACTCGTACGCCTGCTGCTGCGCTCACCTATCCACAACTCGGCATGCAGGCGTGCGGGTAGGTCTGCACGCCAATCTGCGTGCCTCATTGCAGGTGGGTTTGCTGGCCTGACTTTCCGCTGACTTGGTGACGGACAGGCGGATTCATCAGCATGCAGGCTTGCATGGCGGTGCACTGATGGGCCTGCGTACCTGTCTGCATACGCACTTGGGGACGGGTGGGTAGGCCTGCTTCCGTATCTGTGCGCAGGTTGACTGGTTCGCAGGTGAACACCCAGGCCTGCCTGTTGGTTTCGTGGTGCACGTGTAGTCACGCCACGAAGCACACCCGCATGCAGGCCCACATGGTGGTAGCCGACCCAGTCTGGAACCTGGCCCGCAATGACATAGGTGAGCGCACAAGTAGGCACGCCTGCAAACAGGCCTGCTGGTTCGTAGACGGCACGGTCTGGGCATCTACGTACAAGCAAGCCTGCTTGTACGTAGATGCTCATGCGGTCTGCCACGCAGCCACATTCATCGCTAGCAAGGCGTAGGGATCTGCGGTTGCCAGAGTGGGTGTGAAGGCTACTACTCAAACCCACTCCTCTAGTTGCCCGCAAACTTGTGGCGATGTTTGCGACGATGTTTGTTTTCCCAGGTCAGACGCCGTTTTGGCGGCGAACTAGTAAGCATGCTAGCCCCTTCGATCCCCCGGGCCAACCATCGCCTCCAACACTCCCGAGCATGAAGCCCAGTCAGTCTGGACAGCACATCACCGGCCCGCTACGCATGAACGACTAGTCCACCGGCGGCGATGAGCGTCCCGGCACTTGCCGACAGCCGCGCAGCTCACTACAGGCCGGAGGGCAGGGGAGGGGCGTACGAGCGAGCAGTGCAGGGCCCCCGCATCGCGTGCCCTGCCAGCCTTCTCTCTCCTCGCTCGATGTTCCTTCGCCTTTGATCGTCGGGGCGGCGCACAGGTCCGGACGGTTCCGGCGAGCAACCGAACTCGAAGCGTCGCGCCTACGCGGGAACCCAACGCGCGTTCGGCGGAGAGCCGATCGGCCGGCGCATCACAGTTCTGACGAGAGAGGAAATCGGCCGGCACCAGCCATCGTGCAGCAAACGGTGACGCCAACCTATGGAGTCGAGGGGGGCAGCCCAGCCGAACTGTCACCCCCAACACGGCGGCAGCAGGCCTGTAGAAAGTGGCCCGTACTCCGTTATGCCCGCACTCAGGCCGCCCCTCATGGTCGTTGCAGTCCCTGGTCGCATTCCGGTCACCGCTGCCCGGGAAATACGCCGTCGACAGCATGGCTCCGCATGTTCTCGCGCACCACAGGCCGCGCACCTCCGCCGGGAAGTCTGCATACTCCTGCCTGTCTCGGGCTGCCTCCCTACGGCGGAACTGTCGCGGAGCTACCCGCTCTTCCTGAGCACGAAGCCGCCCTCTCGAAGCACGCCGTCCCGTGCGTTCGCAGCTGTCGCGCCCCTTCCGGAGGATGGGTCGCGGAAGCCGTTCGACGGTACGGGCCGGATGCCCGGACACTCGTCCCGGCCGGGGGGCTCTCGGCTCCGGGCGTGCGGCACCCGGTGCTTGGCAGGGGGCAACCGGCTCGGGGGCTTTCGCGCAGCACGGGCTCACGTGGGCCACGACCCCCGCCACGTTTCGTGTCCAAGAGCCGCGGATCGCTACATGGCCGCCCGTCAGGCCACAGCCACTCGGCCAGGGCCCCGGGGACATGGCCCGCTGTCGATGCCGGGGCCGCGCGGTGGCGACCGCGACACACAGCGACGCGCAACCTCGAACCATGCTTGCCGGCGGCCCGCGTCCACCGTCCGCGGAGCCGGGCACGGGCCTGGGGGACCGCAGCCGGGAACCTGGACGGGCAGTTGCGGGCGGCGGCGCGGACTCGGCAGATCGGCCCGAGCCGCCACTGTCACGGCGACCGGACCCTCGAAGCGTCCGCAGCACCGTCGCCGCCGAAAACCTTCGCAGGCAGCGGCGCCGAGCTACTGCCGCGGGCCGGGAGCGCGCGTCGGCCAGGAGGTTGCGGGGAGAGGCACGAGCGAGAGACTTCCGCGCCGCCGAACGTCTCGGAGTAGTGACGTACCCGCTCCGCACGGCCGGACGGCTGGACGGGTGAGAGGCCGTCAGGTCCTTCGCCGGGGGAGCGGTCGCCGCGGGCCGGCCGACGGGACGGGCGGGAGCAGTCACCCGGCTCAAGGCGGGGGAGATGCTCTCGGCGCACGTGACACCCGGTTTTCGCGGTCCGGTGGCCGCCCTCAGAATCGCTCTCACAGAATTCGTTCAGCGTTGAACCATCTGGGCCGCGGTCGCCCTCACCGGCGCCACGCCGACCGAGCCCACCCCGGACGCAGACTGCCAAGTCTGTGTGCATTTTTAGACCGTACGGTCTCTTTTTTTGCCGCCTCCCGTCGAGCCTGAAACGCCATCAAATAGGGGCAGGCCGCCCTTATTTGTCGCTGGAAAGGATGCTCAAAAGCATCTACGGATCCCGGGACACGGCTGTGCTTTAATGACAACAGACCGGGCGCCCTGTTTTTGGGCGCGGTTCTTGGGCGACAGGGGGAGATGCACATGGACATCCGGCTGCTGGGCGCGCTCGAAGTCACTCTGAACGGTGTCGGCGTGACGCCCACCGCACCCAAGCCCCGCCAGTTGCTCGCGCTGCTCGCTCTCCACGCGGGCCAGGTGGTGCCCGTCGGGACGCTCACCGAGGAGCTGTGGGCAGGCCGCCCGCCGCGCACCGCCCGCACCACGCTGCAGACATACGTGCTGCAACTTCGCGAACTCATCGCGGTCGCCCTGGAGAAAGACCCACTGGCCGCGGACGACGGCGTACCGAGGACTACCAAGGACGTCCTGGTCACCGCGCCCGGCGGCTATCTGCTCGACAGCGCGAACGGCACCTTCGACGTACGCGAGCTGGACCGTCTGTCGGGCCTCGGGTACCGGGCGATGGACGCCGGTGACTTCCCGGGGGCCGCACGGCATCTGCGAGAGGCGATGGCATTGTGGACCGGCTCCGCCTTCGCCGACGTGCAGATCGGCCCGCAGCTCGAGATGGAGGCCAAGCGCCTGGAGGAGACGCGGCTGTGCGTCCTCGACCAGCGCATCGAGGCGGAACTGCGCCTCGGCCGCCACCGTGACCTGCTCGCCGAACTCACCGTCCTCGTCAACCGCTACCCGATACACGAGAACCTGCACGGGCAGTACATGCTGGCCCTGCACCGGTCCGGACGGCGCGGCGAGGCGCTGGAGGCGTACCAGCGTCTGCGCGCAACTCTCGTACGCGAGATGGGACTTGAGCCCTCCGCCGAGCTGCGCCGCGTGCAGCAGATGATCCTCATGGCCGGCCCCGAGGGCGTCTTCATGCCTGCCGCGGACACGCGGCGCGCGTCGTTGGCGCGCAGCGTCTGACCTCGCTGGCACAGACCCGACCCGACCCGCTGTCCGGCCCCGCCCGGTCCGGCCCCGCCCGGTCCTGCGTTGCCCTGTCCTGCTTGCCCTGTCCTGCTTGCCCTGCCGACGACGATCGGAGGAAGTCATGCAGATACAAGTCCTGGGACCGATGCGTGCCACCGTGAACGGCAAGACGATCGTGCCGAGCGCCGGCAAACCCCGCCAGGTGTTCGCGCTGCTCGCCCTGTACTCCGGTCGCGTTCTGCCGATCTCGACGCTGATGGAAGAGATCTGGCGGAGCGAACTGCCGCCGAGCGCGGCGACGACGTTGCAGACGTACATCATGCAGCTGCGCCGCGGCATCTCCGCCGCCCTCGGCCCCGGATCGGGTGGCGAGGAGAAGCGCCTGCTCGCCACGGGGCACGGCGGCTACCTCCTGCAGATCCCCCCGCAGTCCGTGGACGTGAACAACTTCGAGACGCTGGCCGCCGAAGGCCAGACGGCGTTCGGCCGCGGTGAGGACGAGCGGGCCGCCCACGCCTTCGAGCAGGCGCTGGCCCTGTGGCAGGGGCAGGCCTTGATGGACGTACGTCTCGGTCCCGTACTGGAGATAGAGGCCATGCGGCTCGAGGAGGCCCGGCTCGTGACCGTCGAGCGGCGCATCGACACCGATCTGCGGCTCGGGCGCCACGCCGGCCTGCTCACCGAGCTGATCGACCTGATCACTCGTCACCCCCACCACGAGGGGCTGCACGCGCAGGCGATGCTGGCGCTGTACCGGGCCGGGCAACGGCCCTCTGCCCTGGACGTCTATCGCAGACTGCGGGTACGCCTGGTGGAGGAGCTGGGGGTGGAACCCTCGCCGCAGCTACAGCGTCTGCGCCAGGCGATCATCTCGCTCGACCCGGCGCTCGACGTGACGGCGGAACCGCGGCGTCGCTCCACGTTCGACCGGTACGCGGCCCAGGGCCCTTCCGACGGGATCTAGAGCGGGAGCCGAGCCCGCGGCCTCCACCCCGAGTCCACTGTTCCGCGAGGGATTCTCCTGCGCCGGGCCGCAGGGTGGGGGGAATCCGAGCGATCGGGGGAGTCCCCTTGCGTACCGCGGGGACCGGCGCCGACGAGACCGAGGGGGGCCGGGCATGACGACGCTGCGTGACATCCTCGCGCGCCCGGCCCCCTCGTTCTCCTTCGAGTTCTTCCCCGCGAGGACAGAGGCCGGGATGCGTGGTCTGTGGCAGGCGATCCGCCGCACGGAGTGCCTCGCGCCGGACTTCGTCTCCGTCACCTACGGCGCGGGGGGCTCCTCCCGGGAGCGCACGGTCGAGGTGACCAAGCGCATCGTCGCCGAGACGACGCTGCGCCCGGTCGCCCACCTCACCGCTGTCGGCCACTCGGTGGCAGAGCTGCGGCACATCATCGGGCAGTACGCCGACGCCGGTGTGCGCGATGTCCTCGTCCTGCGCGGCGACCCGCCCGGCGACCCGAACGCCCCGTGGATCCCGCACCCCGAAGGCATCCGGCACGCCCATGAACTGGTCACCCTCGTAAGGGAGTTGGGGGACTTCAGTATCGGCGTCGCGGCATTCCCCGAGCGTCATCCGCGCTCGCCCGACTGGGAGAGCGACATCAAGCACTTCGCCGCCAAGTGCAGGGCGGGCGCCGACTACGCCATCACCCAGATGTTCTTCCACGTCGAGGACTACCTGCGGCTGCGCGACCGCGTGGCCGCCGCGGGCTGTGACATCCCGATCATCCCGGAGATCATGCCGGCCACCGACGCCCGCCAGATCGGCCGCTTCGCCGAACTGAGCGGTGCGGCCTTTCCCGAGGAACTGGCACACCGCCTGCACGCCGCGCGCCACGACCCGGCGCTGAGCCACCGTGTCGGCGTCGACCACGCCACGGCGATGGCCGGGCGGCTGCTCGCCGAAGGCGCCCCGGGGCTGCACTACATCACGCTCAACCGGTCGACGGCGGCGGCGGAGATCCACCGCGCCGTGACCGGTCCGGCCGGCGCCCGGCCCGCGCCGTCACTGCACGTCTGACGCCCCGGCACGTCCGACACCCCTGCACGTCTGACACCCCCGCACGTCCGACGTCCCCGCACGTCCGACACCCCCACCGGCCTGCCGCAAGCACCAGGACGCGTCCTCCGACGCGCCCTGGCCGACGCATGTCCGCGGCCGGAGGGCCTCATGGCGATCACGACAGGAACTCGACCGGGTCTCGAGTCTGCTCGCCAATACTCTCGATGACCCTTCGACCACGTCTCGAATCCTCGTCCTCGATGAGAACCAGGGAAGTTGACCGAATGACCAGCACCCGCATCAGTCATGTGCAGGCCGTCGAGGAAGCGCTCCGCGGGTTCTTCGACGAACGCCGGCAGGAGGCCGCGGCGATCGCCCCCGTCTGCGCCGAGGCCGTCACCGACCTGGAGAGCTGTGTACTGCGCGGCGGCAAACGGGTACGCCCGGTCTTCGCCTGGCTCGGCTGGCTCGGCGCCGGGGGCGAGGAGCACGGCGCCGACGCCGGGCCGCTGCGGCGCGTGGGCGCGGCGCTCGAACTGTTCCATGCCTCGGCCCTGATCCACGACGACGTCATCGACGCCTCCGCGACCCGCCGGGGCGCCCCGGCCGTACAGGTCCTCTACGCCGGCCGGCACCGGTCCCGGTGCTGGAACGGGAACGCGGAGCTGTTCGGCACGGGCGCCGCGATCCTGCTCGGAGACCTGGCCCAGAACTGGGCGGACGACCTGCTGCACTCCTCGGGCCTGTCGGCGCGGGCACTGGCCCGCGTGGCCCCGGTGTGGTCGGCTCAGCGCGCCGAGGTGCTCCACGGCCAGCTGCTCGATGTGACGGCCGAGGTCCGCGGCGCCGAGGACATCGACACGCCGCTGCGTGTCAACGAGTACAAGACGGCCTCCTACACGGTGGCGCGTCCGCTGCACATCGGCGCCGCCGTCGCGGACGCGGACCCCCATCTCATCGCCGCCTACCGGGCGTTCGGCCACGACATCGGCGTCGCGTTCCAGCTCCGCGACGACCTGCTGGGCGTGTTCGGCGCCCCGGAGGAGACCGGCAAACCGTCCGGCGACGACCTGGTCCAGGGCAAGCGCACGATGCTCTTCGCGCTGGCGCTGAAGTACGCCGACGAGCAGGACCCGGACGCGGCGAAGTTCCTCAGGACCAGGATCGGGACACCGGTCGACGACGACGAACTCGCCACCGTGCGCACCGTCATGACCGACGTGGGCGCGGTGGACCACATCGAGCGCGACATCACCCGTCGCACCGAACGGGCCCTGACCGCGCTGCGCACCAGCACCGCCACCGCATACGCGAAGGACGAGCTGACCCGGCTGGCGATCAGCGCGACCCAGCGGGCCTCCTGACACGGACGGCCCTGCCCGGCTCCGGGCGACCCCGGCACCGGCCCGCCGTGCCACTGCACCGATTCGTGGAGGAACACATGTCGAGAAAGCTCGTGCCATGAGCAGGTTGCGCTGGCTGACCGCGGGGGAGTCGCACGGACCCGCACTTGTCGCGA
>NZ_BAAATS010000012.1:0-45715 GCF_039533535.1 Streptomyces kunmingensis
TCGCGACAAGTGCGGGTCCGTGCGACTCCCCCGCGGTCAGCCAGCGCAACCTGCTCAACGGTGCTCCTCATGCTCGCGCTCTGCGTTGTGGCTCAACGGGCGGGCAACGGGTGCGCAGCCCGGCCCACCGTGTGCCCCCGATCCTCCCATGCCCCGACGCCGCGCTGTCGCCCTGTCCGCCCTCCGGACGAGGCGGCCGGGGGTCAGCCGAGCGCGCGCAGTGCCGCTTCGCGCATCGCGGCGAGCACCGGCCGCTCCTCGCCCGTGAACTGCTCGAACTGGGAGACGGCCTGATGCACGAGCAGGTCGAGACCGCTCAGCACCGGGCCTCCCCGCCGCTGCCAGGCCGCCGCGAGCGCCGTCGGCCAGGGGTCGTACACGACGTCGAACAAGGTCCCCACGCGCTCGGGCACCTCGCCGGTCAGATGGTCCGTGCCGCCCTTGGGTGTCGTGGAGATCACCAGCGGAGCGTCGAAGGCCCGCGCCGCGTCCGCCCAGTCGGCCGTGCGCACCGCGACGCCGAGCCGCTCGCCCCAGCCGCGCATCTCCTCGGCCCGCCGCTCGCTGCGTACGTAGGCGACGACCTCGCCGGAGCAGATGCGGGAGAGCGCGGCCAGCGCCGACGAGGCGGTGGCGCCCGCGCCGAGGATCGCGGCGGACCCGACCTTCTCGACGCCGCGCTCGTGCAGCGCGGCCACGAGCCCCGGGATGTCGGTGTTGTCACCGGTCCGGCGCCCGTCGGCGTGGAACACCACGGTGTTCACGGCCTCCACGGACGCCGCGGTGTCGGTGATCCCGTCCAGGAGCGGGATCACCGCACGCTTGAGGGGCATGGTCAGCGACAGGCCCCGCCACTCGGGGCCGAGCCCGTCGAGGAACCCTTCCAGGCCCGCCTCGTCGACGTCGAACCGGTCGTACGTCCAGTCGTGAAGACCCAGCGCCTCGTATGCCGCGGTGTGCAGTTGCGGGGAGAGGGAGTGGGCGATGGGCGACCCGAGTACGGCCGCCCTGTACTGCGCTGCCATCAGTTGTTCCTCGACGCGTTCCACTCGTCGACCAGCTTCTGGTGTTCCGCGTTGGTCTTGGTGAACTTACTGGTCTTGCCGTCCATCGAGATGAAGTAGTACCAACCGTCCTCGGTCGGATGGAGGGCGCCCTGGAGCGCCTCCTCGCCGGGGTTCCCGATCGGCCCCGGCGGCAGGCCCTTGTAGAAGTACGTGTTGTAGCGGTTGTCGTACTTGCGCAGCTCCGAGAGCCCGAGGTCGATCTTGCTCTGGTTCTTCACGTAGTTGTACGTGGAGTCGAACTCGAGCATGCCGTTGGTCTCCGCGTTGCCCGGCTTGAGGCGGTTGTAGACGACCTCGGCCATCTTGCGGAAGTCGTCGTGGCTGGTGCCCTCGGCCTGCGCGAGGCTGGCGACGGTGAGCAGCTCCCACGGCCCGTCGAGTCCGAGACTGTCGGCCTGCTTCTCGAGGCCGAGCGCCGCGTACTTGTCGTTGGCCCGGGAGACCATGTCCTTCAGGACCTCCTCGGGCTTCATGCCCTTGGCGGCCGCGTAGCTCGACGGGTAGAGGAAACCTTCGAGCGGGTCCTTCACGTTGGCGTGGTTCGTCGCCCAGTCGGGCAGCCCGAAACTCTTGTAGTCCTTCTTCGCGACCGCGGCCGTCGTGCCCTTGTCGACCTGGAGCTTGCTGTCGATGAGCTTGTAGATCTGGGCGTTGCGCGTGCCCTCGGGAATGGTCAGGTTGCCCTGGCTCTTCGGGCTCAGCATGAGATCGACGGCGCTCGCCGCCGACATCTCCTTCTGCAGGATGTACGCGCCGGCCTGGAGCGATTTGCCCTTGGGGTTCGCCGACTGCGCGGCGACGAACGCGTCCACGCTCTGGACGACGCCCGCCTCTTTGAGCGCCTGCCCGATGGCATAACCGCCCGCACCCTTGGGGATGACGACACTGACCGTCTCCCCGTTGCCCGAGCCCGAGTAGTCGGGCGCCGCGCCGAACCGGTCCTGGTAGAACTGGTAGCCGAAGTAGCCGACGCCACCGACACCGGCGGCGAAGACCACGCTCAGGACGAGGCAGGCGCAGCCGCTGCGGCGTTTCTTCGGCTGCTTGCCGCCGCCGCGTCCGCGCCGGGCGCCCCGGCTCTCCTGCTCATCGTCGTCGTCCTCGTCGTCACCGCCGCTGAAGAACGCGTGCTCGCCCTGGTCGGGGCCCGCGTCCCATTCGGTCTGCTCCGGCTCGGGCGCGCGGCGGCGGCCCGGCGGCTCGGGCGGCGGGTAGGCGCCGGGGGTGTTGTAGTAGTCCGGCTGTTCGCCGTTGAAGGCCGCGGGCTGCCCGGTGTTGTAGGGGTCCATCGGGTCGGCGCCGTACGGGACCTGGCCGCCGTGCGAGCCGTTGGTGTCCCAGCCGCCCTGGTCCTGCTGTCCGCCGTACGACTGTTGCCCGTAGCCCGGGTCCTGACCGTAGTTCGGGTCGTGACCGTGATTCTGGCCCTGACCGTAGTTCGGGTCTTGGCCGTAGTTCTGGTCCTGGCTGTAGCCCGGGTCCTGACCGTAGCCCGGGTTCTGGCCGTATGCCGGGTCCTGGCCGTACCCGGACTGGTGCCCCGTCCCCCAGTCACCTTCGTAGGCCTGCTGGGGGTGGTGCGGGTGCTGCTGCTGCGGGTCGTACTGCCCCTGGCCGCCGTAGGCAGGCTGGCCGTGCCCGGCCTGCTGCCCCCACCCCTGGTCCCCGTACAACGGGTCCTCGGGATGCCACGGTTCGGAGCCTTGGCCCCGGCCATACTCAGTCATCGATCCCCTACAAGCCGCGAGGCGGGGCGGGAGCCCGTGTCCGGTAGGTCAGGAGGGCAACCGTTCCGCCTCTTTCTGCTGTGCGGCAGCTGTTCGAACGCTGCCGGTCGCGCGGAACGTTACCGTATCGCGATCAGACAACCACTTCGACGCCCTCGCCCGGCGCACTTCCTGACGCCCGTTCGGACTCCAGTGCCTGCTGGAGGATGATGACCGCGGCGGCCTGGTCGATGACAGAACGGCCCTTTTTGGACTTTACGCCCGAGGCGCGCAGGCCCTGACTGGCCGTCACTGTGGTCATCCTCTCGTCCAGCAGTCGCACCGGGATCGGCGCGATACCCCGCGCCAGTTCCGTCGCGAAGCCGCGGACCTTGACCGCCGCCGGGCCCTCGCCCCCCTTGAGGGAACGAGGGAGCCCGACGACGACCTCGATCGGCTCGTACTCCTCGACGATCTGCCGCAACCGCCGGTGGGCGGCCGGGACGTCGCGTCCCGGCACCGTCTCGACGGGTGTCGCGAGGATCCCGTCGGGGTCGCAGGACGCGACGCCGATCCGGGCGTCCCCCACGTCGATCGCCAGCCGGCGGCCACGGCGCATCAGTTGGCCGTCTCCGCGACGAGGCGCTCGACGGCGTCGATGGCGTCGCCGATCGCCGCCGCGTTCTGGCCACCGCCCTGGGCGACGTCCGGCTTGCCGCCGCCACCGCCGCCGAGGGTCTTGGCGGCGGTGCGGACCAGGTCACCGGCCTTGAGACCGCGGTCGCGGGCCGCGTCGTTCGTGGCGATGACCGTCAGCGGCTTGCCGTTGACCGTGGTGAAGAGGGCCACGACCGCGGCGCGGCCGCCCTGGATGCGGCCCCGAACATCGAGGACCAGCTTGCGCAGGTCGTCGGCGGACGTGCCGTCCGGGACCTGGCCGGTGACGAGGGCGACACCGCGGACGTCCTTGGCGGAGTCGGCGAGCCCGCCGGCGGCCTGGAGGACCTTCTCCGCGCGGAACTTCTCGATCTCCTTCTCGGCGTCCTTCAGCTTGCCGAGCATCGCGGAGATCTTCTCGGGCAGCTCGTCGGCGCGGCCCTTGACCAGCTCCTGGAGCTGGGCGACGACCGTGTGCTCCTTGGCGAGGAAGTTGTACGCGTCGACGCCGACCAGGGCCTCGATACGGCGCACGCCCGAGCCGATCGACGATTCGCCGAGCAGCTTGACCAGGCCGAGCTGGGCGGTGTTGTGCACGTGCGTGCCGCCGCACAGCTCCTTGGAGAAGTCGCCGATGGTGACGACGCGGACGCGCTCGCCGTACTTCTCGCCGAACTCGGCGATGGCGCCCTGCTTCTTGGCGTCGTCGATCGACATGACCTCGGCCTGCACGTCGAGCTCGCGGGTGAGGACCTCGTTGATCTTCTGTTCGACGTCCGTCATCACGGCCGTGGGCACGGCGGACGGCGAACCGAAGTCGAAGCGGAAGCGGCCCGGCTGGTTCTCCGAACCGGCCTGGGCGGCCGTCGGGCCGAGCGCGTCGCGCAGCGCCTGGTGCGTGAGGTGCGTCGCGGAGTGGGCGCGGGCGATGGCCCGGCGCCGGGTCACGTCGATGACGGCCTGCGCCGGGGCGCCGACGGTGACCTCGCCGACCTGGACGACGCCCTTGTGGACATACACACCGGGGACCGGCTTCTGGCAGTCGCGGACCTCGATGACCGCGCCGCTGTCCAGCTTGATCCGGCCGGTGTCGCCGATCTGGCCACCGCCCTCGGCGTAGAAGGGGGTGCGGTCGAGGACGACCTCGACCTCGTCGCCCTCGGTGGCGGCGGGCGACGAGACGCCGTTCACCAGCAGGCCGACGATGGTGGACTCGCCGACGGTCGAGGAGTAGCCGATGAAGTCGGTGGCGCCGGCGGCGTCCGCGATCTCGCGGTAGGCGCCCATGTCGGCGTGACCGGTCTTCTTGGCCTGCGCGTCGGCCTTGGCGCGCTCCCGCTGCTCCTTCATCAGGCGCCGGAAGCCGTCCTCGTCCACGGAGAGGCCCTGCTCGGCGGCCATCTCCAGGGTGAGGTCGATCGGGAAGCCCCAGGTGTCGTGGAGCAGGAACGCCTGGTCGCCGCCGAGGACCGTCCTGCCGGCGGCCTTCGTCTCGGTGACCGCGGTGTCGAGGATGTTCGTGCCGCCCTTGAGGGCCTTGAGGAACGCGGCCTCCTCGGCGAGGGCGACGGTCTCGATGCGCTTGCGGTCGGTGACCAGCTCCGGGTACTGCAGACCCATCGTGTCGATGACGACGCCGATCAGGTCGTTCACGACCGGACCGGTGGCGCCGAGGATGCGCATGTTGCGGATCGCGCGGCGCATGATGCGGCGAAGGACGTACCCGCGGCCCTCGTTGCCCGGAGTCACACCGTCGCCGATGAGCATGGCGGAGGTGCGGATGTGGTCGGCGACGACGCGCAGCGAGACGTCCGTGTCGTGCTTGGCGCCGTAGCGGACACCGGTCAGCTCGGTGGCCTTGTCCATGACCACGCGCAGGGTGTCCGTCTCGTACATGTTCTGTACGCCCTGGAGGATCATGGCGAGACGCTCGAGGCCGAGACCCGTGTCGATGTTCTTCGACGGCAGGTCGCCGAGGATCTCGAAGTCCTCCTTGCCGATGCCCTGGCCGCGCTCGTACTGCATGAAGACCAGGTTCCAGATCTCCACGTAGCGCTCGTCGTTGACGATCGGGCCGCCCTCTTCGCCGAACTCGGGGCCGCGGTCGTAGTTGATCTCGGAGCAGGGGCCGCAGGGTCCGGGGACGCCCATGGACCAGAAGTTGTCCTTCTTGCCCAGGCGCTGGATGCGCTCCTTCGGCACGCCGACGACCTCGTGCCAGATGCGCTCGGCCTCGTCGTCGTCGAGGTAGACGGTGATCCAGAGCTTCTCCGGCTCCAGGCCGTAACCACCCTTGTCCTGGGGCGTGGTGAGCAGCTCCCAGGCGTACTTGATGGCGCCTTCCTTGAAGTAGTCGCCGAAGGAGAAGTTGCCGCACATCTGGAAGAACGTGCCGTGCCGGGTCGTCTTGCCGACCTCTTCGATGTCCGGCGTACGCACGCACTTCTGCACGCTGGTGGCGCGCGGGGCGGGCGGCTTGACCTCACCCAGGAAGTACGGCTTGAAGGGGACCATGCCTGCCGGGACGAGCAGCAGAGTCGGGTCGTCCGCGATGAGCGACGCCGAGGGCACGACCTTGTGGCCACGCTCCTCGAAGAAGCTCAGCCAGCGGCGACGGATTTCTGCCGACTCCATCAGTGGTCCTCATTCCGATTGTTCTGCGGATCCCTCGAGCCAGCCCTGTCGGCTGTGTACTGCGTGCTCTCGAGGTATTTGGGGGGTGTCTTGGCGTGGTTGTCGATGACCGCGAAACGGCGCGCGGGCAGTTCGGGATCGACCGGGCCGGTCAGGCCCAGCGCGTCACCGAGCTCGGCCTCGCGGTCGGCCATGTTGTCGCGGACGTCGAGAGCGAAGTCCTTGAGCCGGTGGCCCGCCTCGACCGCCTTGTTGGCGGCCTGGACGGCGAGGCTCTCGGGCGTCAGCTGCTTGAGCTTGCGGTTGACCTTGGTGGTGGCCCACACGCCGGCGGCGGCGCCCGCGGTGAACCAGAACGTACGGCGGAACATCGCTGGGTCAGTCCCTCTTATTCCGGTTGGCCCGCTTGGCCCGGCGTGCTTCAGGGGCCGGGCGCCCCACGATCACGGTGCGGCGGGTCTGCTTGGCGGGCGCGTCCTTGGTGCGGCCGCCGATGGCCCGGCGTACGCCGTAACCGAACGCGGCCACCTTGACCAGCGGGCCCCCGAAGGTGGAGGCCACGGTGGAGGAGAGGGCCGACGCGTTCGACGTGACTTCCTGGACGTCGGAGGCGATGGCGTCGACCCGGTCGATCTGCGTCTGGGCGGAGCGCACCGCGGCCGAGGCGTCGGCCAGCAGCGGAACGGTCTGTTCGGTCACGTCCGCGACCAGCTTCGTGGTCGCCCTGAGCGTCTGGGCCAGCCTCGCGAGCGCCACCGCGAGGAAGGAGACCAGGATCGCCCAGAAGACAGCCACCAGGATCCCGGCCACCTCTCCACCGGACACTTGGCACCGCTCCCTAGCTTCTTGCCGTCTGTTGTCGCTCTGCCGACCTGCCGGCCGGCCGCTGCCGATCATCGAAAAGTCGTCCCCCGAGCCTATCGCGCCCCGCCCCGCTCTCTGTACCGCATTCCGGGGCCGGACGGGGCCGTTTCGACCGGAGCGATTGTACGGACTGCGTACGGATGGGTACGCTCCGTACTTCATGCGACGCTCTCCGCACCCCGCCGGCCCTCCGGCCGGGCCTCCACGCCCCGGTAACCTTCCGCACGAAATGAACCGTTTCATCGGCCGCGCGGCCGAACTCGGCGCTTTGCGAAGGACGCTGGAAACCGCGCGCCTCGTGACGGTCACCGGCGCCGGCGGAGTCGGCAAGTCCCGGTTCGCCGCGCATGTCGCGGCCCGGTCGCCCGAGGGGCTGCGCCGGGACGGGGTGTGGCGGGTGGAGCTGGCCCCGATCCGCCGTCCCGAGCTCGTCGAGTACACGGTCGTCGAGGCGCTCGGCCTGACCGACCACACGACGCGGCCGCCCCGCCAGATCCTGGTCGACCATCTCGCCGAGCGGCAACTGGTGCTCGTCCTCGACGGGTTCGAGCACCTCGTGGACGCGTGCGCCTCGCTCGTACGGGACCTGCTGCGGGCCGCTCCGGGGCTGCGGGTGGTCGCCGTGGGCCGCAGGCCGCTGGCGCTCGAGGGCGAGCATCTGTTCCCGCTGGCCCCGCTGACGGACGAGGACGCGGTGGAGCTGTTCGCGGACCGGGCGACGGCGCTGCTGCCCGGCTTCACTCTGGACGGCGGCCACGCGGTGGACGTCCTGGAGGTGTGCCGGCGCCTGGACTGTCTGCCGCTGGCGGTCGAGCTGGCGGCGGGGCGGCTGCCGGCCCTGTCGCCGACGCAGCTGATGGAGCGCCTCGACGACCGGTTCCGGCTCCTCACGGGTGGCTGCCGGGACGCGCTGCCGCGCCACCAGACGCTGCGGACGGCGATCGGCTGGAGCCACGAGCTGTGCACGGCGCAGGAGCGGCTGCTGTGGGCGCGGCTCTCCGTGTTCGCCGGGCAGTTCGACCTGGAGGCGGCCGAGTACATCTGCGGCGGCGAGGGTCTGCCGTCCGAAGCTGTCCTGGACGTACTGCACGACCTGCTCACACAGTCCGTGGTGATCCGGGAGGAGTCGGTGGCGGGGGTGCGCTACCGGATGCTGGACACGGTGCGCGCGTACGGCGCCGAGTGGCTGGAGCAGATCGGGGACGGCCGCCGGATGCGGCGCCGGCACCGCGACTGGTACATGGGACTCGCGACCTGGTGCGAGCTGGACTGGTTCTCGCCGCGGCAGGGCGAGGTGGCGGCGCGCATCGACGCGGAACTGCCCAACCTGCGGGCGGCGCTCGAGTTCTGCCTCACCGAGCCGGGCGAGACGCACCTGGGCCAGTATCTGGCGGGCACGCTGTGGTTCTACTGGGCGGGCTGCGGGCGGCTCACGGAGGGCCGGCACTGGCTGGACCGCAGTATCGACCTGGACGATCCCGTCGACGGGGACGAGGCCTTCGAGTACGGCGCCTCCCGTCTCAAGGCCCTGTGGGTGCTCGGTTACGTGGCGATCCTCCAGGGCGACACCGTGCCCGCCCTGGCGGCGTTGCAGGAGTGCCACGACGAGGCGGAGCGCGGCGGCGACGCGACGGCGCTCGCGTACGCGGTGCACCGCACCGGCTGCCTGGCGCTGGTGACGGACGACATGCCGCGCGCCGAGCAGCTGCTGCGGGCGGCGCTGACCAGCTACCGCGAGATCGGCGAGCTCAACAGCAACGTGCTGATGGGCCAGGTCGAGCTGGCGATGGCGGTGGCGTTCCAGGGGGACCTGCCGGAGGCCGTGGCGCTGTGCGAGGACGTACGGCAGGTGTGCGAGGACCACGGAGAGCGCTGGACCATGGCCTACGCGCTCTATGTCCTGGCCTACGCGGAGTGGCACAAGGGCGATCTGGTCCGGGCCCGGGAGCTCCTGGAACGGTGCCTGGCCATCGACCACGAGTTCCATGACCTGCTCGGCACGGTGCTGGCGATGGAGCTGCTCGCGCTGGTCACGCTGGCGGAGGGCGACGCAGCGGAGGCCGCAGTGCTACAGGGCGCGGCGGGCGGCATCTGGCCGTCGGTCGGGCTGCCGCTGTTCGGCTCGGGCCACTACAACGAGCCGCACCAGCTCTGCGAGAAGCGGGCCCGTGCGGCTCTGGGCGATGCCCGGTTCGACGAACTTGCGCGCGCGGGCGAGCGCCTCGGTCATGACGAGGCGGTGGCGCGGGCGCTGGGCCAGGGCAAGCCCGGGCGGGTCACCGCCATGGTGCGCACCCCGCGGGCGAGCGCCCCGGACATGCGAGAACCCGCCGCCTCCCCCACCGCGAACGGCGGGGAGACGACGGGCTGAAACGCAGGGTGAGCTACGTCCGCTGGTCGGTCAGCGGGCGTAGTACTCGACGACGAGCTGCTCGTCGCAGATCACGGGGATCTCCTTGCGGTTCGGGTCACGGTCCAGGCGGAAGGCCAGGGCCTTCAGGTTCACCTGGAGGTAACGCGGGGTCTCGCCGTCGGCGGCGAAGCCACCCTCACGCGCGACCTGGAACAGCGGCTTCTCGCGGCTGCGCTCGCGGACCATCACGACGTCGTCGGGACGGACACGGAACGACGGCTTGTCGACCTTGCCACCGTTGACCTCGATGTGGCCGTGGACGACCATCTGACGGGCCTGGTAGATCGTGCGGGCGATGCCCGAACGCAGCAGGAGCGCGTCGAGACGGCGCTCGAGCTCGATGACCAGGGCCTCGCCGGTCTTGCCTTCGGCCTTCTTGGCGCGGTCGTAGGCGCGGGCCATCTGCTTCTCGCTGATGTCGTACTGCGCGCGCAGACGCTGCTTCTCGAGCAGACGGACCTTGTAGTCCGAGTTCTGCTTGCGGCCACGGCCGTGCTCGCCCGGCGGGTAGGGGCGGGCCTCGAAGTACTTGACGGCCTTCGGGGTCAGCGCGATGCCGAGGGCACGCGACTTCTTGACCTTGGGGCGGGACTGGTTCGTCATGAACCAAACACCTCATGTTTTCGATGCGAATACGGCTTCACCAGGGTTTGGGGAGGTCGCATCCGCAGCTCGGGAAACCCTCCTCGTCACAAGGACGGGCAGGGCAGCCGCTCCCGGGGCTGGGCACATACGTGCAGCACGCGAGTGGCCCACCGACCTGTTCCCGGAATCCGGGGGGTGGTGGGCTGCCCGCGACACCTTCGACGGTGCGCGACGCTCCTGGATCCCCATGCCTTGCGGTGTGGGGGATCCGGCTGGATGTCCCGCTCTGGTGGTGCCGGTCTCCCTTTCGGGACACCGGGCGCGGGACGCAGCACTTCGAAGGAGTCTACCGGACGCGGCCGGTACGGATCACCGGCGGCCGCTCAGCCGCCCACTGCGTCGCGAACCGCTCAGCCGCCCGCTTCGCCGCGCAGCCGCTCTCTGACCCGCTCCACCACGTCCGCGTACCGCGCCTCCGCCCCGTACCGCGTGGGCTCGTAGTAACGGCGCCCGGCGATGGCGTCCGGCGCGTACTGCTGCGCCGCGATGCCACCGGGCACATCGTGCGGATACACATAGCCCTGCGCGTGGCCGAGCTTGGCGGCGCCCTTGTAGTGGCCGTCCCGCAGGTGCGGCGGGACCGGGCCCGCGAGTCCCTTGCGTACGTCTTCCATGGCGGCGCCGATCGCCGTCGTCGCCGCGTTCGACTTCGGGGCGAGCGCGAGGGCGATCGTGGCGTGGCTCAGCGTGAGAGCGGCCTCGGGGAAGCCGATCATCGCGACGGCCTGGGCGGCGGCGACCGCGGTGGGCAGCGCGGTCGGATCGGCGAGCCCGATGTCCTCGCTGGCGGAGATCATCAGGCGGCGGGCGATGAAGCGGGGGTCCTCACCGGCCTCGATCATGCGGGCCAGATAGTGCAGCGCCGCGTCCACGTCCGAGCCGCGGATGGATTTGATCAGGGCGCTCGCCACGTCGTAGTGCTGGTCGCCGTCGCGGTCGTACGTCACCGCCGCGCGGTTGACGCTCTCCTCGACGCTTTCGAGGGTGACGGACTCCTCACCCTTGTCGAGGGCCGCGCCGGCCGCGGCCTCCAGGGCCGTCAGCGCGCGGCGCGCGTCCCCGCCCGCGACCCGCAGCAGGTGCTCCTCGGCGTCCGCGTCGAGCGTCAGGGCGCCGGACAGGCCCCGCTCGTCGCTCAGCGCCCGGGTCAGCAGGCCGCGCAGGTCGTCGTCGGTGAGCGGTTCGAGGGTCAGCAGGAGGGAGCGGGAGAGGAGCGGGGAGATCACCGAGAAGTACGGGTTCTCCGTGGTCGCCGCGATCAGCGTCACCCAGCGGTTCTCCACGGCGGGCAGCAGTGAGTCCTGCTGGGCCTTGCTGAAGCGGTGGATCTCGTCGAGGAAGAGGACGGTCTCCTTGCCGTGCCCGCCCATCGCGCGCCGGGCGCCCTCGATGACGGCCCGGACCTCCTTGACGCCCGCGGTGATCGCGGACAGCTCCACGAACCGCTTGTTCGTGGCCTTGGAGACGACGTACGCCAGGGTGGTCTTGCCGGTGCCCGGCGGGCCCCAGAGGATCACCGACGACACCCCGGCCGGTCCCGATCCGCCCTCGCCGACCAGGCGGCGCAGCGGCGAGCCCTGCTTCAGCAGGTGCTGTTGCCCGACGACCTCGTCGAGGGTGCGCGGGCGCATCCGGACGGCCAGGGGGCTCGCGGACGGGTCCTTCTCCTGGCGGTCTTCGGCTGCGGCGGTGAACAGGTCGGGCTCCACGGAGAAAACCCTATGTCACGCCACTGACAACGCCGCGGGTGGCAACTTCGAAGACGGGCTCCGAGGGGCTCACGCCCAGAGCTTGTCGCCCCAGCGCGTGAGGATCAACACCGCGATGATGCCGATGTGCACGACGGGCAGCGCCCAGGTGAAGTCCGCGAAGAACGACTTGAGCCAGCGCGGTGCCGGCAGGAAGTCGTTGCGGATGTTGGACGACGTGACGTACCAGAACATCAGGATCGTGGCGACCCAGGCCAGCGAGCACCACAGGCACAGCGCGTTGATCCGGTACAGCGACTCGAACTGCAGCCAGGTCACGAAGCCGACGCCGAAGAGGCAGCCGGCGTTGAAGACCAGCCAGTACCAGCGCGGGAAGCTCGCCCGGGCGAGGAGGCTCATGCCGACGCAGATCACGATGCCGTACGCGACGAGGCCGAGCATCGGGTTCGGGAAGCCGAAGACCGACGCCTGGTCGCTCTTCATGATGCTGCCGCAGGAGACGACCGGGTTGATGGAGCAGCCCGGCGTGAAGTTCGGGTCCTCCAGGAGCTTGAACTTGTCGAGCGTGATGACCCACGCGGCGAGCACGCCCGCCGCCCCGGTGATCACCAGGAGCAGCGCGAAGGCGCGGCTGCCGCCGACAGAGCGCGGGGCGGCCCCGGCGCCGCTGTCGTGGGAGACGCTGTCGCTTGCTGTCGCGGTCCTGGTCGTCTTGCTCATCACGCCGTTCCGTAGGTGAGGGGTGGGGCCTGCGGGCAGGGTCATTGTGCCGTACGGGCACCGCTGTGCACCGTTCGAACGGCATAAGGAACGGTACGGGCGCGGGCAGGAGAGGGGTCCGGGGCGCACCCCGGACCCCTCTTGTCGCTCGCGAGATCAGCCGAGCTTGCCCTTGAGGACGGCCACGATCTCGTCGACCGAGACCGCGCTCTGCTCGCCGGACTCCATGTCCTTGAGCTGCACGACGCCCTCGGCGAGATCCCGCTCACCGGCGACGATCGTGTACCGGGCGCCCGAGCGGTTGGCGTTCTTCATGGCGCCCTTGAGGCCCTTGCCGCCGAACGAGAAGTCCGCCGACACCCCGGCCTTGCGCAGCTCCGTCACCTTGGTGAACAGCACGCGCCGCGCCTCGTCGCCGAGCGGCACCGCGAACACGCTGGTGGTGGCGGGCAGTTCGAGCTCAATGCCCTCCGCCTCCAGGGCGAGGACGGTGCGGTCGACGCCGAGGGCCCAGCCGACGGACGGCAGCGAGGGGCCGCCGATCATCTCGGACAGGCCGTCGTAGCGGCCGCCGCCGCCCACCGCGGACTGCGAGCCGAGCCCGTCGTGGACGAACTCGAAGGTCGTACGGGTGTAGTAGTCCAGGCCGCGCACGAGCTTCTCGTCGTCCTCGAAGGCGACGCCCTCGGCGAGCAGCAGCTCGCGTACCTGCTCGTGGTACGCCTTGCACGCGTCGCACAGGTAGTCGCGCAGCGACGGCGCGCCCACGAGCTGCTTCTGTACGTCGGCGCGCTTGTCGTCGAGGACGCGCAGCGGGTTGATGTCGGCCCGGCGCAGCGTCTCCTCGTCGAGGTCGAGGCCGCGCAGGAAGTCCTGGAGGGCGGCCCGGTAGACGGGACGGCACTCCTTGTCGCCCAGCGAGTTGAGCAGGATGCGGAAGTCGCGCAGGCCGAGCGAGCGGTACGCCTGGTCCGCCAGGATGATCAACTCGGCGTCCAGGGCCGGGTCCTCGGCCCCGATCGCCTCGGCGCCGACCTGGGAGAAGTGGCGGTAGCGGCCCTTCTGGGGGCGCTCGTAGCGGTAGTACGAGCCCGAGTACCAGAGCTTGACCGGGAGGTTGCCCGCCTTGTGCAGGTTGGCCTCCAGGGCCGCGCGCAGCACGGACGCGGTGCCCTCGGGGCGCAGCGCAAGCTGGTCGCCGCCCTTGGTCTCGAAGGCGTACATCTCCTTGGTGACGATGTCGGTGGACTCACCGACACCGCGCGCGAACAGCTCGACGTTCTCGAAGCCGGGCGTCTCGATGTAGCCGTAGCCGGAGTTGCGCAGCGGCCCGGAGATCGCCTCGCGCACCGCGAGGAACTTGGCGGAGTCCGGCGGAAGCAGGTCGTACGTGCCCTTGGGGGCCTGAAAGGTACTCACGGGAAGTCTTCGTCACATTCCTCGTCGGGGAGCCTCGGTCGAGGGTCCCTGGCCGGCGGCCACCTGCCGCAGATACGGGTTGGTGGCGCGCTCCTGGCCGATGGTGGTCTGGGAGCCGTGCCCGGAGAGGACCACGGTCGAGTCGTCGAGCGGCAGGCACACACGGGCCAGCGATTCGAGCATGTCGTCCATGGAGCCACCGGGCATGTCGGTGCGTCCGATGGAGCCGGCGAAGAGCAGGTCGCCCGAGAAGAACACCTGCGGGATCTCCGCGGTCTCGGGCATCCGGAACGCCACCGACCCCTTGGTATGGCCGGGCGCGTGCGCGACGGTGAAGTCGAGCCCGGCGAGCTTCAGGGCCGCGCCGTCGGACAGCTCCCGTACGTCGTCGGGCTCCCCCACGGTCAGCTCGCCCATCAGCGGCATGCCGATGGAGCGGCCGATGCCCTTCTCAGGGTCGCTCATCATGTAGCGGTCGGCGGGGTGGATCCACGCGGGCACGTCGTGCGCACCGCAGACCGGGACGACCGAGGCGACGTGGTCGATGTGCCCGTGGGTGAGGACGACCGCGACCGGCTTGAGCCGGTGCTTCCTGAGCGCTTCCTCGACTCCCTCGGCGGCCTGGTGGCCCGGGTCGATGATCACGCACTCCTCACCCGCGGCGGGGGCAACCAGATAACAGTTGGTGCCCCAGGCCCCGGCGGGGAACCCGGCAATCAGCACGATCGTCCTTCGTATGTCGTCGGTATGGCGTCGCAGCAACGGAATGCGGCAGATCAGAGCCTACCGGCGCTGCCGTTTCCACAGCGAACCCATATACGGTACGGGGCACCAACCCATGGCCCGGCCCGCACAACAAGGTCTCGAGACGTACGAGGAGAACACCCGGTGGTCACGAAGGATCAGCGGCAGCGTCAGCTCGCCCGGGAGAAGTTCCTGCGCCAGCAGCAGCGGCGCGAGTCCGCGCGACGCAAGGCGCGCACCCGCAACACCGTGATCGCCACGGTGCTCGCGGTGGTCGTGCTCGGCACGGGTGGCGCGTACGCCGCCGGGGCCTTCAAGAGCGACGCCAAGGAGACGAGCGCGGGCTCCGAGCCGAGCGCGAGCCCGTCCCCGTCGAAGGCTCCGGACCCGTGCGAGAAGCCCGCCGAGGGGAAGGCGAAGACGGCTACCTGGAAGAAGGAGCCGGCGATGACCATCGACAAGTCCGCGGACTACTCGATGAAGCTCGCCACGACCTGCGGTGACATCGCCATCGACCTGAAGGCTTCGGCGGCTCCGCACACGGTGAACTCGTTCAACTACCTGCTGGGCAAGGGCTTCCTCGACCACACCAAGTGCCACCGCCTCACCGCCGAGGGGATCTACGTACTTCAGTGCGGCGACCCGACGGGCACCGGCCAGGGCGGCCCGGGGTACACGATCCCGGACGAGAACCTGAAGGACGCCTCCCTGAAGAAGGCGGAGAAGCAGCAGGGCACGCAGCTGTACACGTTCCCGGCGGGCACCATCGCGATGGCGAACACCGGTCAGAAGCACACCGGCGGCAGCCAGTTCTTCCTCGTCTACAAGGACAGCAAGCTCCCCGCGACGTACACCCCGTTCGGGACCATTTCCGACTCCGGGATGAAGGTCCTCGACAAGATCGCGAAGGCGGGTGCGCAGCCGGCGGACCAGACCACCGGCAACACCGCGCCGAACGCGACCGTGGTGATCAACAAGGGGACTGTGACCAAGTCCTGACCTGCCAGCTGCCAAACTTCGGTCGCGCGGGATGCGGACAGCCGCCCCGCCGGTCGCCTATGTTGGCCGTGACGAAACTGTGGACGATGCCCGGGGGCCCACGAGTCCCCCGCAGGCATCATGTGGAGGAGGCGCTGTGAGCAGCGACCCGTGGGGCCGCGTCGACGAGACGGGGACCGTGTACGTGCGTTCGGCCGACGGCAGTGAGCGAGTGGTCGGCTCGTGGCAGGCAGGCTCTCCTGATGAGGCTCTGGCCTACTTCAAGCGCAAGTACGACGGACTCGTAGTCGAGATCGGGCTCCTCGAGCGCCGGGTGCAGACGACCGACCTGTCGGCCAAGGACGCCTCGACCGCGATCGAGCACCTGCGCGAGCAGGTGACGGACGCGCACGCGATCGGTGACCTGGCCGCGCTGGGCAAGCGGCTCGACAAGCTGGTGGAGTCGGTCGAGTCGCGCCGCGAGGAGCGCAAGGTCCAGAAGGCCAAGCAGTCCGACGAGGCGCGGCACGCCAAGGAGGCGCTGGTCGTCGAGGCGGAGGAGCTGGCCCAGTCCGAGCAGTGGCGGGCGGCCGGCGAGCGGCTGCGGGCCCTGGTGGACATCTGGAAGGGACTGCCGCGGCTCGACCGCAAGTCGGACGACGAGCTGTGGCACCGCTTCTCGCACGCCCGGTCGGCGTTCTCCAAGCGCCGCAAGGCGCACTTCGCGTCGCTCGACGCGCAGCGCGAGGAGGCCCGCAAGGCCAAGGAGCAGTTGGTCGCCGAGGCCGAGGCGCTGTCGAACTCGCAGGACTGGGGTGCCACGGCGGCCCGGTACCGCGAGCTGATGACGGACTGGAAGGCGGCGGGCCGGGCCCAGCGCGAGCACGAGGACGACCTGTGGAACCGCTTCCGCGGCGCCCAGGACGTGTTCTTCGCGGCGCGCAGTTCGGTCTTCGCCGAGCGCGACGCCGAGCAGGGCGAGAACCTCAAGCTCAAGGAGGAGCTGGCCGCCGAGGCGGAGAAGCTCCTGCCGGTCGGCGACCTGAAGTCGGCCCGTGCCGCCTTCCGTTCGATCAACGAGCGCTGGGAGGCCATCGGCCACGTACCGCGTGACGCCCGCCCTAAGGTCGAGGGTCGGATGCACGCGGTGGAGCGGGCCATCCAGGAGTCCGAGGAGACCGAGTGGCGCCGGACGAACCCGGAGGCACGCGCGCGTGCCGCGGGTCTGACCGGTCAGTTGCAGGCGGCTGTCGACAAGCTGACGGGTCAGATCGAGCAGGCCCGTGCGCAGGGCAACACGGCGAAGGCCGACAAGTTGCAGCGCGAGCTGGATGGGCGCCAGGCGCTGCTGGATCAGGCGCTGAAGGGGCTTCAGGAGTTCGGCGGCTGAGAGTAGCCGTGAAGGAGCGGGCCCGGGCTTTCGAAAGCCCGGGCCCGCTTTTTGTTCCTCGCGCCCTTTAAGGGCGCCGTGCCGATGTGACTCGGTACACGTCGTAGACGCCCTCCACGCCCCGTACCGCCTTCAGGACGTGGCCCAGGTGCTTCGGGTCGCCCATCTCGAACGTGAAGCGGGACGTGGCCACCCGGTCGCGCGAGGTCTGCACCGCCGCGGACAGGATGTTCACGTGCTGGTCGGAGAGGACCCGGGTCACGTCGGACAGCAGCCGCGAGCGGTCGAGCGCCTCAACTTGTATGGCGACCAGGAAGACCGATGACTGCGTCGGCGCCCACTCGACCTCGAGGATGCGCTCGGGCTCCCGGGACAGGGAGTCCACGTTGACGCAGTCGCTGCGGTGCACCGAGACGCCGCTGCCGCGGGTGACGAAGCCGATGATGGGGTCGCCGGGCACGGGTGTGCAGCAGCGGGCCAGCTTGACCCAGACGTCGTCGACGCCCTTGACCACGACGCCCGGATCGGCGTTCGACCGGCGCTTGGAGCGCCCGCGCGAGGGCGGCGCGCTCTCGGCGATGTCCTCGTTGGCCGCTTCCTCGCCGCCCAGCGCCTGGACGAGCTTCTGCACGACGGACTGCGCCGTGACATGACCCTCGCCGATGGCGGCGTAGAGCGAGGAGATGTCGGGGTAGCGCATCTCGTGGGCGAGCGTGACGAGGGAGTCGCCCGTGAGGATCCGCTGGATCGGCAGGTTCTGCTTGCGCATGGCCCGCGCGATGGCGTCCTTGCCCTGCTCGATCGCCTCGTCGCGGCGCTCCTTGGAGAACCACGCGCGGATCTTGTTGCGGGCGCGGGGCGACTTGACGAAGCCCAGCCAGTCCCGCGAGGGCCCGGCGCCGGCCGCCTTGGAGGTGAAGACCTCCACCAAGTCACCGTTGTCCAGGGTCGATTCGAGCGGCACGAGCCGTCCGTTGACCCGCGCTCCTATGGTCCGGTGGCCGACCTCGGTGTGGACCGCGTAGGAGAAGTCGACGGGGGTGGCGCCCGCGGGGAGCGCTATGACGTCGCCCTTGGGGGTGAAGACGAACACCTCGTTGCGCGACAGGTCGAAGCGCAGGGACTCCAGGAACTCGCCCGGGTCCTCCGTCTCCTTCTGCCAGTCGAGCAACTGGCGCAGCCACGCCATGTCGTTGAGGTGGTCGTCCTTGCCGGTGGTCCGCGGCTGGTCGGAGCGCACCTTGGAGGCGCCGGCGACGGCCTCCTGCTTGTACTTCCAGTGCGCGGCGATGCCGTACTCGGCGCGGCGGTGCATGTCGAACGTACGGATCTGGAGCTCGACCGGCTTGCCGTTGGGACCGATCACCGTCGTGTGCAGCGACTGGTACATGTTGAACTTGGGCATCGCGATGTAGTCCTTGAACCGCCCCGGAACCGGGTTCCAGCGGGCGTGGACGGTGCCCAGTGCCGCGTAGCAGTCGCGGACCGTGTCGACGAGGACGCGGATGCCCACCAGGTCGTAGATCTCCGCGAAGTCGCGGCCACGGACGATCATCTTCTGGTAGACGCTGTAGTAGTGCTTCGGGCGGCCGGTCACGGTGGCCTTGATGCGGGCCGCGCGCAGGTCGCTCTGCACCTCGTCGGTCACTATGGCCAGGTACTCGTCGCGCTTGGGCGCGCGCTCGGCCACGAGCCGCACGATCTCGTCGTACATCTTGGGGTAGAGGATCGCGAAGGCGAGGTCCTCCAGCTCCCACTTGATGGTGTTCATGCCCAGGCGGTGGGCGAGCGGCGCGTAGATCTCCAGGGTCTCGCGCGCCTTCTTCTCCTGCTTTTCGCGCTTGAGGTAGCGCATGGTGCGCATGTTGTGCAGGCGGTCGGCGAGCTTGATGACCAGGACGCGCGGGTCCTTGGCCATGGCGACGACCATCTTGCGCACGGTCTCGGCCTGCGCGGCCTCACCGAACTTGACCTTGTCCAGCTTGGTCACGCCGTCGACGAGGAGGGCGACCTGGTCGCCGAAGTCCCGCTTGAGGGTGTCCAGGCCGTACTCGGTGTCCTCGACGGTGTCGTGCAGGAGCCCGGCCATCAGGGTCGCCGGGTCCATGCCGAGCTCGGCGAGGATCGTCGTCACGGCGAGCGGGTGCGTGATGTACGGGTCGCCGCTCTTGCGCTTCTGCCCGCGGTGCCAGCGCTCGGCGACCTGGTAGGCGCGCTCGATCTGGCGCAGCGTCGACGTCTCGATCTTCGGGTCGTTGCTGCGCACTATCCGCAGCAGCGGCTCCAGAACCGGGTTGTACGGGTTCGAGCGCTGCACGCCCAGGCGGGCGAGGCGGGCACGGACGCGGTTCGAGGAGCCGGAGCGGGCCGCCGGCTGGTTCGCCGCGGCACGGATCGCGGGCGGTGGCGTGGCGCGCGACTGCTCGGCGGCGGACTTGCGGCGCGGCTGTTCGGCCGCTTTGCCGTCCGGGGCGCCGGCAGGCTTCGAAGGGGCCTGCCCGTTCGTCGCGGGCGTGCCGGAGGGAGCCGCGGCCTGGTCGGCCTGCTGGTCGGGCTTGGCGGCGGTGAGTGGCTTGGCCTCGTCTGGCAACGGCGCTCCTCGTGCACACGGGTCCCCGGTTCAGGTCCCGGAGAGTCCATGGTATCGATCCGGCGCCCGGCGAACGTATTCGGCCGGTGGGACTCCCGGTACGGAAGGAACACCAGAGGCGGGCGCCGGATTCCTCCGGGCCCGCCTCCACGGCTCTGAGCTGGTGTTTCTACACGACGAGCAGGGCGTCGAGCGGGGCGCCCTCAAGGGCCGGTTCCAGCCGGTCGCGGCCCGGCAGGAACCCCAGTTCCATCAGGACCGCGACGCCGGCGACCTCGGCGCCCGCCCGGCGGATCAGGTGCAGGGCGGCCTCGGCGGTGCCGCCGGTGGCCAGTACGTCGTCGATGACCATGACACGGTCGCTCGCCGACAGGTCCTCGGCGTGCACCTCGATCTCCGCCGACCCGTACTCGAGGTCGTAGGACTGCGAGAGCGTGGCGCCGGGGAGCTTGCCCGCCTTGCGTACGGGGATGAAGCCGAGGCCCGCGCGGACGGCGACGGGGGCGCCCAGGATGAAGCCGCGCGCCTCCAGGCCGACGACCTTGGTGGCGCCGTGGCGCACGCACAGCTCGGCGAGTGCGTCGGTGAGGGCCGTGAAGGCCGCCGGGTCCGCGAGCAGCGGGGTGATGTCCTTGAACATCACGCCGGGCTCGGGATAGTCGGGGACGTCACGGATACGACTGAGGAGCAGTTCCTTGATATCGGTCATTTCTGCACCTCAGGGCGTGTATGTGAGCGTTTCTCAACAAAATTGCGGTGGGTTTGCGCGGACGAAACCTTAGCAGCCGTCCCGGTGGGGAACGACGCGGGCGCCAGGGCCTCGACGGCTCCTGGCGCCCGTGTGACGCGATGCGGTGTCCGGGTCAGCGGCGCTTGCCCGAGGGACGGCCGCGGCCGCGGTTGCGGGCCGGCTGATTGCGCGGTCCCGCGCCCGCCGGGGCGGCGTCCTCCGGCTCGTCCTCCTGCTGAGCGTCCGCCTGGTGGCCCACGACGGCGGCTTCGGGCTGCGCCGCGGCGGAGGCCCGCTTGGCGAGCACGCGCTTCTTGAGGGCCTTCATCTTCGGCTCGCGCTCCTTGAAGTCGGCGACGAGCGGAGTGGCGATGAAGATCGACGAGTACGCACCGGCGGCGAGGCCCACGAAGAGCGACAGCGAGATGTCGTTCAGCATGCCGGCGCCGAGGAAGCCACCGCCGATGAACAGCAGACCCGCCACCGGCAGCAGCGCCACGACCGTGGTGTTGATCGAGCGCACCAGGGTGCTGTTGATCGACCGGTTGGCGATGTCGCTGTAGGTCCAGCGCGTCTGCTTCTCGATGCCCTTCGTCTGCTCCTTGAGCGAGTCGAAGACGACGACCGTGTCGTAGAGCGAGTAACCGAGGATCGTGAGCAGACCGATCACCGTGCCCGGCGTGACCTCGAAGCCCACCAGGGCGTAGATCCCGACGGTGATGGTGATGTCGTGGATCAGGGCGACGAGTGCGGCGAGCGCCATGCGCCACTCGAAGGCGATCGCCAGATAGATCACGACCAGGACCATGAAGATGGCCAGGCCCTGCCATGCCTTGTTGGCGATCGTGTCACCCCAGCTGGGGCCCACCAGGTCGGCGTTGATCTTGTTGGCGTCGATGCCCAGGTCCTTGGACAGCTCGTCCGCGATCTGGTCCGACTTGCCGGTGTCGATGCCCGCGATCTGGATGCGCAGGCCGCCCGTGCCGAGCTCCTGCACGATCGCGTCGTGGCCCGACGCGTTCTCCGCGTACTCCTCCGCCTTGGCGGCCGAGACGCTGGTCTTGGGCGTCGTGAAGACGGCACCGCCCTCGAAGTCGATGCCCATGTTCAGGCCGCGCACCCCGAGACCGAGGATGGCCGTGATGGTGATCAGTATCGAGACGCCGTACCAGATCTTGCGCTTGCCGATGAAGTCGTAGCCGACCTCACCGTTGTAGAGCCTGGCGCCGAGATTGCCGAGCTTCGACATCTCACGCCTCCTTCGGGTCGACAGGGCCGGCGGCGGAAGCGGTGGCACGACGGGTGGAGCGCCGGCGCACCGGAGGCTGGACGCCCAGGCGCTTCGCGTCGAGGCCCGACCACTTGTGTCCGCTCGAGAAGAACTTCTTGCGAGCCAGGATCGTCATGAGCGGCTTCGTGAAGAGGAAGACGACGACCACGTCGAGCAGGGTGGTGAGGCCGAGCGTGAACGCGAAGCCCTGCACCTTGCCGACGGTCACGATGTAGAGCACCGCGGCCGCGAGGAACGACACGAAGTCGGAGACGAGGATGGTGCGCCGGGCGCGCGGCCAGGCGCGCTCGACGGCGGGCCGCACCGAGCGGCCCTCGCGGATCTCGTCCCGGATCCGTTCGAAGAACACGATGAACGAGTCGGCGGTGATACCGATGGCAACGATCGCACCACACACCGCGGGCAGGTTCAGGGCGAAGCCGATGGCCGGGCCCAGCAGCGTCATGAGCGTGTACGTGAGGATGCCGGAGGCGATCAGCGAGGCGAGGGCGACGAGCGACAGACCCCGGTAGTAGACCACCAGGTAGATGACGACCAGGGCGAGGCCGATGGCGCCCGCGATCAGACCGGCGTGCAGCTGCTCACCGCCGAGCGCGGCCGTCACCGTGGTGACGCTCTGCTCGTGGAAGGTGAGCGGCAGGGCACCGTACGACAGCACGTTGGCCAGGTCCTGGGCGGACTCCTGGGTGAAGCTGCCGGAGATCTCGGCGTTGGCGCTCAGCGTCGAGCTGACGCTGGGGGCCGAGACCACGTCGCCGTCGAGCACGATGGCGAACTGGTTCATCGGCGACTGCTGGTCCTTGAGCTTGCTGGTCGTCGCCGCGAACTTCTTCGAGCCGCCGCCCGTGAAGTCCATGTTGACGACCCACGCGCCGGACTGCTGGTTGATGACGGCCTGGGCCTTCTTGACGTCCTTGCCGTTCACCTCGGAGGCGCCGAGGATGTACTTCTCCCACTGGCCCTGCGAGTTCTTGCCGCAGGCCACGATGGTGTCGGCGGGCTTGGCGCCCTCGTTGACCTTCGTCCGGGCCGCGTTGTCGGTGCAGTCCAGTTCCGTGAACTTCTTCTGCAGCGCCGCGGTCGCCGGGTCGGCGGAGGAGGAGGCGCTCGGCGTCGGGGAGGCCTTGTCGTCGGCCTTCGCGCTCGAGGTGGCGCTCGGCGTCTCGTCGGCCTTCAGGCCCTCGGTGACGGCGCGGCCCTGCGACGTGGCCGTGGCGGACGGCGTGGACGACGCCTTGTCGGTCGCCTTGTCCGTGGCCTTGTCGGTCGCCTTGTCCGGGGACGAGGCGCTCGGGGACGGGCTCGTCGTGGAGTCGCCGGTCGGGGCGCCGGCGGCCACCGTCAGCACGGGACGGAAGTAGAGCTGAGCGGTCGTACCGACCTGCTCACGCGCCTGCTTCTGGTCCGTACCCCGCGGGATGTTGACGATGATGTTGTTGTTGCCCTGCGTCTGGACCTCGGCCTCGGAGACACCCATGCCGTTGACGCGGCGGTTGATGATGTCCGCCGCGGTGTCCATGTTGGTCTTGTTGATCGCATTGGGCTGGCCCGGCTCGTTCTTGGCCTCCAGCGTGATGCTGGTGCCGCCCGCGAGGTCGATGCCGAGACGCGGCGTGAACGTACCGGAGAGGAACATCCCCCCGACGAGCGCCACCATGATGATCACGATCAGGCTCAGAGCACGCCCTGGCTTGCTCTGGGAGCCCGCCCCTCGGCTCTTTGTAGGTGTGGCCACCTTCTCGTACTCCCTCTCCATCCGCCCCGCATCGGGGATCGGTGCCCCGGACTGCGCAGACGGCCATGAAAAATGGTCGAGAATCCACGCGGGTCACGCACGAGACGGAACCGCGGCGACGCAAGCGGTCGCACCGCGGTTCCGGTCGTGACTACTTCGCGTCGGACTCGCCGTCGGTCTTCTTCGGCTCGGCGTCGGCCGCCTTGTCGGCCTTGTCGGCCTCGGCGACGGGCTCGACAGCAGGCTCGACGGCGGGCTCGACGGGCTCGTCCTTCTTACCGAGGTCGATGCGCGAGTCGTCAGCGGCGGCGGTCTCGTCGGTCCCGGTGAGGGAGGACGCGTCGTCCGGCACGACGGTGGTGTCGGTCAGCTCGTCGTCCTCGGAGGCTTCCGCGCCGTGGACGATGCGGTTGTACTCGTCGTCGGTGAGCACGGCGCCGATCGCGTTCTTCGCGAACATGAGGTGGACGCCGGGACCGGCGTCCAGGAGGACCGTGTCCTCGTTGACCTCCTTGACCGTGGCGTACATGCCCCCGATCGTGCGGACGCCGGAACCGGGCTGCATGTCATTGCGCATCGATGCGGCCGCCTGCTGCTTCTTCTTGGCAGAGCGGGTCATCAGGAACATGGCCCCGATGAGCACGATGAACGGGAGGAGGGTCACGAGACTCACGGGTGGGAACTTCCTTCAGGCGACCGCGTCGGAAAGCGGCCTTGTTGGGTTCGGGGGTGCACCGTCGCCGAAAAGGCGACCGTCGGCGGAGTCTAAGCGAGTCCGCACTGTGGGAACAACGCTCAGCATGGCACCGGGGTTCCAGGCCCGGCGAGTACCCGCGCCGTCACGCCCCGAAGAGGTCCGGTTGTCCGGTTGCGCCCGTTCTTCCCTGGGGCGGAGTGAGTCCCAGGTGCGCCCAGGCGGCGGGAGTGGCGACGCGGCCCCTGGGGGTTCGCGCCAGCAGTCCCTCCCGTACGAGGAAGGGCTCGGCCACCTCCTCGACCGTCTCGCGCTCCTCCCCCACCGCGACGGCGAGCGTCGACAGACCCACGGGTCCGCCGCCGAACAGTTTGAGGAGCGCCTCCAGGACGCCGCGGTCGAGGCGGTCCAGGCCCCGGCCGTCCACCTCGTACACGGCGAGCGCGGCGCCGGCGATGTCCTGAGTGATGTGGCCGTCGGCCTTGACCTGGGCGTAGTCCCGGACGCGGCGCAGCAGGCGGTTGGCGATGCGCGGGGTGCCGCGGGAGCGGCCGGCGATCTCGGCGGCGCCGGCCGTGTCGATCTCGACGTCGAGCAGGCTCGCGGAGCGGTGGATCACCCGCTCCAGCTCGGTCGGCTCGTAGAACTCCATGTGCGCGGTGAAGCCGAAGCGGTCGCGCAGCGGGGGCGGCAGCAGGCCCGCGCGCGTGGTGGCGCCGACCAGGGTGAACGGGGGCAGCTCGAGCGGGATGGCGGTGGCGCCGGGGCCCTTGCCCACGATGACGTCGACGCGGAAGTCCTCCATCGCCATGTAGAGCATCTCCTCGGCGGGCCGCGACATGCGGTGGATCTCGTCGAGGAAGAGGACCTCGCCCTCCTGGAGCGAGGAGAGGATCGCGGCGAGGTCGCCCGCGTGCTGGATGGCGGGGCCCGAGGTGATGCGGATCGGGGCGCCCATCTCCGCGGCGATGATCATGGAGAGGGTGGTCTTGCCGAGGCCGGGGGCGCCGGAGAGCAGGACGTGGTCGGCGGTGGCGGCGCGCGCGCGGGCGGCCCGCAGCACCAGGTCGAGCTGCTCCCTGACCTTCTCCTGGCCGATGAACTCGCCCAGGTCCTTGGGGCGCAGGGCCGCCTCGACGGCCTGGTCCTCGCCGTCGGCGACGGAGTCCACAAGGCGTTCGGGATCCGGCGCCGCGTCGGTCGGGTCGTCCCAGTTCATTACGTGTGCCTCGCGTTGCGGGTTCGAAGTCGGGCGGTATGGCTGTCGGCTAGCGGGTGCGGTTCAGGGTCTGCAAGGCCGCCTTGAGGAGCTGTCCCACCTGTGGCGTGCCCTCGGCCGCCTCGGCCTGCGGGGCGACCGCCGTGACCGCCTCGTCGGCCTCACGGGTCGCGTAGCCGAGGCCGATGAGCGCGGCGTGCAGCTGGTCGCGCCAGCCGCTGGTGACGGCGGTGCCGATGGCGGGGCCGCCGGTCCCGAGCGGCTCGCCGAGGCGGTCCTTCAGCTCCAGGAGCAGCTTCTGGGCGCCCTTCTTGCCGATGCCGGGGACGGCGGTGAGGGACTTCTCGTCGCCGGTGGAGACGGCGCGGCGCAGGGCGTCGGGGCTGTGCACGGCGAGCATGGCCTGCGCGAGACGCGGGCCGACGCCACTGGCGGTCTGCAACAGCTCGAACGTCTGCTTCTCGTCGTCGTCCGCGAAGCCGTACAGGGTGAGCGAGTCCTCCCGGACGACGAGGGAGGTGGCGAGCTTGGCCGGCTGCCCGAGGCGGAGCGTGGACAGCGTGTTCGGCGTGCACTGGACGGCCATGCCGACCCCGCCGACCTCGACCACCGCGGCGTCGGGGGCGAGGGCGGCGACGGAGCCGCTGACGAAGGCGATCATGCGGTACGGCCTTTCAGTGCTTTGGATGCGTGTGCCGCGTGCAGTGCTACGGCTTGCTGGAGTCTGTTCTGCGCGGGGGCGCGCCAGATGTGGCAGATGGCGAGGGCGAGCGCGTCGGCGGCGTCGGCCGGTTTGGGCGGCGCGTCGAGCCGCAGGAGCCGGGTCACCATGGCGCCGACCTGGGCCTTGTCGGCGCGGCCGCTGCCGGTGACGGCGGCCTTGACCTCGCTGGGCGTGTGCAGGGCGACGGGGAGGCCTCGGCGGGCGGCGCACAGCATGGCGACGGCGCTGGCCTGGGCGGTCCCCATGACCGTGCGCACATTGTGCTGGCTGAACACCCGCTCCACGGCGAGCAGTTCGGGCTCGTACTCGTCGAGCCACCGCTCGATGCCCTGCTCGATGGCGACGAGGCGCAGGCCCAACTCGGCGTCCGGGGGCGTGCGTACGACGCCGACTCCGTGCATCGTCAGGGGCCGGCCCGCGATCCCCTCGACCACGCCGACACCGCACCGGGTCAGCCCCGGGTCCACGCCCAGCACTCGCACGCCTCGCCCCCACTTCGCTCGCCTGTTCCTGCAGGCTATCGGGTGCCACTGACAAAGCGGCGGGCCGACGGGGTGTGTGTCCCGTCGGCCCCCCGCTGATGCCGTGTCAGGCGTCACGGACGCCTCAGGCGTCGACCTTCTCCATGACCTCGTCGGAGACGTCGAAGTTGGCGAAGACGTTCTGCACGTCGTCGCTGTCCTCGAGGGCGTCGATCAGCTTGAAGATCTTGCGGGCGCCGTCCTCGTCCAGCTCGACCTGCATGGTCGGGACGAAGTTGGCGTCGGCCGAGTCGTAGTCGATGCCGGCGTCCTGGAGGGCGGTGCGGACCGCGACCAGGTCGGTGGCCTCCGAGAGCACCTCGAAGGACTCGCCCAGGTCGTTGACCTCCTCGGCGCCCGCGTCGAGCACGGCGCCCAGGACGTCGTCCTCGGACAGCTCACCCTTGGGGACGACAACGACACCCTTGCGGTGGAAGAGGTACGCCACCGAACCCGGGTCCGCCATGTTGCCGCCGTTGCGGGTCATGGCGACACGGACGTCGGAGGCGGCGCGGTTGCGGTTGTCGGTGAGGCACTCGATGAGCACCGCGACCCCGTTCGGGCCGTAGCCCTCGTACATGATCGTCTCGTAGTCGGCGCCACCGGCTTCGAGACCGGCGCCGCGCTTGACCGCGGAGTCGATGTTCTTGTTCGGGACCGAGCTCTTCTTGGCCTTCTGGATGGCGTCGAAGAGGGTCGGGTTACCCGAGATGTCGGCGCCGCCCGTGCGGGCCGCGACCTCGATGTTCTTGATCATCTTCGCGAAGAGCTTGCCGCGCTTGGCGTCGATCACGGCCTTCTTGTGCTTCGTCGTAGCCCATTTAGAGTGGCCGGACATCTGCCTGTCTCCTTCGCGTAACCAACCTCAGTACGAACGCAGCGATCCTACAAGGAACCCGCAGCGTCCTTCGCCCGCACCATGTCGACGAACAGACCGTGGATCCGGTGGTCTCCCGTGAGCTCGGGGTGGAAGGACGTCGCGAGCGCGTTGCCCTGGCGAACGGCGACGATGTGCCCTTCGTGCTCGGCGAGCACCTCCACCGCCGCGCCCACGGACTCCACCCAGGGGGCGCGGATGAAGACGCCCTCCACAGGATCGCCCTCCACGCCGCGTACGTCGACCGCCGCTTCGAAGGACTCGTTCTGTCGCCCGAAGGCGTTACGGCGCACGATCATGTCGATGCCGCCGAGGGTCTCCTGGCCCGAGCGCGGGTCGAGGATCTTGTCGGCCAGCATGATCATTCCGGCGCAGGTGCCGTAGACGGGCAGACCGGCGCGCACGCGCGCGCGTAGGGGCTCCATCAGACCGAACAGCTCGGCCAGTTTGGAGATGGTGGTCGACTCGCCGCCGGGGATGACCAGGCCGTCGACCTCGGCCAGTTCTTCGGGGCGCCGCACCGGCCTGGCCACGGCGTCGGCCGTGGCCAGGGCGATGAGGTGCTCCCGTACGTCGCCCTGGAGAGCGAGGACGCCGATGACGGGGGTGGCGCTCATGAGGGCTACCAGCCCCGGTTCGCGTAGCGCTCGGCCTCGGGCAGGGTGTCGCAGTTGATGCCGACCATGGCCTCGCCGAGGTTGCGGGACGCGTCCGCGATGATCTTGGGGTCGTCGTAGAAGGTGGTGGCCTTCACGATGGCGGCGGCGCGCGCGGCCGGGTCGCCCGACTTGAAGATGCCGGAGCCGACGAAGACGCCCTCGGCGCCGAGCTGGCGCATGAGCGCGGCGTCGGCCGGGGTCGCGACGCCACCGGCGGAGAAGAGGACCACCGGCAGCTTGCCCAGCTCGGAGACCTCCTTGACCAGCTCGTACGGGGCGCGCAGGTCCTTGGCGGCGGCGTACAGCTCGTTGTTGTCGAAGCCGCGCAGGCGGGCGATCTCGTTCTTGATCTGGCGCAGGTGGCGGACGGCCTCGACGACGTTGCCGGTGCCGGCCTCGCCCTTGGAGCGGATCATGGCCGCGCCCTCGGCGATGCGGCGCAGGGCTTCGCCCAGGTTGGTGGCACCACAGACGAAGGGGGTGGTGAAGGCGAACTTGTCGCTGTGGTTGACCTCGTCGGCCGGGGTCAGGACCTCGGACTCGTCGATGTAGTCGACGCCGAGGGACTGGAGCACCTGGGCCTCGACGAAGTGGCCGATGCGGGACTTGGCCATGACCGGGATGGAGACGGCGCCGATGATCTCTTCGATCATGTTCGGGTCGGACATCCGGGCCACGCCGCCGTCCTTGCGGATGTCGGCCGGGACCCGCTCCAGGGCCATGACGGCGACGGCGCCCGCGTCCTCGGCGATCTTCGCCTGCTCGGCGTTGACCACGTCCATGATGACGCCGCCCTTGAGCTGCTCGGCCATGCCGCGCTTGACGCGGGCGGTGCCGGTGGCCGGGGCTTCGGAAATTGCGGCGGGCTGCGGGGCGCTGCTGGACACGGGTGACCTCACTCGGTGACGAAGGCTGGATGCAGCTCCGAGGAAACCTCCGGGGACCAGGCCACTACAAGAGCCAATAGGTAGCCGGTGGCTCCTTTTGGCGTCGGCCCGCGTCCGCTGACGCGTCTGCCGGGAAGTCTGCCGACGTATCTGCCGGCGTGGCCCTAGGGGGTGGCGCGGTCGGCGACTGCCGCCGGGGGCTCGTCGTCCATCTCGAAGGCCAGCGGGAAAGGGGCGTGGCCGGCCAGCCGGAACCAGCGCACCTTGCGGTTGCCGCGCAGCGCGCGGGCCGCGCGGACGGCGTCGTTGTGGAAGCGACGGGCCATGGGGACGCGGCGCACCGCCTGGGCCAGTTCCTCGGCGGCCTCCTCGCCGCCGGGGGCCGCCCGGACGATCTCGACCTGGGCGGCCTCTCCGAAGACCGCTCTGAGGGCCTGGCTGAGCTCGCTCTCGGCGACCTCGCGGTGTTCCTCCTCGGCCTGGCGGGCGGCGTGCGCGGCCTCGTAGAGCACGATCGACGCGGCCGGGTCGAGGACGCCGGAGGTGGCCAGTTCCTGGGCGACGGAGGCGCGGCGCAGGAGTTGGGCGTCCAGGGCGGCGCGGGCCGCGTCGATCCGGGCGTGCAGCCGGTCGAGGCGCCCCGCGGTCCAGCTCAGGTAGAGGCCGATCGCGAAGAGGGCTACGGCGATCCAGATCAGGGTGGCGGTCACGGGCGGCAACGTTACCGGTGGCGAAGCAGGGCCCCACGCCCGCACCGGTGGCGCAGCGCGGCCCTGCGCCCGCTCGCCCCTGGACCGGCCGGCGCGAGGCTCGGCCCCTGTGGACCGGCCCGCCCACGCCCGCCACGGTCCGGACCGCTCTGGATCCCGCGCGGCCCCCGGCGACCCCGGGTCTGACTCGGCCCCTGGCCCCGGCGACCCCGGGTCCGGCTCAGGCCCTGGCCCGGCAACCCACGGGTCCGACTCGGCCCCGGCCCGGACCCCGTTCAGGCCCCCGGGCCCGGCCGCCCCGGACCCCGCTCAACCCTCAGCCCCGGCGGTCCCGAACCCCGCTCAACCCCCGGGCCGGGCCGCCCCGGGACCCCGTTCAGTCCCTGGCCAGGCCAAATCGTGCTCGTAGCCCCGTGCGTTCGTCCGCCGCGACCACCGTCGCGCCGTGCGTCACCGTCTCGTAGACCGAGAGGATGTCGGCGCCGACGGTCGACCAGTCGAAGCGGCGGACGTGTTTGCTGCCGCGTTCGCGCAGCTCGGTCCGGCGCTCGGGGTCGGCGAGGAGGCGCAGCGCCGCACCGGCCAGCGCGTCCGCGTCCTCGTTCGTGAAGAGCTCGCCGGCCGCCCCCTGGTCGAGGACCTGGGCGAAGGCGTCCAGGTCGGCGGCGAGCACCGGGGCGCCCGCCGACATCGCCTCGACGAGGATGATCCCGAAGCTCTCGCCGCCGGTGTTCGGGGCGACGTACACATCGACGCTGCGCAGCAGCCGCGCCTTGTCCACGTCGCTGACCATGCCGAGGAACTCGACGCGCTCGCGCATCTCCTTGGGCAGGGAGGCGACGGCCTCCTCCTCGTCGCCCCGCCCGGCCACGAGCAGCCGGGTCTCAGGCCGCTCCGCGAGGATCTTCGGCAGCGCCTTCATCAGGACCGGCAGTCCCTTGCGGGGCTCGTCGATGCGCCCGATGAAGCCGATCGTGCCGCCCCGCGCCTCGGCCGTGGGCCCGCTCCGCCACTCCGCCTTGGGCTCGGCCCGCGCGAAGAAGTCGACATCGACCCCGTTCGGGATGACCACCGCGTCGCCGCCCAGGTGTTCGACGAGGGTGCGGCGCGCGTACTCGCTGACCGCGATGCGCGCGCTGATCTTCTCCAGGGCGGGCTGCAGGATCGGATACGCGGCGATCATGGCGCGCGAGCGCGGGTTGGAGGTGTGGAAGGTCGCGACGATCGGCCCCTGCGCCGCCCAGCACGTGAGCAGGCCGAGCGAGGGCGACGCCGGTTCGTGGATGTGGATCACGTCGAACGCGCCGTCGTGCAGCCAGCGACGTACCCGCGCCGCGCTCAGAAAGCCGAAGTTCAGCCGCGCGACCGAGCCGTTGTAGGGCACCGGGACCGCGCGGCCCGCCGATACGACGTACGGCGGCAGCGGGGTCTCGTCGTCCGCCGGGGCGAGGACGGACACCTCGTGCCCCAGGGCGATGAGGTGCTCCGCCAGATCACGGATGTGGAACTGGACGCCGCCCGGCACGTCCCAGGAGTACGGGCAGACGATTCCGATCCTCACGCGGACCGCTCCTCAAAATGCTCCAGGTCAGCGAGCCACAGACGTTGCAGCATGTGCCAGTCCTCCGGATGGTCCGCGATCCCTGTGGCGAAGGCATCGGCCAGCGCCTGTGTCATGACGGACGTCTTCTCCGCCCGCGTACCTGTCTCCGGTACGTCGACGGGCGGATGGACGCGGCCCCGCATGACCGACGAGGAGTCGTACCAGAGAGTGACGGGCAGGAGCAACGCGCCCGTGTGCTGGGCGAGCATCGCGGGACCGGCCGGCATCCGCGTCGTCTCGCCGAAGAACTTGACCTCGACGCCCGAGGACGACAGATCGCGGTCGGCGACCAGACAGACGAGACCGCCCGCGCGCAGCCGGCGGGCCAGGGTCCCGAAGGCGGAGCCGCCGGTGTGCGGCAGCACCTCCATACCGAGGCCCTCGCGGTACGCGACGAAACGGTCGTACAGGGTCTCGGGCTTGAGGCGCTCGGCGACCGTCGTGAACGGGGTCTCCAGCTTGGTGGTGACCCAGGCGCCCGCGAGGTCGTAGTTGCCCATGTGGGGCAGGGCGAGAACGACGCCCTTGCCCGCGGCCAGACCTTCGGTGAGGTGGTGCAGGTCCTGGCCCGCGAAGCTGTCCTTGATGCGCTGCCTGCTCCAGGCGGGGAGCCGGAAGGACTCCATCCAGTAGCGCAGGTAGGAGCGCATGCCCGCCTTGGAGAGTTCGGCGAGCTTCTGCGGGGTCGCGTCGGGGACCACACGCGCGAGGTTCGCCTCCAGGCGGAGCACGCCCTTGCCGCGCCGCTTCCACACGGTGTCGGCGATGGTCCTGCCCAAGCGCTGCGCGACCGGTTCGGGGAGCTTCTTGACCGTGGCCCAGCCGAGCCCGTACAGCGAGTCCGTCACCCGCTCCTGGGCGCCGCTCACGAGGCGGTCTCCTCCTGGGCGGCGGCAGCGGCGTCGGCCTCCGCGGATTCACGACGGACGGTCACCACGCGCTGGATCAGCGTGACGAGGCTGCCCACGGCGACGATCCACAGGGCGACCGGCAGCAGGTACTGAATGCCGGGCACGCCGAACTTGTGCAGGCCCGCGAAGCCGGCCGCGACCAGCGAGATGACGAGGCGTTCGGCGCGCTCCACCAGGCCGTTGACGGCGACGGGCAGACCGATCGCCTCACCGCGCGCCTTCGTATAGGAGACGACCTGGCCACTGGCGAGACAGAAGATCGAGACGGCGCACAGGACGTTGTCGTTGCCCGAACCCGCGTACCACAGGGCCAGGCCGCCGAAGATGGCGCTGTCGGCGACCCGGTCGAGCGTGGAGTCGAGGAACGCGCCCCAGCGGCTGGAGCGGCCGAGCTGGCGCGCCATGTTGCCGTCCACGAGGTCCGAGAAGACGAACAGCGTGATGACGACCGTGCCCCAGAAGAGCTCTCCGCGCGGGTAGAAGACCAGCGCTCCCGCCACGACTCCGGCAGTGCCGAGGAACGTGACCGTGTCGGGGCTGACCCCGCGACGGATGAGAAACGCGGCGAACGGTGTGAGGACACGCGTGAAGAATGCACGCGCGTACTTGTTCAGCATGGCCTTCCCGAGGGTCGGTGCCGCGTGACCCCTCTGGCCACCGGCTGGCCCATCGTAGCCAGGCGCGCACGGGAACGACCGCCGGGCCACCACGCGCGCGTGGACTCGCGTACGACGTATGGACGCACCGTGACCGGAGTGGAAAGCTCGATGCCACCGCGGGCGTCGCCGAAGCCGCCTCCGCACGCGGATTCGCGTGTCCGCATTGTTCACGTCCCACAGGAACCACCTCACCGTGCAACAACCGGGAGGCAAGGCATGGGCGACAAGGCGAACGGACACCCCGGAGCCGCCGGCAGGGCAGCGACGGCCGACCATCCCGCGTCCGTACGGAATGTGGTGCTGGTCGGCCACAGCGGATCGGGCAAGACGACTCTGGTGGAGGCCCTCGCGCTGACCGCGGGGGCGGTGAACCGGGCGGGCCGGGTCGAGGACGGCACCAGCCTCTCCGACTACGACGAGATCGAGCACCGCCAGCAGCGCTCGGTCCAGCTCTCGCTCGTCCCGGTGGAATGGGGCGGCTACAAGATCAATCTGCTGGACACCCCCGGCTACGCGGATTTCGTCGGGGAGTTGAGGGCCGGTCTGCGAGCGGCGGACGCGGCCCTTTTCGTCGTCTCGGCGGCGGAGAGCCCGGAGACCATGGCCGGTGCGACCCGCATGGTGTGGGAGGAGTGCGCCGCCGTCGGCATGCCGCGGGCGATCGTCATCACGCACCTGGAGGCGGCGCGGTCAGACTTCGAGGAGATGACACGGATCTGCGCGCGGGTCTTCGGGGGCGACGACCCCGACGCCGTGCTCCCGCTGTACCTGCCGCTGCGCGGCGTGCAGGGCCTGGACGGGCACGCGCCCGTGACGGGTCTGGTCGGTCTCATCTCGCAGCGCCTGTACGACTACGCGTCGGGCGAACGCAAGGAGTCCGAGCCCGGTGCGGACCAGCTGGCCGCGATCGAGGAGGCCCGTAACCGGCTCATCGAGGGGATCATCGCGGAGAGCGAGGACGAGACCCTCATGGACCGCTATCTGGCCGACGCCGACATCGACATCAAGACGCTGGTCGAGGATCTGGAGCGGGCCGTCGCGCGCGGTGTCTTCCATCCCGTCCTCGCCGCTGCCCACGCGGCGGAGGGCGCGCGGCAGGGCCTCGGCACGGTCGAGCTCCTGGAACTGATCACGGGCGGTTTCCCCTCACCGCTGGAGCGCGAGGCGCCCGAGGTGAGCACGCCCGGCGGCAACGCACGGACGGTCGGGGTCTGCGATCCGGACGGCCCGTTGGTGGCGGAGGTGGTGAAGACCGCGTCCGACCCGTACGTGGGCCGGGTCTCGCTGGTACGGGTCTTCTCGGGCACCCTGCGGCCGGACGAGACGGTGCACGTGTCCGGGCACGGGCTCTCGGACCGTGTGCACGAGGACCGCGCCCTGCACGAGTCGGACGAGCGGATCGGCGCGCTGTCGGCCCCGTTCGGCAAGCAGCAGCGCACGCTCACCCACTGCATCGCCGGCGATCTGGCGTGCGTGGCGAAGCTGAACCGGGCGGAGACCGGCGACACCCTGTCGGCGCGGGACGACCCGCTCCTGATGGCGTCGTGGGACCTGCCGGACCCGCTGTTGCCGCTCGCCATCCAGGCGCACAGCAAGGCGGACGAGGACAAGCTGTCGCAGGGGCTTGCGCGGCTCGTCGCGGAGGACCCGACGATGCGGCTCGAACAGAACCAGGACACGCATCAAGTGGTGCTGTGGTGCCTGGGCGAGGCGCACGCGGACGTGGCCCTGGAGCGGCTGCGCAGCCGGTACGGGGTGCAGGTCGACGTCATCGGGCACAAGGTCTCCCTACGGGAGACGTTCGCGGGGAAGTCCGCGGGGCGCGGCCGGCACGTGAAGCAGTCCGGTGGCCACGGGCAGTTCGCGATCTGCGAGATCGAGGTGGAGCCGCTGCCCGGCGGGTCCGGCATCGAGTTCGTGGACAGGGTCGTCGGCGGCGCGGTGCCGCGGCAGTTCATCCCGTCCGTCGAGAAGGGCGTACGCGCGCAGGCGGCGCGGGGGGTCGCTGCCGGGTATCCGCTCATCGACGTGCGGGTGACGCTGCTCGACGGCAAGGCGCACTCGGTGGACTCCTCCGACGCGGCGTTCCAGACGGCGGGCGCGCTCGCGCTGCGCGAGGCGGCGGCCGACGCGAAGATCCACCTCCTGGAGCCGGTGGCCGAGGTGCAGGTGCTGGTCGGGGACGACTATGTGGGCGCCGTGATGAGCGATCTGTCGGGGCGCCGCGGACGCGTCGTCGGGACCGAGCAGGCGCCGGGCGGGCGCACCCTCGTACGGGCGGAGGTGCCGGAGATCGAGATCGGGCGGTACGCGGTGGACCTGCGGTCGCTGTCGCACGGCACGGCCCGGTTCGACCGCGGCTACGCGCGGCACGAGCCGATGCCGCCGCAGCTGAGCGACAGGATCCGGGAACAGGCGCAGAAGACGCCCTAGTTGGACCCCGCCGTCTCCCGGAGCCACCGACATCCGCCTTGTCCGGGTGGATGTCGGTGGCGGCCGTTACGCTGGTGCACGATCGGATGGATCAGGACGATCAGACGATCAACAGGTGTGCGGGGCGCGGAAGTCGGGAAAAGCCGCAGCAGCGATGGCGTGCGGTGCGGTGATGGGGGCGGCAGTGGCTGACGATGCATTCGATTTCAGGCCCGGGGCGCAGGTCCCGTTGCAGGGCTCGGCGGGGCAGACCGCCGCGACCTTCGCCATCGCGTCGGCCGCGTACCGCGACGACAGAGCCTCGAAGATAGAGGACGCCAACAACGAGTGGCACAAGACCGAGGCGAAAGCGGGCAGGTGGTCGCTGTTCGCACCCAATCTCGGTGAGGCGTTCTCCCGGGCGGTGCAGGTGCGGATGCTGGGCGGCGGGCGCAAGCCGCTCATCCAGTCGTTCGGCACGGAGCCGCAGGTCGTCGTCGAGCACTGTCTGGCGGCCAACCGGATCCGGCGCGAGCGCGACTTCCTGCTGACCATCATCACGGTCGTGTTCGGCTTCCTCTTCCTGCCCGGATTCCTCGTGTGGCTGGCCGCGTTCCAGATCCGCCGGACGAACAACGCCCGGGTCGAGACGGCCGAGAAGATGGTCAAGGAGGCCGAGGGCAAGTCCACCAAGGAGATGGCCGAGGCGAAGAAGAGAGAGCGGGCGGCGCGCGGCCGGGCCGCCGTGGCGACGGCGATCATGGCCGTCGTCGGCATCGTCATCGTCATCCTGCTCATCAAGCTCCCCTTCGACGGGTTCTGGGCGTGGTATCTGCGGGCCTCGTTCGTGGCCCCGGTCATCGGCGCCCTGTGGGCGAAGCGGATCTGCGAGCGCACCGCGAAGGACCTGCGCGACCGGTGGGACGCGCTGCTCTCCGGCGGCGGCATCGGCGCGAAGATCCCGGAGGCCGTACCGGGCAGCCCCGGCGAGACCGCGGCCGAGCAGCTGCGCCAGAGCCTGGCCAGGCTCAGCGCGGAGCAGCAGTCGAACTCGGTCTTCTACGCGGGCCCCAAGGGCATCCTGGGCATGGGCACCCGCTGGGGCAGCTGGCAGCTCGCCGAGGATCTGGTGTCGGCCGAGCCGGGCAAGGAGATCCACCCGTTCCGCAGCTGGGACGTCATCCGGGCGATCCAGGACCAGCTCCGGCTGCTGCAGCGGGGCCCGCTGCACACGGGCGGGTTCACCCCGCCCTCGGTGAAGGACTGGATCGTCACCCCGATCGGGGAGAACGCGAAGGCCGTGGCCCGTCCCTCGGGCGAGGACGTCGACGCGTTCCAGATCAGGCAGCACGAGATACAGCGGATCTGTAACGAGCAGCAGTTCGGCAGCGGCGACCGGCACTATCTGGGCGTGCAGTTCACGCTCTGGGACGGCCAGTTGGTGATCACCATGATGATCACGGTGACCGTGCTGCACGAGACGCTGCGCATCGAGGTGACGGGGCACGCTCTCGGCCCGGTCAACTCCCTGTTCACGTCGAAGCCCGACCCGAAGACCAAAGAAGTCGCCAAGTCGATACGGTTCTGGGAGACCACCACCAAGACGCTGCCGCTCATCGACGCGGACGAGGCCGTCCGGGTCGCGGTCCGTGCCCCCTTCACCTGGTACCCGCCGATACTGGACCACCTGGGCGGCAAGATCGTCCTGCCCGAGCCGTTCGGCCTGCGGCACGCCTGGGCGGACCAGCCCTGGCGCCACCGGTTCATGGCCGACGACGCGCTGCGCACGGCGACCCCGGTGCTGCGCGTGGTGCACGCCGCGGCGATCGCGGTCCTGGCCGACCACGGCGTCGACACGGAGAAGTTCGGCAACCGCTCGGGCGTGCTCAGCGGCCTGGTCCAGGACCCGGCACCGCGCAAGGCCGACGTGTACGACGCGTAGGTCCGGCCGGGTCACGCGAGTCCGGCCGGGTCACGCGAACGCCGCCGGGGGCACGCGAACCCGGCGGCGGGTCAGGCGGGTCAGGCGTCCGGCCAGGCCTTCGCCAGGGCCGTGCGCGTGTCACCGAGCAGCTGCGGCAGCACCTTCGTGTGGCCGACGACCGGCATGAAGTTCGTGTCGCCGCCCCACCGCGGGACGATGTGCTGGTGCAGGTGGGCGGCGATACCGGCGCCGGCGGCGGCGCCCTGGTTCATGCCGATGTTGAAGCCGTGCGCCCCGGACGCGGAGCGCAGCGCGGTCATGGCGAGCTTGGTGAACGCGGCCAGCTCGGCGGTCTCCGCCTCGTCGAGATCCGTGTAGTCGGCGACGTGCCGGTAGGGCAGCACCATCATGTGCCCGCCGTTGTACGGGTACAGGTTGAGGATCGCGAAGACGTGCTCGCCGCGCGCCACGATCAGGGCGTCCTCGTCCGATGCGCCGGGAGCGGTACAGAAGGGACAGCCGTCTTCGGCACCGGGGCCCGTCGGCTTGCCCTCACCTTGGATGTACGCGATGCGGTGCGGGGTCCACAGCCGCCCGAACCCGTCCGGTTCACCCACAGGACCGCTTCGCTGCTCCGGCTCACTCGTCATGAAGTGCAGCATATGGCGTCACCTCGCCGTGGCGTGTCGGCGGGTGTCGCCCCCGCCCGGCAGGGGCGATGCTGTCCGGATGACCGACAGCCCCCTCGCCCGCTGGGAGCAGCGCAACGGCACCGCCCTCACCGTGGCGTCCCTGCTCTTCCTCACGTCGTACGCGGTCAGGGTCCTCGGCCACGGCCTGCCCGAACCGGTCCGGGCCCTGTGCCTGGCCGTGCTGCTCGCGGCATGGGCCGTGTTCGTCGTGGACTACGTGGTGCGTCTGCGGCTGAGCGGGCAGCGCCTCCCGCGCTTCCTGCGCACCCACCCGCTGGACACCCTGGTCATGCTGCTGCCGCTCCTGCGCCCTGTGCGGATCGTGCAGACCTACGAGACCGTGCAGCACCACCGCGACCGGCCGCGGCTCGCCCTGCACGCGCGGGTGATCGCGTACGCGGGTGTCTCGGTGACGCTGCTCGGCTTCGCGGGGTCGCTCGCCCTGTACCAGCAGGAGCACGCGGCGCCGGGCGCGGACATCGTCACGTACGGCGACTCGGTGTGGTTCACCTGCACGACCCTGTCCACGGTGGGCTACGGCGACCTGGCCCCGGTGACCCCGCTCGGCCGGCTCGTGACGGTGGGCGTGATGGCCTGCGGCCTTGCCCTGCTCGGGGCGGTCACGGGCTCGTTCTCGTCGTGGCTCATCCAGGTCTTCGCCCGGGAAGGCGAGAGGCCCCCGGGGGACTCCCCGGAGGCCTCTCGCCGTGACGACGACTGACGGCGCGCGCAGACTACCTACGGCGGCGCACGTCAGACCTGTGCGCGCTCCTCGACGACCTTCGCGATCTTCGCGATGGCCTCCTCGACCGGGATGCCGTTCTCCTGCGAGCCGTCGCGGTAGCGGAAGGACACCGATCCGGCGTTCATGTCCTCGTCGCCCGCGATGACCATGAACGGCACCTTGGCCTTCTGCTGGTTGCGGATCTTCTTCTGCATCCGGTCCGAGGACGAGTCGACCTCGACGCGCAGCCCCTTCTTCTTCGCCTCGGCGGCGAACTTCTGGAGGTACTCCACGTGCGCGTCCCCGATCGGGATGCCGACCGCCTGGACGGGCGCGAGCCACGCCGGGAAGGCGCCCGCGTAGTGCTCCAGGAGCACCGCGAAGAACCGCTCGATGGAGCCGAACAGCGCACGGTGGATCATGACGGGGCGCTGCTTGGCGCCGTCCGGCCCGGTGTACTCCAGGTCGAAGCGCTCCGGCAGGTTGAAGTCGAGCTGCACGGTCGACATCTGCCAGGTGCGGCCGATGGCGTCCTTGGCCTGGACGGAGATCTTCGGGCCGTAGAACGCGGCGCCGCCCGGGTCCGGGACCAGCGGGAGGCCCTGCTTCTCGGCCACCTGCCGCAGCGTCTCGGTGGCCTCCTCCCACGCCTCGTCGGAGCCGACGAACTTCTCCGGGTCCTTGGTGGACAGCTCCAGGTAGAAGTCGGTCAGGCCATAGTCGCGCAGCAGGTTCAGGACGAAGGTGAGCGTCTTGTCGAGTTCGTCCGCCATCTGCTCGCGGGTGCAGTAGATGTGCGCGTCGTCCTGGGTGAAGCCGCGCGCGCGGGTCAGGCCGTGCACGACGCCCGACTTCTCGTACCGGTACACCGTGCCGAACTCGAAGAGGCGCAGCGGCAGTTCGCGGTAGGAACGCCCGCGCGCATCGAAGATCAGGTTGTGCATCGGGCAGTTCATGGGCTTGAGGTAGTAGTCCACGCCCTCGTCGAGCTGCATGGGCGGGTACATGCCGTCGGCGTACCAGTCCAGGTGGCCCGAGGTCTCGAAGAGCTTCCCCTTCGTGGCGTGCGGGGTGTAGACGAACTCGTACCCCTCCTCCTCGTGGCGGCGCCGCGAGTAGTCCTCCATGACCCGGCGGATGATGCCGCCCTTGGGGTGGAAGACGGCGAGGCCGGAGCCGATCTGCTCCGGGATGGAGAACAGGTCCAGCTCGTTGCCGAGCTTGCGGTGGTCGCGCTTCTCGGCCTCGGCGAGGAACTCCAGGTGCGCCTTGAGCTCGTCCTTGGTGGGCCAGGCGGTGCCGTAGATGCGCTGGAGCATCGGGTTCTTCTCGCTGCCGCGCCAGTAAGCGGCGGCGTTGCGCATCAGCTTGAACGCCGGGATGTTCCGGGTGCTCGGCAGGTGCGGGCCGCGGCAGAGGTCCTTCCAGCACAGCTCGCCGGTCTTGGCGTCGAGGTTGTCGTAGATGGTCAGCTCGCCGCCGCCCACCTCGACGTCCGCGCCGTCGTCGCTGGACGCGGCGCCCTTGATGCCGATGAGTTCCAGCTTGTACGGCTCGTCGGCGAGCTCCGCGCGGGCGTCCTCGTCGGTGACGACACGGCGCGAGAAGCGCTGACCCCGCTTCTGGATCTCCTGCATCTTCTTCTCGATGCGCTTGACGTCCTCGGGGGTGAACGGCTCCTTGACGTCGAAGTCGTAGTAGAAGCCGTCCTTGATGGGCGGGCCGATGCCGAGCTTGGCCTCGGGGAACAGCTCCTGGACGGCCTGCGCCATGACGTGCGCGGTGGAGTGCCGCAGGATGTTGAGACCGTCCTCGGAGGAGATCTCGACGGGTTCGACGGTCTCGCCGTCGGCCACCACGTAGGCGAGGTCCTTCAGCTCACCGCCCACACGGGCCGCGACGATGCTGCGCTCACCGGCGAAGAGCTCGGCGGCCGTAGTGCCCGTCGTCACCACGCGCTCGTCCCGCTCGGAATCGCGTTGGATGACTACACGGACGTCTGACACCGGTCTCTCCTGCCTGAAGGGGGTACGCCACGCCATTACCTGTGACGCGCGCATTAAGGATCGTACCGAGTCACCGGACCCACTCGCGAAGCGGTTGTTCCCGCCCCGGGACGCGGGGCCGGCTACTCCTCCCCCGCGCAGGCCTCCTCGAAGAAGTCCAGATTCTCCTGGAGGGACTTCATCAGCCGGTCCCGCTCGGCCTCCTCCACCTGTACGGGTACGACGTCCCCGGCGTCGGTGAGGCGCCGGAAGCCGCCTCTGCTCTGCAGCCGCCCGTGCACGCGGATCGGCAGGCCGACGAGGTGGGCGTGGCCCGCGGTCCGGTAGGCCTCTTCGTCGAGCGTGACGCGAACGTAGGGGACCTCGGCGCCCGCGATGACCTGGAGCCGTACCGTCCCCTCGCCGCACGGCCCCGACCTGCGCATACGGACGACTGTGCCGGTGACGCGGACGGGGACGGCGGGTTCGGCGTGCCGGTAGCGGGCACCGGCCGCGCGCAGCACGTCCAGGTCTCCGGGTGAGAACTCGACGGGCGCGTCCCCGTCCGTGCACTCCTCGGGCACCCCGGCGGCGGGCGCCCAGGCGACGCCGACCCGCGCGCCCTCGGTGCCGCGCACCAGCGCGACGAGCGCCTCGGTCAGCTCCTGGCTGACGCCCGCCTCGACCGCGCCGTCGAAGGCGTCCATGCCGCCGGTGGCGCGCCGGTAGTCGATGGCCTCGCGTACCGCGTAGAGCGCCTGGTGGAGGCGGACGGCGAGGGGGCGGCCGGTGGCGACGGGCACGAACGCGGTGAGCCGGTGGCCGCCGGGCGCCGTCTGCACCAGCACGTTCTCCAGGGCCGCGGCGGCGGGCCGCCGGTGCCGGGCCCCGTAGTACCCGGCGCGACCGCGCGCGGCGAGGGCCCCGGCGAGCAGCATTCCGCGCGCGGCGGAGCGCAGTTGTTCCTCCGCGGTCCAGGTGGAGGCGCCGGCCGCGCTCTCGGGCCCGTCCCGCCACCAGCGGATCTCGTCGCTGGGCACGGCGAGCGCGACGAGGATCTCGCGGGCGGACGGGGTGCCGCTGCGCTCCAGCGCGGTCAGCGCCTCGCCGAGCAACTCCTCGCTGTCCGGGAAGTCCGGGCTCTCCGGTACGAGCAGGCTCGTCCGGGTTCCGGGGCCGGGCCGTGTCCAGCGTGCGTACCGTCCCGCGGCGCCGCCGCGGCGCCGCCAGCCGTGCCTCTCGAGCAGGGCGCTGAGGACGGCCGGGTCGACCTGTCCCGGCTCGGGGCCCGCGAGGTCGACGGGGTGGGCGCGGACCGCGCCGAGGGAACGTACGGGCTCGTCGCTCGAGCGGTGGTCCATCTCGTAACTCCCTTCCGGGCCCGCCGGGTCGGTCGGCGGCCGGCGTCCCGTCAGGGCCGCCCGCCCGTCCCGACGCGGGTCATGATTTCGCACAGCGCGCGGTCGTCGAAGATCCGCGTGGTCGGGACGCGCACGGTGGTCCTGCGCCGGCCCGTGACCGGCTGGCCGGCGAGGTTGGTCCAGTAGCAGCAGTGCCGCAGGTCGAGCCGGTCGTGTCCGGCGCGCAGCCAGTCGTCCTGGGAGCGCGGCACGAGCATCACGACGAGGATCTTGTGCACCGACACCGGGGTCCTGGCGAGTTTCTCCAGGTGTGCGTTGTCGAGCGTGAAGGAGAAGGACGGCCCCGGCGGGTTCGGCGGGATCTGGTACGTCGCTTTGAGCTGCACCTTGATGGTGACCTCGTCGTCGACCGTGTGCCCGGGGGCGCTGTGGCTGACGTGCCAGTCGATGCCGTTGTCGGGGAAGGGCTGCGAGAGCGAGCATCCGGCGGCCGCGGCCACGGCGTGCAGGTAGCCCACCTGGAGTGTCTCCATGCAGGCGGTCGTGGCGAGTGAGCCGCGCGGCGGTGCGTTCCGCTCGGGCAGCAGCCCGCCCTGTTCGGGCTGCGCGAGCGCCATGGTGCAACTGGCCTTTCCGGACGGTGAATCCTCGCGGGAAGCAAGAGTTTGATCGAGGACAGGTCAATGGCACCCCGCTGAACTGCCATGACTCCTGACTGTGTTGTCACCGCTCCGCGTATGACGCAAACGGCCCGGGTATCACCCGAAGGGGCAGCGGGCGCAAATCGACGGGACGTCATCTGCCGGATGTGAACAGGGAGTTGCATTGACATGACGTGCTGGTACGAAGGCCCACTTGCCGCCTTCGACACGGAGACGACCGGTGTGGACGTGGAGAGCGACCGCATCGTGTCGGCGGCGATCGTGGTGCAGGACGCGCCGGGTACGCGGCCGCGGGTGACGCGCTGGCTGGTGAATCCGGGGGTGCCGGTGCCCCTCGGGGCGACGGAGGTGCACGGTCTGACCGACATCCACCTGCAGCGCAACGGTCGTTGGCCGTCGCCCGTGATGGAGGAGATAGGTTACGCGCTGGCGGACCAGGCCGCGGCCGGCCGACCGCTGGTGATCATGAACGCGCCGTTCGATCTGACCATGCTGGACCGCGAGTTGAAGCGGCACCGTGCTTCGTCGCTGGACCGCTATCTGGAGGGTGCGCCGCTGTGCGTCCTGGACCCGCGGGTCCTCGACAAGCATCTGGACCGCTATCGCAAGGGCCGCCGCACGCTGACGGATCTGTGCGCGCACTACGAGGTGGAGCTGGCGGAGGCGCACGACGCCGCCGCGGACGCGCAGGCGGCGCTCGACGTGGTCCGCGCGGTCGGGCGGCGTTTCGCGAGCCGCCTGGAACGGCTCTCCGCGACCGAGCTGCACACCCTTCAGGCGTTCTGGCATGCGGCGCAGGCGCGCGGCCTCCAGGCGTGGTTCGCCCGCAGCGGCAATCCAGAGGTGGTCGATCCGTCGTGGCCCCTGCGACCGGAACTTCCGGCGGCGGCCTGATCGTTCCCCCGCTGGGGGCCCGACATGCAGAAACGAAAAACCGGCCCGTCTTCCGACGGACCGGCTTTCCCGGGGTGGGCGATACTGGGTTCGAACCAGTGACCTCTTCGGTGTGAACGAAGCGCTCTCCCACTGAGCTAATCGCCCGGGAACGGGTTGAACACTACAGGGCGCGGCGGCCTGTGTTCAAACCGGTTGCAGGTGGGCGCGCAGACCCCGCTGTCCGCCGCGCATCATCCAGGCGTGGTTGGCGACGAACACGGGCCTGCCCAGGAGGGCGAAGCGGCGCATCAGGGCTTTGCGTACCTCGACCTCCTGGTCGTAGACCGCGCGTGTGCCGCTGCCCCGGGCGGTCAGCGTCCAGCGTGCCCAGCCGGCGAGGTCACCGCTCATGGCGATCTCCAGGATCCCGGCGGCCGGGTCGCGCCGTTCCTCGCGGGCCGTGACCGTGAGCTGGTAGGGCAGGAAGGACCGGAAGACGGCGACGCCGCTGGTCTCGTCCAGCGACGTCACCGAGCGCACCTGCGGCCACCACCGCGGGTAGTCGTCGGCCCGCTCCAGGACCGTGTACACGGCGGCCGGTGGTGCGGGCAGCTCCCAGACGCTGCGGAAGCGGTAACGGCTCAGGGCTTGGAAGTCCATGGACCGAGTCTGCCCGCGGAATGTGCCCTTCGGAGGGCGTCACCCCGATGTGTCAGGGCATTTTGTCCCCGACCAGGGCGAGGTTCTCGATGGCGGCGAGGCCGTACAGGGCGGTGTCGTTGGTGTAGACCCAGTTCGCCTCGGTGCCCGCGACCAGGATGACCGGGCCGCCGACCTTCTCCGTCTTCCAGGGTGAGGACTCGGTGTAGCCGTCGCTCTTGTAGAACTTCTCCCAGGCGCGGGCCGCCAGCTTGGCGTCCCCGGTCCGCACGGCCGCGTACGCGTCGAGCCGTGAGTGCCCCTGGAAGAGCAGCAGGGAGCCGAAGTTGGTCCCGTAGCGTGCGGCCTGTTCCGTCTTGGTGGCGTTGAAGTAGCGGCAGTAGTCGTAGTACGCCTCTTCGAACTTCGGCATGTCGACGAGGTCGATGAGTTCCGCGCACAGTTCGTTGAGGCCGAAGACCGCCGAGAGGTGGGAGACGCCGACGACCGGTTCGTCGGCGATCGCGAACTTTCCGGTGTCGAGGTCGTAGAGTCCGCTGCCCTGGACGAACCCGTTGGGCTGGGCGGCGATGGTCTCCATCGTCGACAGGACCCGCGCCTTGGCCTTCTCCCATTTGGGTCCGCGCCGCTCCCACTCGGTCAGCCAGGCCGAGACGAGGCCGCTCCAGTCGGTGCCGAAGCCGATGGACAGGGCGTGCGGGTCGGGCTCGTAGTCGGGGTCGGGGCGGACCTTGCGCTGCGGGTCCAGGACGAGGAACGTCTCGTCGGAGTCGACGTTGGCGTGCATGAGGTCGCCGACGCGTTCGTCGCCGGTGAGGAAGTAGTAGTAGCGGCGGTACGTGGTGTTGGCGATGCGCTGCTGTTTCGCGGAGTCGGCGTAGTGCTGGACGCCGTGGCGGGTGCCGAGTCCGGCCCACTTTCCGAGGTGGTAGACGTCGACCTCGCCGGTGTGGCGGGTCATGGCCTCGGCGAAGCGGAAGATGTCGGCGCGGCCGCTGCGCAGGTAGGCGAACCAGAGCCACAGGTCGGGCGAGAGTTCGGAGTTGTCCCAGGCGTAGCCGCCGACGTCGTAGCGCCACTGGTGGCGCACGGGGTCGTAGGAGTGCATCACGTCGCCGTAGTCCCAGAAGCCGTACCAGCGCCGCATCTCCACCTGGTCCTTGTAATAGGTGAAGAGGAAGTCGAGGTGGTCCTCGATCTTGGCCTTGGCGGGGGTGGAGCGGTCGGGTTCGGAGTAGAGCCCGGGACCGAAGACGCCGGCCTCGATGAGCTGCTTGGGCGGTGCGGTGAGCTGCGGCAGGACGCGCACGGCCTCGACCTGCTGGGCGAGGACCTCGGGCGTCGGCGTCGCCGCGTCGGCCCAGAACAGCAGCTCGCTGGTGCGGGCGATGCCGTACGGGGTGCCGAATTCGGGCTCGTAGTCCTCGTAGGTGATGTTGAGGCCTTCGAGCTGCTCCGCGAACGTGTCCTGGCCCATGCCGTCGTGGTAGAAGCGCAGGTCCATCGGCTGGGCCTCGGGCGACCAGAGCCAGAGGGTGACCTCGGCCTCGTCGGTGTGCGCGTCGCGGATGTCGAGGCCCGCCGGGTGCTTCTCCCAGAAGTCGCGCAGGCCGAAGGAGAAGCCGCCGCTGGGGCCGCCGACGTAGCCGAATCCGCTGGCCCG
>NZ_BAAATS010000012.1:45745-140358 GCF_039533535.1 Streptomyces kunmingensis
AGCCGTGTCCCTTCTTGGTGCGCTTGCGCAGGGTGAAGCCGTCGGCGGAGAGCTGGGAGAGGGTGTAGTCGCCCCAGTGGGGGATGTACTGGAGGCGGGTGGTGACGCGCTGGTCCCAGGTGGCGGGGTCGGGCAGCTTCTCCCCCGCGAACTGGGCCGCCTGGACGGCCGCGCCCGGATCGCGGCGCAGCCCCGTGATGCCCTGGACGGCTTCCCGGATCATGCCGGTGTCCTCGCCGCCGATGCGGATGTGCCGGTCGTACGCGGCGTCGCGAAGGGGGACGGTGAAGCGGACGCCTAGCCCGCGGATGAAGTCGCCGGAGGCCTTGCCGGGTTCCTGCGTCCCGTCGAACGTGATCGTGTGCACCATGCGGAACGAGTCGGCGCCCGCGTAGAAGTAGAGCCGGACCGAGAAGGGCAGCCAGCTGCGGTTTCCCTTGCGGTGCTTGCCGTCGATGCGGACGACGGCGCGGACGGGCCCGTCCTGCTCGACCTTCGTCTCCTCGATGACACTCTCGAACCGCTCGTACTTCTGGGCGCCTTGGTCGCCGTCCTCGATCTCGCCCTGGCGCAGCAGGACGAGCCGGCCGTCCTTGGCGATCTCGGTGGAGCCGCGGGTGACGGTCTTGACGAGGGTCGAGCCGCTCTTGCCGAGTTTGGCGACGATGACGCCGGTGTCGACGGTGACGGTGCCGCCCTTGGTCGACACGCTCACCTTCTTCTCGGGCGCGGCGGCGTTCCCGGCGGTCAGGGTGAGCTTTCCGGCACCGGCGCCGGGTCCGACGGCGTGGGCGGTCCACTTCAGCGAGCCGTCCGGCCACTGCGCCAACGGCCAGGTCTGTACGGGTACGTGCTTGCCGTCGGCGTCCGTCAGCGCGAACTCCTGGCCCTTCTCGTACGCGCCCTTGGGCCAGGGCACGCCGACGGTGGAGCCGGGAGCGGCGCCGAGTCCGCCGTCCTCCAGCCAGCCGAGGGTGACGGGCTCGGCCTCGGCGGCGGGGGCGCCCGGCGCGGCCTGCGCCTCCTTGCTGCCGAGGGCCCAGCTGAACTGGGCGGCGGCCCCGGCGACGGCGGCGGCCTTGAGGAGGGATCTGCGGGGAATGGGAGACATCGTCGTACCTTTCCGTGCATGCCAAAGGTGCTGTACGAGAAGGGAGTTGAGGTGTCCTGCGGGGCCGGGCCCTCAGCGGGCGCGTTCCTCCACGGCGACGGCCGCGGCGGCGAGGATGCCGAGGACGGGGACGGCGAGCGGGGCGAGGAATCCGGCGCACAGGATGACGATCGCGAGGCCGCACACGAGGAGGAGGGACCCGGCGGGCGCCCGGACGGTGCGCCGGGCGGCGGCCGCGAGCAGCGGCCGCCAGCGCGCTCCGGGCTCCCAGACGGCGGCGGCACGCAACACGGTGACCGCTGCGGCGAGCAGAGCGAACACCCCCACTGCTGCCGCGAGTTGGCCGCCGGGGAGTCCGGAGCGCGCGACCCGCAGGTCGATCCAGACGGCCGTACAGGCGGCGATCCCTGCGAGGCCGACGAGCCATCCGCGCCGGGCCGCGATCCGCAGGTCGGCCACGAACTCGCGCCATCCGCCGAGGTGTTGACCCAGGTGGCGGCGCAGATGCCGGGAGCCCGCCGCGAACGCCGCGGGCGCGGTGACGACGGGCACGGACGCGAGCGCGATCCATACGCCGGTCAGCAGGCACTCGGCGAAAACGCCGAACCCGACGCGCCGCCGGGACTCCACCGGTGGCGCGCTCATCCCTTGAGTCCCGAGGTCGCCATGCCGTCGATCAGGTAGCGCTGGAAGGCGAGGAAGAAGGCGATGACGGGGATCAGCGCCACCATCGACATGGCGATCATGCCGCCGTAGTTGGAGATGCCCTCCTGGTCGCGGAACATCATCAGGCCGAGCGAAACGGTGTATTTGGAGGGGCTGTTGAGGTAGATCAGCGGCCCCATGAAGTCGTTCCAGGCGTTGATGAAGGTGAAGATGGCGCTGGTGATGATCGCGGGCCGGCTCAGCGGCAGCACGATGGACCAGTACGTGCGCAGGTGCCCGCAGCCGTCGAGCTTGGCCGCCTCGTCCAGTTCCTTGGGCAGTCCGCGCATGAACTGCACCATGAGGAAGACGAAGAACGCCTCGGTGGCGAGGAACTTGCCCGCGACGAGCGGGACGAGCGTGTCGATGTAGCCGAGGTTGCGGAAGAGCACGTACTGCGGGATGAGCAGCACGTGGTATGGCAGCAGCAGTGTGCCGATCATCAGCGTGAAGAGCAGGTTCCGTCCGGCGAACCGGATCTTGGCGAAGGCGTACGCGGTGAGCGAGCTGGAGAGCACGACGCCGACCACGGCGAGGACCGAGTACATCAGCGAGTTGGTGAAGAAACTGCTGATCGAAATACCGGAGATGCCGTCGGCGAGGCCGGAGAAGTTCGACCAGATCGGCTTGACGGGGAGCAGGTCGAGGCTGCCGACGATGTCCTTGCTGGGTTTGACGGAGGCCCCGACCACCCAGATCACGGGGTAGAGGACGACGGCGAGCACGACGAGCGCGCCCACGTGCCAGACGACGGATCCGGTACGCCGCCGCTCGCTCGGGGTGCGGACGACAGGGCTGGTGGCGCTGGTCACTTGGCGGCCTCCGTGTTGTCGTCGTAATGCACCCATTTCTTCTGCGACCAGAACAGAACGGCGGTGACGAGTGCGACCGCGATCACGAGCGTCCAGGCCATCGCGGAGGCGAAGCCCATCTGGGACTCCTTGAAGCCCTTTTGGTAGAGGTAACAGGTGTAGACGAGCGTGGCGTCGGCCGGTCCGCAGCGGGTGTCGGAGACGACGTAGGCGGAGCCGAACACCTGGAAGGCGTGGATCGATTCGAGCAGGACGTTGAAGAAGAGGACCGGGGAGATCATCGGCAGGGTGATGTTCCAGAACCGGCGCAGCGGTCCCGCCCCGTCGACCTCGGCGGCCTCGTACAGCTCCCGGGGCACCTGCTTGAGGCCGGCCAGGAAGATGACCATGGGCGCGCCGAACTGCCAGATGGAGAGGGCGACCAGGGCGTACAGGACGTAGTCCGGGTTCCCGATCCAGCCGCCCCAGTCCAGGCCGAAGATCTTCTGCGTCCGGTCCACGACGGCGTCGTCCGAGAAGAGGGCCCGCCATACGAAGCCCACGGAGACGCTGGCGCCGATGAGGGAGGGCAGGTAGAACGCGGCGCGGTACAGGGCCTGGCCGCGGCGGCTCTGGGCGAGCAGCAGGGCGACGCCGAGTGCGAGCAGCAGTTTCAGGGGCGTGGCGACGACGACGTATTTGAGCGTGACCTGGACCGACTTCTGCCAGCGCGGGTCCTGGAACATCGTCGTGAAGTTGTCGAGGCCCACCCACTGCGGCGGGGTGAAGAGGTTGTAGCTGGTGAAGGCGTAGTACAGCGAGGCGATCATGGGTCCGGCGGTGAGCAGCAGGAACCCGGCGAGCCACGGCGACATGAAGAGGTAGCCGACGAGGGTCTCGCGGCGCCGCCCGCGGCGCCCGGGGGCGGGGGCGGCGGACCGCCCCGTCCCGAGGGCCGCGGGGGCTTCCTTGACGAGCGTCATGACGTACGTCCCCTCAGCCCGCGAACGCGGCCTTGGCCTCGCCGAAGAACTGCTTGGCTGCGGCGGCCGGCTTGTTCTTGCCCTGGGCGACCTCGCCCCCGATGCGCAGGAACGCGGCCTCGATGACGTCGGCCCCTGACGGGTGCGGGGTGATCTTGCCGAGCACGCCGGCCGCGGAGACCTCGTCCTCGTAGGCCGCGACGCCCTTGTTGTTGGCGTCGGCCGGCTTGTACGCGTCGTACTGCTCGGTGGTGGCGAGGATGCCGCGGTCGTAGCCCATGATCTTGCCGACCTCGGGGTCGTGGACCATGAAGTCGATGAACTGGGCGACTTCCTTGGGGTGCTTGGTGCCGGTGAAGGCGCTGAGCATCAGGGAGCCGAGGTACTGGCCGGTGTCCTTGCCGTCGGTGGTGGGGATCGGCGCGAGCCCGTAGTCGGATTCGCCCTCGCCCTCGTAGCGGATCGAGAAGTTGTCCCAGGTGAATTCGGACGCGGCGAGCCCGGCCGAAAGCCCGGACTTCGGCTTGACCTGCTCGATCTTCTTCGGGTCGGCGACGAGGCCGGACTTCACACGCTTGTACCCGTCGTTCCACCACTGCGTCAGATCGGCTTCGGTGAAACCGAGTTCGGTGTCGGTGAAGAAGGCCTTGCCGTTCTGACGGAGATACAGGTCGTAGAGGTACATGATGCTGAAGTAGCCGGTGTCGCCCGCGATCTTCTGGGTGTCCTGGATCTTTTGGAGCGCGTCGAAGTAGTCGTCCCAGGTCCAGCCCATCTTCGGGGCGATGCCCGCCTTTTTGAAGACTTTGAGGTCGACGACGAGCGACATGGTGTTGGCGCCGACGGGTACGCCGAGCTGTTTGTCCTCGACCTGACCGGCCGTCAATACGCCGTTGCGGAAGTTCTTGAGATTCAGATTCCCGGCGTCCGCCTGGGACTTGAGATCCATCAGGACGCCACGCTTGTCGTACTTGCGCAGAAAGGCAACCGAATTCTGGAAAACGTCCGGCGGATTTCCGCCGGAGGCCTGGGTCTGGAACTTCTCCCAGAACGACTCGTAGTCAGTGAATTCGGGCTTGATCTTGATCTTCGGGTACTTCTTCTCGAAGAGCGCGATCGTCTTCTTGATCGCGATCGTCCGCGGCTCCCCGCCCCACCACGCGTACCGAAGGGTCACCGGGCCGTCCCCCGAGCCGCTTCCGCCGCCGCAGCCGGCCGCCGTCAGACCGAGCGCCGCGAGCGACCCTCCGGTGACCTTCAGCAGGCCACGCCGGTCAAGATCCCTGTTCGTAGGCACAGTTCGCCCCTCCACCCTGCGCATTGAATCGTTTTAGGTAAGCGCTTGCCGGGCAAAGGTAGAGACGGGGCGCAGGCGCGTCAACGGTTCGGGCAAGAATCGCGTCGAAGCGCTTCGAACGAGCAGCTCACAGCGGCATCCGGGCCGAGATACCGAACGCGGGAACGCCGAAGGCCCCGGAGACTCGATGTCTCCGGGGCCTTCGGTCCGGGTGGGCGATACTGGGTTCGAACCAGTGACCTCTTCGGTGTGAACGAAGCGCTCTCCCACTGAGCTAATCGCCCGGGCGCAGGAAGAACATTACCCCATGTCAGAGGGGTCTCCGACCACCCGCACCACCCGGCTCACTGCTTGATCTTCCAGGGCATCTCGAGCCCGAACTTCCAGACGTACACCCCGACCAGTACGGCGATGATCACCAGGCCGACCGTGGTCAGGATGATGTTCCGCCGCCGCACCCTGGGGTCGAGGGCGCGCTGCGTGGCCTCCGTGACCTTCCGCTTCGTCCAGCGCAGCACCAATTGGGCCCAGACGAACTCGGTCGCCCAGATCGCCATGCCGCCGAAGATCACCAGCCAGCCGGGACCCGGCAGCGGCAGCATCACGATGCCCGCGCCCACCACCGCGAGCCCCACGATGAAGACGCCGACCTGCCAGCTCAGATGCAGCGCCTTGCGCTCCTGGATGAATCCCGGCGCCCGCGAACCCAGCGGCTTCGCCCCGGATGTGTCCTCATCGGCACCGGCGACCGCACCGGCCGCCTCGTCACTCCCCGTATTCATGGCACCAAACCTACCGGACTCATTCGCGTCACCGGAATGGCCGTTACCCACCAGATAAGACTCGGCCGTACGAGCTACGTAAAGGCGCCCAAAACACTCAGAGGGGTTTACAACGGCACCGTAGGTGGCATGTCGATTTCGCCGACGTGCGAATCCCCGAGCGCACACTGAGCGAAAGGCCCTGGCGCTTATGAACACCACGGTCAGCTGCGAGCTGCACCTGCGCCTCGTTGTGTCGAGCGAGTCCTCACTGCCTGTACCCGCAGGACTGCGGTATGACACGGCCGATCCGTATGCCGTGCACGCCACCTTCCATACCGGAGCCGAGGAGACGGTCGAGTGGGTTTTCGCCCGCGATCTCCTCGCCGAAGGCCTTCACCGGCCGACCGGCACCGGCGACGTCCGAGTCTGGCCGTCCCGCAGCCACGGTCAGGGCGTCGTCTGTATCGCCCTGAGCTCCCCGGAGGGCGAGGCTCTGCTCGAGGCCCCGGCGCGGGCCCTCGAGTCCTTCCTGAAGCGGACGGACGCCGCCGTGCCCCCAGGCACGGAGCATCGTCACTTCGATCTCGATCAGGAGCTCTCGCACATCCTCGCGGAAAGTTAACCGCGCGGGAGGCCCACGCCGGCAGCCGGTCGGCGTGAGCGGAGCGGGAACGCCTCGCGCCTGTCCACTCGGGGAGACGGCGCGGTTCAACAAGTGCAGGAACAATCGCATAGGGCAGACACCGGCGTCGCCGCCGTGGGACTTTCCACGGAGGCGGCGCTGTTGCGTGCGGGCGACTCCCCCGGCCCGGAAGGGCGCTAGGGTCTGTCTGCATCGGCGGGCGCAGGCCCGACCCCCCAGGCCAGGGAGCGAATCGTGCTGATCACCCACGACACCCGGTGCGCGCTCGACACCGTGGTCGATCTGGTGAACACCGCGCCGGACAGCCATGAGGGCTCCCGGGAGACCGACGGCCTCGCGACGGTGGCGGCACTGGCCGAATTCGTAGGAGAGCACGACATCAGCGATGTCGGTGTGCTCGCGGAGCGTGACCTCGGCATGGTCCACGCGATCCGCGCGAAGTTCGCACAGGTGTTCGCAGCACCGGATCCGCACAGCGCGGCGACGGTGATCAACGATCTGGTCGCGGCGGCCGGCACCACACCGCGCCTCACCGACCACGACGGCTACGACTGGCACGTCCACTACTTCGCGCCCGGCGCGTCCGTCGCCGACCACCTGGCGGCCGACTGCGGAATGGCCCTGGCGTTCTTCGTCGTCGCCGGGGAGCAGGAGCGGCTGCGGCGCTGCGAGGCGCCGGACTGCCGGTACGCGTTCGTGGATCTGTCCCGCAACCGCTCGCGCCGCTACTGCTCCAGCCGCACCTGCGGGAACAGACTGCATGTGGCCGCCTACCGGGCGCGCCGCAAGGAAGCCGCGGGCTGAGCCCGCCCCGGGAGTGGCGGGACCCGCGCTCCCTCACAGCAGCAGCAGGTCGTGCAGCGCGGCCATCAGGAAGAGACAGCCGATCACTCCCAGGAAGATCATCAGCGGTGGCTGGGAGAGCGCGAAGAGGCAGCCTCGCTGCTTGTCGGAAGGTGCGGGTGTGGGCGGCGCGGGCTCGCCGGTCGGCGCCTGCCCCTGGTCGGCGTCCAGCTGGTCGGGCAGCTGCGGTGTGTCGAGCATCTCGCTGTGATGATGTCGCGGCTCACGACCGCCGCTTGCCCAACGCACGCTTTCAAGGCGGTAGTTCGCCAGATTACGTGACTTTCACCCGGGCACCTGCGCGAAGAAATCGGCACTGGTCGTACGTGCGTCCAGTCGTCCGGGACCTTCGCCGCGGGGATGGCCGCGTCAGATGCCGTGCTTCTTCAGAATCGCCTCGATGTCGCTGAAGTCGTCGGCCGCGCCGGCCTTCTGCTTCGACTGCGGCTGCGGTTGCGGCTGGGCGACCGGCGCGGGGCGCGCGCCCTGGCCGAGCGAGGGCGCCGAGGCGGCCGGGGCCACGGCCTCGCGGCGCGCGGCCTTCGCCGCCGCCCTGCGTTCCTTACGGGTGCCGCCGCCGCGCCGCTCCACCGCGCGGGTCCCCAGGAACATCAGCCAGGCCACGCCCAGCACACCGAAACCGGCCCACGCGGTCGGGCTGAACGCGGTGTCCGCGACCCAGCCGACGGCGCCGGTCATCACCAGGCCCAGCGGGACCAGGGAGTAGGCGGCCGTGCGGGCGGCCGCGAGGAACCGCTTGCGGTAGGCGGTGACCGCGGCGATGCCCAGGCCCGCCACGGACACGGCGGAGCAGACGGTCTCGGCAATCATCCGGTCCTCCTGGGCTCGGGCGGTTCGGTCGTGGACGCGGCGTTCCGTCCCCTTCCATCCTGCACCGCCGGGGCTGTCCGGGGCCACGGCCCCGGCGGACCTCAGGGAGATCTCGGGGTCGCCTCTCCTCCGCAGGTCCAGGTTGGGGGTGGTGACCCGGCCTGGGAGACTGGCCCCATGAACGCCCCGAACCCGATTCTTGACGTGTGGTGCGAGCTGCAGTGCCCCGACTGCCGCTCGGCCCTGGACGACGTACGCGCGCTGCGCGAGCGCTACGGCGACCGCCTCGAGCTGCGGCTGCGGCACTTCCCGCTGGAGAAGCACAAGCACGCCTTCGCCGGTGCGCAGGCCGCCGAGGAGGCCTTCGAGCAGGGCAAGGGGTGGGCCTACGTCGAGGAGGTGCTCGGCCGGGCCGAGGAGTTCGACCGCGCGGGCGAGCCGTTCCTGATCGAGGTGGCGCGTGAACTCGGCCTGGACGCCGAGGAGTTCGACACCGCACTGATCGACGGCCGGCACATCCTGATCGTCGACGCCGACCAGGCCGAGGGCAAGGCGATCGGGGTGACGGGCACGCCCACGTACGTCATCGGCGGCGAGCGTCTCGACGGCGGCAAGAGCCAGGACGGGCTGCGTGCCCGCATCGAGGAGATCGCCGACCGTCTCCTCGCCGAGCAGCCGTGACGGGGGCGGGGCCCGCCCCCGTCAGAGCAGTTGCTTGTACAGGTGGTGCTGGGTCGGTTCGTAGCCGAGCGACTCGTACAGGCGCAGCGCGGCGGTGTTGCCCGCGAACACGTTGAGGCCGATCCGGGTGGCGCCCGCCGCGATCGAGTCGGCCTCGGCCAGCAGCATCAGGGAGCGCCCGTGGCCCCGGCCCCGGTGGCCGGGCGCCACCTCCACGTCGTAGACGTACGCGCCGTCGGAGCGCTGGGCCAGCCACAGGGTGCCGACCTTCTCCCCGTCGTGCTCCAGGACGCTGAGCAGGACGTCCGGGGTTGCGATGCCCTCGGGCAGCAGGGCGGCGTGGTCGCGCTCGGCCTTCGCGCGGGCCTCCTGCGGTGTGGCACCGCGCTCGACCACGGTGTGCGCGTACCGCTCCTCGGCCTGCGCCAGCCACGGCCCGAACTCCGCCTCCGTCATCCGGCGCCCGCCGCTGCCCCCGGGGAGCGGCGGCGGCAGTTCGGGGAGCGTCTTCGCCATGTTCCGGTTGCGCTCCACGTAACCGAGCGCGGCGGCGAGCCGGAGCACCTCCTGCCGGCCCGCGGGGACCGTCGTCTCGATGCGGCGGCAGTTCCAGGAGCGGGCCACCTCTTCGGCGGCGAGGGCGGCGACGGTGCCGCGGCCGCGCCCCCGGTCCGGCTCGTCGACGCGCAGGTCCAGGACCTGGGCGACGGCCGGGCCGAACACGGGGTGCGTGGCGAGGTGGAGCGTGCCGACGGGACGGCTGTTCACACACACCGCGTAGTGACGCGAGCGTGACCCGTCGGCCGTGCGCTGAAGCGGCTCGGTCGGCCGCAGAGTCGTGGTCATCACGAGTGTTCTACCCGCCCGTACACCGCGGACCACAGCGCTTTTACGGGGCCGGGCGGTCCGTACGCCCACGGGCCCGGGCGGTCCGGCTGGTCCGTAGGTCTTCGGGCCCGGCTGGTCCGTAGGTCTTACGGGCCCGGCTGACCCGTAGGTCGTACGGGTTCGTAGGTCTTACGGGCCCGGGCGGTCCGGCTGGTCCGTAGGTCTTACGGGTCGAGGTGGTCCGCGGCCCGCTCGTCCCAGATGCTCATCGCCTTCGCCGTGACCGGGCCGGGCGCGTCCGGCAGATCGCGGTCGTCGATCCGGTGCACGGCCTGGATGTCGCGCAGCGTCGAGGTCAGGAACACCTCGTCGGCGTCGGCGAGCACGGACAGCGGCAGATCCGTCTCCTTCGCGCCGGTCCACTCGACGGCGAGGGCGCGCGTGATGCCCGCCAGGCAGCCGGAGGCGACCGGCGGGGTGTGGATCTCCCCGTCCAGGACGACGAAGACGTTCGAGCCCGTGCCCTCGCACAGCCGGCCCAGCGTGTTCGCGAACAGCGCTTCGGACGCGCCGAATTCCCGGGCGCGGGCCAGCGCCACGACGTTCTCCGCGTACGAGGTGGTCTTCAGGCCCGCGAGGGCACCGCGCTCGTTCCGCGTCCAGGGCACGGTGATCACCGCGGTGGAGTCGGGGCGGCGGGTCACCTCGCCGAGCGCGACCACGAGCGTGGTGCCGGCCTCGCCGCGGTCGGAGCCGAGCGGGGAGAGCCCGCCGGTGTACGTGATGCGCAGGCGGCCCAGGGCCATCGGGTTGGCCTCGACGACGGCGGCACAGGCGCGGCGCACCTCGTCGAGGTCGGGCTCGGGCAGCCCGAGCCCGCGTGCGGAACGGGCCAGCCGGTCGAGGTGGCGGGTGAGTGCGAACGGCTTGCCGCCGAGCGTCTTCACGGTCTCGAAGATGCCGTCGCCCACGGTGAGCCCGTGATCGAAGACGGAGACGCGCGCCTCCTCGGTGTCCCGCAGCCTGCCGTCGAGCCAGATCTTCACGTGAGGTCCTTCCGCCTTGTCCGGTTGTCCGGGCCTTTTTCCCCGGGCTTCCCCGGAACTACGAACCGCTCGTGTGCCCGTCGTACCCCTCCGACGCTACCGCCAGCAGCCGCGAGGCCTTCAGCTCGGTCTCCCGCCACTCCCCCTCGGGGTCGGAGCCCCAGGTGATCCCGGCGCCGGTCCCGAAGCGCAGGACCGCACCCGCGTCGCCCCGCTCGATCCAGAACGTCCGGATGCCGACGGCCAGTTCCCCGGTTCCGCGGTCCGCGTCGACCCAGCCGATGCCGCCGCAGTACGGGCCGCGCGGCGCCGTCTCCAGTGCGTCGATGATGCGCAGCGCGCTGGATTTGGGTGCCCCGGTCACGGACCCGGGCGGGAAGGTGGCGTCGAGCAGCTCGGCCCAGCCGGCCCCCTCGCGCAGTTCGCCGCGTACGAGCGACACCAGGTGGACGAGCCCGGGGTGCTTCTCGACGACGCACAGGTCGGGGACGGTCATGGTGCCGGGCGCGCAGACGCGACCCAGGTCGTTGCGGACCAGGTCCACGATCATGACGTTCTCGGTGTGGTCCTTCTCCAGGAGGTCCGCCTCGGTGCGGCCGGTGCCCTTGATGGGCCCGGATTCGACGAGGGCGCCCTCGCGGCGCAGGAACAGCTCGGGCGAGGCCGTCGCGATCTCCACGCCGTGGCCGGGCAGCCGGATCGTGCCCGCGTACGGGGCCGGGTTGCCGCGGGCCAGGAGAGCGGTGAGGGAGTCGACGTCCGCGCCGTCCGGCACCGGCGCGGACAGCACGCGGCAGAGGTTGGCCTGATAGACCTCGCCGGTCGCGATGTGTGCGCGTATGCGTCGTACGCCTTCCGTGTACGCGGCGTGGTCGAGCGACGACGTCCAGTCGTCCGACGCCGGCCCGTGCCAGGCGCCGGGGCGTGGGGCGGGCACCGGCTCCCTGCGGACGTCGCCGAAGCGGGCGCAGATCAGGCGTCCCTCGAAATCGGCGGCCACCGCCCAGAAGCCCGTGGAGTCCAGGGCCGCGGGGTCGCTGGTCACCTCGCGCAGATCGGTGGCGAGGAGTTCGCCGAAGCGAGCGAGCGGAGGGAGGTCGATCACGCCATCGAGTCTATGGCGGGTTACGGGACGGTGACCTGGAGTGGAGGTTTCACCGTCGCTCCGCCGGTCGCACCTCAGCACGCTGCGCAAACGCGTTTTTGTACTGGCCCAGGAATCCGCTAGAGTTCAACACGTCGCCGGGACGCGCAAGCGGAACGGAAAGACACGCGAACGTAGCTCAGTTGGTAGAGCGCAACCTTGCCAAGGTTGAGGTCGCCGGTTCGAACCCGGTCGTTCGCTCGATGTGGGGGATCTTCCCGAACCCCTTCACTCCTGGTGGAGTGGCCGAGAGGCGAGGCAACGGCCTGCAAAGCCGTCTACACGGGTTCAAATCCCGTCTCCACCTCCATGCGCGATTAGCTCAGCGGGAGAGCGCTTCCCTGACACGGAAGAGGTCACTGGTTCAATCCCAGTATCGCGCACTGGATCTTCGGACTCCGGTTCGTATGCCATCCACCCCCGCGCGATTAGCTCAGCGGGAGAGCGCTTCCCTGACACGGAAGAGGTCACTGGTTCAATCCCAGTATCGCGCACGCAGCACTACGCAGTACCCGGCAGTACCCTTCGCGGCGCCTGATAGAGTCTGGCCCGTTCCCGCGCGATTAGCTCAGCGGGAGAGCGCTTCCCTGACACGGAAGAGGTCACTGGTTCAATCCCAGTATCGCGCACCAGCAAGAAGCCCCCGGTTCCCGGACCGGGGGCTTCTTCGTGCCCGGGGGCCTTGGACGCTCAGGACGAGAAGAGCATCCGGCCGAAGCCCTTGTTGTGGTGGCCGTGGTGCCCGTGGTGTCCGCCGTGGTGCGGTGCTCCCCACGCCGGGGCCGGGGCGGCCGGGTACGCCTGCGGGGCCGGCGGCGGCGGGGCCTGCTGCTGCCACTGCGACTCCAGGCGGGTCAGCGACTCCAGCTCGCCGTAGTCGAGGAAGATCCCGCGGCAACCGCTGCACTGCTCGATCTGGACGCCATTGCGGTTGTACGTGTGCATCGGTGCGTGACACTTGGGGCACTGCATGGGTCGGGTCAACTCCTCGCCGTTCGGCACTGCTTCGCCGGAACACTTCCCGGCTTCCTTCCTGCGCAGCCTACTTGGCGGCGGCGGAACCCAACTGGGCCGGTATGCCCGCCATTCGGTCGCAGGCGTCGACGACGGCCACCTCCACCTCGTCGAGCGGACGGCCCGCCTCGGTGGCCTTCGCGACGGCGAGGGCGGCCGTCTGCACGGTCAGGGCGCGGGCGGGGACGTCCAGGGCGGGCCACGGGTCCGCGGCGCTCAGCTGTGGCGCCCCGCCCGCGCTCCGGTACGCGGCGAGGAAGCGGGCCCAGTCGTCGGCGGGGAGCAGGCCGCAGGCGAACCAGGCCGCCGGACGGGCCAGGTCCCAGGCCGGGTCGCCGAGTCCGAGGTCGTCGACGTCGATGAGGAGCCAGGGCCCCGAGCCGGCCCGGCCGCGCACCAGCTGCCCGAGGTGCAGGTCACCATGGCACAGGGCGCGGGCATGGTCGTACGGGGCCTCGGCGCGGGCCCACGGCGGGAGGGTGCGCCACGCCTGCCCGACGGGCCGGGCGGCGGGATGGTCCGGGGCCGCGGCGCGCAGCCTGGCCAGGGCGCGGGCCGCCTTGACCGGGCCCCTCATCGGCGGGAGCCCGGGCGGGAGCCCACGCAGGGGCGTCGCGTGCAGGCGGGCCAGGAGCGCTGCGGCGGCTTCCCAGGGGGCGTTCTCCGGATGGTCCGGGTCGACGGGGGTGCCGTGGGGCCAGAACGTGACGAGACGGCCGTCCAAGGGCGTCGCCGCGTCGCGCAGGGGTGGCAGGAGCACACCGGCGAGTGCGGGGTGGGCCGCCACGGCCAGGCGCAGCCGCAGCTCGGCCGCGTCCGTGTCGGGGGCGTGGGCCTTGGCGACCGTGTCGCCGTGCCGGACGACGGTGCCATCGGGCCGGTCGGCGAGCGTCACCGCGACACAGCCGCCGCACCGGGCCGCCGGCCCCTCGTGCAGCGTGCCGCGGACCGCGATGTGGAAGGCGGAGGCTATGGAGGTGCTCACGCGGGTGAGCGTACGGGGCGGGGCGTGGGTGGGTCTTGGTGTGGGTGGGCCGGGGCGTGGGTGGGTCCGGTTGTGGATGGGCCGGGGGAAAAGCAATGCCGCGTGCAGCTCCCCAGCTGCACGCGGCATTTGTGCCGTCCGCCGCACCCCCGTCCCCACGGGGTTTCCTGGTCGGATGTCCCCGCCCGGACCGCTCATCCGGGCCTGGAGGCGCCGCTCAGCGCCCCAGCATCACGCCCACGGACGACGCTTGTGTGACCACCGCGTCCCAGCCGCCGAAGACGACGACGAGAAGGGCCGCGAGAGGGAGAACCATGGCCGTGGCCACCAACGGGTGCCGGCGGCCGGTCGCGGGGCTGGCAAAAGGCACAGTCCTGCGGGTCCACGTGCTGCGGAACGCTGTCGTCCGCGGTGTCGTGTCCGCCATGGTCCTCTCCCGGTCGAATCCTCAGGTCCCGCCGGACGGCTCCGGAGGGATCGTGAAGTGTGGCAGCGGCGGGTACCTGACCTCGGGGGACGAGTGCTGCACCCGCCGCTTGACCTCAAATCTATGGGCGGCGGCCGGCGGGGACGTCATGCCCTCGTACCGAATGCCGGGCCTCCCGGAGGATGACCGCTCCCCTCCCGCGTACTCCCCTGGGTGGAGACGGCGTCCCGCCTCTCGGGGTGTTCCCCGAAGGGACGGCCGGCCGCAAGGGGGCACGACGGCGCACGGGGTGACTTCTCTCACTTCCGCACCCCCTGCGCGCACCGCGGTCACCGCTCCACGGGCTGTCCGGCCGGACCTCCCCACGTCCCTGCCCGGCGGGTCTCCGGCCCCTGTGACCCTTCCGGTCCGGTCGGCCGGCTCGGGGTCAATCCCCCCTGTGCGCCGGGGGGTTGCTCACCTGCCCCGTATCAAGCCGCCTTGTCCCCGCGGTACCTGACCGACTCTCATGTCTTCCGTCCGGCACAGACAATCGAAATCGGCGTGAGGGCGCGGCCTGAGCACACAGTCGGCCGCGTAAACGTAAGCTGTCGCTCGTCAGACGAGACCGGGCAGCAGCGGGGATGGACATGGCGATGATGCGCCTGAGGCGCGAGGACCCGCGCGTCGTCGGCTCGTTCCGGCTTCACAGACGGCTCGGGGCCGGCGGGATGGGTGTCGTCTACCTCGGCTCCGACCGGCGTGGGCAGCGGGTCGCGCTCAAGGTGATCAGGCCCGACCTGGCGGAGGATCAGGAGTTCCGGTCGCGTTTCGCACGCGAGGTCTCCGCGGCGCGCCGGATCCGCGGCGGCTGCACCGCCCGGCTCGTCGCCGCCGATCTGGAGGCGGACCGGCCGTGGTTCGCGACGCAGTACGTGCCCGGCCCCTCGCTGCACGACAAGGTCGCCGAGGAGGGCCCGCTGGCGGCTTCCGACGTGGCGGCCGTCGGTGCCGCCCTGTCCGAGGGGCTCGTCGCCGTGCACGAGGCCGGGGTCGTGCACCGCGACCTCAAGCCGTCCAACATCCTGCTGTCCCCGAAGGGGCCGCGGATCATCGACTTCGGTATCGCGTGGGCCACCGGCGCCTCGACGCTGACCCATGTCGGGACCGCTGTGGGCTCCCCCGGGTTCCTCGCGCCGGAGCAGGTGCGCGGCGCGGCCGTCACCCCGGCCACCGACGTGTTCTCCCTCGGGGCCACGCTCGCGTACACGGCCACGGGTGACTCGCCCTTCGGGCACGGCAGCTCCGAGGTCATGCTCTATCGCGTGGTCCACGAGGAGGCGCAGCTGCACGGGGTGCCGGACGCGCTCGCGCCGCTGCTGCGCGCCTGCCTCGCCAAGGACCCGGAGGAGCGGCCCAGCACGCTGCAACTGTCGCTGCGGCTCAAGGAGATCGCGGCCCGCGAGGCCCAGGGTCTGGGCGAGGCCCGGCCGCCGGCGCCGCGCTCCGAGACGGACCGGCCGACGGGACGGCTCGCGGAGAGTTACGCGGAGCAGCGCACCCAGCGCAGCACCCAGCGGCGTACGCAGTCGGGCGCGCCCGTGTCGCGCACCGGCAGCGGGCGCACCGGTGGCGGCTCCGGACCGCGCTCGACCACGTCCCGGTCCGGGAACAGGCCCGCTGCGCGCAGTGGCACCGGCCGCCCGGCGCCTCGTACGAACGGGACGGGTGCGGGAAAGAAGCTGCGGCCCGCCAATCCGCGGCTGCTGCGGCAGCGGCTGTTCGTGTTCGTGGTGGTGACGCTGCTCGTGGCGCTGATCATCGCGGTGGCTCAGAGCCTGTGAGACCGGGCCGCGGTCAGAGTTCCGGCCGGCCCGTCGCCACCGCGTAGAACGCGACGGCGGCCGCCGCGCCCACGTTGAGCGAGTCGACGCCGTGGGCCATCGGGATACGGACCCACTCGTCGGCCGCCATCAGGGCCTTGGTCGACAGGCCCTCGCCCTCCGCGCCGAGCAGCAGCGCGACGCGGTCCATGCGGTGCGGGGCGACCTCGTCCAGGGACTTGGCCTTCTCGGCCGGGGTGAGCGCGAGCAGGTTGAAGCCTGCCTCGCGGACGGTCAGCAGAGATTTCGGCCAGGATTCCAGGCGGGCGTAGGGGACGGAGAAGACCGCGCCCATGGAGACCTTCACCGAGCGGCGGTAGAGCGGGTCCGCGCAGTCGGGTGAGAGCAGGACCGCGTCCATGCCGAGCGCCGCCGCCGAACGGAAGATGGCGCCGATGTTGGTGTGGTCGTTGACCGACTCCATGATCACCAGGCGGCGGGCCGTGGTGAGCAGGTCGTCGGCCGTGGGCAGCGGCTTGCGCTGCATGGAGGCGAGGGCGCCGCGGTGCACGTGGTAGCCGGTGACCTGTTCGGCGAGGTCGGGGGCGACCGCGTAGACCGGGGCCGGGACCTCGTCGATGACGTCGCGCATGACGTCGACCCACTTCGCGGAGAGCAGCATCGAGCGCATCTCGTACCCGGCCTGCTTGGCGCGCCGGATGACCTTCTCGCCCTCGGCGATGAACAGGCCCTCGGCCGGTTCCCGCTTGCGGCGCAGCTCGACGTCGGTCAGGCCCGTGTAGTCGCGCAGGCGCGGGTCGTCGGGGTCTTCGATGGTGATGAGACCTTGGGGTTCAGCCACGGGTCGATACTGCCTTGTCCTGGTGGTGGTGCCAACGGTTGAGCACTGTGCTTGTTACCGCTGGTTACGGTTGGGGCTCTCGTGCACCACGGGGCCGATGACGATGACCGCCGGGGGCCTGACGCCCTCCGCGATCACCGTCTCGCCGACCGTCGCGAGCGTGGCGTCGACCCGGCGCTGGGCGGTCGTGGTGCCTTCCTGCACGAGCGCGACCGGGGTGTCGGGGGCCTTGCCGTGCGCGATCAGGGCCTCGGCGATCTTCCCGATCTTGTCGACGCCCATCAGGATCACGAGGGTGCCGGTCAGCTTGGCGAGCGCGGCCCAGTCGACCAGGGAGCGCTCGTCGTCCGGCGCGACATGGCCGCTGACCACGGTGAACTCGTGCGCCACGCCGCGGTGGGTGACCGGGATGCCGGCGGCGCCGGGGACCGAGATCGAGCTGGAGATGCCGGGGACGACGGTGACCGGGATGCCCTCGGCGGCCAGCGCCTGCGCCTCCTCCATGCCCCGGCCGAAGACGAACGGGTCGCCGCCCTTGAGCCGGACGACGGCCTTGCCCTGCTGGGCGTGCTCGATCAGCGCGTTGTTGATCGCCTCCTGCGCCATGAAGCGGCCGTACGGGATCTTCGCGGCGTCGATCACCTCGACGTGCGGCGGGAGTTCGTCGAGCAGGTCGCGCGGGCCCAGGCGGTCGGCGATGACGACGTCGGCCTCGGCGAGGAGGCGGCGGCCGCGCACGGTGATCAGGTCCGGGTCGCCGGGGCCGCCGCCGACCAGGGCGACGCCCGGGGTCCGGGTCCGCTCCGTGCTGACGGTGCCGTCGCGCAGGGCCTCCACGAGGGCGTCGCGGACGGCGGCGGTGCGGCGCGGGTCACGGTCGGCGGCCTCGGTGGACAGGACGGCGATCGTCACGCCCTCGGTACGGCCGGTGGCCGGGGTCCAGGCGGTGGCCGCCTCCGCGTCGTCGGAGCGCACGCACCAGATCCGGGCCGCTTCCGCCTCGGCCGAGGCCTGCTCGTTCGCGGCGCGGTCGCCGGTGGCGATGAGTACGTACCAGGCTCCTTCGAGGTCGCCCTCCTCGTAGCGGCGCCTGACCCAGGTCAGTTCGCCCGCGTCCGCCATGGCTTCCACGGACGGGGTCGCCGAGGGGGAGATCAGGGCGAGGTCCGCGCCGGCCGCGATGAGCGCGGGCAGGCGGCGCTGGGCGACCTGGCCGCCGCCGATGACAACGGTCTTGCGGCCGGTGAGGCGGAGTCCTACCGGGTAGGCGGGGTGCTGTGCGGCGGGCATGGGGCGCTGCTCCTCGGGCGGGGCGGTGAGGGGGCTACGGCTCCGGAGCTCCCCGGCTATGTGCAGGTCAGACTACGTGGGGGCACCGTGCGCCGGTGCCCCCACGTGTCTCGTACCGGTTACTTCTCGGTGACGCCCGCCGAGTCGAACGTGGCGACCTCGTGCATCGCACGGGCCGCGCTCTGCACGATCGGGAGGGCGAGCAGGGCGCCGGTGCCCTCGCCGAGCCGCAGGTCCAGGTCGACCAGGGGGCGCAGGCCCAGCTTGTTGAGCGCGGCGACGTGGCCGGGCTCGGCGCTGCGGTGGCCCGCGATGCAGGCGGCCAGTACCTCGGGGGCGACGGCGCGGGCGACCAGGGCGGCGGCGCCGGCGCTGACGCCGTCGAGGATGACCGGCGTACGCAGCGAGGCACCGCCCAGGAGCAGGCCGACGAGCGCCGCGTGCTCCAGGCCGCCGACCGCCGCGAGGACGCCGATCGGGTCGGCCGGGTCGGGCTGGTGGACGTCGAGGGCGCGGCGCACGACCTCCACCTTGCGGGCGTGCGTCTCGTCGTTGATGCCGGTGCCGCGCCCGGTGACCTCGGCGGGGTCGGCGTCGGTGTAGACGGAGATCAGGGCGGCGGACGCGGTGGTGTTCGCGATGCCCATCTCGCCGGTGAGGAGCGCCTTGTTGCCCGCCGCGACGAGGTCGCGGGCCGTCTCGATGCCGACCTCGATGGCCGCCTTGACCTCTTCGCGGGTCAGGGCGGGGCCGGTCGTCATGTCTGCGGTGCCCGCACGGACCTTGCGGGGCAACAGGCCCGGCGTGGCCGGGAGTTCGCTCGCCACGCCCACGTCGATGACGCAGACCTCGGCGCCCACCTGGTTCGCGAACGCGTTGCAGACCGCGCCGCCGCCCAGGAAGTTGGCGACCATCTGGCTGGTGACCTCCTGCGGCCACGGGGTGACGCCCTGGGCGTGCACCCCGTGGTCCCCGGCGAAGATCGCGACGGCCGCGGGCTCCGGGATCGGCGGCGGGCACATCCGGGAGAGACCGGACAGCTGCGCGGAGATGATCTCCAGCATGCCGAGCGCGCCCGCGGGCTTGGTCATCCGCTTCTGCCGCTCCCACGCCTCGCCGAGCGCCTTGGCGTCCAGCGGGCGGATGTTGGAGACGGTCTCGGCGAGCAGGTCGTGCGGGTCCTCGCCGGGCAGGGCGCGGCGCCCGTACGTCTCCTCGTGCACGACCCAGGAGAGCGGGCGGCGCTTGGACCAGCCCGCCTGCATCAGCTCGGGCTCCTCGGGAAACTCGTCGACGTAGCCCACGCACAGGTACGCGACGACTTCGAGGTGCTCGGGCAGGCCGAGGGTGCGGACCATCTCGCGCTCGTCGAAGAAGCTGACCCAGCCGACGCCGAGGCCTTCGGCGCGGGCGGCGAGCCACAGGTTCTCCACGGCGAGGGCGGAGGAGTACGGGGCCATCTGCGGCTGGGTGTGCCGGCCGAGGGTGTGGCGGCCGCCGCGGGTCGGGTCGGCGGTGACCACGATGTTGACCGGGGTGTCGAGGATGGCCTCGATCTTCAGTTCCTTGAACTGCTTCGCCCGGCCCTTGGGGAGGGACTTGGCGTACGCGTCCTTCTGGCGCATGGCCAGTTCGTGCATGGTGCGCCGGGTCTCCGCGGAGCGGATGACGACGAAGTCCCAGGGCTGCGAGTGCCCCACGGACGGGGCCGTGTGAGCGGCCTCCAGGACACGCAGCAGGACCTCGTGCGGGATGGGGTCGCTACGGAAGCCGTTGCGGATGTCGCGGCGCTCGCGCATGACGCGCAGGACGGCCTCGCGCTCGGCGTCCTCGTACCCGGAGGCGGCGGCCACGCCCGGATCGGGGTCGGCCGCCGGCAGCGGCCCGGACTCGGCGTCGGGCTCGGTCGGGGGCAGCTCGTCGACGGTCTCCGCCGACGGCTGCACGGGCTGGTGGCCGGGCACCGGGGCGACCTCGATCAGCTCGGGGTCCTCGGGCTCGAACCCGTCCTGCTCGGGCAGGGCGGCGGGGCCGCCGTCACGGGGCGCGGGCACGGCGGCCACGATCTCGGCCTCGGCCGGCTCGTCGGCGGGGGCCTCGGCGGCCGGGACCTCGACGGGCGGGGCCTCCACGGACGCGGCCTCCACGGGCGCAAGCTCCTGCGCCGGGTCCTCGGCGGGTGCGACCTCCGCGGGCTCGAGGCCGGGCTCGACGACAACCGACTCATCGACGGCCAGCTCGTCGAGGGCCTGCTCGTCGAGGGCCGGCTCATCGGCGACGGGCTCGACGACGACCGGCTCGACCGCGACCGGCTCGACGGCCTCGGGCTCCACGGCCTGCGGCTGCACGGTCTCCGCGTCCGGCTCGACGGGCTGTTCGACCGGCTGCTCGACCGGCTGTTCCGCGGGCTGCTCGGCAACCGCCACCGGCTCGGCGACGGCGACCGGCTCCGGCTCCGCGACCGGTGCCGCCACAGCCACCGGCTCCACGGCCGGCGCTCCCTCGTCCAAGGACGGCTGCTCGGCGAAGGCCGGCTGCTCGGCGAAGGCCGGCTGCTCGGCGAAGGAGGGCTGCTCGCCGACGGCGGCGACCGGCTCCTGAGGGGTCCCGGGCTGCTCGGCTCTCTCAGCAGCCTCGGCGGGCTCCGGCTCCGGTTCGGGCAGCGGCGGGACGACCATGGCCTGCGGCGGCGTCGGCGCCAGGTGCGGAGTCGTGGGCACCGTGCCCTCGACCGGCACGAACTGGCCGAGCGGCTGCTCCGGCGCTGGCTCCTGCGGGAAGTCGTACGCCTGCGGCTCGTTCGCGGCGTACTGGTCGGCGTACTGGCCCGGCTGCGCGGCCTGGTCCGCGTAGGCGGCGACCGGCGTGGGCTCGGCGACGGGCGCGAACTCCTGGGCGGCGACCGCGTCCTGCGGCTGGGGGAACTGCGGGGCCGGCTCGCCGTAGAAGGACTCCGGAGCGACCGCTTCCGGCGCCGTCGCCGGTGCGGCCTGCGGCTGCGGGGCCCCGGCGGGCTGCCAGGGGGCGCCGCCCTGCGGCGGGATGTCGAGGTACTCGGGGCCGGTCGTGGGCGGGCCCGCCTGGCGCACCGGCATCGGGTGCGGCGGGGTCTGCTGCGCGGGGCCGCGGTCGGCCAGCGAGCGCACGGGGCTGCTGCCGGTGTCGGGCGTGGGCGGGCCCATGTGCAGCGGGCGGCGGGCGGCGGCCTGGGCCTGTGCCTGTCCGGGCTGCGCCTGGACGGGCACCTGCATCGCGCCGAGGTCGTGGTGGCCGCTGTCGCGGCCGCCCGTCTCGTGCGGGCCCGGCTCGTGCACGGCGGGCGTCTGCGGGTACTCCGTGTACTCCGCGTGCCCGGTGTGGTCGGCGGGGTACTGCTGCTGCGCGGGCATCGCGGCCTGCGGCTCGCCCCAGGCGCCCTGGGAGCCGGGCATGAGGAGCATCTCGTCGTCCTCGACGACGGCTTCGGCGGGATCGAGGTAGGTGTAGGCCCCCGGGGCGGGAGCGCCCGGCTGTCCCACCGCGCCTGCGTTCTCCGGCAGCCCTTCGCCCGGAACCTGACCGGTGTCGGTCATGCCTACCCCTCGCCCATCGATGAGAACTTCCTGGCCGCTCCCGGCCGTGCGCCGGAGATGCGAGCCCCTTCCGAGCCACTGTCCGGAGTGGCACGTCCACTCCTCATGTCTTCATGAAGAACGAGCACGCGCGCCGCGCGGCACGAACCGCCCCGGACAACAGGTATTGTCCCGGCCGGATCGGGACCATGGCACCTGGATCGGCCACGGCCTTCTGTGGACTGCGCCACGTTGCGCGTCCTCCGGTCGCTGCCGTACCACACGCGCTCCAAAAGTGGTGCGTTTCCCGGACATTGGCCGACGAACCGGTGCATGTCCTGGTGCGGTACAACGATCGGCCAGCCTACCGCGCGCGTTGGGCCGTCAGGGTCACGGGTTGCGGTCGGGAAGGGTCCCGGAGAGCAGGAACCCCACGGTCCGCTCCTTCTCCGTCCAGGCGCGCGTGTCCAGTTCGACGGATTGCAGGAGGGCGCACTCGACGTCGTATCCGTGCTCCGTCAGATCCCTGCCGACGAGTTCGGCGGCGTCGCGTGTCGCGGCGTGCGTGACGATGCGCGCGGGCCGCCGGTCGGCGACGGCCGAGACGACCGCCGCTCCCCCGCCCCCGACGCGTACGACATCGGGTTCGGGCAGGTCCTCCAGGACGTGCGGGGCGGTGCCGTGCACGATCTGGGTCTGGACGCCGAAGCGGCGCGCGGTGGCGAGGGTGCGGGCGCAGGCCTCGGAGTCGCGGTCGACGGCGATGACGGCGGCGCCGAAGCGGCCCGCCTCCGCCGTGAAGGCGCCGCTGCCGCAGCCGATGTCCCACACGAGGTCGCCGGTCCTCGGGCCGAGGCGGGCGAGTTGGGCCGCGCGCAGTTGTTCGCTCTCGCCCTCGCCGAAGGGGCCCGCGTACTCGGCGGCGGGCAGCGCCCAGCCGCGGGGCAGCACGTCGGGATCGCCGCCGGCCAGCCAGCCGCCGTTCTCGGAGGCGCCGACGGTGACCGGGCCGCCGATGACGATGACGACGTTCGGGTCGCGCCAGGTGTGGTCGGCGGCCTTCTCGGAGGTGACGACGGTGACCTGTTCGCGGTCGGTGCCGAGTTCCTCGCAGATGACGAAGGTGCGGTGGACGCCTTCGAGGAGGAGGCCGAGTTCGGCGGGGCCCGCGCCGGGTGAGGTGAGGACGGCGACCTTGGTGCGGGCGCGGCAGACGTTGACCGCGCGGCGCAGGGTGCGGCGGTGGGCGACGACGACCTGGGCGTCGTCCCAGGGCATGCCGGCGCGGGCGAAGGCCTGGGCGACGGCGGAGACGGCGGGTACGACCTCGACCTCCAGGCCGTACTCGGGGGCGCGCAGGGTGCGCACGACGCCGAAGAAGCCGGGGTCGCCGTCGGCGAGGACCACGGCGGTGCCGCGGTGTCCGGCGATGCGGCGGGCGGCGAGTGCCACGCTGCCGAGGCGGATCCGCTCGGCGCGCTCGGGCACCTCGGGCAGTGCCAGGTGGTGGGCGGCTCCGGCCACGAGGGTGGCCGCGGCCAGCGCGGAGCGGGCCGCCGCGGTCGGCGGAGAGCCGTCCCAGCCGATCACCGTGACCCGGTCGGCCATCGTCGTCAGTCTCCAGAGTGTGCTCGGGTGCGTACACGGGCGGTCGCGTACACGGATCAGGGGAAGCCGCCGGGCGACAAGGGGCCGGGCGGGGCACCGAGAGCGTACCTGGTGGGTCTGGCGACTGCCTGTGGGGTCAGAGCCTCAGTTCCAGTCCGAGAAGGCGGTGAAGCCGCCGGCCTCGGCGAGCTGCTCGGTGACGCCCTCGATGTCCTCGGGCAGCAGGCTCCACACGATGAAGTCGGTGCGGACCTCGGCCAGGGCGCCGTCCTCGGTGCGGGTACGCGCTATGCAGGCGTTGCGCAGGACGCCCTCGCTGATGCAGCCGATCTTCTGGGCGACCTGCTGGGAGGCGGTGTTGTCGGCGGCGGTGCGCAGCTCGATGCGCTCCAGGCCCTGGTCGCGGAAGAGCCACTGGGCCATGGCGAGCGCGGCCTCGGAGGCGTAGCCCTCGCCGCGGGCCCAGGGGGCGATGATGTAGGACAGCTCGGTGGAGCGTACGTGCCAGTTCGTCTTGGTCAGCTGGATGACGCCGACGAGGCGCTGGGTGAGGAACTCGGTGACGGCGAGGTCGAGTCCGGTTCCGGCGGCGCGCTCCTTGGGCGCGTACTCGGTGATCCAGTCACGCGCGCCGTCCTCGTCGAAGGGCTGCGGTACGGACGTCCACGCGGCGATCAGCTCGTCGTTCATCATCTCGGCCAGAGCGGGCACGTCGTCCTCGTCGAGCGGCCTCAGCACCAAGCGCTCCGTGCTGATGGAGATCTCGGGGAAGGTGTTCGTCATACGCCGCTCCGTAACCTTCGTGGCCGCCTTCAGGCATCGCGTCGGCCGGGTGAAGTGCCCAGCATGCAGCATGAAGGCACGTAACTGCACATGGGGGCCGCCCCTGTTGTCAGGAGCGGCCCCCGTGCGAGGTGCGCAGTTCAGGCCCCGGTGACCGGAAGTACGGAGCCCTTGTACTTGTCCTCGATGAACGTCTTCACCTCGGCCGAAGTCAGCAGTTCCGCCAGCTTCTTGACGCGCGGGTCGTCCTCGTTGCCCTTTTTGACGGCGAGGACGTTGTTGTACGGGTTGTTCTTCGCGTTCTCCAGAAGGATGGCGTCCTTCTTGGGGCTCAGGCCCGCGTCGAGCGCGAAGTTGTTGTTGACGGCGGCCACGTCGACGTCGTCCAGGGAGCGCGGCAGCTGGGCGGCTTCGAGCTCCTTGAAGGTGAGGTGCTTCGGGTTCTTCGCGACGTCCTTGGGAGTCGCGTTCACGCCGGCGCCCTTCTTGAGCTCGATGACGCCCTGGGAGGCGAGGAGTTCGAGCGCCCTCGCCTCGTTGGTCGCGTCGTTGGGCAGGGCGACGGTGGCGCCTTCGCGCAGTTCGGTGACGTCGCGGGTCTTCTTGGAGTAGAAGCCCAGCGGCGGCAGGTAGACCTGTGCGACGGCGGTCAGGGTCGTGCCCTTGGACTTGTTGAAGTCCTCCAGGTACGGAGTGTGCTGGTACAGGTTGGCGTCGAGCTCGCCCTGCTGGAGCGCGGTGTTCGGCAGGACGTAGTCCGTGAACTCCTTGATCTCCAGGTCGAGTCCGGCCTTCTTCGCCAGGTTCCGCTGTACGTACGTGAGGACTTCGCCGGCCGGGGTCGGGGTGGCGCCGACGACGAGCTTGCCGTTCGCGCTGTCGGCCTTGTCGGAGCCGCAGGCCGTGAGGCCGAGGGCGAGTGCCCCGGCGATCACGGCGGCGGGAATCGTGTACGTACGCATCAGAAGGAGGGGAGCACCGAGCCCTTGTACTTGTCCTCGATGAACTTCTTCACCTCGGGCGACGTCAGGAGCTTGGCGAGCTTCTTGACGCGCGGGTCGTCCTCGTTGCCCTCCTTGACGGCGAGCACGTTGTTGTACGCGTTGTTCTGGGTGGACTCCAGGGCGAGGGCGTCCTTGGCGGGCTTGAGGCCGGCGCCGATGGCGTAGTTGCCGTTGATCACCGCGGCGTCGACGTCCTTGAGGGAGCGCGGCGTCTGGGCCGCCTCGACCTCCTTGAACTCCAGGTTCTTGGGGTTCTCCGCGATGTCCTGGGGCGTCGCGGTGGCCTCGGAGCCGCTCTTGAGGGTGATGATCCCGTTGCGGGCGAGGAAGCGCAGGGCGCGGCTCTCGTTGTCGGCGTCGTTCGGGAGGGCGATGGTGCCGCCCTTCTTGAGGCCGTCGAGCTTCTTGGCCTTCTCGGAGTAGAGGCCGAGCGGCTCCAGGTGGACGGTGGCGACCGACGTGAGGTGCGTGCCCTGCTTCTTGTTGAAGTCCTTCAGGTACGGCGTGGTCTGGAAGTAGTTGGCGTCCACGGACCCGTCCTCGGTCGCCGTGTTCGGCGTGACGTAGTCGGTGAACTCCTTGACCTCGAGGTTGAGGCCGGCCTTCTTCGCCAGGTCCTTCTTGATGTACTCGAGGATCTCGGCGTGCGGGACGGGGGTCGCCGCGACGACCAGCTTGTCGTTGGCGTCGGCCTTGGTGTCGCCCTTGTCGGAGCCGCACGCGGTCAGGCCCAGGGTGAGGGCGCCGGTGGCGAGGACAGCTGCGGTGATCTTGGTGGTGTTACGCACGAAAAGTGCCTTTCTCCATGGGTGGTGCAACCCGCCGGGGTGGGACGGGGAGGCAGGTATCTGCGGGTCAGCGGGTTTTGGTGACGGGGACGCTCTCCGCAGGGACGCCCTCAGGGACGCCCTCCGTAGGAGCGGTCTCCGCGGGAGCGGTCTTCGCACCGGCCGGGCCGCCGGGCAGGAAGCCGCCGAGGACGCGGAAGCGGAGCGGTTCGCCGCCCTTGCCCGCGCGGCGGTGCAGGACGCGGGCACCGCTGTCGCCCGCGAACTGGATGAGGGCGATGACGACCGCGAGGATCGCCACGATGATCCACATCATCTGGGTCTCGAAGCGCTGGTAGCCGTAGCGGATCGCGAGGTCGCCGAGGCCACCCGCGCCGACCGTGCCGGCCATGGCGGAGTAGCCGATGATGGCGACGATCGTCGTGGTGGTCGCGGAGATCAGCGACGGCAGCGACTCCGGGACGAGGGCCTTGCGCACGACGGTCCAGGTGTTGCCGCCCATCGACTGCACGGCCTCGACGAGCCCGCCGTCGACCTCGCGCACGGACGTCTCGACGAGCCGGGCGAAGAACGGGATGGCGCCGACGGCGAGCGGCACGATGGCGGCTTCGCGGCCGATGGTGGTGCCGACGATCCAGCGCGTGAAGGTCATCAGGGCGACCATCAGGATGATGAAGGGCATCGAGCGGACGATGTTCACGATCTGCCCGATGACCTTGTTCGCCACGACGTTCTGCAGCAGCCCGCCGCGGTCGGTGAGGACGAGCAGGATGCCGAGCGGGAGGCCCACGACGACGGCGATCAGCGTGGACCAGCCGACCATGTAGAAGGTGTCCCAACACGCCTGGGACAGCAGGGGCTGCATCTCCGACCAGGTCACTTGGTGACACCTTCCTTCAGCAGTACGGACGCGCGGTCCTCGTGACCCTGTATCTCGACCTGGAGGCCCTGCTCGCGCAGGAAGCCGATCGGGACGACGTTCTCGTCGTAGCGGCCGGGCAGCTCGATGCGCATGCGGCCGACCTGCTTGCCCGCGACGGTGTCCATCGCGGCGCCGAGGATCGAGATGTCGATGTTGTAGGTGCGGGCGAGCTGCGAGATGACCGGCTGGGTCGCCGACTCCCCGTGGAAGGTGACGTCGATGACGGTGCGGTCCGCGCCGGAGGCGTCGCCGCTGACCGGGAAGAGCGCCGCGGCCAGTTCCGAGCCGGGCGTCGCGAGCAGCTCGCTGACGGTGCCGGACTCGACGATCTGCCCGCTCTCCATCAGGGCGGCGGAGTCGCAGACGGTCTTGACGACGTCCATCTCGTGCGTGATGAGCAGGACGGTCAGGCCGAGCTGCCGGTTGAGGTCGCGCAGGAGCTGGAGGATGGAGCGGGTGGTCTCCGGGTCGAGGGCGCTGGTCGCCTCGTCGGAGAGCAGCACCTTCGGGTCGCCGGCGAGCGCGCGGGCGATGCCGACGCGCTGCTTCTGGCCGCCGGAGAGCTGGGCCGGGTAGGACTTCGCCTTGTCGGCGAGGCCGACGAGGTCGAGCAGCTCCAGCGCCTTGGTGGAACGTTCCTTCCCCGACTTGCCGAGGATTTCGAGCGGTAGCTCGATGTTGTCCTGGACGGTGCGTGAGGAGAGGAGGTTGAAGTGCTGGAAGACCATGCCGATGCGGCTGCGCGCTTCGCGGAGCTCCTTGCCGGCGCGTGATCCGCGCCCGGCGAGGGCGGTGAGGTCCTGGCCGGCGACCGTCACGGTGCCGGCGGTGGGACGCTCCAGGAGGTTCACGCAGCGGATCAGCGAGGACTTGCCGGCGCCTGACTGGCCGATGACGCCGTACACCTCACCTTCGCGCACGTGCAGATCGACGCCGTCGAGGGCGGTGATCTCGCGGCCGCGCGAGCGGTAGACCTTTGTGAGGCCCTGGGTGGTGATCACGTGGGTTTCCGTCACTGTCGAGTGCGCGGCACGGGTGGCGCCGGGCACGGGGCATACATCTCGGGAACTTGCGGAGTTTCCGGGCGCGGCAGGCTCTCGCTCCGGACACGGAGCGGTACTGGCTTCAGTACGGAGAATCTGTGCGCGGGGCGGGCCCGGTCACGTAGCGGACTGGTTTCTCCCTGCGGAGTCACTCCCTACGGACGGGGCGCGCGGGCACTCGCTTCGGGGCGCGGGTGCGGCTGATGCGGGGGCCCTCAGAAGGCGCACATTCGACACATACAACGAGCACCGGGCGTCATCGTCGCCTCGGTCGCAAGGGTGCGGCTGCTCGTCGTGGTCATGCGGGCAAGTAAAGCAGAAGTGAGGGAAGACCCCGCCCGCGCTGTCCGAATAGCGGACAGCGCTGGACGGGTACGCGGGGGCGTTCACGCCCGGGCGGTGATCTCCACGCCGGCCTCGGTGACCAGCGCTGTCACGGCCGAGAGGTCCTTCACCACGACATCCGCGATGAGCTCGTGCGCCTCGTGCGTTGTGGCCAACGCCACGGTGGTCATGCCGCCCGCGTGACCGGCCGTGAGTCCGGCCGGGGCGTCCTCGAAGACGACGCAGCGCGCCGGGTCCACGCCCAGTTTCCCGGCGGCGAGCAGGAACGGCTCGGGGTCGGGCTTGCCGCGCACGATGTCGTCGGCGGCGATCAGCAGCGGCGGCTCGATGCCGACCGCGGCGAGCCGGGCCTCGGCGAGGCGGCGGGTGGCGGAGGTGACGACGGCCCAGCGCCCCTCGGGCAGCGAGGCGAGCAGTTCTTTGGTGCCGGGCAGGACGTGGGTGCCGCCGTTGGGCACGTCCTCGACCTCCAGCTCCTCGATGCGGGCCACGGCCTCGGCGACCTTCTCGGCGGGCAGCAGATCGGCCGCGATCTCGGCGGCGGGGCGGCCGTGCAGCTCGACGGCGGCGAACTCCTCGGCGGTGATCCCGTACTCCTGCGCCCAGCGCGTCCAGCAGCGGTACACCGACTCCATCGAGGAGAGCAGGGTTCCGTCGTTGTCGAACAGCAGGGCGTCAGCGGTGATCTTCATGTCTCCCAAGGCTACGGGGCACGCCGGGGCCGGGCGCAGCGGGTCCTTTTCGCCGTAATAAGGTCTGCCCATGCTCTCTGCCCTGACCCTGGTGACGGGGATCGCCGCGCTCGCGCTCGCCGCGTGGTGCGGTTTCGCCGCCTCCCGGGACCAGCCGACCAAGGACTGGCACTTCATCGGCATGGCCGTCGTGTCGGTCCTCGCGCTGGCGCAGCTGGTGATCGGGATCGTGCAGCTGGCGCGGGGTGAGAAGCCGGAGCAGGGCACGACGATCTTCGTCGCGTATCTGATCGGGGCGTTCGCCTGTGTGCCGGCGGCGGGGTTCATGTCGCTGGCGGAGCGCACGCGCTGGGGTTCGATCACCGTCGCCGCGGGCGGCGTGGTCCTCGCCGTGCTCGAAGTACGGCTCTACGACATCTGGGGAGGCTGAGGTGACCGCCACCTCCGAGAACAGGCAGGACACCGGGCCCGGGGAGAACACCGGGTCCCGGCGGCTGACCAGCGGTCCCGGCACGCTGCTCGTGTGGCTGTACGGCGTGATGGTCGTGGGCGCCGTGTCGCGCTCGGTCTTCCAGATCGCGACGGACTTCGGCAAGGCGCCGCTCGCGTACACGCTCTCGGCCGTCGCGGGCGTCGTATACGGCTTCATCACGTACTCGCTCGTACGCGGCGGGGACACGGCGCGCAAGGCGGCGCAGGTGTGCTGCGCCGCCGAGCTGGTGGGCGTACTGGCGGTCGGGACCTGGACGCTGGTGGAGCCCTCGGCGTTCGCGGACTCCACCGTCTGGTCCGACTACGGGATGGAGTACCTGTTCATCCCGGTGCTCCTGCCCGTCTCCGCGCTGTTCTGGCTGCGCCGGGCGCGGACCGCTACGCGGTAGTCGCGAGCGCGCCGGCCGCGGCGCCCGCCTCGACGTCCTTGGCCAGCGTCACGACGGTCAGCCGGTCGTCGACCCGCTTCGTCGACACGGACGTGTAGCCGTGCTTGCGGTAGAGGCGCAGATTGTGCTCGCTGCGGTGGCCCGTGAGGAGTTCGAAGCGCTTGGCCGTGCCCGCCGCGCCGAGCGAGGACTCGACGGCGGCCAGCAGCCGTCCGCCCAGGCCGTGGCGCTGCATGCGCGGGTGCACGATGAGCTTGTCGATCCGGGCCGTGCCGTCCGCGCCGACCGTGCCGCGCACGGACGCCACCACTTCGTCACCGAGTCGGGCCACCAGGACGGTCCCGCGCGTCAGTTCGGCCCTGACCGAGTCGAGGGACTGGGTGAGCGGCTCGATGGAGTAGTCGCCGTAGAGCTGCGCCTCGCTCTGGTAGCAGAGGTACTGCAGTTTGAGTATCTGCTCGGTGTCCGCTTCGGTCGCCGCAGAGATGGTCACGCTCATGCCCATGTGTGCATGCCTCCCGCTCACCTGTCCGCCTGTTGTCCCTCAGCCTTTTCCCCTACGGGCCATGGGCGCAACCTCGGATCCGAGGATTCTGCGCAGGCATCCCAGACATCTGGAACGTTCTGGCCCAAGACTGCCCTGTGACATACCCAACTCGCCTGCGATTTCACGGTAAGTGAGGTCTTGCGGGGACAGCAGCGCACCGATGAGGCGGGGGCAGCGGCCGGGGAGCCTGCGGATCGCGGCGTGCAGCGCGGCGGCCCTCTCCCGGTCCAGCGCCTCGCGCTCGGGGTCCGATCCGGCCGTCTCTGCGGCAGGTTCGGTGACGTAGGGCTGCTCGCTGCGGTCCGCGCCTCGCTGGCGGTTCGCCTCGGCGCGGACCGTCGCCGTGAGCCAGGCCGCCGGGTCCGCCGGCGGGCCCTGGGTGCCGAGGTGTTCCAGGAGGCGGACCCAGACGGCCTGTTCGAGGTCGCGGGGCTCGGCGGCGCCGGGGAGTTCGGCGCGGACCTCGGCCGCGAGCAGGGGCCGCAGGGTCTCGATCACCGTGTCGTACGTCATGCCCGGCGGGACGCGGCGGCGCGGGCACCTGGTTGCCGTCGCCGCCGCGTCTCACTCCAACCGGCTCGGGCGGGTCAGCCGTTGACGAAGTCCTCGCGGGCGAGGAGGGCGGTGTCGCAGTTGTCGGAGAAGATCCCGTCGATCCCGGTCGCGAAGTACGCCTGGAAGGCGCCGAACGCGTCACCGTAGGCGTTCGGGTCCGTGCCCTTCTTGAAGTCGGCGGGCAGGAAGGTGTTCTCGTTGCGCATCGTGTACGGGTGCAGGATCAGCCCGGCCCGGTGCGCGTCCCGTACGAGGGTGGTCGGCTCCTTGAGCCTGCCCGCCGCGTCCTTGGGGATGATCAGGTCCAGGGTCGGGCCGATGCCCTGCGCGTACGTCGCGATCTCCCCCAGCCCCTTGGGGGTGATCAGGTCGGCGACGGTGCGCGGGTCGCCGATGTCGACGAAGTCGGCCGGGCGGGAGTTCGCCGTGGAGAGCAGGACGACCAGCGGGTTGCCGACCAGCTTGTTCAGGCGCTGGATGCTCGTCGGCTCGAAGGACTGGAGGAACGCGGGCGAGTTCTTCTTGTCGAGCCGGTATGCGCGCAGCAGCTTGGCGAGGCGCTCCTCCAGACCCAGGCCCAGCTTGCGGAAGTAGGTGGGGTGCTTGGTCTCGACGTGGATCCACACCTCGCGCCCGCGCTTCTTGCTCTGCGCCGCGCGCCACTTGAGGACCTCTTCGAAGGTGGGGATCTCCCAGCGGCCGTCGTAGAGGGTGTTGTGCTGCCGGGTGCCCGGGATGCGTTCCTTGGCGCGCAGCGTCTTCAGCTCGGCGAGCGTGAAGTCCTCGGTGAACCAGCCCGTGGTGGAGACCCCGTCGATGACCTTCGTGGTCTTGCGGCCGGCGAACTCGGGGTGCGCCGACACATCGGTGGTGCCGCCGATCTCCGGTTCGTGACGGCATACGAGGTGACCGTCCTTGGTGGGGACGATGTCACCCGCTTCTATGACATGTGCGCCCATGTCGAGCGCCAACTGGTACGAGCCCAGGGTGTGCTCGGGGCGGTAGCCGCTGGCGCCTCGGTGCGCGACGATCGTGGGCACGGGCAGGCTCTTGTACCCCCGTCCGGAGTGATTCCCGCCACTGTCACGGTCGGCGGCCGCTGCCACTCCGGGGGCGGCGAGGGCGGCCGCGCCCGCGCTCAGGACCGCGGCGCCCAGCAGCGAGCGCCGGCCCAACGCCCCCTCGGTCCGCGCCTCCTGCGCGCCCTGCGCCTTCTGCGACTTCTGCGACTTCTCGTTCCCCATGAAGCACTCCTCCGCCAAGTCCCGCCTCGCACCTGTCAAAGCGGGTCGATCGTAGGTGGGCGGGAGTGACTAGTGGGAGACCCCGGGCCTAACGTCAGGGTGATGCGGGATGACTGCTGGGGCTCGCTCCGGCACAAAAGGGGTGTGGATTCAGGTCAACTCTGCGTATCGACTCCGTGAACCCGATGTGCAAGGGGTACCCGGCCGCGAGTATCGTCCTCACCTGCACAATCCCCACCATCCATTCCTTGACACCGGAGGGCCCGTTGTCCGGCTTCGCGTTCATCAAGGCAGTGCTCGGACCGATCATGCGCCTGATGTTCCGCACGCGTGTGGAAGGCGCCGAGAACATTCCGGGCACTGGCCCCGTCATTCTGGCGGGCAACCATCTGACGTTCATCGACTCGATGCTCCTGCCGCTGGTCTGCGACCGGCAGGTGTGCTTCATCGGCAAGGACGAGTACGTCACCGGCAAGAGCTTCAAGGGCCGCCTGATGGCCTGGTTCTTCACGGGCGTCGGCATGGTCCCGGTCGACCGGGACGGCGCCAACGGCGGTGTGGCCGCGCTGATGACCGGCCGCCGGATCCTGGAGGAGGGCCGGATCTTCGGGATCTACCCGGAGGGCACCCGCTCCCCCGACGGCCGCCTCTACCGCGGCCGCACCGGCATCGCGCGGCTCACCCTCATGACGGGCGCGCCCGTCGTCCCCTTCGCGGTGATCGGCACGGACAAGCTGCAGCCGGGCGGGTCCGGGATGCCGCGGCCCGGGCGCGTGACCATCCGGTTCGGTGAGCCGATGGAGTTCTCCCGGTACGACGGCATGGGCCGCGACCGCTACGTGCTGCGCGCCGTGACCGACTCCGTGATGGCGGAGGTCATGCGCCTTTCGGGCCAGGAGTACGTGGACATGTACGCCACGAAGGCGAAGGCCGCGTAAGACACACACCTGGGCCCCGGCCGCCGGAATCATCCGGTGACCGGGGCCCAGGTGTGTGTCGGGCGTGTCGGGCGTGTCGCTGTCGGGCGTGCCGGGCTACTTCTCCAGGTGCTGGCCCCTGAGCAGGAACCAGGCCGCGACCGCCGTCGCCAGCAGGACCGCCGCGCCGATGCCCGCCGCCACCTGGAGGCCGTCCACGAAGGCGGTCTGCGCCGATGTCAGCAGGGTGTGCGCCTGCTCGGCCGGGAGCGACGAGGACGCCTCGACCGCGCCGCCCAGCGATTCGTGCGCCGCCGACGCGACGTCCGCGGGGGTGCCTGGCGGCGCCGTGAAGCCCGCGTAGACGCCCGTGACGATCGAGCCGAGCAGGGCGATGCCGAGGGCCGCGCCGAGTTCGTAGGCCGTCTCGGAGACCGCCGAGGCCGCGCCCGCCTGTTCCTTGGGCACGCTGGAGAGGATCACGTCCGCGGTGACCGTGAACGCGAAGCCGGCGCCGACCCCGACGATCAGGAGCACCGCGCCGAGCAGCGGGTAGCCCGTGTCCTGGCTCAGGGTCGTCAGCGCGGCCAGGGCGAGGCCCACGGCGGCCAGTCCGCCCGCGACGACGGCACGCACCGAGAAGCGGCGCGCCACCATTCCCGCGACCAGACCGGCAGCCACCGCGCCCACGGCGGCGGGCAGTTCGGCCAGCCCTGCCTCGAACGGCCGCCGCCCTTGCACCAGTTGGAGGAACTGGGACAGGAAGAAGACGAGCCCGGACAGGCCGAGGATGGTCAGGAGGTCGGCCAGGACCGCCCCGGAGAAGCCCCGGTTGCGAAACAGCCGCATGTCCAACAGGGGCGAGGACAGTGTGAGTTGGCGGCGGACGAACCAGGTGAGCGCCGCGACGCCGAGGACCGCGGACACGGCCACGTCCCAGCGGAAGCCGTGCGCCGCCGCTTCCTTCACCGCGTAGACGACACCGATCATGCCGACGAGGGAGAGCCCGACACTGACCAGGTCCCAGGGGCCCGGGACCGGGTTCTTCGACTCGGGGATGAGCTTCGCGCCGACCACGACCAGGACGGCCATCACGGGCAGGTTGATGAGGAAGACCGAGCCCCACCAGAAGTGTTCGAGCAGGAAGCCGCCGACCACCGGGCCGACCGCCGCGCCCGCCGACGCCATGGCGCCCCAGATGCCGACGGCCAGCGAGCGCTCGCGCGGGTCGTGGAAGATGTTGCGGATCAGGGCCAGGGTCGACGGCATGAGCGTCGCGCCCGCCACGCCCAGCAGGGCGCGGGCCAGGATCATCAGCTCGGGCGTCGTGGCGTACGCGTTGAGGACCGAGACCGCGCCGAACGCGACCGCGCCCACGAGGAGCAGCTTCTTGCGGCCGATGCGGTCGCCGAGGCTGCCCATGGAGACGAGGAGGCCGGCGATGACGAAGGAGTAGACGTCGCCGATCCACAGGAGCTGGGTGCCGGAGGGCTTGAGGTCCTCGCTGATGTACGGGGTCGCCAGGCCGAGGACCGTCGCGTCCACGGCTACGAGCAGCACCGCGAGCACGAGGACGCAGAGGGCGAGCCACCGTCCGGGGCGCGACACCACCTCCGCCGCGGGGGCGTGCTGCTTCGTGCCGGTCATGCTTCCACTCTCCGTCGTGCGCCGCCGAGCAGCAGCTCGGCGATCATGTAGGTGAAGTCCTTCGCCGCCACGCGGCCGTCCTGTACGGCCCAGGCGCCGCTGCCGATGAGTCCGTAGAGCGCCTCGGTCAGCCAGGCGGGGGTCAGATCGATGCGGAACTCGCCCGCTTCCTGGCCGCGCCGGAACAGCGCCGCGATGCGGGTGTCCAGGCGGGCCCAGCCCACGTTCTGCCCGTCGCCCTCGAAGAGCTGGTTCTCGGTGACGAGGAGGGCGAGCAGCGGGGCCGCGTGCTCTATTTCGCCGATGAGCCGGCGCAGGGCGTCCTCGGCCCGGTCCTCGTCGAGACGGGCCCGGTCGAGCGCGGTCTCGCACTCGCGGATGCCGAGATCTTCCAGGGCCCGTACGAGGGCGTCGCGGCCCGCGAACTGGCGGTGCAGGGTGGCGCGGCTGATCCCCGCGGCCCGTGCGACCTCGTCCATCGTGGCCGTGGACTTGCGGGTGAGCAGGGCGGCGGCGCTGCGCAGCACCTGTTCGCGGTCTACAGACATGAGACGAGAATAACCCAGATGAGACATACATGTCTCACCGAGAGTGGCCCGCTACTCCGGTAGCCCGATCGCTCACCCAGTGTTACGACTGTCAGTACGTTCGCGTCCTTGGAGGTACGGGCATGGGGTGCTGCATCTTCGCGGCGATGGCGGCGATCGGGCCGCGGGTCGCACTCGTCCTCACCTGGCTGTTCACGACTCTGGTGGATCGCGCCTTCACCGGTGTGCTGCTGCCGCTGCTCGGGCTGATTCTGCTGCCGTGGACGACCTTGGGGTTCGTCTTCGCGTACGCGCCCGTGGCCGGGGTGCACGGTGTCGGGTGGCTTGTGGTGCTGATCGGGCTGTTGCTGGATCTGTCGAGCTATGGCGGCGGGGCGCGGTCCCGGCGCTGAGCCGACACCGCCCCCGCCCCCGCAGAGGTACGCCGAAGGGCCCGGCTCGTCCACGTACGGACGAACCGGGCCCTCCGGCGTTGCGTTGCTTACGGCCGCTGCTCCTTGACGTCTTCTTCTGGGCGCCTACTTCTTGGCGTCGGCCCACTCCCGCTGCACCGTCAGGTCCTGCTTGACCTCGGCGAGCTGGATCGCGACCGCGCTCGGCGCCGTGCCGCCGCGGCCGGACCGGGAGGCCAGCGCCCCCGGCACGTTCAGGACCGTGCGGACCTCGGGCGTGAGGTGCTCGGAGATCTTGGCGAACTGATCGTCGGTGAGCTCGTCGAGCTCCTTGTCCTCGGCTTCGGCGACCTTCACGCACTCGCCGGCGACCTCGTGCGCGACACGGAACGGCACGCCCTGCTTCACCAGCCATTCGGCGATGTCCGTGGCGAGCGAGAAGCCGGCCGGGGCGAGCTCCTCCATGCGCTCCCGGTTGACCGTGAGCGTGGCCATCATGCCGGTGAACGCGGGGAGCAGGACTTCGAGCTGGTCGCAGGAGTCGAAGACCGGCTCCTTGTCCTCCTGAAGGTCGCGGTTGTACGCGAGCGGGAGGGCCTTGAGGGTCGCCAGCAGGCCCGTGAGGTTGCCGATGAGGCGGCCCGACTTGCCGCGCGCCAGCTCGGCGATGTCCGGGTTCTTCTTCTGCGGCATGATCGACGAGCCGGTGGAGAAGGCGTCGTGGAGGGTGACGAAGGAGAACTCCTTCGTGTTCCAGATGATGACCTCCTCCGCGATCCGGGAGAGGTTGACGCCGATCATCGCGGTGATGAAGGCGAACTCGGCGACGAAGTCACGGGAGGCCGTGCCGTCGATGGAGTTGGCCACCGAGCCGTGCTCGAAGCCGAGGTCCGCCGCGACGGCCTCCGGGTCGAGACCGAGCGAGGAGCCCGCGAGCGCGCCCGAGCCGTACGGCGAGACCGCCGTCCGCTCGTCCCACTGCCGCAGCCGCTCCGCGTCCCGGGAAAGGGACTGGACGTGGGCCAGGACATGGTGCGCGAAGAGCACCGGCTGGGCGTGCTGGAGGTGTGTGCGACCCGGCATGGCGACGTCGGGGTGCGCCTCGGCGAGACCGACGAGGGCCTCCTGGAGCTCCGCGAGGAGTCCGCCGATGATGCGGGCGTGGTCGCGCAGGTACATCCGGAAGAGCGTCGCCACCTGGTCGTTGCGCGAGCGGCCCGCGCGCAGCTTGCCGCCGAGGTCCGGGCCGAGGCGCTCGAGAAGGCCGCGCTCCAGGGCGGTGTGCACGTCCTCGTCGGCGATGGTGCCGACGAAGGAGCCGTCCGCGACGTCGGCCTCCAGCTGGTCCAGGCCGCCGATCATGCGGGTGAGCTCGTCCTGGGTGAGCAGGCCCGCCTTGTGCAGCACGCGCGCGTGGGCACGGGAGCCCGCGATGTCGTACGGGGCGAGGCGCCAGTCGAAGTGGACGGAGGCGGAGAGTTTCGCCAGGGCCTCGGCGGGGCCGTCGGCGAACCGGCCGCCCCAGAGGCGGACATCGCCGGTATTGCTGCTCACGTGCTCTGCTCCTCAAGCCGGATGATGGGCGACCACTTGCGCTGACCACAGTATCGCTCTGCATGATTATGCAGAGCGTCGCATGAATCGTCAATCCCGCACCCCGCGAAAACGCGTCGACTTCAGCCTGGACGGACCATCGGAGCTGCCGTCCCCGCTGCCGCCCGCTACGTTCTCACCCATGCGCCTTCTATGCCGTTTAGGGGTTCTTCGCCGCTTAGGGGTTCTTCGCGCCGGAATCATCACGTCCGCCGTGTTGCTGTGCACGCTGGGCGTCGCCGCCCCGCCGGGCAGCGCCGCCGTCGCCCCGCTGCCCGCCCGCATGGCAGACACGGGCGGCGGCAGCCAGCTCATCACCGCGGAGGCCCGGCGGGCCTCCTCGACCAGCGGCACGGTCACCTGGTGGAACCGGCGGGCCGGCGGGCGCTGGGTGAAGGCCGGTTCGGCGCCCGCGCGGTTCGGCGCGAAGGGGCTCGTCGAGGGGGGCCGGCGCAAACAGGGCACGAACACGACGCCCACCGGCCTGTACGACCTGCCGTTCGCGTTCGGCAACGCGGCGGCGCCCAAGGGCACGTCGGTGGTGTACCGCCGGGTGCACCGCGCCTCCTGGTGGTGCCAGGACAACGACTCGCGCTCCTACAACCGCTGGACCGAACCACGCCCGCGCGACTGCCGCGCCGCCGAGTCCGAGCACCTCGCCGACTACAAGAAGCAGTACGCGCACGCGCTGGTCATCGGCTTCAACTACCACCGCCCGGTGCGCGGCCGCGGCGCCGGGATCTTCCTGCACGTGAACGGCCGCGCGGCGACGGCCGGCTGCGCCTCCGTGCCGAAGGCGGACATGCGGCGGATCCTGAAGTGGGTGCGGCCCGGGCGGTCTCCGCACCTGGCGATCGGGACGGCGGGCGGGGCGACGGCCATCACCCGGTACTGAGAGCCCTCCCCCGAACCCCCGTCCGCGCGGGCCGGTACCGCCGCGGACAACCCGCCCCGATCGCGTACAAGCCGGTCCCGATACGCGTGTAGCGACCACATATCGAGACGCGGTTGCGTCCGCGTACAGCGGCGGCGTTGCATCGCCCGGTGCACAGCGAAACCGAACAGACGCTCCCCAGTCCCCCCGAGAAGTCGCCGCGGCCGGGCGGGTCCGCCGACCGGGCGGCCCGGCTCGCGGTCACCGTGTTCCCCGTACTCGTGCTCGTCGCGGGCGCGCTGGGGCTCCTCACCCCCGGCACCTTCGCCGGGTGGGGCACGAACGTGCCCTACCTGCTGGGCGTCGTCATGTTCTGCATGGGGCTGACCATGACCCTCGGCGACTTCAAGGGCGTCGCACAGCGTCCGTGGGCCGTGGGGCTCGGGCTCGTCGCGCACTACGTGATCATGCCGGGGCTCGGCTGGGTCATCGCCCACGCGCTCGGACTGTCCCCGCAGCTGGCGGCCGGCGTCATCCTCGTCGGCTGTGCGCCGAGCGGCACGGCGTCCAACGTCGTGACCTATCTCGCCCGCGGCGATGTCGCCCTGTCGGTCTCCGTCGCCACGGTCTCCACCGTGCTCGCCCCGCTGATCACCCCGCCGCTGACACTGCTGCTCGCGGGTGAGTACCTGCCGGTGGACGCGGGGTCGATGATGACGGACATCCTCAAGACCGTGCTGCTGCCGGTGCTCGCGGGCCTGGTGGTGCGGCTGGTGCTCGGCCGCTACGTGGACCGGGTGCTCCACGTGCTGCCGTGGCTGTCCGCGCTCACGATCGCGGTGATCGTGGCCGTGGTGGTGGCCGGCAGCGCCGAGACGATCAAGTCGGCGGCCGCGCTGGTGCTGCTCGCCGTCGTGCTGCACAACGGACTGGGGCTCGCCCTCGGATACGGCGCCGGCAAGGTGGCGCGGCTCGGGCCGCCTGCGTCGCGCGCGATGGCGTTCGAGGTCGGTATGCAGAACTCCGGGCTCGCCGCGTCCCTGGCCACGGCCCACTTCAGCCCGCTGGCCGCACTGCCCGCGGCGGTGTTCTCCGTGTGGCACAACGTGTCCGGCGCGCTGGTCGCGGCATGGATGGCGTACCGGTCGAGGGCTGCCGAGGCCGCTGGATCCGCCGAGGTCGCTGGGGCCGCAGGAGCTGCCGAGAAGGGCTGAGCCGTAGCCGCGTAGAAGAGAAGCCGGCCAAGTCGACACTGGACAGGTGTAGACAGGTCGGCTTCTTCGTGTCTACGGTCTAGACATGCCTGGACAGGTTCATAAGCATCATCGTGTCGCCCATGTGCTGGCGGAGGAGATCCGCAGCGGTGTGCACGCCGACGGCAGCAGGCTGCCCGGCGAGCACGCGCTGCGGGAGCGGTTCGGGGTCAGCCGGACGACCGTGCGGCAGGCCCTCGGTGTCCTCGGTGAGCAGGGGCTCATCGAGACGCACGCCGGGATCGGCTCGATCGTCACCTTCGACGGCACCCCGCTCGACCAGCGCCTCGGCTGGACCCGGGCGCTCGCCGAGCAGGGCACCGAACTGACCACGCGGACCCTGCGGTTCGAGCGGACACGGGATCCGGAGCTCGCCGCCGAACTCGGTCTGCCGAGCGACGGGTTCATCGCGCTCGACCGTGTCCGCCGGCTGTCCGACGGGCAGGGCGTCTCGCTGGAGTTCAGCCGGGTGCCCGCGGTCGGGCCGCTGGCCGATCTGGTCGAGCGCGGTCTCGACGGCGGCTCGCTGAGCCGGTCGCTCGCGGCGGCCGGCCGGGTCCCCGACTCCGGCGAGGCGCACATCGCCGTCTCCGGACTCGGCGCGGACGACGCGGAGACCCTGCACCGCGCCCCCGGCGAGTCCTTCCTCCGTGTCGCCCAGGTGTTCCGCGACGCGGACGGGAGCGTGGTCGAGCAGGTCACGAGCCTGCTGGATCCGTCCCGGTTCCAACTGCACGTACGTAGCGGCCGAGGAGGCCACCCTTGAGCACCACCCCCGATCACGACCTTCATCACGACGGTGAGCCCGGCCTTTTCGACCGTGCCGCCGGAGCGTTCTACGGGCTCGCGCTCGGTGACGCCCTCGGGATGCCGACGCAGGTGATGTCGCGCGAGGAGGTCGTCCGCGCCTACGGCACGCTGAGCGGCTTCGAACCCGCGCGGCACGACAACCCGGTCAGCGCCGGTATGCCCGCGGGGTCCGTCACCGACGACACGGACCAGGCGGTCATCGTGGCGCGGCTGATCGTGGAGGGCGGGGGGCACGTCGACCCGCTGCGGTTCGCCGAGGAACTCCTCGCCTGGGAGCGGGAGATGAAGGCCAAGGGCTCCTTCGACCTGCTCGGCCCGTCGACCAAGGCGGCCCTCGACGCCGTGGCCCGGGGCACCGACCTGAAGGAGGCCGGCAAGTACGGCACCACGAACGGGTCGGCGATGCGGGTCACCCCGGTCGGGATCGCCTTCCCCTGCGCCCCGGACGACATCGAGCCCTTCCTGGACCGGGTCGTCGAGTCCTGCCAGGTCACGCATGACACGACCATCGGTGTCGCGGCCGCGGCGGCCGTCGCCGCGGCCGTCTCCACCGGTGTCGCCGGTGGCTCGCTCGACGAGGTCTTCGACGCCGCGATCGCCGCGTCGGCGGCCGGCGGACGGCGTGGCCACTGGATCGCGGGGGCCAGCATTCCGGCGCGGATCGCGTGGGCGCGCGAGCTGGTCGCCGGTCTCGACGAGGCCGAGGCGCTCGACCGGATCGACGCGCTGATCGGCACCAGCGTGGCCAGCCAGGAGTCCGTCCCCGCGGCCTTCGCGGTGCTCGCGCTGACCGGCGGCGACCCGTGGCGCTCCGCGCTCCTCGCGGCGAACCTCGGCGGGGACAGCGACACGATCGGCGCCATCGCGGGCGCGATCGCCGGTTCCGTCCGCGGTCTGGGCGCACTGCCCGCCGACGCCGTACGCACCCTGCGCGAGGTCAACGGACTCGAACTGGAGCCGCTGGTCCGGCAATTGCTGACCTACCGCACCGCCCTCTGAAAACCCACACCCCCGTCAGTACCGAGCTGGAGCAAGGAGGTTCCGCCATGGCCGCTTCAACGAAGAACGACCGCGTCGGCACCGTGGAGACCCGAGGGATCGAACCGGTCCCCGACAGCGAGCGGCACGGCCACGCCGGCCAGATGTTCTGGACGTGGTTCGCCGCCAACATCTCGATCCTCGGGCTGCCGCTCGGCGCGACGCTCGTCGCCTTCCGCGGCCTGAACATCTGGCAGGCCGTGCTCGTCGCGGTGGTCGGCGCGGTGGGCTCGTTCGCGCTGGTCGGCGCGCTCAGCCTGGCGGGCAAGAAGGGCGGGGCGCCCGCTCTGACCCTGTCCCGCGCGGTCTTCGGGCAGCGCGGCAACCACGGGCCCACGCTCATCTCGTGGCTCAGCCGGGTCGGCTGGGAGACGATCACCACGACCACGGCGGCGTACGCGCTGCTGGCCCTGCTCAACACCCTCTTCGGCGTCGGCAGGGGCACCGTCCTCACCCTCGTCTGCCTGCTGGTGTTCATCGTCTGCACGTTGCTGATCAGCGGGCTCGGGCACGCCACGATCATGTGGATCAACAAGTGGGCCACCGTCCTCTTCGGCGTCCTGAACCTGGTCGTGATGGGTTTCCTCGTCGCGACCGTGGACTGGTCGAAGGTCCTGGACACCCCGGCAGGGCCGGTCAGCGGTGTCGTCGCGGGCATCGGCTTCATCGCCGCGGGCACCGGCATCGGCTGGGCCAACGCGGGTGCGGACTACGCCCGTTACCTGCCGAAGTCGATCCCCGGCGGGCGGCTCGTGCGAGCCTCCGCGTTCGGCGCTGGCATTCCGCTGGTGCTGCTGATCTCGCTCGGCTCGCTGCTCACGGCGGGCGACCCGTCGCTCGCCACGTCGGCGGACCCGGTCGCGGCGATCAACGCGATGCTGCCGTCGTGGATGGCGGTGCCGTATCTGATCGCGGCGTTCGGCGGACTGCTGATGTCCAACCATCTGTCCACGTACTCGGCCGGCCTGACGATGATCACGCTCGGGCTTCGGGTGCCGCGGGCCTGGGCGGTCATCCTGGATGTCGTCCTGATGTTCCTCGGCGGCGTGTACTTCATGCTGATCGCGGACGACTTCTACGGCCCGTTCAGTACGTTTTTGACGCTGCTCGCCGTGCCGATCTCGGCGTGGATCGGCGTGATCGCCGTCGACATGCTGCGCGGCCGTGCGTACGACCCTGCGGGGGTCATGAACACGGGGCGCGGCAGCCGGTACTGGTACAGCGGCGGCTTCCATCTGCCCGCCGTCGTCGCGTGGGTGGCGGCGATCGTGGCGGGGCTGCTGTTCACGACGGCGTCGACGAGCGCGGACGACGTGTGGTTCGAGGGCCCGCTGGCCGGGTCGTGGTTCGGTGAGAACGGGCTCGGCTGGCTCGTCGCGATCGTGGTGGGCGGTGCTCTGTACGCGCTGCTCGGGCGCCGTTCGCCGGTCACTTTCGACTCCCCCGATGCCGATTCAGTCGCCCTTGAGGAGGCCGCCCGATGAGTGCCCCGATCACTGATCCGGTCGCTGAGCCGATCACTGCCGGTTCTCGTGTGGTGCTCGCCGGGAACGTCATCGCCGATCTCGTCATCGACGTGCCCGCGCTGCCCGAGCGCGGCGGCGACGTCATCGGTACCCGTACCGCGCTGTACGCGGGCGGTGGCTTCAACGCCCTGACGGCGGCGCGGCGGCTCGGTGCCCCGGCCGTGTACGCGGGGTTGCACGGCACCGGCCCTTATGGGGAGCTGGTGCGGTCCTCGCTCGCGGCGGAGGGTGTCGAGGCGTTGCTTCCGGTACGTACCGACGGTGACACGGGGTTCTGTGTGGCGCTGGTCGACGGGGGCGGCGAGCGGACGTTCGTGACGAGTTTCGGGGTCGACGCGCGGATGACGCCGGACGAGGCGGCGGGGATCGCCGCGTCGGTGCGCGGCGGGGACCTTCTCCAGGTCTCCGGGTACGGGCTGGTGATGGAGGTCAACGGGCCGCTGCTGTCCGGCCTGGTGGCGGGTCTGCCCGACGATGTCCGGGTCTGTTTCGATCCGGGGCCTCTGGTGGCGGACATTCCGGCGGCGGTTCTGGATCCGGTGCTGGCCCGCGTGGACTGGCTGAGCTGCAATGCGCGGGAGGCCCGGCTGTTGTCCGGCGTGGCCGGGCCCCGGGAGGCGGCGGAGGTGTTGCGCGGGCGGTTGCGGAGTGGGGCCGGGGTGCTGGTGCGGGCCGACGCGGACGGGTGTTTTCTGGCTCTGCCCGAGTCCGGGGGCGGGTCCGGGTCCGGGTCCGGGTCCGAGTCCGGGTCCGGGTCCGGGTCCGGGTCCGGGGGCGTGGTGCATGTGCCCGGGTTTCCTGTGGAGGCCGTGGACAGTAATGGGGCCGGAGATGCGCATGTCGGGGCGTTTTTGGCGCTGTTGGGGCGGGGGGTGCCTGCTGTGGATGCCGCTCGGGGGGCCAATGCGGCTGCGGCGGTTGCCGTTACCCGGCGGGGGCCTGCGACCAGTCCTACTCGGGGGGAGTTGGCGGCGTTTGTCGGGGCCGGGCTGGCGGGTGTGCTTCGGCTGGTGTGAGGCTCCCCCGGCGCTGGGGCTCAGGTCACGGGGCTCTGCCCCGGGCCCCGCTCCTCAATCGCCGGAGGGCTGAATATTGCCGGGCCCCGGCGCTGGAGTTCGAGGCACGGGGCTCCGCCCCGGACCCCGCTCCTCAAGCGCCGGAGGGGCTGAGTTTTGCCGGACGCCGCTCCTCAAGCGCCGGAGGGGCTCGATTTTGGGCGTAGCCCGGGGCTAGTGGTCGTTCTGGGCCAGGCGCAAGAGGTGTTCTGCCAGGGCCTGGCCGCCTGCTGGGTCTCGGCTGATCAGCATCAGGGTGTCGTCGCCGGCGATCGTGCCGAGGATGACGTGCAGTTCGGCTTGGTCGATGGCCGAGGCGAGGAACTGGGCGGCGCCCGGTGGCGTACGGAGCACCACCAGGTTCGCCGACGCCTCCGCCGAGATGAGCAGCTCGCCCGCGAGGCGGCGCATGCGCTCCTCCTTGGCGGACTCCCCGAGCGGGGCCTGCGGGGTGCGGTAGCCGCCCTCGCTGGGCACGGCGTAGATCAGCTCGCCGCCCGTGTTGCGGATCTTGACCGCGCCCAGCTCGTCCAGGTCACGGGAGAGTGTGGCCTGGGTGACGTTGAGTCCGTCGTCGGCGAGCAGCTTCGCCAGCTGGCTCTGCGAGCGCACCGGCTGCCGGTTGAGGATGTCCACGATCCGGCGGTGGCGCGCGGTGCGCGTCTGCGGCACGGCGGGGCCATGAGGGTGCTGGGCGAGTGCGGCGTTCGTGGCGGCCCGCTCCAGGTTTTCTGCGTGCTCCGCTTTGCTGGTCATCGTCGTCGTCCCATTCCTCAGGCTCCTGCTTCCCCGTCGGCCGCGGCCGCGTCCAGGACCGCGGGCAGCGCCGCGAGGAACGCGTCCGCTTCGGCGTCGGTCAGGTTCAGCGGGGGCATGAGCCGGACGACGTCGGGTGCGGGCGCGTTCACCAGGAGGCCCGCGTCCTGGGCCGCCTGCTGCACCTGGGGTGCGCGCGGCCCGGTGAGCACGATACCCAGCAGCAGGCCCGCGCCCCTGACATGGCCGACCAGCGGGTGGCCGAGGGATTCGATTCCGGCCGTGAGCTTCTCGCTCATGCTCTTGGTGTTCCCCAGCAGGCCCTCGGCCGTGATGGTGTCGAGGACGGCGAGTCCGGCGGCGCACGCGACAGGGTTGCCGCCGAACGTCGTGCCGTGCTGGCCCGGCTTCAGCAGTTTCGCCGCCTCGCCGAAGGCGATGGTCGCGCCGAGCGGCAGGCCGCCGCCGAGGCCCTTGGCGAGCGTGACGACATCCGGCTCGATGCCTTCTTCCGCCTGGTAGGCGAACCAGTGGCCGGTCCGGCCGACGCCGGTCTGCACCTCGTCGAGGACGAGCAGCGTGCCGGTGGCGCGGGTGATTTCGCGGGCGGCCTTGAGGTAGCCGTCGCCGGGCATGACCACGCCGTTCTCGCCCTGGATCGGCTCGATGATGACGAAGGCGGTGTCTTCGGTGACCGCTGCCCGGAGTGCCTCCACATCCCCGTACGGGACGTGCGTGACGTCGCCGGGCAGGGGCGTGAAGCCGTCCTGCTTGCCGGGCTGGCCGGTGAGGGCGAGGGCGCCCATGGTGCGGCCGTGGAAGCCGCCGGTCGTGGCGACCATGTGGCGGCGGCCGGTGAGCCGGCCGATCTTGAAGGCGCCTTCGTTGGCCTCGGCGCCGCTGTTGCAGAAGTAGACGGCGCCGTCCCGGCCGAAGAGCTGGAGCAGCCGCTCGGCGAGCGCGATGGGCGGCTCGGCGATGAAGAGGTTCGAGACGTGGCCGAGGGAGGCGATCTGGGTGCTGACCGCTTCGACGACCGCCGGGTGGGCGTGGCCCAGCGCGTTGACCGCGATGCCGCCGACGAAGTCGAGGTACTTCTTGCCGTCGGCGTCCCACAGCTGCGTGCCCGCGCCCTTGGCCAGGGGCAGGCGCGGGGTGCCGTAGTTGTTCATCAGGGCGCCCTGCCAGCGCGTCGTCAGCTCCGCGTTCGTGGCGTGCTCGCTCATGTGGTGCTGTCCCCCTCTGCGTCGGGCACGACCATCGTGCCGATGCCTTCGTCGGTGAAGATCTCCAGCAGGATCGAGTGCTGGACGCGGCCGTCGATGACGCGGGCGGTGTGCACGCCGTTGCGCACGGCGTACAGGCAGCCCTCCATCTTCGGGACCATGCCGCTCGCCAGCTCGGGGAGCAGCTTTTCGAGTTCGGTGGCGGTGAGCCGGCTGATGACCTCGTCGGAGTTCGGCCAGTCCTCGTAGAGGCCTTCGACGTCGGTCAGCACCATCAGCGTCTCGGCGTCCAGCGCAGCAGCGAGTGCCGCAGCCGCCGTATCAGCATTGACGTTGTAGACATGGTGGTCGTCCTGGGAGCGGGCGATCGAGGAGACGACCGGGATGCGGCCGTCGGCGAGCAGGGCCTCGATGGCGCCGGTGTCGATCTCGGTGATCTCGCCGACGCGGCCGATGTCGACCAACTCGCCCTCGATACGGGGCTGGTGCTTGGTGGCGGTGATGGTGTGCGCGTCCTCGCCGGTGAGGCCGACGGCGAGCGGACCGTGCTGGTTGAGCAGGCCGACGAGCTCGCGCTGGACCTGTCCGGCGAGCACCATCCGTACGACGTCCATGGCGTCCTCGGTGGTGACGCGCAGGCCCGCCTTGAACTCGCTGACGATGCCGTGCCGGTCGAGGGCCTTGCTGATCTGCGGGCCGCCGCCGTGCACGACGACGGGCTTGAGTCCGGCGTGGTGCAGGAAGACGACGTCCTGCGCGAACGCGGATTTCAGCTCCTCGTCCACCATCGCGTTCCCGCCGAACTTGATGACGACGGTCTTGCCCTGGTGCCGGGTCAGCCAGGGGAGCGCCTCGATGAGGGTGCGGGCCTTGGGAAGCGCGGTGTGCTTGCGCGCGGTGGGCTGTTCCTGGTCCTGGCTCTGGCTCTGGCTCTGGCTCTGGCTCATGAGGAGTACGCGCTGTTCTCGTGGACGTAGTCGGCGGTCAGGTCGTTCGTCCAGATCGTCGCGGTCTCGGTGCCCGCGGCGAGGTCGGCGGTGACGGTGACCTCACGGAACCGCATGTCGACCTTGGTGCGGTCCTCGCCGACGCCGCCGTTCTTGCAGACCCAGACGCCGTTGATCGCGACGTTCAGCTGATCCGGTTCGAAGGCCGCCTTGGTGGTGCCGATCGCGGAGAGGACACGGCCCCAGTTCGGGTCCTCGCCGTGGATGGCGCACTTGAGGAGGTTGTTGCGGGCGATGGAGCGGCCCACCTCGACGGCGTCGTCCTCGCTCGCCGCGTTGATGACCTCGACCTTGATGTCCTTGCTGGCGCCCTCGGCGTCGCCGATGAGCTGCCGGCCGAGGTCGTCGCAGACGGAGCGGACGGCCTCCGCGAACTCCGCGTACTCCGGAGCGACTTGAGAGGCTCCGGAGGCGAGCAGCAGCACCGTGTCGTTGGTGGACATGCAGCCGTCGGAGTCGACCCGGTCGAAGGTGGTGCGGGTGGCGTCGCGCAGCGCCTTGTCGAGGATCTCGCTGTCGAGGTCGGCGTCGGTGGTGAGGACGACGAGCATGGTGGCGAGGCCGGGGGCGAGCATGCCCGCGCCCTTGGCCATGCCACCGACGGTCCAGCCCGAACCCTCGTACACGGCGGTCTTGTGCACGGTGTCGGTGGTCTTGATGGCGATGGCGGCCTTCTCGCCGCCGTGCTCGGAGAGCTTGCCGGCGGCGGTCTCCACACCGGGGAGCAGCTTGTCCATGGGGAGCAGGACGCCGATCAGCCCGGTGGAGGCGACGGCGACCTCGCCCGCGTTCAGGTCGAGTGCGTCGGCGACCTTCTCGGCGGTGGCGTGCGTGTCCTGGAAGCCCTGCGGCCCCGTACAGGCGTTGGCGCCACCGGAGTTGAGGACGACGGCCGAGACGAGGCCGCCCTTGAGGACCTGCTCGGACCAGAGGACCGGGGCGGCCTTGACGCGGTTGGAGGTGAAGACGCCCGCGGCGGCCAGGCGGGGGCCTCGGTTGACCACGAGGGCCAGGTCCGGGTTCCCGCTCTCCTTGATTCCGGCGGCGATGCCCGCGGCCTGGAATCCCTTGGCTGCCGTCACACTCACGGCGCGACTCCGATCGTTGTCAGCCCGGTGCTCTCGTCGAGGCCCAGGGCGATGTTCATGGACTGCAGGGCGCCGCCGGCGGTGCCCTTGGTGAGGTTGTCGATGGCGCTGATGACGATGACGCGGCCGGCGGCCTCGTCGAGGGCGACCTGGATCTGCACCGCGTTCGACCCGTACACGGCGGCCGTGGCGGGCCACTGGCCCTCGGGCAGCAGCTCCACGAAGGGCTCGTCGGCGAACGCCTTCTCGTACGCGGCCCTGACCGTCTCGGCGGTGACGCCGTCCTTGGCCTTGGCGCTGCACGTGGCGAGGATGCCGCGCGGCATCGGGGCGAGCGTCGGCGTGAAGGAGACGGAGACCCGCTCACCGGCGGCCGCGCTGAGGTTCTGGATCATCTCGGGGGTGTGCCGGTGCCCGCCCCCGACGCCGTACGGCGACATGCTCCCCATGACCTCGCTGCCGAGGAGGTGGGGCTTGGCCGCCTTGCCCGCGCCGGAGGTGCCGGACGCGGCTACGACGACGGCCTCGCTCTCCACTAGCCCCGCCCCGTATGCGGGGAACAGGGCGAGGGAGACGGCCGTCGGATAGCATCCGGGGACCGCGATGCGCTTGGTCCCTTCCAGCGCGGTGCGGCCGCCGGGCAGCTCGGGCAGTCCGTAGGGCCACGTACCGGCGTGCGGGCTGCCGTAGAACTTCTCCCAGTCGCCCGCGTCCTCCAGCCGGAAGTCGGCGCCCATGTCGACGACGAGGACGTCCGGGCCGAGCTGCTCGGCGACGGCGGCGGACTGCCCGTGCGGCAGTGCCAGGAAGACGACGTCGTGCCCGGCGAGCACGTCAGGGGTGGTTTCCTGGAGGATGCGGTCGGCGAGCGGGCGCAGGTGCGGCTGTAGCGTGCCGAGCCGCTGCCCCGCGTTCGAGTTGCCCGTCAGGGCGCCGATCTCCACCTCGGGGTGGGCGAGCAGCAGGCGCAGGACTTCCCCGCCCGCATATCCACTCGCTCCCGCCACTGCAGCGCGTACCGCCATGGAACCCTCCTCCTAGATGGCATGACTATACGTCGCGGTGCACGTTTATGCAATCAAGAGTGGCGGAAGCGGCCTGCTTGACCTGGAGCGCACTCCAAGCCATAGCGTCGAGTACGCGTTCCGCACCGGCACTCTCCCGCACCGGCACTCTCACAGGAGGCAGCACTCATGACGGACCTTCCCAATCGCCGCCTCGGCTCACTCACGGTCTCCGCGCAGGGGCTCGGCTGTATGGGCATGAGCCACGCGTACGGGCCGTCCGACGACGAGCAGTCGGTCGCCACACTGCACCGCGCGCTCGATCTGGGCGTCACCCTGCTCGACACGTCCGACTTCTACGGCCAGGGGCACAACGAGGAGCTGATCGGCCGGGCCCTCGCCTCGCCCGGCCGGCGCGAGCAGGCGGTGCTGGCCACCAAGTTCGGTTTCACGAACAAGCTCGGCGAGGAGACCGGGATCCGCGGCGACGCGGCCTACGTACGTCAGGCGTGCGAGGCGTCGCTGCGGCGGCTCGGCGTCGATCACATCGATCTGTACTACGTGCACCGGGTGGACCGCGAGGTGCCGATCGAGGAGACCGTGGGCGCGCTCGCCGAGCTGGTGAAGGAGGGCAAGGTCCGCCATCTCGGGCTGTCGGAGGCGGGCGCGGACACCCTGCGCCGGGCGTACGCCGTGCATCCGATCGCGGCGCTGCAGAGCGAGTTCTCGCTGTGGACCCGGGACGTGGAGGCCGAGGTGCTGCCGGTCTGCCGGGAGCTGGGCATCGGGCTCGTGCCGTTCTCGCCGCTGGGCCGGGGCTTCCTCACGGGCCGCTACAAGTCGACGGAGGGCTTGCAGAAGGGGGACATGCGGCGGAGTCAGCCGCGGTTCGCCGAGGGGAACCTGGAGCGCAATCTCGCCATCGTCGCCCGCCTGGAGGAGCTGGCGGCCCGCAGGGGTGTCACGGCGGGACAGCTGGCGCTGGCGTGGGTGCAGCACCAGGGCGACGACGTGGTGCCGATCCCGGGGACGCGGCGCCAGAAGTACCTGGAGGAGAACGTCGCGGCCGCCACGCTGGAGCTCTCGCCCGACGATCTCGCGGCGATCGACGCGGCAGCGCCCGCGGACGCGGTGGCGGGCGCCCGCTACGACGACGGCAGCATGCGATTCGTGAACGGCTGAGCGCAGCTGAGGTTCGTGAACGGCTGAGCGCCGCTGAGGTTCGTGAACGGCTGAGGTCCGTGAACGGCTGAGCGCCACCGGCGGGGCGGCGGCCCGGACGCCGCCGAGGAGAGTCCGGGCCACCGGCCGGCGTCAGCGCTTCTTGATCCGCAGGAACGTCACCGAGTTCGCCGGGAACGTGTAGGAGAAGGTGTCGGCGACCCCTGCGAAGGTCGAGGTCACCGGTTTCACGGGGGTCCCGGTCGCGGTGTTCTCGGCGTCGGGCGCCGCGGCGAGCGTGGTCACGGCCGCGGACTTCGCGACCTTCGCGCCGCCGAGCTGCACCGTCGTACGGGCCTGCGCGTCCTGCGCGTTGACGACCTTGACGATCAGGTCGCCGGTCTTCTGGTCGCGCGTGACGACCTGGCGGAACGGCTCGGCGGGCTTGTCGTCCTTGAAGGAGCCCCACTCCTGGCCGTCGAGGTAGAGGGTCACCTGGCGGCCGCGCACCTTGATGTCGATGTCGTAGGAGCGGCCGGTCTCGATCGAGCCCGCCTTGGCGAGGAGCGTCGACTTTCCGCCGTTCACGGCCTGTTCGACGGCGGACTGGGTGTTGTTCCAGCCGCCCAGGTTCCACCAGTAGTAATTGCCCGTGTCCTTGACGCCGAACGCGACGAGGAAGCCCTCCTTGCCGGACTTCTTGGTGGCCTTCGCATGCAGGTCGTAGTCGTGCCAGGCCGGGTCGCCCGCGGTGACCAGGGTGTTCTCGGCGGCCTCGTCGGACTGGACGTAACTCCCGTCCTGGACGCTCCAGCTGCCGCTGCCGGTCGTGGTCCACTGTGCGGCGTCGCCGCTGAAGTCGTCGTCCAGCAGGCTCGTGCCGTCGGCGCCGGTGACGCGTACGTCGTCGTAGGCCGCGCTGGTCGCCCAGGTCGACAGGCCGACGGCGCCGGTGATGGGCGCGGTCGTCGAGGGGGTGCTCGTGGCGGTGGACGGAACGACCCGGTCGCCGACGTTGCGCATGAACAGCTTCTGCACCTCGTAGTCGGCGGAACCCCATGACTTCTGGTCGTCGAACCAGATCATGTCGGGCCGCCACTGGACGGTGTCCTCACGGGCGAGCAGCGGCGCGTAGGAGGCGAGCTTGACGACGTCCGCGTTGCGTTCGAGCCCTGTCATGTAGGCGGCTTCGGAGAGGGCGTTGGCGAAGGTGTTGCCGCCCGAGGCGTACTCGCCGAGGAAGACCTTGGGGCCGCCGCGGTCGTAGGAGTCGTAGCGGTCGTTGTTCTGGAGGAACCACTGCGGGCTGTTGTAGTAGTGCTCGTCGACCATGGCGACGTCGGCGTCCTTGTTGAGCTTCCACGCCGTGTCGAAGGTCGTGCCGCTGTCGTCGGGGCCCGAGTTGGAGATGACGGTGACGTCGGGGTACTTGGCCTCGATGGCCGCGCTGAACTCCTTGAAGCGGGCGAAGAACTGCTCGGGCAGGTTCTCCTCGTTGCCCACTTCGAGGTGCGTGAGGTGGAAGGGCTTCGGGTGCCCCATCTGGGCGCGCTTCCTGCCCCACTCGCTCGTCACGGGGCCGTTGGCGAACTCGATGAGGTCGAGCGTGTCCTGGATGTGCCGCTTGAGCAGCGCGTCGTCGTCGACGGCCTGGTTCTGGCCGCAGCCGGTGACGAGGGCGGGCACGACGGGCAGCGGCATCGCGCCGATGTCCTCGGAGAACTGGAAGTACTCGTAGTAGCCGAGCCCGTAACTCTGGTTGTAGCCCCAGAAGTTGGCGTTCGTGGCGCGTTGCTCGACCGGGCCGACCGTGTCCTTCCACTGGTACGCGCGCTTGCGCTGGTAGCCGGAGGCGGCGTCGTAGCCCTCCATGGAGCCGGTGTTGACGAGGCAGCCGCCGGGGAAGCGCACGAAGCCGGGCTTCAGGGCGGCGATCTTCTCGGCGAGGTCCTTGCGCAGGCCGTTCGCGCGGCCGTTATACGTATCACGGGGGAAGAGGGACACCATGTCGAGGGCGGCGTCCCGGGTGGTGGCGACGGAGAGGCGGCCAGTCGTGCTCGCGCGCGTGGCGGTGAAGCTCGCCGTGTACTTGGCCCAGCCGCCCTTGGCCGTGACCCGCTTCGGCGTGGCCAGGGCGCCGTCCGCGTCGGCCAGGGTGACGGTGAGCGCGGAGTCGGCGCGGGCCCAGACCGAGAAGTCGTACCTGGCGCCCTTGCGGACGGTGAGGCCGGTGCCGTAGCCGGAGTTGGTGACGGACGATCCGGCGCCCAGCGACAGGTAGGTGCGGTTGCGGGCGTTCAGCCGGCCGTCGTCGTCGACGGTGCGGGCGGTGCCGGTGGTCGTCCACGCGGTGAGCGGGGTGTACGCCTTGTTGTCGGCGGTCGCGTACTCGAAGGACCGGTTCTGCACCAGTTCGGCGTAGAGCCCGCCGTCGGCGGCGCGGTTGATGTCCTCGAAGAAGACGCCGTACATGGAGTCGTCGATGGCCGCGCCCGTGCGGCTCGGGTCGACGGTGACCGTGTAGTCGACGGCGTCGGTGACGTCGGCCGTGTCGGCGGCCGACGACGGCAGTACGGCGGTCCCGGCGAGCAGCGAGCCCACCGCGGCCCCGAGCCCGATCCTCCAGCGCCTGCGTCGTCCACGCGTCATGCGCACACTCCCCTGATTCGGCTTGCCCGGTCATCGATTCGTTCGATTCGTTCGAGATTTCGTACGGTGTCCTAAACTCCGAACGGCAAGATAGGAAGCGGCGGTACGCGCGTCAACGGTTCGCGCAGAGGTGTACGGGAGTGATGTACGTGACGAGTGAACTCTGTCCGGTTTCCGATGCGTTGGCGTTCCTGGCGGGGAGCTGGCGCGTGGAGCGGACCGTGCGGGATCTCGCCGACGACGTGACCGGCACCTTCACCGGCACCACCGACTTCACGGCGGAGCCCGGCGGGGGGCTGCTGCACTTCGAGTCGGGCACGTTCGCATGGCGCGGGGTGGCGCGGCCCGCCGAGCGGACGCTGCGCTATCTGCCGGACGAAACGCCCGGCACCGCAGTCGTGCGCTTCTCGGACGGCCGCTTCTTCCACGGCCTCGATCTGCGCGACGGCCACCACATCGCCGACCATCCCTGCTCGGCGGATCTCTACCGGGGCGAGTTCGAGGTGTACGACGCCGATCGCTGGCGCACGGTGTGGCGCGTGAAGGGCCCGGCGAAGGACCTGGTCCTCACGACGGACTACCGCCGGACCTGAGGCGCCTGGGCAGCACCTCGTCGCGGGCCGCGGCCAGACGGCGTACCCCCTCGGTGATCTCCGCCGTCCCGGCCACCGCCACGAAGCTCAGCCGGAGGTACGGGGCCGGGGGCTCGGCCGGGAAGTACGGCCGCCCGGGGGCCACGGCGACGCCCGCCCGCAGGGCGCCGGCGACCAGCGCGCGCTCGTCCGTGCCGTCGGGCAGCCGCGCCCACAGGTGGTAGCCGCCGACCGGGACGTACGGCAGGGACAGCTCGGGCAGCCGCGTGGCGAGGGCGACGGCGAGGGCATCCCTGCGCAGCCTCAACTCCCCTGCCACCGTGCGCAGATGGCGCGGCCAGGCCGGAGAGCCGACGAGTTCGAGCGCGGCCTCCTGCAAGGGGCGCGGGACGAAGAACTGGTCGACGACCTGGATGGCGCGCAGCCGTTCCAGGACGGGGCCGCGGGCGGCGAGGCAGCCGATGCGCAGGCTCGGCGAGGTCGCCTTGGTGAGGGAACAGACGTGCACGACGACTCCGTCGGGGTCCTCACCGGCCAGGGGCCCGGGCAGCGGGCCCGCGTCGTCGTGCACGAGCCTGCGTACGAAATCGTCCTCCACGATGAACGCCCCGGCCTCGCGCGCGATGCGCAGCACCTCCGGGCGCCGCTCGGCGCTGAGGACCGCGCCGGTCGGGTTCTGGAACAGCGGCTGGCAGACGAACAGGCGGGCCCCGGTCGCCCTGAAGGCCTGCGCCAGCAGCTCCGGGCGGACGCCGTCCCGGTCGACGGGCACCGGCACGGGGCGCAGGCCCGCGGCCCGCGCGATGGCGAGCATGCCGGGATACGTCGGCGATTCGACCAGGACGGGAGCGCCGGGCGGGGCGAGCGCCTTGAGCGCCGTGGCGAGCGCCGACTGGCCGCCCGCGGTGATCAGCACTTCGGCGCCGGTGATCGCGCCGCCGATGCCGCGGGCGAACCAGTCGCGCAGTTCGGGCAGCCCGTCGACCGGCGGCCGGTCCCACGCGCCGGGGCGCCGGCCCGCGCGGGCGAGCGCGGCGGCCAGCGCGCCGACGGGCTGGAGCACCTGGTGGAGATAGCCGCCGTTGAACTCGATGACGCCGGGCGGCGACGCGGCCAGCGTCACCAGCACCCCGGAGGCGTCCACCGCGCGCGGCACCGGTTCCGTGGCGGCGTCGGCGCTCAGCGCGACCTCCTGCCAGGACGTGTCGCCCACGGCTGCGGCGGCGCGCGGCGCGGCCTTGAAGGCGCCGGCTCCGGGCCGGGTCACCACGAGCCCTTCCCCGGCGAGCTGGGCGAGCGCCCGCGTCACGGTCACGGGGCTGACCCGAAACCGGTCGACAAGAGCCCGGCTGGAAGGCAGCTTCTCACCCTCCGAGTAGCGGTTCAGCTCGTCTCGCAGCTGTTTCACCAGGTCACCCACACTGCTACGCTCGTGCATGAGGACAGAGAATAGCGCTACTGCGCCCAAGGCGATAGCGGTTGCCGAGCGGCACGCCCCACCGTCCCCGCCGCCGACGGCCGCCCCCGGCACGCTTCTGGCCGCGCTCGGCGTCCTCGCGTTCTCCCTCACCTTTCCCGCCACCGCCTGGGGTCTCGAAGGGTTCGGGCCCTGGTCGCTGGTGAGCGTCCGCAGCGTGCTCGCGGCCGTGATCGCGGGCGCCTGTCTGCTCGCGCTGCGCGTACCGGCGCCGCGGCGCGCGCACTGGGCGGGGCTCGCGGTCGTCGGGGCCGGTGTGGTTCTCGGCTTCCCGATGCTGACCACGCTCGCTCTGCAGTCGGCGACGACCGCGCACTCGGCGGTCGTCGTGGGCCTGTTGCCGCTGACCACGGCCGTGCTCTCCTCGCTGCGCACCGGGGCCCGGCCCTCGCGCGCCTTCTGGATCGCGGCGTGCGCGGGCGCCGCGGCGGTGATCGCCTTCACGGTGCAGCAGAGCGGCGGCGCCCTCACCCGGGCCGATCTGTACCTGTTCGGCGCGCTGCTGATCTGCGCGGCCGGTTACACGGAGGGCGGCAGGCTCGCCGCGGTCATGCCGGGCTGGCAGGTCATCGCGTGGGCGCTGGTCATCTGCCTGCCGGTCGCCGTGGCGGGCACGGCGCTCGCGCTGTCGTACGAGCCGGTGCAGCTGACCGGGCACGCGGTGGCGGGCCTGCTGTGGGTGGCGGCGGGTTCGCAGTTCTTCGGCCTGGTCGTCTGGTACAAGGGCATGGGCCTGATCGGCATCCCGAAGGCGAGCCAGCTCCAGCTCGCCCAGCCCCTGTTGACGCTGGTGTGGTCGGTGTTCCTGCTGGGGGAAGCGCTGCCGGTCGCGGCGCCGCTCACGGCGGTCGCGGTGCTCGTGTGCATCGCGGTCACCCAGCGCGCCCGCGGCTGAACCGGCCGGGGTCCAACTCCCTTGCTCCGCCGTAGACTTGCCGCAACGTACGGGTACGGCGAGGAGGTCACTCCTGATGCACGCAACCGTAGGCGACCGGCTCCTGATGCACGGCCGGATCGTCGGCCAGCGCGACCGCGTCGCCCAGATCATCGAGGTCCTCGGCAGCGACGGCGGGCCGCCCTTCCGCGTCCGCTTCGAGGACGGCCACGAGGCGATCATGTCGCCGGGCCCCGACGCGGTCGTGCGGCCCGTCGCCGGCCGACGGGAGTGATCAGCCTCCGTACTCGCCGTAGTGCTCCGCGACGACCCGGGCCATGGCGCCGTTCCGGTCCTGCCCGACCTCCTTCGCGGAGAAGTACACATGCCCGCGCACCTCGGGGAACGCGGCCGCGTACGTGAGGTGCCGGGACAGTTCGGCGGGGTCCTGCCAGGCCGCGGGCTGTGCCGGATCGCCCGCCTTGTACAGGGCTTCGCCGATGTAGAGGTGTACTCCCGTACCGCGTACGGCGTTGTCCCACCACGGCACGAGCTTCGCGTAGTCGGCGGCGGGGAAGCCGATGTTCCAGTACACCTGCGGCACGACGTGGTCGATCCACCGCTCGCGCACCCACTTGCGGACGTCCGCGTGCAGGTCGTCGTAGGTCTGCACGCCCGCCGTCGTGTCGGACCCCTCGGGGTCGGTGGCCCGGTTGCGCCACACCCCGAACGGGCTGATCCCGAACCGGGTCCCGGGCCTGGTCCGCTTGATCCGGCGGGACGTCTCCCGGATCAGCCGGTCGATATTGTCGCGCCGCCAGGCCGCCCGGTCCGGGAAGCCGCGGCCGTACTTGGCGAACGCCGCGTCGTCGTCGAAGGTCTGGCCCGCGACCGGATACGGGTAGAAGTAGTCGTCGAAGTGGACGGCGTCGATGTCGTACTTCTTCACCGCGTCGAGCATCGCGTCCTGCACGAAGCGCCGGACCGCCGGCAGACCGGGGTTGTAGTAGAGCTTCCCGCCGTACGGGATGACCCACTCGGGGTGCACCCGCGCCGGGTGCGTCGGGAGCAGGCGGCCCGGGTCGGTGTGGTTGGCGATGCGGTACGGGTTGAACCAGGCGTGCAGTTCGAGCCCGCGGCGGTGCGCCTCCGTCACCGCGGTGCCCAGCGGGTCCCAGCCCGGGTCCTCGCCCTGGGTGCCGGTGAGCACCTGCGACCACGGCTCGTACGGGGACGGCCACAGGGCGTCGGCGGTGGGCCGCACCTGGAAGATCACCGCGTTGAGGCGGCGGCGGACGGCCGTGTCCAGGTGCGCGAGCAGTTCGGCCCGCTGCTCGGCGGCGCTCAGTCCGGAGCGCGAGGGCCAGTCCCGGTTGGCGACACTGGCCAGCCACATGCCGCGCATCTCGTGGCGGGGTCGGTGCCCGCGGCCCGGCCGCGCGACGGCGTCGCCCGCCGTCAGTCCGGCCAGCGCGAGCGCGGCCCCGAGCGTCACTGCGCGACGTGAGATACGTCCCATGGTTCCTTCCGGATTCCTGTGCCACGGTGTTGAGCGGATGAACAGGCGTTAACCCGGGCTCCGCTCCTCCCAGGTCTACGGGGTAACGTGCAGATCCGAAAGACCCGGGAGGATTCTGCCTGCCGGCGGCTCGGACGAACACCGAAAGGCACGAGGTGACGGACACCTTGACTGACATCACACGCGTCGGCGTGGTGGGCTGTGGCCAGATGGGCGCCGGGATCGCAGAGGTCTGCGCCCGCTCCGGCCTGGACGTGATGGTCGCCGAGACCACCGGCGAGGCCCTGGAGATCGGCCGGACCCGGCTGCTCAACTCGCTGAGCAAGGCGGCCGAGCGCGGCAAGATCACCGAGGAGGAGCTGGCGGAGACGCAGGAGCGGCTCACCTTCACCACGGACCTGGGCGAGTTCGCCGACCGTGACCTCGTCATCGAGGCCGTCGTGGAGAACGAGCAGGTCAAGACGGAAATCTTCCAGGTCCTCGACCAGGTCGTCACCCGCCGCGACGCGATCCTCGCCTCGAACACCTCGTCCATCCCGCTGGTGAAGCTGGCCGTGGCGACATCCCGCCCGGACCACGTCATCGGCATCCACTTCTTCAACCCGGCCCCGGTGCAGAAGCTCGTCGAGCTGATCCCGGCGCTCACCACGTCCGAGGGCACGATCAGCCGCGCCCAGGCCCTGGTGGAGAAGATCCTCGGCAAGCACGCGATCCGCGCCCAGGACCGCTCGGGCTTCGTGGTGAACGCGCTGCTCGTGCCCTACCTGCTCTCCTCGATCCGGATGTTCGAGTCCGGCATCGCCAGCCGCGAGGACATCGACAACGGCATGGAGCTGGGCTGCGCCCACCCGATGGGCCCGCTCAAGCTCTCGGACCTGATCGGTCTCGACACCATCGCCTCCATCGCGGACTCGATGTACGCCGAGTACAAGGAACCGCTGTACGCCGCTCCCCCGCTGCTCCAGCGGATGGTCGACGCGGGCCGGCTCGGCCGCAAGTCCGGCTCGGGCTTCTACACCTACGCCTGATCACACCTGCGCCTGATCACACTCCGTGTCCGCATGTGGGCCCGGTGCTCTTCGGAGCACCGGGCCCACTGCGTTCGCACGGGGTGTGCGCGGCTGACTCGCATATGCCTTTCGCACACGCTCCCGCCGCGTCCACCAGGCGAGTTGACTTCCGATGCGCACAACAGGGATGTGACGACTACGGAAAGGAGTTGACTAGTGACCACCGACCCGGAGCATCCCGTGGTCCCGGAAGAACTCGCAGAGTTACGCCGCGTCTTCGAGGTAGGACTGACCCGTATCGAGGGCCAACTCGCCCTGCATGCTCACCGCGACGACCAGAACGTCAAGGATCAGGACGATCTGAGTTCGCGGATCAGCGCGCTGGAGCACAACCGCTGGCCCCTGCCCGCGGTCGCGGCGCTGACCGCGATAGGGGCGCTGGCCATAGGGATATGGCAGGTGCTCGGGCACTAGCGCGCGGGAGGCGCTAGCCGAGCCGGAGATGGTGCAGGAGCAGTAACGCGGCCGCCATATTGGCGGCCGGGACCTCCCCGCGAGTGATCATGTCGGGGACGAGTTTGAGCGGGACCCACTCCCTGCGGTCCGACTCGAAGTCGTCCTGGGGGTGCCCGATGTACGTTCCCTCGTCGGTCCAGTAGATGTGGTGCCGGGCGTCCGTGAGTCCGTTGGACGGTTCGACGCTCATCAGGTGCCGCAGCGGTCCCGGCCGCCAGCCGGTCTCCTCCTCCAGTTCCCTGGCGGCCGCGTACGCGATGTCCTCGCCGTCCTCGACGACGCCTGCCGCCAGTTCCCATCCCCAGCTGTCGGTGATGAAACGGTGGCGCCACAGCAGCAGCACCTCGTTCGCCTCGTTCACCACGGTGGCGACCGCGACGGGCCGCATCCGTATGAGGAAGTGGTCGAGGTGCCGGCCGTCCGGGAGTTCAACGTCGGCCAGGTTGACGCTGAACCATCGGTTTTCATACACAGTTTGTTCGTTCTGTTTCGTCCACTGCACGGTTCTGCCACCTTCCGCTTAGTTGATGGCAATATCGCAGCAGCGGCGCCCCCGGGCGTCCTACGTAAGGGATCAGAGTGGTACGCGCAGCGCCCCGTCGATGAGTTCCGCGGCCTCGGCCGTGCCGGCGCAGCCGCTGCGCATCAGGTGCTCGCGTACCGCCCGGAGTCTGTCGCGCAGGCGCTGGGACTCCATCCCCCGCGCGGCCTCGGCCATCTCCACGGCGGTGGCCACGGCCTGTTCGGCGTTCCCCTGTCTGAGCTGGATCTGGCTGAGCACGGCGAGCCGGTGCACGCGGCCTCTGTCGTGCGCCGGGGTGTGGACGGCCTCGGTGGCATGCTCCCTGGCCGCCGCGTAGTCGCCGAGGCTCAACAGGGCTTCCGCGACCTGTACGTTGACGAATCCGGGCTGCACGTATCCCGTCTCGTCCGGTTCGTGTCCGCGCCGGATGCGGCCCGCGGCGGACTCGGCACGGCGGATGCACTCCAGGGCGCTCGTGCCGTCGCCGAGGTGTGCGTACGCCTTCGCCTGCATCGCGTACAGGTCGGAGGCGAGCGCCGGGGTGATGTGCCGCCCCGCGGTGCGCAGCGCGGCCTCGGCGAAGGCGACGGCCTGGCGGTGCTCGCGCATGTGCAGCGACTGGTTCACCAGGAGCGCTATCACGTACGCCCCGAGGCCCCGGTCGGCACTGGCCTTGGCGAGGCGCAGGGCCTGGTGGAAGTAGCGCTGGGCGAGACCGTGCGCGTCGGAGTCGTAGGCGCAGATGCCCGCGATGGCGACCAGGCCGCCGGTGGCGCGGTGCAACTGGCGGCCGGTGGCGTCGGTGTAACCGCCGCGCAGCAGCGGGGCCGCCTCGGCGTTGAGGAAACCGACGATCCTGGTCCGCGTCGCGACGCCGCCCGCCTTGCGGTACATCTGCTCGTAGTGCGTGCGGGCCGAGCGCATCGTCTCGATGTCGGCGGGGCTGACCAGATGGCGTCCGCCGCGCGAGACGTCGGTGTCCTCCGGCGGGTTCTCCCACTCCCATACCGGCATCACGGCGGGTGTGCCGGTGACGGCCGGGGCGTCCAGGATGTGCCGGCGCTGCTGCTCGTCGGAGCGCCACAGCGCGGTGGCCCGCTCCACGAAACCGGACAGCGAGGAGGAGTGCGGGGCCGCCGGTCCGCCGGGGATGCCGAGGCCGATGTCGTCGAGGGTGATGTGCCGCTGGAGGCGTCCGGTGAGCACCTCGCAGATCAGGTCCGGAACCTGGCCGCGGGGCCGTTGTCCCTTCAGCCAGCGGGCGACGGCGGTGTGCTCGTAGCGCAGGGCGAGGCCGCGGGCCCGGCCCGCGTGGTTCACATGGGCGGCGAGACCCGCATGGGAGATCCCGGCCTCGTCGAGAATCGCGTCGAGCAGGGTGTTGGGCTGCATGGATGCCCTCCGTAGGCTCGGTACTCGCAGCCTAGTCCGACCGCCTTCACACGGGGTGTGATCGGAATGCTCAACTCCGGGCGCTGTGCACTCTGTTGTGGCCGGTTTCCACCCGCTTGACTGAACTGCCTCGCAAGAGGCCGGCCGGGCCGTCGGCTCCCCCTCGTACAGACGACGGCCCGATCCCGCGTCGTCCGCCCGCTCGCCTGCCCACAACTCCGCGGCGGGCGGACGGCGCCCCGCAGGCGCGGTGTTCAGGGAACCGGGTGGGCGCTGCGGCCGACGGGCGCTCCGGCTTGCGCGGGGACGCGCTTGCGGTCGTTGCGCAGCACGAGCAGCGCGGCGTCGTCGCTGGGCGGTCCGCCCACGTGACCCAGGAGCCTGCCGTACACGGCATGGATGACGGCCTTCGGCACGACCGTCCGGCGGCGCACCGTCTCGGTGAGCTCCGCCTGAAAGGGAAAGAACCGGCCACGGGCGTCGCGGGCGTCCTCGATGCCGTCGGTGTGCAGCAGCAGCCCCTCCCCCGGCAGGATCCGTCCGCACCGCACCGGCGTCAGCCCGGCGGGCAGCGGGAACGCGCCGAGCGGTGGCATCGGATCGCCGCCGGTCATCGGTTCGACGCAGCGCGCGGCGCCCGGCCGCAGCAGGAACGGCCAGGGATGGCCGCAGTTGAGGGCGTACACGGTGCCGTCCTGCCGGATCTCCAGGAGCAGCACGGTCACGAACTCCTCGGCGAGGGAGCCCTCCGGCTCGCGGTCCGCGACGGCCGGGGGCTCGTCGCGGACGCGACGGCGCACGTGCCGGGTGTGGGTCCGCTCCAACCGCCGCAGCACTCCGCCGAGTTCGCGCTCGTCGTGGGCGGCCTCGCGGAAGCTGCCGAGGACGGCGTTGACGGTGGCGAGCGCGCCGAGACCGTGTCCGCGGACGTCCCCCATGACGACCCGGACACCATGGTCGGTGGCGGCCACGTCGTACAGGTCGCCGCCGATGCTGGCGGCGGGGTCGGCGGAGAGCTGGCCCGCGGCGAGGGCGAGCCCCGCGAGGCGGGGCGGCAGCGGTCGCAGCAGCACGGACTGCGCGGCGCCCGCGACGGCCCTGACCTCCCGCAGCTCGCGCAGCAGACCCTGCCGTACGTGAAGGATCAGCCCGCATCCGACCGCGAAGAAGACGGCACTGCTCACGATCCGTGCGCCCAGACTGTTCTGCCGGGCGATCGGGCAGGTCAGCTCGTACGTGGCGGCGAGCGCACCCCACGCCGCGGGCAGGCCGAGCAGCAGCGCCCGCCGTAGCCGGGTGCGGAAGGTCCGGGTGCGGAAGGTCCGGGTGGGCGCCCTGGTCTGGATACGCATCATGGCGACGGCCCCCTCGGCCCCTGTGCAGCGCCCTCACCGATCGGCCCGGCGGTGGATCGCTTCTAGAGTCGCCTGCCCCGATCAGGTCTCCTCATGGGAGCCCGTCACCCGAACGAGTGAGGGGCGCATCCGGTGGTCCGGATGCGCCCCTCTTCGAGGTCCTGCCTCTGCCGCTACGCGCCGCGCAGCACCGCGCCGGTGCTCTCGGCGGCCCGGGCGACCGCCGTGTCACGGGCGGCGCTGGCCTCCTCGACCGTCAGGGTGCGGTCGGCGGCACGGAAGCGCAGCGCGTAGGCGAGGGACTTCTTGCCCTCACCGAGCTGCTCCGCGTTCTCGTACACGTCGAACAGGCGCAGCGACTCCAGGAGTTCACCGGCGCCCGCGCGCAGTGCCTCCTCCACCGTCGCGGCCGGGACGTCCTTGTCGACGACGAGCGCGACGTCCTGGGTGGCGACGGGGAACGTGGAGATCCGCGGCGCCTGCACGACACCGGCGCTCGCCTGCTCCACGAGGTCCAGGTCGAGCTCCATGGCGCTGGTGCGGGCCGGCAGGTGGAAGGCCTTGACGACGCGCGGGTGCAGCTCACCGGCGTGGCCGACGAGGGTCCTGACCCCGTCGATCACGACGTACAGGGCTGCGCACCGCCCGGGGTGCCAGGGGCCGTACTGGCCCTGCTCCACGACGAGTTCGGTACCCGCCTCGTGGGCGACGACGCGGGCCGCCTCGACGGCGTCGGCCCAGGTCGCCGGGGTGCCCTTGCCCCACCAGCCGGTCTGCTCGCGGGCGCCGGCCAGGACCACCGCGGCGTACCGGGGCTGGTTCGGCAGCACGGCCGTGAGGGACGCGATCTCCTCGGCGGTGGGCCGCCGGTCGACGGGCAGCCGCGTGGCGATGCCCTGCTCGTCCTGCGCGTGGAAGACCAGGCCCGTCTCGAAGAGGGCCAGGTCGTGGCTGCCGCGCCCGTCGTTGCGGCGCAGCGCGGACAGCAGGCCCGGCAGCAGCGTCGTACGGAGGGCGGGCTCCTCGTCGGAGAGCGGGTTGACGAGCGTGACGACGCGGCGCTTCGGGTCGTCCTTCTCCAGGCCCAGCTGGTCGAAGACGCTCTCGCCGATGAACGGGTAGTTCAGCGCCTCGACGTAGCCGGCACCGGCCAGGACGCGGCCGACGCGGCGGTGCGTGCGCTGCCGCTCGGTCAGGCCGAGGCCCGCCGGGGGCTTCGGCAGGGTGGAGGGCAGGTTCTCGTAGCCCTCCAGGCGGATGACCTCTTCGGCCAGGTCGTTCGGGTCGGTCAGGTCGGGCCGCCAGGACGGCACGGTGACCGTGAGGGCGTCCTGTCCGTAGACGTCGCAGCCGACTTCCTGGAGGCGGCGTACGACGCTCTCGCGGCCGTACGTGACGCCCGCGACCTTGTCCGGGTGGTCGGCCGGGATGGTGATGGTGCGCGGGGCGCCCGGCGCGATGACCTCGGTGACGCCCTGCTCGGCGGTGCCGCCCGCGAGGAGGACGAGGAGGTCGACGACGCGCTGCGCCGCGGCGGCCGTGGCCTGCGGGTCGGTGCCGCGCTCGAAGCGCTTGGACGCCTCGGAGGACAGCTTGTGCCGGCGCGAGGACCGGGCGATGGTGCGCGCGTCGAAGTGCGCGGCCTCGATGACGACGTCGGTGGTCCCGGCGGCGCCATCGAGCTCTGTGTGGTCGGCGATCTCCGTGTCGGCGCCGCCCATCACACCGGCGAGGCCGATCGGGCCGCGTTCGTCGGTGATGACGAGGTCCTCGGCGTCGAGGGTGCGCTCGGCGCCGTCGAGGGTCTTGAGCTTCTCGCCGGACAGCGCGCGGCGCACACCGATCGTGCCCTGGACGAGGGAGCGGTCGTAGGCGTGCAGCGGCTGGCCGAGCTCGAGCATCACGTAGTTGGTGACGTCGACGGCGAGCGAGATCGGGCGCATGCCGGCCTTCTGCAGGCGGCGCTGCAGCCAGATCGGCGAACGGGCCTCGGGGCTGAGCCCGGTGACCGTGCGGGCCGTGAAGCGGTCGCAGGCCATCGGGTCGGAGACCTTCACCGGGTAGCCGTGCGCGTTCGGCGCGGGGACGTCCAGGAGCGCCGGGTCGCGCAGCGGAAGGCCGTACGCGGTGGCGGTCTCACGGGCGATGCCGCGCATCGACAGGCAGTAGCCGCGGTCGGGCGTGACGGCGATGTCGAGGACCTCGTCGACGAGCTCGAGCAGCTCGATGGCGTCGGTGCCCGCCTCGTGCTCCGGGGGCAGCACGATGATGCCGTGCGTGCCGTCGTCGCCCATGCCCAGCTCGTCGGTGGAGCAGATCATGCCGTGCGAGGTCTTGCCGTACGTCTTGCGCGCGGCGATCGCGAAGCCGCCGGGCAGCTCGGCGCCGGGCAGCACGACGACGACCTTGTCGCCGACCTGGAAGTTCCGGGCGCCGCAGACGATCTCCTGCGGCTCGCCCGTGCCGTTGGCGGAGCCGACGTCGACGGTGCAGAACCGGATCGGCTTCTTGAAGCCCTCCAGCTCCTCGATGGTCAGCACCTGGCCGACGACGAGGGGGCCCTTGAGGTCGGCGCCGAGCTGCTCGACGGTCTCGACCTCGAGGCCGACGCCGACCAGCTTCGCCTGCACGTCACGGCCGGTCTCGGTGGCGGGGAGGTCGACGTACTCCCGCAGCCAGGAAAGCGGGACCCGCATCAGATCTCCATCCCGAACGGCCGGGTGAACCGGACGTCACCCTCGACCATGTCTCTCATGTCTTCGACGTTGTGGCGGAACATCAGCATCCGCTCGATGCCGAACCCGAAGGCGAACCCGCTGTGCTTCTCCGGGTCGACGCCGCACGCGGTCAGCACGCGCGGGTTGACCATGCCGCAGCCGCCCAGCTCGATCCAGCCCTCGCTGCCGCAGGTGCGGCAGGGGCGGTCCGGGTTGCCGACGGACTCGCCGCGGCACACGTAGCAGACCATGTCCATCTCGGCGGACGGCTCGGTGAACGGGAAGTAGGCGGGGCGCAGCCGCGTCTTCATGTCGTCGCCGAAGAGCGCCTGGACCATGTGGTCGAGGGTGCCCTTCAGGTCGGCCATGGTCAGGCCCTCGTCCACGGCGATCAGCTCGATCTGGTGGAAGACCGGGGTGTGCGTGGCGTCGAGCTCGTCGGTGCGGTACACCCGGCCCGGGCAGACGATGTAGACGGGCACCTCGCGCTCGAGCAGTGAGCGCGCCTGCACCGGGGAGGTGTGGGTGCGCAGCACGACACCGCTCTCGTCGCCCGTGGTGCCCTTCGGGCCCTGGACGAAGAAGGTGTCCTGCATCTGCCGGGCGGGGTGGTCCGGCGTGAAGTTCAGGGCGTCGAAGTTGAACCACTCCGCCTCGACCTCGGGGCCCTCCGCGATCTCGTATCCCATCGATACGAAGACGTCGGCGACGCGCTCCATCATCGTGGTCAGCGGGTGGCGGGCACCGGCCGGGGTGCGGTCGTAGGGCAGCGTGACGTCCACGGCCTCCTCGACCAGGACGCGCGCGTCGCGCTCGGCCTCCAGCTCGGCCTGGCGGGCGGCGAGGCCCCGGCCGACGGCGGCGCGGGCCTGCCCGACGAGCTTGCCGGCCGCGGCCTTGGCCTGCGGCGGCAGCGCGCCGATCTCGCGGTTGGCGAGCGACAGCGGCGACGTGCCGCCGGTGTGCGCGACCTTGGCCTCCTGAAGCGCCTCGAGCGAGTCCGCGGCGGCGAAGGCGGCGAGCGCCTCGCCTTGCACGCGCTCGATCTCTTCCGGTTTCAGTGCCTCGACCTCGACAGGGTCGTACGACTTGTTCGGTGCCGACATCTCTTCCCGTACTTCCGATTGGCTGGCGGATGGCCCCGTCCGACTCGTTGGGGAACCGTCCCGGACTTGGGAACGCCAAAGGTCGAGTCTACCGGGGGTGACATGTGGGAATGCGCCCGTGGGGGCTGATGCCTAGGCGTTCAGGTACGCCGGCGCCGCCACGGGCAACGTAAATCGGAACTGGGCACCGCCACCGGGCGCCCGCCCGACGGTGATCGTGCCGCCGTGGACCTCGACGATGCCCTTGACGATGTAGAGGCCGAGCCCGGTGCCACCGCGCTTGCTGCCCCGCCAGAAGCGGGTGAAGACGCGGTTCATGGACTCCTCCGGGATGCCGGGGCCCTCGTCGCTGACGGTGACCGAGGTGGATTCCCTGGCCGTCGTGGCGGGCTCGACGTCAATGGTGACGGTTCCCTCGCCGTGCCGCACGGCGTTTTCCAGCAGGTTGCTCAGAACCTGATCCACCTTGTCCGGATCCGCCCACAGATCGGGCAGCGGCTGCTCCACGCGGAGCAGGAACCGGTCGGCCGGCTGTCCGGAGGCCACGTGGGCCTGGATGTGCCGGGATACGGCGGCGCCGATGTCGACGGGCTGGCGGCGCAGCTCCAGGCGGCCCGAGTCGATCCGGGAGATGTCGAGCAGCTCGGCGATCAGCCGCGTCACACGGTTCGCGTCGGCGTCGACGGTCTCCAGCATGAGCCGCTTCTGCTCGTCGGTGAACCGCTCCCACTTGGCGAGCAGGGTCGCCGTGAACCCCTTGACGGAGGTCAGCGGCGAGCGCAGCTCGTGGGCGACGATGGCGATCAGCTCGGCGTGGCTGCGCTCGGTGCGGCGCCGGGCCTCCGTGTCGCGGATCGAGACGACGACGCGGCGCACGGGTCCGGTGGGCCGGGTCCGCACGTACCGCGCGGTGACCAGGACCTCCCGGCCGCCCGGAAGCAGCAGGTTCCGCTCGGGCTGTCCGACGCGGGTGGCGAGGCCGCCGTAGGGGTCGGTCAGCTGCCACCAGCGCCGCCCTTCGAGGTCCTCCAGGGGCAGCGCGCGCTCGAGCGGCGCTCCGAGGGCGTGGGCGGCAGAGACGGCGGTGATGCGCTCCGCGGCGCGGTTGAAGCTGATGACGTGGCCGCTCTCGTCGGCGACGACGAGTCCGTCGGGCAGGTCGTCGGGGTGCAGACCGGGTCCGGCGGGACCGGGCGTGGCCACCCCGGGCGGGGTGCTCACCCCTGCTGTCCTGCTGGTGCGGACCGTCATCTCCCCGTACCCCACCTCTCGAAACGGCACAGTGGGCCCCGAGTTCGTCACCCTACTAGTCGCGGGTGACTGACTACCAGTCACCGACAGGAGCGGCAGGAGCGTCAGCGGCGGCATCCGCCGGGGGCGCGCTGGGCGCGCGCGGAGGCGTACAGGCACACGGCGGCCGCCGTCGCGAGGTTGAGGCTCTCGGCCTTGCCGTGGATGGGCACGCGGACGACGGCGTCCGCCAGGGCGCGGGTCTCCTCGGGCAGGCCCCACGCCTCGTTGCCGAAGACCCAGGCGGTCGGGGTGCCCATGGTGCCCTTGTCCAGCTCGTCGTCGAGGTCGTCGTCCCCGGCTCCGTCGGCGGCGAGGATGCGCACGCCGGCCTCCTTCAGCCGGGCGACGGCCTGCTCGACGGGGACGCCCACGGCGACCGGGAGATGGAACAGGGAGCCGACCGAGGCCCGTACGGCCTTGGGGTTGTACAGGTCGACGGAGGCATCCGTGAGCACGACGGCCTCGGCGCCCGCGGCGTCGGCGCAGCGCAGCACGGTCCCGGCGTTCCCGGGGTCCCGGACATGCGCCAGTACGGCGACGAGCTTGGGCCGGGCCGCGAGGATCTCCTCGAACGGTGTGTCCAGGAAGCGGCAGACGCCGACGAGGCCCTGCGGGGTCACGGTGGTGGAGATGTCGGCGATGACGTCCTCGTCGGCGAGGTGCACCCGGGCCTCGGCGCCGCGGGCCTCGGCGACGATGCCGGCGTAGCGCTCGGCGGCCTCGACGGTCGCGAACATCTCGACGAGCGCCCCGTGCGCGGCGGCCTCCCGCACGGCCTGCGGCCCCTCGGCGAGAAACAGCCGCTCCTTCCCCCGGAAGTTCCGCTTGGCCAGCCGCCGCGCGGCGGAGACCCGGGACGACTTGGGAGAGATCAACTCAGGACCGGCAACCATGAAAACTCACCTGGGGGAAAGCGCCCCGGAAGGGGCGCGGGACTGTACCTGTTAGCGGCTCCGCCGCGGGGCGCGACCAGCCACGTACAACCCGCGCACGGCACACGACAGACGATGGCAGACGGGATGCCGAACGCATCGGACCCGCAGGCCGGCTGACCTGCGGGTCCGATTACACCGGCTCAGCGGAGCGTCAGGCGGCAGCCTTCGGCGCGTTGACGTCAGCCGGCAGCGCCTTCTGCGCAACCTCGACAAGCGCCGCGAAGGCGTTCGCGTCGTTGACGGCGAGCTCCGCGAGGATCTTGCGGTCCACCTCGATGTTGGCGGCCTTCAGACCCTGGATGAGGCGGTTGTACGTCATGCCGTTCTGGCGGGCAGCGGCGTTGATGCGCTGGATCCACAGCTGACGGAAGTCGCCCTTGCGCTTCTTGCGGTCGTTGTAGTTGTAGACCAGGGAGTGGGTGACCTGCTCCTTGGCCTTGCGGTACAGGCGCGAACGCTGACCGCGGTAGCCGCTGGCCTGCTCGAGGATCGCCCGACGCTTCTTGTGCGCGTTGACTGCGCGCTTGACGCGTGCCACTTGTTGACTCCTTGTAGCGGGGCCGGGGTTGGACTCACCCGACCCGAATTCGAATAGGTCCCGGACTAGCCGACGTGCGCGGCGCCGAAGCGCCGGTACGTCACTTGCCGAGAAGCTTCTTGATCTTCGCGGCGTCGCCCGGGGCCATCTCGGCGGTGCCGGTGAGGCGGCGCGTCACGCGGGACGACTTGTGCTCGAGCAGGTGGCGCTTGCCGGCGCGCTCACGGAGCACCTTGCCGGAGCCGGTGACCTTGAAGCGCTTGCTGGCACCGCTGTGCGACTTGTTCTTCGGCATAGCGCCGTTCTCTCCTCGTCAGTGGCGTTCCCCGCCGGTTCGTGCCGTGGGCTCGAACCGGCCGTGGTGAACGTCAGTTGTGTCGGTGGATATCCGAGGCGCACAGGCTGTACGCCGCCGGATCATGCCTCGGCAGGAGCCTCGGCGGGGGTTTCGGCAGAGGTTTCGACAGGCGCCTCGGCGTCCTCGATGTCGGCCTCGCCCTCAGCCGCGTTCTGCGACTTGCCGGGGTTGGCCTTCGCGTCGGCCTTGCGGGCGGCCTGCGCCTCGCGGGCTTCGGCCATCGCCTCGGTCTTCTTCTTGTGCGGACCGAGAACCATGATCATGTTTCGGCCGTCCTGCTTCGGGTTCGACTCGATGAACCCGAGGTCTTCGACGTCGTTCGCGAGACGCTGCAGCAGTCGGTAGCCGAGCTCCGGCCGGGACTGCTCGCGACCACGGAACATGATCGTGATCTTGACCTTGTCGCCCTGCTTGAGGAACCGGACGACGTGACCCTTCTTGGTGTCATAGTCGTGCGGGTCGATCTTCGGCCGGAGCTTCATCTCCTTGATGACCGTGTGCGCCTGGTTCTTGCGCGCCTCACGGGCCTTCATGGCCGACTCGTACTTGAACTTGCCGTAGTCCATGAGCTTGCAGACGGGCGGACGGGCTGTCGCCGCCACCTCGACCAGGTCGAGGTCGTACTCCTGAGCAAGCTCAAGGGCCTTGGCAAGCGGAACAATCCCGACCTGCTCGCCGCTGGGACCGACAAGTCGCACTTCGGGAACGCGAATCCGGTCGTTGATGCGGGGCTCGGCGCTGATGGATCCTCCTCGGTTAGCACCACGCGACGGCCTGGCGGACCGCCGCGTATCTTCTGATGACTACCAACCGTGCCGGAACACAAAAAATGCCCCGGACGGTACACGCGCGGGGCTCCAAGAACTACCGGAGCACCGCCACGGTGGACCGCGGGGCGCAGACTCGGACGGTTCCATCGTCCGTACGGAACGATGGGGACCGTCTGACCGGTGACCCGCCGCCCGCCAGGGCAGTCAGGTGGGAGATCGGAGCCTCCACTTGTGGGCCGGTCACTCAGTCCTTCGGACGTGCGTTTCCGGCCGGTCGTCACACAAGGTTAGCAGCACTTGGGGGATGCGCCCAATCGGGTGCGCGGACGGCACCACGGTACGGGCGGCATATCGTGTGGGCATGAGTGACGCCACCCCCGCAGCCCCTTCCGCCGCTTCCGACGCCTCCCCGGCCAACCCCGACTACGACTCCCTGACCCGCGACATCGCCGAGGTGCCCGCCGTCGAGGTCATCGTGACGGTGGCCGTGAACCTGATGAGCGCCGCCGCGGTGAAGCTGGGCCTCACCGAGGAGGGCGACGCCCACAAGGACCTCGACGAGGCCCGCAAGCTGATCCACGCCCTGGCCGGTCTGCTCGACGGCAGCGCCACCGAGATCAGCTCGTTCCACGCGGCGCCGCTGCGTGACGGCCTGAAGTCGCTGCAGCTGGCGTTCCGCGAGGCGTCGATCGTGCCGGACGAGCCGGGCCAGGGCCCGGGCGAGAAGTACACGGGGGCCGTGTACGGCTAGAGGCTCTCCCGTACGTAGAGGGGCTCGCCGGGTGGCGTCGCCTCGGCCGGCAGAAGTGCCAGGTCGAGGCCGCGCACCAGGCGGGCCCTCAGTGTTTCGTCGGCGGCGATGCGCCCGGCCACGGCCTGCGCGACGGTCGCCGGGTCCGCGCCGGGGGCGATGACCAGGGCGAGGACGCCGTCCGCCGGACCGGGGCCCAGGTGGGCCCGGCGCACCGCGGGCTCGGCGGCGACCGCGGCCCGGACGGCGCCGGTGACCGCCGGGTCGGCCAGCGGGTCGGCCGTGGTGCGGCCCTCGGCGAGGGCGTAGAGCGCGGCGCCCGTGATCTCGTACGGGACCGGGCCCGCGAGGTCGAGGACGACGGTGTCCGCCTTCTCGTGGGCGGCGGCCTGGAGCGCCTGGTGGAGCGGGACGGCGACCGGGCGCGCCTCGGGGTCCCACCGGGCCAGGGAGTGCGTGGAGGTGAACGCGGGCAGCGCGGTGCGGTCGCCCGCCTTCAGCGTCGGGACCGCCATGTCGCTGGTCTTCTCGCGGCGCAGGCCGCCCCCCCGTCTCCCACCACCGCCCTTGTTCCGAGCTTCGCGCTCCTCCTTGTTGTCCTCCTCCACCTCCCCCAGTACGGCGACGACGGGGACCAGGAGGCGGGCCCCCTTCAGCGCCTCCAGTACCGGGCCGTGGGCCGTGCGGTCCTGCTCCCAGGCGGTCAGGGCTTCGGCCAGGCGCGGGTCGGCGGTGCCGTCGTCGTCGGAGAAGCCGGGGTCGGGAATGTTCTTGTTCGCCACGTTCACCGACCCTACCGAGCGGCCGCGGCCGGACTCTCAGCGGACCCTGAGGTGCTGCTCATGGTCCCCACAGGACCGCGCCGCACCATCGTCCCCATGTCCCACGGAACCAGACGGCGGCGGGCGCGTACCGGGCGTCGGCGTCCCCTCGTCCACGCGGTGGTCGCCTCGGCCGCGCTTCTCACCGCCACCGCCGGCACTACGGTCTACGTGAAGGCGCAGGCGCACGACGCGACTGCCCTCGTGTCGAAGGTCGCCACCGCCGGAGGGGGTTCCGTGTCGCCGTCCGCCTCTCCCACCGTGAACCGGGACGCACGGCTCGCCGAGGCCGTGCGCTCCGCGGCCGGCGGGCACGACGGCGAGGTCTCCGTGGCCGTGCTCGACGTGGCGGCCGGTACGAGCGCGGCGTACGCGTCCGGCGACGGGACGTACGACACCGCGAGCGTCGTGAAGGTCGATGTGCTGGCCGCGCTGTTGCTGCGGGCACAGGACGACGGCCGGGTGCTGACCGCGCAGGAGAAGACGTACGCCACCGCGATGATCGAGAAGAGCGACAACGCGGCGACGACCGCGCTGTGGGACACCATCGGCGGGGCGGACGGCCTCGACGCGGCGAACGAGCGCCTCGGACTGACCGGGACCAGCGGCGGCGACGGTCCGCTGTGGGGGCTCACGCAGACGACGGCCGCGGATCAACTCGCCCTGCTCAAGCAGGTGTTCGGGGTCGGGGACAGTGTGTTGAGCACGGCTTCACGGACGTACGTGCAAAGGCTGATGGGGAACGTCGAGAGCGATCAGGCGTGGGGCGTCTCCGCGGCGGGAGCGGCCGGCTCCGAGCTGAAGAACGGATGGCTGCGGCGCAGCACCACCGAGCTGTGGGACATCAACAGCGTCGGGCGGGTGAGCGTGGACGGCACGCGATATCTGGTGGCCGTCCTCTCCAACGGGAGTGCCACCAAGGACGGCGGGATCTCGCTGGTGGAGGACGTGGCGAAGGCCGCGGTGACGACGCTCAGCGACGACGGCTGAGGCGGTGGCCGCGCCACAGGTGGACGGCCGCGCCGAGCAGCAGGGCCCCGAGGACGTACGCGACGGGGGCGACCCAGCCGGCCGGTCCGTCGTCGTCCGGGTCGTCCGGCCCCGGTCCGAAGTACTTCTCGCCGTACGCCGCCGAGGTCAGGCCCTGCGGTTTCAGCTGCCCGCCCGCCCGGATCGCGGCGGCCGGGTCGACCATGCCGTAGCCGCGTGAGTCGTCGCGGCCGCCGCTCGGCGGGTCCTGGGCGGTGTCCTCCATGAGCTGCTTGATCTGCGCGGGGCTCAGGCCCGGGTGTGCGGCGCGGACCAGGGCGACGGCGCCGGAGACGAACGCGGAGGCGGCGCTGGTGCCCCACGCCGAGTAGTACTGGCGGTCCGGGTCGGCGGTGACGATGTTCCGGCCGGGGGCGGCGACGGTGGCGTACCAGCGGCGGGTGGAGAAGTAGGCGCGGTTGCCCGCCGCGTCGACGGCGGTGGCCGTGATGACGCCGGGGTAGGCGGCCGGGTAGGAGACGTGGTCGCCCTTCTTGCCGCCGTTGCCCGCGGAGGCGACGACGGAGACGCCCTTCTTCAGCGCGTACTGGACGGCCTCGTCCTCGCCCGCTTCGGCGTGGGCGGTCGGGGAGTCGTCGCCGAGGGAGAGGTTGATGACGTCGGCGCCGTGGTCGGCGGCCCAGCGGATGCCCTCGGAGAGGGCGTTGCCGCGGGTTTCGCGGGCCTTGGCGCGGGAGGAGTCGCCGTCCTCCAGGATCACGCGGACGGGGAGGATCTTCGCCTGCGGGGCGATGCCGATGACTCCGTCGCCGTTGCCGCTTCCGTGCCCGTGACCGGCGATGATGCCGGCCATGGCGGTGCCGTGACGGGCCCAGGGACGGTCGCCGCGGCCGGCGCCGAAGCCTATGAGGTCCTTGCCGGTGAGTACGTTGCCCGAGAGGTCGGGGTGCTGGTCGTCGACGCCGGTGTCCAGGACGGCGACCGTGATGCCCTTGCCCTGCGTGGTGCGCCAGGCCTCCTGGGTGTGCATGGCGTCAAGGCCCCACTGCTGGGCCCGGACCGAGTCGGCGTGTGCGGCGGCGGCCGGGAGCAGGGTGAGGGCCGCGGCGCCCGCGAGGGCGGCGAGCCGGTGGCTGCGGTTCATGACGGCTGCTCCGTGGACTTCTGGACGGCCTTGCGCAGGCCCCGTTCGACCCGGTCGGCGATGCCCTGGGCCTCGTGGCCGAGCCCCGCCTGGGCGGGGGCCGTGGTGGCGCCGGGCTTCATCGCCTCGGCGGCGGGCTGCGGCTCGGCGACGGTGCGGCCGTCGGCGAAGGCGGAGACCGCGTAGACGACGACCGGGGCGTCGGTCAGGACGTTGAGGGACCAGGTCGCGCGCTGGGCGTCGCCGAAGTGCGCGGCGACGGTGTCCGGCACGGCATAGGGGCGGGGCACCAGATCGGGGCGCCGGTCGAGGCCCTCCTCCGTGAAACGGGTGCGCAGCGCCTTGGACGCCTCGGCGTCGGCGCTCGTGAACAGCAGGCCCACGGTCGTGACGTTGCTCTGCGTGGCGTCGGTGTACGTGGCCCGCAGCAGACGCAGACAGCCTGCCGGGCGCAGCGCCTTGTAGAGGAGCGGGTCGAAGGCCTTCTGGCAGCCGCTGTCCGGGGCGACGCCGATCCGGGTCCAGGTGCGGTCGGCGCCGCCGGGGCCGGCTCCCTCGCCGTCCAGGGTGCGCGGGAAGAGCTGGTCGACCGGGATGCCGTGCCACAGTTCGGCGGCGTCGCGGTAGGCGCTCTGCGCGGACACGGTGCCGTCGCTGTCGCCGCCGGTGAGCAGGGTGCCGGTCGCGGCGCCGCCGATCAGGCCGAGGCCGAGCACGAGGCAGGCCGCCGCCGCGGCCGCGCGGGGGCGCAGGCGGGCTCCGACCGGGCGCAGGCGGGTGGTGCTGTCGTCGTAGTGCTCGGGGCGGGCGAACCGGACGAAGGGCCTGCCGGCCGTTCCCGGGAGGGGGGTGAGGTCGACTGCGCCTACGGGTCTCCGGGGGGCCTGGGTGCGGGGCGGCGAGGTTTGGGCGGGACCCGGCGGGGAGGGGGGTACGGGGCGTAGGCGGGTGGTGGTTTCGTTGGGGTGCGCCGGTTCGCCGTGGGGGGGCTCGGTGGTGTGGGCGGGTGCCGCGCCGTCGTGGCTGGTCGCGCCGTTCCCCGCGCCCCTTTGCGGGGTTGCCGTAGGCGAGGTCGACTCCGGTGGGAGAGGCATCGCTCGGGGCGGCGGTGGGGTGTCCGGGAAGCGGGCGGACGGGGTCGGCGGAGGGGGCGTCGTCGGCAAAGGGGGTGCCGTGGCCGGGAGTTGGGGGGCGGGCGCCTGGGCCGGCCGGGGTGGGGTCGCCGGCGGTGGTGGCGTCGAGGGACGCGGCGGGACACGTCGAGCTTCCGTGCTCATGCCTCCCCGTTTCCTCAAGCCTGCGTGCGCGTCACTCTAACGGGCCTGCCCATGGACCGGGCCAGGCAGTCCACGGGCTCAACCGATCTGCCCGTATCGTCCCTCTACCCTGCGGTAATCGGGTCTGGCAGGCTTCGGACATGACACCGCGCGCCGCCGACCGGGCCCGCTTCGACCGGGCCACCGCTCATCTCGACGCCCCTCTGGCCGTCGTCGACCTGGACGCCTTCGACGCCAACACCGACGACCTTCTGCGCCGTGCCGCCGGGAAGCCGGTCCGGGTGGCCAGCAAGTCCGTACGCTGCCGGGCCCTGCTGGAGCGGGTCCTCGCCAGGGACGGGTTCGCCGGGATCATGTCGTTCACGCTGGCTGAGTCCATCTGGCTGGCGCGGTCCGGGTTCGAGGACGTGCTTCTCGCGTACCCGTCCGCGGACCGGGGCGGTTTCGCCGAGCTGGCCCACGACGCCAAGCTGGCCGGCGCCGTGACGGTGATGATCGACGACCCGGCGCAGCTGCGGCTGATCGACGACGCCAGGGACGGCGGCCGCGAGGAGATCCGGGTCTGTCTGGAGCTCGACACGTCGTGGCAGGTCCTCGGCGGCCGGGTACGGATCGGCGCCCTGCGCTCCCCGCTGCGCACCCCGGCCCAACTGGCGGACCTGGCAAGGGCTGTGGCCCGCAGGCCCGGGTTCCGGCTCGTCGGGATCATGGCGTACGAGGGTCATGTGGCGGGCGTCGGGGACTCGCTCGTGGGGCGGCCGGTGCGGTCGCGGGCGATCCGGCTGATGCAGGCCGCGGCGCGCAAGGAGCTGGCGGTGCGGCGCGGCGAGGTGGTGCGGGCCGTGCGTGCGGTGGCGCCGGACCTGGAGTTCGTGAACGGCGGCGGCACCGGGAGCGTGCAGCACACGGCCGCCGAGGACGCGGTCACGGAGATCGCCGCCGGGTCGGGCCTCTATGTGCCGCGGCTCTTCGACAACTACACGTCGTTCACCGGGCGTCCGGCCGCGCTGTTCGCCCAGCCGGTGGTGCGCAGGCCGGGGGTCGGGGTCGTCACCGTGCTGGGCGGTGGGTACCCGGCGTCGGGCGCCGCGGGCGCCGACCGTCTTCCGGTGCCGTATCTGCCGGAGGGGCTGCGGTACGACGCCCAGGAGGGCCCGGGCGAGGTGCAGACGCCGCTGCTCGGCTCGGCCGCCGACGATCTGCTGATCGGGGACAAGGTGTGGTTCCGGCACGCGAAGGCCGGTGAGCTGTGCGAGCGGTTCGAGGTGCTGCACCTCGTGGAGGGTTCCGAGGTGACCGGGACCGTGCCCACGTACCGCGGCGAGGGGTACACGTTCCTCTGACGTCTAACGGGTGGGCCCGACGCTGCTGCCCACTCCCCCGTCGCCGCCCGCCGCGCCCACCGGCCGGATGCCCCTGACGATCTTGTCGAGGTCGGAGAGCGGCGGGGCCGCGTCGCCGGCGTCGAGGGTGCAGCGCACCGCGACGAGCGACTGGGAGCCGACGCTGGAGGGAAACACCACGGACTGCACGTAGCCGCCGGGCCCCTCGGCCGTCGTGACCTTCCAGCGCACGAGGAAGCCCGCGCGTCCGGCGACCGCGACCTGCCGTGCGGCGACGACTTTGTGAGCTGTCATGCCGCCGAACGGCCGTTCTCCGAGCGGGTTGGTGTCGTACGCGAGGTCGGCGGCGTCGGAGACGTCCTCGGTGGCCAGGGCTCGTGCGCTCGCGCCGGCGTCCGCGCCGGTCACCGTGCGGGTGGCGACGGTGCCGCGGCGGCACAGGCCGTCGTCGTACGGGCAGTCGTAGGTGTCCGGTGTGGTGAGGAGGGTGTCGTCGTCGGCGACGTTCTCGGCCTTCTGCCAGCCGGCGAGGACGGGCAGCGTGATGCCGTTCAGCTGGTCGGTGACGCGGGAGGCGTCCTCGGCCGGCGAGGGCGCGGCGCTGCTCGTGGGCGGCGTCGACGCCGGGGCGGACCGTACGGTCGGCCCGTTGCGCGCGGTGGCGCCCGCGCCCCCGTCGTCGGAGACGACCACGACGACCCCGGCGACGATGGCCGCCACCAGTGCGACCCCGGTGGCGACCACGGCGACGGCCTTGCCGCGTCCGCCGCCCGGTTTGCGGGGCGGCGGCGCGGCGGCCGGGGGCGCGAAGGCCGTCGGCGCCGGCTGTCTGCGGTCCTGCGTCCACGCGGTCCCGTCCCACCAGCGTTCGGTGGCGGGGGCGTGCGGGTCCGGGTACCAGCCGGGCGGCGGCATGCTCATCCCGGCACTGTAGGCCGGGCCCCGAAGGTCAGTACACCGAGTCCACTTGATCGGGCACGACCGAACCGTCGTCTCTCAGCAGCGGTCCGAAACCGCCCTCGGGCAGGTTGTCGGCGGCCGTCGAGCACGGGTACGTACCGGACTTCTTCGGCAGCGGCTCGATGAACATCGGGTTGGCGACCCAGCGTCCGTCGGCGTTGTCGTAGGCGCGGCACATGATCTCGTTCTTGTTCCGGTTGAGCACGAGGTGGGCGCCGGTCGCGTCGCCGACGAACGTCACGTCGGTGTCGGCGTCGCCGCCGCCGAGCGCGATGCGCTTGCCCCAGCGCTGCTTCTCCCAGGCCGACTTGCCCTTGATGTGGAAGATCTCCTGGTTGATCCAGCAGCGCTTGCCGTCGATGTAGGGGATGGCTTCGCCCTTGTTCCTGGGGACGCCGCCGCAGCCTTCGTTGTACGTGGTGATGCGGCCCTTGCGGTCCAGCACAGAACGGATCGCGATGGTGTGCTCGCGGTCGATGCCGACGCCGCGCGACCAGATCTCGGTCACCGGTTCGGATCCGGCGGAGACGATGTAGACGTCGAAGCCGGCCTTCTGGAGCGTACGGATCAGATCGCGCTGCTGCTCGTAGTAGCGGACGTAGCCGGGAATGGTGTGCGTGCCCAGCTTCTGCTTGGTGCCGATGGGGGCGGCGAGGGCCTCCTTGCGGGCGGCGGCCGCGTAGGACTCCAGTTCGGGGACGGTGTGCCCGGCGAACAGCTGCGGCACCCAGGCGTACTGGGGGACGGTGCGGCGGTGGTTCCACTCGCCCGCGAAGGCGGCGGCGCCGCTCATCGTCTTGCCGGACTCACGGATGCTGAAGATCTCGTCCGTGCAGTCGGTGTCGGTGGAGGTGGGCAGCGGAGAGCCGACGGGGACCCGCGTGCCGCAGGCCGCGGTGAGCGCCTTGTGGGCGTCGTCGGTCATCCACTTGCTGGTCTTCTTCCAGCTCGCGGGGCGCAGGATCTTGTCGTGCTTGAGCGACCAGGCGATGGTGGCGTCCGTGACATCGTTCTTGGAGACGGTGTTGTCCCAGTCGAACGCGGCGACGGGGCGCGGGCCGCGGTGGCCGTTGCAGGTGCCCCGTTCGTCGATCATGCGCTGGAGCTTGGCGCGGTTCTTCCCGTACCAGGGCAGCTTCTTCGACAGCTGCGGGCAGTCACGGGAAGCGGTGGACGCGGACGTGGCGGCGGCCGCAGGAGAGACGAGAGCCGCGGCCACCAGGGTGGTGACCACGGCCGAAGTCCACGCGGCAACATGTCTGTTACGCATTCTGGGGACCGTACACCTACGTGGTGTGTCCCCTACAGAGGCGTGACGTACGCGCCCGAGATGCCTCCGTCCACGAGGAAGTCGGTGGCGTTCACGAAGGACGAGTCGTCGCTGGCGAGGAAGGCCACAGCGGCGGCGATCTCGTCGGCCTCGGCGAACCGGCCCACCGGGATGTGCACGAGCCGGCGCGCCGCCCGCTCCGGGTCCTTGGCGAACAGTTCCTGGAGGAGGGGGGTGTTCACCGGCCCGGGACAGAGGGCGTTGACCCGGATCCCCTCCCTCGCGAACTGCACGCCCAGCTCGCGCGACATGGCGAGGACGCCGCCCTTGGATGCGGTGTAGGAGATCTGGGAGGTCGCCGCGCCCATGCGCGCCACGAACGACGCCGTGTTGATGATGGAGCCCTTGCCCTGGCGCCGCATGTACGGGATCGCGGCCTTGCAGCACAGGTACACGGAGGTGAGGTTGACCTCCTGGACGCGCTTCCAGGCCTCCAGACCGGTGTCCAGGATGGAGTCGTCGTCGGGCGGTGAGATGCCCGCGTTGTTGAAGGCGATGTCGACCGAGCCATAGGTGTCGTAGGCGGTCTTGAACAGCGCCTCGACCTGCTCGGCGTCGGTGACGTCGACCTGGGCGAAGGTCCCGCCGACGGCGTCGGCTGATTTCTTGCCCGCGGCCTCGTCGATGTCGCCGCAGACGACGTGGGCCCCTTCCGAGGCGAGCCGGTGCGCGGTGGCGAGGCCGATACCACTGCCGGCCCCGGTGATGACGGCGGTGCGGCCGACGAGACGGCGGCAAACGATGTCCTGAGTCATAGGGAGGGGCCCTCCGTGCTGATGAAGACGTTCTTGGTCTCGGTGAACGCGGTCAGGGCGTCGGGGCCGAGTTCACGGCCGAGCCCGGACTGCTTGTAGCCGCCGAACGGCGTCCAATAGCGGACCGCGGAATGCGAGTTGACGGACAGGTTCCCGGCGCGGACCGCGCCCGACACGCGCAGGGCGCGGCCCAGGTCCCGGGTCCAGACCGAGCCCGCGAGGCCGTACGGGGTCGCGTTCGCCAGGCGGATCGCGTCCTGCTCGTCGGTGAACGGCAGCAGCACCGCGACGGGCCCGAAGATCTCCTCCGTGGCCGCGGCCGAGTCGGCCGCTTCCTCGGTGAGCACGGTCGGCGGGAACCAGAACCCGGGCCCGGTGGGTGCGGCGCCCCGGATACCGGGGGCGCTGTCCGGCACGAACTTCCGTACACGGTCGAGCTGTTGGCGGGAGATGAGCGGACCCATCTGCGTCTTCTCGTCCAGCGGGTCACCGACGACGACGGCGCCGAGCGCGTCCGTGAGCAGCGCGACGCACTCCTCGTAGACGGATTCCTGGACGAGGACGCGGGTGCGGGCGCAGCAGTCCTGGCCGGAGTTGTCGAGGAAGGAGAACGGGTCGAGGGCGCCTCGCAGGTCGGCGTCGGCGAAGACGATGTTGGGGCTCTTGCCGCCGAGTTCGAGGGTGACCGGTTTGACGCGGGCCGCGCAGCGCTCCATGATCTCGCGGCCGGTGCGCGTCGAGCCGGTGAAGACGATCTTCGCGACGTCCGGGTGGTCGACGAGGGCGCGGCCCGCGACGCCGCCGTGGCCGGGCAGTACCTGGAAGAGTCCCTCGGGCAGGCCCGCCTCCAGGGCGAGTTCGGCGAGCCGGAGGGCGGTCAGCGGGGTCGTCTCGGCGGGCTTGAGGACGACGGCGTTGCCGGCCGCGAGCGCGGGGGCCGTGCCCCAGGCGGCGATCGGCAGGGGGAAGTTCCAGGGGGCGATGACACCGACGACGCCGAGGGGCTCGTGGAAGGTGACGTTCCAGCCGCCGGGGGCGGGGAGCTGCGCCCCGTTGAGACGTTCGGCGCCACCGGCCGCGTAGAGCAGCAGATCGCGCACGTTCCCGGCTTCCCAGCGCGCGTTGCCGATGAGGTGTCCGGCTTCTCGTACCTCCAACTGGGCCAGTTCTTCGAGGTGTTGGTCGACGGTGTCGGCGAAGCGGCGCAGGAGCCGGGCCCGGTCGGCGGGGGCGGCGGCCGCCCAGCCGCGCTGGGCGCGGACAGCGCGTACGACGGCGGTGTCGATGGACTCGGCGGTGGCGGCGGGGACGGTCGCGATGACCTCTCCGGTCGCCGGGTTCAGTACCTCAAGTGACGGGAGCAATGGCTGGGTCCTCACATGCGTTCGAAGGAGCGGCGCAGCTCCCAGTCGGTCACCGCGGCGTCGAAGGCGTCGAGTTCGACCCGCGCCATGTTGCGGTAATGGGCGACCACCTCGGCTCCGAAGGCGGCCTCGGCGAGGGGGCTGTTCTCCCACAGTTCGGCGGCCTCGCGCAGGGTGGTGGGGACGTGCTCGTAAGCGGCGTCGTAGGCGTTGCCCTGGCAGGCGTCGGGGAGGTCGAGCTTGTGCTCGATGCCGTACAGGCCCGCGGCGACCAGTCCGGCGACGGCCAGGTACGGGTTGACGTCGCCGCCGGGGAGCCGGTTCTCGAAGCGGAGCGAGCGGCCGTGGCCGACGACGCGCAGGGCGCAGGTGCGGTTGTCGTGGCCCCAGGCGACGGCGGTCGGGGCGAAGGAGCCCGGCTGGAACCGCTTGTAGGAGTTGATGTGCGGGGCGTAGAGCAGCGAGAAGTCACGCAGCGCGGCGAGCTGTCCGGCGAGGAAGTGGCGCATGGTCTCGGACATTCCGTCATGGCCCGGCATCACGCTCGTACCGTCCGCGTCGGTCAGCGAGAGGTGGATGTGGCAGGAGTTGCCCTCGCGCTCGTTGTACTTCGCCATGAAGGTGAGCGAGACGCCTTCCTGCGCGGCGATCTCCTTGGCGCCCGTCTTGTAGATGGCGTGCTGGTCGCAGGTGACGAGGGCCTCGTCGTAGCGGAAGGCGATCTCGTGCTGCCCCGGGTTGCACTCGCCCTTCGCCGATTCGACGGTGAGGCCCGCGCCCGCCATCTCGTTGCGGATCCGGCGCAGGAGGGGCTCGACGCGGCCGGTGCCGAGGACGGAGTAGTCGATGTTGTACTGGTTGGCCGGGGTCAGTCCCCGGTAATTCGCGTCCCACGCCTGCTCGTAGGTGTCCTTGAAGACGATGAACTCCAGCTCGGTGCCGGCCTGGGCGCTCAGGCCGAGGGCCGCGAGGCGCTCCAGCTGACGGCGCAGGATCTGGCGGGGCGCGGCGACGACGGGCGAGCCGTCCTCCCAGGCGAGGTCGGCGACCAGCATCGCCGTGCCCTCGTTCCACGGGACGCGGCGCAGGGTGGTCAGGTCGGGGCGCATCGCGAAGTCGCCGTAGCCGCGGTCCCAGGAGGACATCGCGTAGCCGTCGACGGTGTTCATCTCGGCGTCGACGGCTAGGAGGTAGTTGCAGCCCTCGGTGCCGTGCTCGAGCACCTCGTCGAGGAAGAAGCGGGCGGCGAACCGCTTGCCCTGGAGCCGCCCCTGCATATCGGGGAAGGCCAGGACGACCGTGTCGATCTCACCGCCCGCGACGAGGGCGTGCAGCGCCTCCACGGTGAGCGGGGGTGTGCGGTCTGCCACGAGAAAAACCTCCTTGGGGCCCGGGGGTCCCTTGGGTCGGCCGAGAGCCATAAGGTATTGCTGAGAACCATTGCTTGGGAAGGGGGTTGGGCCAGATGTCGCACACGGATGCCGGTGGGGGCCTCGGGACGGTGCTGCGTCCGGTACGGGCGGGCAACGGTTTCGAGGAGGCGCTGGAGCAGATCCTCCAGGTCGTCCGGCTCGGCCTGGTGCCGGGGGGCGAACGGCTGCCGTCGGAGCGGGAGTTGGCGGACCGGCTCGGCATCAGCCGGGTCACCCTGCGAGAGGTTCTGAAAGTCCTCCAGGACCAGGGCCTGGTGGAGTCGCGGCGCGGACGCTACGGCGGCACGTTCGTGCTGCCGCGCCCGGGGGCGGCCGGCGAGGACGAGCTGCGGCGCCGCATCAAGGGCGTGGACGTCGAGGACGTACTGCGCTTCCGGGAGGTCCTCGAAGTGGGGGCGGCCGGACTGTGCGCGGCGCACGGGCTCGACGGGGAGCGGGCCGGACGGCTGCGCACCGCCCTCGCGGGCACCCATGACGCGCCGCTCGCCGACTACCGCCGCCAGGACACGCTCCTGCACCTGACCCTCGCCGAACTCTGCGGCTCCCCCTCCCTCGCCGCCCAGTACGCGGCGGTGCGCGCGACGGTGAACGACCTCCTCGACTGCATACCCCTGCTGGTCCGCAACCTGGAGCACTCGCAGCGCCAGCACACCGCTCTGGTGGAGGCCGTGCTCGACGGGGACGCGGACGGCGCGCGGGAGATGACGCGCGAACACTGCGGCGGCACGGCGGCGCTGCTGCGCGGCTTCCTGACCTGAGAGCGGGCCGGCCGCCATCGCGATTAACCACCATGTAACGCACGGGGGTTGCTTTTCGCCCCCGCACCCCGCAAAGGTATGCATCCATTCCATTGGACCAGCCGGGGAGCGGCCACGCCATGACCGTGGACAGCGGGAACGCCCGAACACCAGCGGAGGGCGACACCTATCTGGAGCGCAGGAGCCTGCGCCGCGGCAGCGCCGGCTGGCTGCTGCTGACGGGGCTCGGCGTCGCGTACGTCGTCTCCGGTGACTATTCGGGCTGGAACTTCGGCCTGGCCGAGGGCGGCTTCGGCGGCCTCGGCATCGCGATGGCCCTGATGGGCGTCATGTACGCCTGCATGGTCTTCTCGCTCGCCGAGCTGTCGTCGGTGCTGCCGACGGCGGGCGGCGGTTACGGCTTCGCGCGCCGCGCGCTCGGCCCGTGGGGCGGCTTCCTGACGGGGACCGCCATCCTCATCGAGTACGTCCTCGCGCCCGCCGCCATCTCCCTGTTCATCGGCGACTACGTCGAATCGCTCGGCCTGTTCGGACTCACCTCCGGCTGGCCCGTCTACCTGGCCTGCTTCGTCGTCTTCATCGGCATTCACCTGTGGGGCGTGGGCGAGGCGCTGCGGTTCAGCTTCGTCGTGACGGGCATCGCGGTCGCGGCGCTGCTCGTCTTCGCGGTGGCCGCGTTCACCGACTTCGACCCCTCGCGGCTCGACGACATCCCGGTGGACCCGGCCGCGTTCGGCGCCAACTCCTGGCTCCCGATGGGGGTGTTGGGCATCTGGGCGGCATTCCCCTTCGGGATGTGGTTCTTCCTCGGTGTGGAGGGCGTGCCGCTGGCCGCGGAGGAGACCAAGGACCCGGCGCGGACGCTGCCGCGCGCGATCCGCTGGTCCCTGGCGATCCTCGTCGTCCTGGCGCTCGTCACCTTCTTCGCGGCGGCGGGCGCACGCGGCTCGGCCGCGATCCAGGACGCCGGGAACCCGCTGGTGGAGGCGCTGCAACCGGGCGGTAGGGCCACGGCCTGGAGCCGCATCGTGAACTACGCGGGGCTGGCCGGACTCGTCGCCTCCTTCTTCTCCCTGATCTACGCGGGCTCCCGGCAGCTGTTCGCCCTGTCCCGCGCGGGCTATCTGCCCCGCTTCCTGTCCCTGACGAGCCGCCGCAAAGCCCCGTACCTGGGACTGCTCGTACCGGGCGCGATCGGGTTCACGCTGGCGGCCGCCACCGGGGACGGTGCCCGCATGCTGAACGTCGCGGTGTTCGGCGCGACGATCTCGTACGCTCTGATGTCGCTGTCGCACATCGTGCTGCGGCGCAGGGAGCCCGGCCTGGCGCGGCCGTACCGCACACCGGGCGGCGTACTGACCTCCTCGGTGGCGCTGGTGCTCGCGTGCGCGGCGCTCGTGGCGACCTTCCTCGTCGACGTGACGGCGGCGCTCATCGCGCTCGGCGTGTACGTGGTCGCCGTCGGCTACTTCGGTGTCTACAGCCGCCACCGGCTCGTGGCGCGGGCGCCGGAGGAGGAGTTCGCCGCACTGGCCGCGGCGGAGGCGGAGCTGGACCGGGAATGACCGCAGGAGCACGACCGAGTTTGGGGAGCACGGCACCATGGTGAGCAGGCCGCTGATCGGCATCAGCACCTACCTGGAGAGGCAGACCAGATGGGGTGTGTGGGAGCTGCCCGCGGCGCTCCTCCCGGTCGGCTACCCGCAGCTCGTGCAGGACTCCGGCGGGCTCGCCACGATGCTGCCGCCCGACGACGCGAAGCACGCGCCCTCGGTGGTGGCGCGGCTCGACGGAGTCATCGTCGCGGGCGGCCCGGACGTCGAGCCCGCCCGGTACGGCGCCGAGCGCGACCCGCGTACGGGGCCCGCGGCGACGGAGCGGGACACCTGGGAACTCGCCCTGATCCGGGCCGCGATGACGTCCGGCACCCCGCTGCTCGGCATCTGCCGCGGCATGCAGCTCCTGAACGTGGCGCTCGGCGGGACGCTGACCCAGCACCTCGAAGGCCACATGAAGGAGGTCGGCTCCTTCGGCCGGCACGTCGTGACCCCGGTGCCCGGTACCCGCTACGGGGATCTGGTGCCGGAGGTGACGGAGGTACCGACCTACCACCACCAGGCCATAGACCGGATGGGCCGCGGCCTGGTGGAGTCGGCCCACGCGGCGGACGGCACGGTCGAGGCGGTGGAACTGCCCGGCATGACCTGGGTGATGGGGGTCCAGTGGCACCCCGAAATGGGCGACGACACGCGAGTGACGCAGGGCCTGGTGAGAGCGGCAGCGGACCCACACGGCTTCTGACCAACCGCCGCTCACCGCCCCGCCAAGCCCCTCCGGCGGGCCGAATCAAGCCCCTCCGGCGCTTGAGGAGCGGGGTCGGTCCGGGGCGGCGCCCCGCGACCTCAGCGACAATCCGGCCATCCAAGCCCCTCCGGCGCTTGAGGAGCGGGGCCCGGGGCAGCGCCCCGCGACCTCAGCGACAGTGCCGGGCGCAGGCCGACGGGGGCGCGCCCACAAGCTCAGGCCGACCGAGTCAACCCGAGCAAATCCCTGGCAGGCCCCACCGGCAGGTGCCCCGTAGGCCAGACAGCCCGCAACTCCCGCGCCAGCCGAACCCCCTCCAGCGGAATCCTGACCAGCCGCCGAGCGGACAACTCCTCCCCCACCGCAAGCTCACTCAGAACCGAGGGCCCGGCCCCGCTCACCGCGGCCGCCTTCACCGCAGTCGTCGAGGACAGCTCGATCAGCGGCCGGGCCAGCCCCCCGAGCGCCGCGTCGAGCACCTGCCGCGTCCCGGACCCCTCCTCCCGGAGGATGAGCGGCGTGGAGGACAGCTCCTCCGCGGTGAGCGGCCGCCGCCGCCGGGCCCACGGATGACTCGGCGCGGTCACCACGATCAGACGATCATGTCCGATGACGGTCGCGTCCAGACCGGCAGGGACGGCAAGCCCCTCCACGAACCCCAGATCCGCCTCACCGGAGAGCAGCCGCTCGGCCACAGCCGCGGAGTTCCCCGCGAGCAGCGACACCGCGGTGTCGGGCCGCTCCGCCCGCAGCGCGATCAGCCAGCGCGGCAGCAGATACTCGGCGATCGTCATGCTCGCCGCCACCCGCAGCCGCGAATCCCGCCGGTCCCGCAGCGCCTGCGCCCCCGCGTCGAACTCCTCCGCCGCCTCCACGACGCGCCGCGCCCAGTCCGTGACGAGGGCGCCCGTGTCGGTGAGCCGGGAGCCGCGCGGTGATCGGTCGACGAGGGCGAGCCCGAGCTGCCGCTCCATCGAACGGATCCGGCTGCTCGCCGCGGGCTGGGTGATCCCGAGCTCCCGCGCGGCCCCGCCGAGACTGCCGAGACGGGCCACGGCCAGCAGAAGCTCCAGCGCGCCGAGGTCGGGCACCCGGTGCGCGAGCATCCCCGGGGGCGGTTCCGGCAGGCCCGTAGGCTCACTGCGCCCCTGGCCGGGCTCGCGCCTTGGCTCCTTGCTCATAAACCCAGCTTATGCCCCCATAGTGGCAACGTCCCTGGTGGGGCCCCCGGCCACGCGCGACGGTTGACCCATGGTCACCGCCGCCCACGCCACCACAGCCCTCGCCACCCGCGCCGACACCCGCGAGGTCGCACCCCGCGCGACCGCCGTCCGCCATCTCGGCCCGAACTGGTACGCCGCCGTCATGGGCACCGCGATCGTGGCGAACGCCGGCGCGACCCTGCCGGTGACGTTCGCCGGGCTGCGCACGGCCTGCACCGTGGTGTGGGCGCTGTCCTTCGCGGCGCTGCTGGTCCTCCTCGCCGCGCGCGCCCTGCACTGGACGCACCACCGCGACCAGGCGCGGGCCCATCTGCTGGATCCGGCGGTGGCCCCGTTCTACGGCTGCCTGTCGATGGCGCTGCTGTCCGTGGGCGCGGGCACGCTGCTGCTGGGCCAGGACTGGATCGGGCTCGAAGCGGCGCTCGCGATCGACACGGCTCTCTTCGTCGCGGGCACGCTGACCGGACTCGCCGCGGCCGTCGCGGTCCCGTATCTGATGGTGGTCCGGCACCGGATCGAGCCGGGCCAGGCCTCCCCGGTGTGGCTGCTGCCCGTGGTGGCGCCGATGGTGTCGGCCGCGGTGGGTCCGCTGCTCGTCCCGCACCTGCCGCCGGGCCAGTACCAGCAGACGCTTCTCCTCGTCTGCTACGGCATGTTCGGCCTGAGCCTGCTCGCGACGCTCGTCATGCTGCCGCTGATCTTCGCCCGCCTCGTCACGGCGGGCCCGCTCCCGACGGCGCTGACCCCGACCCTGTTCCTCGTCCTCGGCCCGCTGGGCCAGTCGACGACCGCCGTCAACAAGTACGCCGATGTCGCGGACGGCGTCCTTCCCGCCTCGTACGGCCACGGCTTCACGGCGTTCGCGGTCCTCTACGGCGTTCCGGTGATGGGCTTCGCTGCCCTGTGGCTGGCGCTCGCCGCCGCCCTGGTGGTCCGGGCCCGGCGCCGCGAGGGCATGAGGTTCGCGATGACCTGGTGGGCGTTCACGTTCCCCGTCGGCACCTGTGTCACCGGCGTGGAGGGCCTGGGCAAGCACACGGGCCTCGCCCTGTTCGACGTCCTGGCGGTCGTGCTCTACGCCGCTCTGGTCGCGGCCTGGGCGGTGGCCGCGATCCACTCGGCACGCGGCCTGCTCGACGGACGCCTGCTGTCGGCACCCGCGCAGGCAGCCGCGTCCGCACCCGCCTCTCAGGCACCGGCGGTGCGCAGAGCCGCGCCCAGCACCCCCACCGCTTCCCCCAACGACGGCCCGTACCAGGTGAGATGACGCCCGCTGACCAGGGCCGCGGGGGCCGCGAACGCCTCCGGCCCGTCGTCGGCGGTGAAGCGGTACGGCTCGTCGGGCAGCACCACGAGGTCCGCCCCCGACGCCCGCAGTTCGTCGAGCGGGACGCGGGGATAGCGCTCGGCGTGACCCGCGTACACGTTGTCGACGCCGAGCCGTGCCAGCAGGTCGCCGGCGAAGGTGGCGCTGCCGAGCACCATCCACGGCCGCCGCCAGATCGGCACGACGGCCCGCGACCGGCGCTCCGGTACCGCCACCCCGGACCACGCCGCCTCGGCCTCGTCCAGCCAGCGGGGCCGCGAGAGCGCCCCGCACGCCCGCAGGACCCGCTCCAACTCCCGTAGAGCCTGCGGCAGTCGACGGATCTCGGTGACCAGGACCTCGATACCGGCGGCGCGCAGGGCCGCCAGGTCCACGGCCCGGTTCTCCTCCTCGTTGGCGACGACGAGATCGGGGCGGAGAGCGACGACGGCCGGGACATCGGGGTTCTTGGTACCGCCGATCCGCACCACATCAAGACCGACGGGGTGGCTGCACCAGTCCGTCGCACCGACCAGCGCACCCGGCAGCGTCACAGCGACGGCCTCCGTCAGGGACGGCACCAGGGACACCACCCGCACGACCTCCACGGCCGCTACTTCGGTCCGGGTTCGTCGACCGCGTCGATGTGCTCGGCGACCGCCACGACGACGACCCGCGCCTCGGCCACGGTCGCCCGCCAGCGGTGCCGTACGCCACCGGTCAGATACAGGGTGTCGCCGCGCACCAGACGGTACGCGCGGCCCTCCGCCTCCACCTCGACGGCGCCTTCCGTGACATGCATCAGGACGTCGTTGCGCAGCTGGAACTCGCGCCCGGAGTCGTGGTCACCGACGAACTCCTGGGCATGCATCTGATGGTGGCCACGGACGAGGGAGCGTACGACGAAGTCGCCGCCGCCGTCCGCGGAGCCGTCCTCGACGCTCGTGTCGTCGGCGCGCACCAGGTCGACGGTGCGGGCAGGATCGGCGGCGGCGAGCAGTTCGACGGCGGTGGTGCCGAGGGCGTCGGCGACCTTCTCCAGGGAGCGGTTGCTGGGCCGCGCCCGCTCGTTCTCGACCTGGCTGAGGAACGGTACGGACAGGCCGCTGCGCTCGGCGACGGCGGAGAGCGTGAGCTCGAGCGTCCGGCGCCGGCGCCGGACGGCCGCGCCCACGCGCAGTGTCTCCTTGTGCTCGTCCATGACGTCCGCTCCCTCCCACCGCATTGCCCAGCTCGTTTGAATGCACCCTACGCATGTTCGCCTGCCGGTTTCATGCGAGCGCGGTAAGCAGTGGGTCACGATCGGGGCCGTCGAGGGCCGGGCACGAACGAGAGGTGGGTTCCGCCGCAGCCGATGCCGCGGCGGAACCCACCTCTCGCTCTACCGATCAGGGGTCAGGAAGCGGTCATCCGCTTCTCGACGTCCTGGTGCGTCTCGAGCCACGCGGAGACGGCCTTCTCCTCCTGGCCCTGACCACGCTTCTTGATCTCGGCTTCCAGACTGCCCAGCTCGTCCTCGCTCATCTTGAAGTTCTTGAACCACTTCGTGAGCTGCGGATACTTGTTCGGGAAGTCCTTGTGGGAGATCGTCCGGATCGTGTTGCCCTCACCGAACTTCTTCTTCGGGTCGGCCAGCTTGGTGAGGTCGTACTCGCTGTACGCCCAGTGGGGCGACCAGAGCACGACCGCGACCGGCTCCTTCTTGGCGTAGGCGCGCTTCAGCTCGGCCAGCATCGCCGGCGTGGAGCCGTCGACGACCTCGTACTCCTTGTCCAGGCCGTAGCCGGGCAGTACGTCCTTCTTCAGGAGGTTCATCTCGCCGGTGCCCGGCTCGATGCCGATGATCTTCCCGTCGAAGGTCTTCGACTTGCCCTTCAGGTCCGCGAGGGACTTGACGCCCTTCACATAGGACGGAACGGCGACTTCCAGGGAGGTCGGGCTGTACCAGCTGCCCAGGTCCTTCAGGTTGTCCTTGTTCTTGTCCCAGTAGTTGCTCTGCGCGTACGGCAGCCAGGCGTCGAAGTTGACGTCGAGGTCACCGCTGGCGAGGCCGGTGTAGACCGGGCCGACGTCCATCTGCTTGAGGTTCAGCTTGTAGCCGCGCTTCTGCAGAACGTTCTTCCACAGGTAGGTGACGGCGACGTCCTCGTCCCAGGGGAACCAGGCGACGTTCACCGGACGCTTGGTCTCGGCGGCGTTCGCCTTCTTGACCGGGGCCAGCTTGTCGACGACGCCCGGGTTCTTCTTCAGCCAGGTCTTCACAGCGTCCTGCTGCTTGCCCTTGCCGGTCTTGTTGATCTCGGCCTCAAGACTCGTGAGCTGCTTCTCGCTCATCTTGAAGTCCTTGAGCCACTTGTCGACCTCGGGGAAGTCCGTGCCGAAGCCCTTGCGGGCCAGCGAGTGCACGCCGTCGCCCTTGCCCCAGGCGCCCTTCGGGTCCTTGAGCTTCTTCAGGTCGTAGTCGTTGTACGCCCAGTGCGGCGACCAGAGCGGAACGACGATCGGCTTCTTCTTGGCGTAGGCGCGCTTCAGCTCGGCCAGCATCGCCGGCGTGGAGCTGTCGACGACCTTGTACTCCTTGTCGAGGCCGTACGCCTTGAGGATCTTGCTCTTGAGCAGAGCCGTCTCGCCGGCGCTCGACTCGATGCCGGTGATCTTGCCACCGAACTTGGCGCCCTGGCCCTTGAGGTCGGCGAGCGAGTCGATGCCCTTCATGTACGAGGGCACGGTCAGCTCCAGGGAGGTGGGGCCGTACCAGGAACCCAGGTCCTCGAGCTTGGAGCCGTACTTCTTCCAGTACTGGGCGTGCGTCGTCGGCAGCCAGGAGTCGGTCTCGAAGTCGACGGCGCCCTGGGCGAGCGAGGTGTAGAGCGGGCCCGCGTCGAACTGCTTGGCCTCGACCTCGAACCCGCGCTGCTCCAGGATCTCCTTCCACAGGAACGTGGAGGCGACGCCCTCGTCCCAGGGGATGTAGCCGATGGAGATCTTCTTGCCCTGGCCGACGTTCGTGTTGTCGCCGCCCGCGGCGGTCGTGGACGAGGAGCCTCCGAAGACGCCCATGCCGCCCGCGACGAGCGCGAGGACGACGACGCCGACCATGGCGACGGCCGGACGGGGACGGTAGGACCAGATCTTCAGGCCCTGTGCGGCGCGCACCTTGGCGAGCGCGCGACGGCCGAGCGGCGAGACCTGCTGGCCCAGCGAGCTGGTCATCCGGTCGAGGTAGATCGCCAGGATGACGATGGAGATACCGGCCTCGGCGCCGAGGCCCACGTTCAGCTGGCCGATGGCCTCGTTGACGGCGCCACCGAGACCGCCGGTGCCGACCATGCCCGCGATGGCGGCCATGGACAGACCCAGCATGATGACCTGGTTGACACCGGCCATGATCGTCGGCAAGGCGAGCGGCAGCTGCACCCGCATCAGCGTGTTGCTCGGCTTCGTACCGAACGCGTCGGCGGCCTCGACCAGTTCCTTGTCGACCTGCCGGATGCCCAGCTCGGTCATGCGCACGCCCGGGGGCAGCGCGAAGATCAGCGTGGCGACGATGCCGGCGGGGGCGCCCGAGCCGAAGAACAGGATGGCCGGGATCAGGTAGACCATCGCGGGCAGCGTCTGCATCAGGTCCAGGACGGGCCGGAACAGGCCACTGACCCGGTTCGACCTGGCCGCCCAGATGCCGAGGGGCACGGAGATGACGAGCGCGATGATCGTCGACACGAGGACGAGCGACAGCGTCAGCATCGCGTCGTCCCACAGTTCCAGGTTGTCGATGAACCAGAACCCGACGAAGGTCAGCACACCCGCGGTCGTGCCGCGCAGCCAGAAGGCGATGACGGCGAAGATGCCGGCGAGCAGCAGCGGCTCGGGTGCCTGGAGCACGTCACCGATGCCGTTGTAGAGACCGTCGAAGATGGTCTTGAAGAAGTCGAAGAGCCACGCCATGTGGTTGAGCAGCCACTCGACCACATCGTTGACCCAGTCACCGAAGGGAATCCTAGGCACCGGCGTTCACCTTCTCCACCGGTCCGTCGCCCTCGCCACGCGGCGCGGGGACGGCGTCCTCGGTCTCCTCGACGAGCCCCTCGGCCGTGCCGTGGTTCTCGTCCGCGCTCTCCACGGACTTCATCGGCTCACCGAGGACGGCGAGCAGGCGCTCCCGCGGGACGACACCGATGACGTCGCCGTCCTCGCCGGTCACGGCGACGGGTATGTCACTGGTCGAGCAGGGCGTGAAGAGCTCGATGATCGGGGTGTCCTCGGTGACCTTCGCCGGAGCGGCGGACGCCGTGTACCCCTTCTCGGGCGTGGCCATGATCGCGCCCGCGGTCAGCACGCGGGAGCGGTCGACGTCCTGGGTGAAGGACGCGACGTACTCGTTGGCCGGGGTGACGAGAATGTCCTCTGCGGTGCCGATCTGGACGATGCGCCCGTCGCGCATGACGGCGATCCGGTCACCGAGCCGCATGGCCTCGTTCAGGTCATGCGTGATGAAGACGATCGTCTTCTTCAGGGTCTTCTGCAGATCGAGCAGCTGGTCCTGCATGTCGCGCCGGATCAGCGGGTCGAGCGCGCTGAACGACTCGTCCATGAGGAGCAGGTCCGCGTCGGTCGCCAGGGCGCGGGCCAGGCCCACGCGCTGCTGCATACCGCCGGACAGCTCGTCGGGGAAGGACTTCTCCCAGCCCTCCAGGCCGGCGAGGCGCAGCGCCTCCGTGGCGCGCTCCTCACGCTCGGCGCGCGCTATGCCCTGCACCTCGAGGCCGTAGGCCGCGTTCTCCAGGACGGAGCGGTGCGGGAAGAGCGCGAAGTGCTGGAAAACCATGCTGATCTTCTTGGAGCGGACCTCGCGCAGCTCGCGGGGCGACAGCTGCGTCAGGTCGTCACCGTCGAAACGGACGTGTCCCGCGGTGGGCTCCAGCAGTCCGTTCAGCATCCGCAGAAGGGTGGACTTGCCGGATCCCGACAGACCCATGACGACGAAGATCTGCCCGGGCTCGACGGTGAAGGACGCGTCGATCACGGCGGCAGTCGTGCCGTCGGCGCGCAGTTGCTCACGGTCGGCTCCGCGGCGGAGTTCTTCCACCGCCTCATCGGGTCGTCTGCCGAACACCTTGTACAGGTCTTCGGCTTCAAGCCTGGACACATACACCTCTCGGGTCGAACCAAGACGGCCCGCCTCCCCCGCCGGCGGGCCGTGGTGCGGCGCGGGGTCTGCCCGCCTGAAACCGGCCACTTCTTCAATAGTTGAACGTGTGACCGGGTCCGCTCCGAGGCGGCGCCTGCCCTGCCTTATGCAAACCAAACAGAGAAGTGGCCCAGCTCACATTCCGTTAACTACCCACCACGGATTCCGTGCAACCCGTACCTGTCGGTCCCGTGCGGCATGATGCGAATCGTGACCCAGGAAACCTCGGCCAACCAGCGCCTGATGCTGCTCGACACCGCGTCCCTGTACTTCCGGGCCTACTTCGGAGTGCCGGACTCCGTGAAGGCCCCGGACGGCACTCCGGTCAACGCGGTGCGCGGGCTGCTCGAATTCATCACCCGGCTCGTCCACGACCACCACCCCACGCACCTGGTGGCCTGCATGGACGCGGACTGGCGCCCACAGTGGCGCGTGGACCTGATCCCCTCCTACAAAGCCCACCGTGTGGCCGAGGAGACGGCGGCCGGGACGCCGGACGAGGAGGAGATCCCCGACACGCTCTCCCCGCAGGTGCCGATCATCGAGGCGGTGCTGGACGCGCTGGGCATCGCGCGCGTAGGTGTCGCGGGCTACGAGGCGGACGACGTGATCGGCACGTTCACCGCCCGGGCGACGACCCCGGTGGACATCGTGACGGGCGACCGGGACCTCTTCCAACTGGTCGACGACGCACGGAATCGCCGCGTCCTCTACCCCCTCAAGGGAGTGGGCACGCTGCAGATCACGGACGAGGCGCTCCTCCTCGAGAAATACGGGGTGGACGGCTCCGGCTACGCGGACATGGCGCTGCTGCGGGGCGACCCGAGCGACGGCCTGCCGGGGGTACCCGGCATCGGCGAGAAGACGGCGGCGAAGCTGCTGGCACAGTTCGGGGACCTGGCCGGAATCATGGCCGCGGTGGACGACCCGAAGTCCAAGCTCACACCGACCCAGCGCAAGCGCCTGGACGAGTCCCGCCCCTACCTCTCGGTGGCCCCGAAGGTGGTCCAGGTGGCGCCGGACGTCCCCCTCCCCCCGGTCACCACCACACTGCCGCGCGAGCCGCACGATCCGGACCTGCTCGACCAGTTGGCGGCGCGCTGGGGTTTGGGCGGATCTTTGCACCGCCTGCTCACCACCCTCTCATCATGAGGTGTTAGCTTAGGTTTACCTAACTAGCACGGCAGCCGACAGCATGATCAAGGGAGACCGCATATGGCCGAGCGCCCCGCACGCAAGCCCCGTAAGGCCCGCTCGGCGCAGGTCGTGCGCACGGAGCGACTCACGCCGCACATGCAGCGAGTGGTGCTCGGCGGTGAGGGTCTGGCAGACCTTCCGGAGCTCGAATACACCGACCACTACGTGAAGTTGCTCTTCGCGCCGGCGGGCGTGACCTATGCCGAGCCGTTCGATGTGGAGCGCATCCGGGAGGAGCAGCCGCGCGAGCAGTGGCCGGTGACCCGTACGTACACCGTGCGCGCCTGGGACCCGAAGGCCCGTGAGCTGATCCTCGACTTCGTGGTCCACGGCGACGAGGGCCTGGCCGGCCCCTGGGCGGCGAGCGTCGAGCCGGGCGAGACGATCCACTTCATGGGCCCGGGCGGCGCCTACGCGCCGGACGCGTCCGCGGACTGGCACCTGCTCGTCGGCGACGAGAGCGCGCTGCCCGCCGTGGCCGCGGCGCTGGAGGCGCTGCCCGAGGGCGCGCGGGCCCACGCCTTCCTGGAGGTCGAGGGCCCCGAGGAGCAGCAGAAGATCGACTCCCCGGTCGAGATCACCTGGCTGCACCGGGCGGGCCGCCCCGTGGGTCAGGCTCTCACCGACGCGGTCACCGGCCTCGACTTCCCCGAGGGCCGCCCGCATGTGTTCGTGCACGGTGAGGCGGGCTTCGTGAAGGAGCTGCGCCGCCACCTCCGAGTGGACCGCCAGATCCCCCGGGAGGACCTCTCGATCTCCGGTTACTGGCGTCTGGGCCACAACGAGGACGGGTGGCAGGCGTCCAAGCGGGACTGGAACGCGCAGGTGGAGGCCGAACAGGAGTCTCCGACGCCCGCCTGATCACGCCTTGCCCCGGGTTCCTGTGTCGCCAGGGCGGGATTGCCATGCGCCCGGCACCGGGGCGGAGCCCCGGGGCTC
>NZ_BAAATS010000012.1:140370-320435 GCF_039533535.1 Streptomyces kunmingensis
GACCCCGCTCCTCAATCGCCGGAGGGGCTTGAATGGGGGGGGCTTGAATGGGGCGGGACCGTCGGGTGTCAGTCAGGTACGAGACGACGGGAGGGGGTGGGCGGGGTATGTCCGCGCGCAGCACCCCTGCGCCAAGCGGCGGCCTGCAACGCAACGGGCGACGCCTACAAGATGGCGAGCACGGACATACCCCGGCCACCCCCGCACCCACCCACACACCTGTAGGACTCAACGGAAAGCCGCCAACGAGAACCGGACGGCCACCCTCCCTTCAAGGCGCCCCCGTACGCTGACCCCACGATGAGACACCGCAGGCGCCGCACCCCACCCTCCCCCCTCCCCCAGCGCAACGGCATCGACGCCGTACGAGTACGGATGCCGCTGGACGACAGGTGGGACACCGTGCGGGCCCACCTCACCGAGCGCCTGGCGGCAGCACACGGCACGATCGACGCGATGATCACAGAGGCCCGCATCGTGGGTTCGGACGGCACCCCCATCACGGCGACCACGCCCTACGCCCCCGGCGGCCACGTCTGGTTCCACCGGGACCTGGAGCCCGAACCCCCCGTCCCCTACTCCCTCGACATCGTCCACCGCGACGATCACATCCTCGTAGCGGACAAGCCCCACTTCCTGGCCACGACCCCCCGAGGCAGCCACGTCACGGAGACCGCGCTGGCCCGCCTCCGCCAGGTGTCGGGAACGGAGACGCTGAGCCCGGCCCACCGTCTGGACCGGCTGACCGCCGGCCTGGTGCTCTTCGTCGTACGCCAGGAGGAACGCGGCGCGTATCAGACCCTGTTCCGGGACCGGCTGGTCACCAAGGAGTACGAGGCGGTGGCCCGCCACGACCCCGCCCTCCGCCTGCCGACCAAGGTCCGCAGCAGGATCGAGAAGGAGCGGGGCGTGCTCACGGCGCACGAGGTGCCGAACGGCGAACCCAACGCGGAGAGCACGGTCCACCTCAAGGCCGTGAAGGGCGACCTGGCCCTCTACCACCTGACGCCCCACACGGGCCGCACCCACCAACTACGGGTGCACATGAACGCCCTGGGCGTACCGATCCTCGGCGACCCGCTCTACCCACGGGTCGCCGAACAGACCGCCCCCGACGACTTCCGCAGACCTCTGCAACTCCTGGCGCGCACACTGGAGTTCAGGGACCCGGTGACGGGCCACGAGCACAGCTTCGTGAGCGGCCGGCAGCTGGAGGCCTGGGAGTCGTACGAGTCCTGGGCTCAGTAGCCCCGCCACCACCGCAGAAGCCGCTGCCATGCGCCGAGCCGCACCTCGGGCGCCGCAACCGGAGCAGTGGGGACGGACGAAGCAGAGGGAGCCGCAGCCTCAGGCGCTGCGGCAGAAGCCGACGCAGCCTTGGGTGAGCCGGACGAAACATGCCAGTCGGCCCGCGGAGGCGGCACCATGCTGGGCTTGGTGACGACGTCCTGCTGCGCGCGGGGCGTGAAGGACACGGGCAGGGAGACGAGATGCTGCGACAGAATGGTGGAACGCCACCGCAACTCCCCTTCCGCGACCGAGAGTTCAGCATCGGGCAGCCGCATCAAAAACGCGTCGACCCCGATGTCGGCGATGGCGCGCCCGATGTCCTGCCCGGGGCACTCGTGGGGCCCGCCACCGAAGGCGAGGTGTGACCGGTTGCCCTGCATGTGCTCGGTCGGGTCGGGCCGCACGGCGGGGTCGACGTTCCCCGGTGCGATGCCGAAGATCAGGGCGTCACCGGCGCGGATGTGCTGCCCGCCGAGTTCGGTGTCGACCTTGGCGTAGTAGGCGACCATGGCACTGAAGGGCGGTTCGTCCCACAGGGACTGCTCGACGGCTTCCGGCACGGTCATCTGGCCGCCGTTGAGCTGGGCGCGGAAGCGCGGGTCGGTGAGCACGGTGCGCAGTACGTTGGCGATGAGGTTGGCCGTGGCTTCGTAGGCGGCGATGAGGACGAGCCGCAGGTGCTGGCCCACTTCGTCGTCGCTGAGGGCGGCGGGGGCGGCGATGAGACGGCTGATGAAGTCGTCCTCGGGATCGGCCCGGCGGCGGGCCGTGGCCTCCATGAGGATGCCCATGATGTATTCGTTGCTGGCGATGGCCGTCTCGGTGCCCTTGATCATGTCGCGGGCGGCCTGCACGAAGCGCTCGCTGTACGCCTCGGAGGCGCCGAAGATGTCGAGCATGACCATCATCGGCAGGTGCTCGGCGAAGTCGCTGACGACGTCGCACGTGCCGCGCTCGGAGAAGCGGTTGATGATTTCCTGGCAGGCCTTGTTGATGGCGCGGCGCAGGCTGCGGTGGTCGATGATCTCGAGGGCGTGGGTGACGGCGCCGCGCAGCCGCAGGTGCTCGGCGCCCTCGGCCATGGAGCAGATGGGCTGCCAGCCGAAGACGGGGGCGAGCGGGTGGGTGAGCTTGACGGTGCCGTTCTTCAGGGCGGTCCAGTTGCGGGCGTCGCGGTTGTACTGCGAGGTGGTGCGGACCATGTGGAGGTTCTCGCCGTGGCCGAGCACAGCCCATACGCGCACGTCGTCGTGGATCAGCGCGGGGGCGACGGAGCCGTGTTCGGCGCGCAGTTTCTCGTAGACGGCCGCGAGGTCGGTGTCGGCCTCGGGCCCGTAGAGCCTGCGCATCCCGTCGGGTCCGAGGGCGTGCGCGGGACAGCCCGGCGGGGGGCCGGACGAGGGGTCGCCGAGGGGGTCGAAGCCGGCGGGCGACTGGGAGGGCTGGGACGTCACGGTGATCGCTCCGGTAGTGAAGGGCAAACTGGTTCTTTGGATCGACCGGACCGACGAAACAAGCCCGCTCGACCCAACTGGTCGCTGCAAAACGGAAGTTGATGAAGCCCGCCCTCTCAGGCCCGCTGCAACGCCATCTCGTGCAGATAGCGCATCAGGGTCATGAGGACGTCACGGCTGGAGGCCCGGCGGCGTGCGTCGCACTCGATGATGGGCACGTGCGGGTCGAGGTCGAGCGCGCTGCGCAGCTCCTCGGAGGGGTAACTGGGGCCGTCGGGAAAGGCGTTGTTGGCGATGACGAACGGAACGCCGCGCTCTTCCAGGCGCCCGATCACGTCGAAGCTCACTTCGAGGCGGCGGCTGTCGATGAGAACCACGGCACCGAGGGCGCCCTCGAACAGGCCGTTCCACAGGAACCAGAACCGCTCCTGGCCCGGCGTGCCGAAGAGGTAGAGGACAAGCTCGTCGGTGATGCTGATGCGCCCGAAGTCCATGGCCACGGTGGTGGCGGTCTTGGTCTCGGAGCCGTAGTTGTCGTCGACGCCGATGCCCGCCTGCGTCATGGTCTCTTCGGTGGTGAGCGGGCGGATCTCGCTGACGGAGCCCACCATCGTCGTCTTGCCGACGCCGAACCCGCCCACGATGACGATCTTCACGGCGGAGGTGACCGTCTCGGGCATCCGGTCCTCGGCCCGCGGGCCGGGGACCTGGGCGCTGCCCACCGCCGCGTCCATGGCACCGGTGGAGTCAGAGCTTCTGTAGTCCATGCATCACCGCTTCGAGGAGGGAACGGTCGGCGACGGCGCCCCGGATCACCGGTGCCCGCGAGTGGACGAGTTCGGCCGCGAGGAGCTCGCCGAGCAGCACGGTGACCACGCTGAACGGCAGATTGAGGTAGGCCGAGATCTCGGCCGTGGACAGCGGTGTCCGGCACATGCGCAGGACGGCGGACTGTTCGGGCGGCGTGGCGACCGGGGGGTCGGCGCGGGCCACGATCAGGGTGACCAGGTCGAGCGTGGCGCGCTCGGCGCCTTCGGTGCCGCCGGTGATGACGTAGAGCCGCTCGGGATCCTTGGGGTCCTTCGGGCCCTCGGGGCCCTGGGCGGAGCGGCGCTCGCGCTGGGGAGGCAGTTCCTCTTCGCGGTGGGGGGGGTCGAGGGAACGTGGCGTCATACGGTCTGGCCGTTGCGTCGGGGCGGGCTGGTCAGATGGGCGCCGATCCGGATGACGAGGTCGCGCATCTGGTGGCTGATGAGGCCCGCGTCGACGTACGGGTCGGCGAGGACGGCGAGGTAGGCGCCCTTGCCCGCGGCCATCAGATAGAAGAAGCCGCCGTCGACCTCGATGATGACCATGTTCATCTTGCCGTTGCTCTCCGGGATCTCGGAGGCGACGGCGGAGGCGAGGGACTGAAGTCCGGCGCAGGCTGCGGCGATCCGGTCGGCGCCGTCGGGATGGCCGCCGAACCGGGCGATGCGCAGACCGTCCGCGGAGAGCACCACGACCTGACGCACATTGGGCACGCCGTCGGCGAGCTCCTTGAGCATCCAGTCGAAATTGGCGCGTTGCTGGATCACTGGCGGTCTCCCTCGTCGACCTGCTGGTTGTACGCGTCGTCGTGCGGCTTCTCTGCGTCGGCGACCGCCCCGCCGGCCACGCCACCGGCGGCGGCACCGGTCTCGTCGGGCTTGAGGCCGTTCATGAACGCCTCGACCCACAGGCCGGGTTCGGGCTGGGCCGGCCGCTCGTGCTCCGGCTCCGCGGCCGGACCGACCGCGGGGGCGGCGACGGGTGGCGGGGCGGCCGTGGTCCCGGAGCCGGAACCAGGACCAGGACGGGAACCGGAACCGGGCGGCGGCATCGACAGATCGGGGTGGCGGGGCGTCACGATGATCTGGTCGTCGATGATCTTCGTGTCGACCTTCCTGCGGCGCTGCGGCAGCCCATTGGCCCGCCACTCCGTGACCACGGGTTCGTCGTCCTCCATCGCGGCGACGACCGGGGCGGAGGGGCGCGGTCCCGTGGTGGGGCGACGCGTCTTCTTCAACCGCGGCTCTTCCTTGATCGGTACGCCGTTGTGGTCGACGCGCGGTACGGCGGTGGCGCCGATGCCGTGGGCGAGGCCGGGCGCGGGCCCGGTGCTCATCATGTCGCGCGGCACGACGAGGACGGCGCGCACGCCGCCGTAGGCGGACTGGCGCAGGGAGATCTGCATGTCGTACATCGAGCAGAGCCGGCCGACGATCGCGAGGCCGAGGCGCGGATTCTCACCGAGGTCGTTGAGGTCGATGCCGGACTTGGCCTTGTCGAGCATCCGCTCGGCCTTGGCGCGCTGTTCCTCGCCGAGGCTGACGCCGCCGTCCTCGATCTCGATGGCGATGCCGGTCTGCACCTCGACGGCGGTGACGTGGACCCGGGTCTGCGGCGGCGAGTAGCGCGTCGCGTTGTCGAGGAGCTCGGCGCAGGCGTGGATGAGGGGCTCCACGGAGACACCCCTGATGGCCACGTCGCAGATCGCGTGCAGGTCGATGCGCGGGTATTCGAGGATGCGGGACATGGCGCCGCGCAGCACGCTGTAGAGCCGGACGGGCTTGGGCCACTGGCGGCCTGGCCGGGCGTTGCCGAGGACGGTGACGGAGTCGGCGAGGCGGCCGATCAGGGCGGTGCCGTGGTCGATGCGCAGGAGGTCGTCGAAGACCTCGGGGTTGCGGCCGTGGTCCTCCTCCATCTCGCGGAGTTCCTGGGCCTGTTTGTGCACGATGGCCTGGACGCGGCGGGCGATGGAGACGAACGCGCGCTGCGCGGCGTCGCGCATGGCCTCCTCGCGGTCGATCTCCTTGAGGGCCTGGCGCAGGAGTTCGCGCTCGCCCTGGGTGGTGTCGCGGAAGGCGGGATCGGAGTCGCAGGTGTTGCGGACGGCGTCCTTGGGGTTGTCGCCGGTGCGCATCCGGTACAGGGCGTGCGGCAGGACCTCTTTGGCGACGCGCATCGTCCGGTGCTCCTGGGCGGCGATACGTGCTTCCAGCTCGGCGATGTGCCGCGTGTACTGGGCGCGCAGCCCTTTGACGAGGCGACCGCGCCGGACGGCCTCGGCCGCGACGGCGACCACCAGGAGCGTGCCGAGCGCGCCGCACAGGGTGACGGCGAGGCGGGCGGGCTGCGTGACCAGGGCGACGGCCGCGCCGGTGGCGGCGGCCATGACCATGGCGGGCAGCAACAGCACGCGTGTGTAGGGGACGTCTCGGCCACCGGGAGGCGATTGAACACTCACCATGTATGCCCTCTGAACGGTCGGGTCGGGGAAGGAAGTTTGCGATGGTTCGCCGCGCTTCGTTCCGGGGATCAATGCGAATCATCGGCGCACGGGAGAACAAACGCCCGAATACATCTCAACTCGGTGCGCTGCGGGCGAGCTTAGTCCGACCGGATCATCGCCGAGTCATATTCGGCAAGGCCCTGAAATAGCCACCGGGGCAGGCATACACTCGCTCCCATTTGCACGCTCGGCTGCGATTCGAACACATGGAGTGAGGGCGTCCGGTCGTCCGAACTCCCGGCGGGCGGACAGCGGTTGACGTTTCACGCGGCCTGCTGGTGCACTGAGTGCATGCGCCCTCAGCTGCGGCTGGTCACCCGCGACCACATCGACTTCGGTCGTGTGTGGTCGGCGGCGTGTTGCGCCTGACGTCCCTCAGGCCCACCACCACCCTTTACAGCTGAAGAGGCGTTTACTCATGCCCGTAGAGTTCCTCGGCATCGCCGCGACCAACGAAGGCTCCGAAGTCACCGCCCGCTCCGGGGCGTCCTTCGACAAGGACTACACGCTGCGGCTCGCCCGCGCGCACGAGGAGTACGGCTGGGACCGCATCCTCTTCGCGTACGGGTCCGGGTCCCCCGATCCGTCGCCGGCTGCCGCCTACATCGCGGCGCGCACCGAGAAGATCCAGATCCTGGTGGCGCACCGACCGAACGTCTCGTACCCCACGTTCGCCGCGAAGACCTTCGCCACCCTGGACCGCATCAGCGACGGCCGCCTCGCGGTCCACTTCATCACGGGCGGCAACGACCACGAGCAGCAGCGCGAGGGCGACTTCCTCGGCAAGGACGAGCGGTACGCGCGTACGCGGGAGGCCATCCAGATCATCAAGAAGGCCTGGACGTCGCACGAGCCGTTCGACCACGAGGGCGCGCACTACCGCTTCCGCGACTTCGTCAGCGACACCTTCCCGGTGCAACAGCCGCATCCGCAGGTCTCGTTCGGCGGTTCGTCGCCGGCGGCGTACGCGGCGGGCGGCGCGGAGGCCGACATCTACTGCCTGTGGGGCGAGCCCCTCGCCGAGACCGCCCAGCAGATCGAGTCGGTCGGGGCGGCGGCGAAGGCGGCGGGCCGCACGGACGTGCCCCGTATCCAGGTCGCGTTCCGCCCGATCATCGCGCCGACGCAGGAGCTGGCGTGGGAGAAGGCGCACGCGACGCTGGCCCGCATCAAGGCCCGCAAGGCGGGCAGCCCGCTCTCCCGCCGCCATCCGCTGAAGAACCCGGAGAACGCGGGTTCCCGACGTCTTCTCGCGGCGGCGGCCCAGGGAGAGCGCCACGACCGCGCCCTGTGGACCCCGACAGCGACGGAGACCGGCGGCGCCGGCAACTCGACGGCGCTGGTCGGCACCCCGGAAACGGTGGCGCAGGCCCTGCTGGACTACTACGACCTGGGCGTGAACATCCTCTCGGCCCGCGGCTACGACCTGCTCGACGACGCGATCGACTTCGGCCGCCACGTGATCCCGATCGTCCGCGAAGAGGTCGCCAAACGAGACGCGGCCCGCGCGGCGGCCTGAGAGCCACGGGCCCGGACCGGGGCCGACCGGCCCCAACCAGCTCCGTCCAGCCTCAAGCCCTCGCCCGGGACCGGGCCCGCCCCGGCGGGCCCCAACCGGCCCCGGTCCAGCCACAAGCCCCCGCCCAGGACCGGCCCCCGCCGACCCCACCCCGGCGGACCCCAACCAGCTCCGGTCCAGCCACAAGCCCCCGCCCAGGACCGGGCCCGATCCCCCGCCACGGCCGGCCCCACCGCATCGCGACACCGGGCCCGGGACCACTGGTCCCGGGCCCTGCCGATTGTGCCGCTCCAGCGCGCGTCAGCCCACCGACGAGTACGCCACCACGCCCCGCAACAGCTGGTCCACCGCCTTGCGCGCATTGCGTGCCACCGTCGACGAACCGTCGTGGGGCGCCGCCGCCGCGATCTGGCCCAGCACGTCGATGACCTGCTTGCACCACCGGACGAAGTCCCCGGCCGGCATCTCCGCCTCGCGCAGCACTTCGTCGAGGCCCTTGCCGGAGGCCCACTGGTACGCGGCCCAGGCGAACCCGAGATCGGGCTCGCGCTGGCCGACCCCCTCCGCCTGGTTGATCCGGAACTCCTCTTCCAGCGCGTCGAGCCGGCCCCAGATCCGCACCATCTCGCCCAGCGCGGCCTTCGCCTTCCCCGACGGCACCTTGGGCGCCAGCGCATCGTCGGAGACCCGCGCCTCGAACACCAACGCCGAGACGCACGCCGCGAGTTCGGCGGGGTTGAGGTCGTTCCACACCCCGTCGCGCAGGCACTCGCTCGCCAGCAGGTCCAGCTCACCGTAGAGCCGCGCGAGCCGCTTGCCGTGCTCGGTGACCTCGTCGCCGCGCAGATAGTCCAGCTCGGTCAGCAGCTTCACGATGCGGTCGAAGGTACGCGCGATCGTGTTCGTGCGGCCCTCGATCCGGCGCTCAAGGCCCGCGGTGTCCCGCCGCAGCCGGTGGTAGCGCTCGGCCCAGCGGGCGTGGTCCTCCCGGTCGGAGCACCCGTGGCAGGGGTGGGCCCGCAGCTCGGTGCGCAGCCGCGTGATCTGCCGGTCGTCGGCGGCGGGCGCCCGCCCCTTCTTGTGCCGGTCGGGCACGATGTGCCCGGCCTTGGTGCGCAGCGCCGACGCCAGATCGCGGCGCGACTGCGGGGAGCGTGCGTTGAACGACTTCGGGATCCGCATCCGCTCCAGCGCCTCCACCGGCACCGGGAAGTCGATCGACGCCAGCCGCTTGACCTGCCGCTCGGCGGTCAGCACCAGCGGTCGCGGACCGTCGTGGTGCTCGAACCCCCGGTGCCCGTTGGTCCGCCCGGCGGGCAGCCCGGGGTCCAGGACGAGCGCGAGGCCCGCGAACTTGCCCGTCGGTACGTGGATGACGTCCCCGGGCTTGAGCTTCTCCAGCGCCGCGGCCGCCTGCGCCCGCCGCTGCGCCACGCCCTGCTTGGCCAGCTCCGTCTCGCGGTCCTTGAGCTCGCGCCGCAGTCGCGCGTACTCGTCGAAGTCCCCGAGGTGGCAGGTCATGGACTCCTTGTAGCCCTCGAGCCCCTCCTCGTTCTTCTGGACCTGACGCGAGATGCCGACGACGGACTTGTCCGCCTGGAACTGCGCGAACGAGGTCTCCAGAAGCTCCCTGGACCGGTGCCGGCCGAACTGCTCGACCAGGTTCACCGCCATGTTGTACGACGGCTTGAAGCTCGACTTGAGCGGATACGTACGGGTGCCCGCGAGCCCCGCCAGGTGCTCCGGACTGAAGCCGCGCTGCCACAGCACGACGGCGTGGCCCTCGACGTCGATGCCCCGGCGGCCCGCGCGCCCCGTCAGCTGCGTGTACTCACCGGGGGTGATGTCGGCGTGCTGCTCCCCGTTCCACTTGACGAGCTTCTCGAGGACCACCGATCTGGCGGGCATGTTGATGCCGAGCGCCAGTGTCTCGGTGGCGAAGACGGCCTTCACCAGACCGCGGACGAACAGCTCCTCCACGACCTCCTTGAAGGTCGGCAGCATGCCCGCGTGGTGGGCGGCGATGCCGCGCTCGAGCCCTTCGAGCCACTCGTAGTACCCGAGGACGTGCAGGTCCTCGTCGGGGATGGAGGCCGTCCGCGCCTCGACGATCTCCCGGACCCGGGCCCGCGCGTCCTCGTCGTTCAGCCGAAGCCCCGCGTACAGGCACTGCTGCACGGCGGCCTCGCACGCGGCGCGGCTGAAGATGAAGGTGATGGCGGGCAGCAGCCCCGCGGCGTCGAGCCGCTCGATGACCTCGGGGCGCCCCGGCGTCCACATCCTGGAGCGCTGGCGCCGCTCCCGCTCCCGGTCGGCCTCGCGCATGGCGCGTCCGCGCCGCCGGTCCTGGTACGAGGGACGGCTCGCCTCCATGCGCGCCATCCGCGTCAGGTCCGGGTTGACGGCCTTTCTGCTGCCTTCGCCCTCCTCGAAGAGGTCGTACATCCGGCGTCCGGCGAGCACGTGCTGGAACAGCGGCACGGGCCGGTGCTCGGAGACGATCACCTCGGTGTCGCCGCGCACGGTGTCGAGCCAGTCGCCGAACTCCTCGGCGTTCGACACCGTGGCCGACAGGGAGACCAGCGTCACGGACTCCTGGAGGTGGATGATCACCTCTTCCCATACGGCGCCACGGAAGCGGTCGGAGAGATAGTGCACCTCGTCCATGACCACGTAGCCGAGATTGATCAGCGCCTGCGAGCCCGCGTACAGCATGTTGCGCAGCACCTCGGTGGTCATCACGACCACCGGCGCGTCACTGTTCACACTGTTGTCGCCGGTCAGCAGGCCGACCTTGTCGGCGCCGTAGCGCTTGGCGAGATCCTGGTACTTCTGGTTGGACAACGCCTTGATCGGCGTCGTGTAGAAGCACTTCTTGCCCTGCTCGAGGGCGAGGTGCACGGCGAACTCGCCGACGATCGTCTTGCCCGAACCCGTGGGCGCGGCGACCAGGACGCCCTTGCCCGCCTCGAGCGCCTGGCACGCCTCGATCTGGAAGGGGTCGAGGCCGAAGTCGTACATCTCGCGGAAGTCAGCGAGCGCGGTGGCCTGCTCTGCGGCCCGCCGACGGGCTGCCGCATACCGCTCGGCCGGTGAGAGGTCCTCTGTCATCGTGCTTTCGAGCCTACCGGCCCCCACTGACAACGGACGATCATTATCCGGTAAGGACCCGCACCGCCCCCGGCACGCACTCGGCCACCAGCGGCAGCGGCCCGACGGGTTCTCCGTCCGCGTATCCCGTGACGCCGGCGGCATCGCCGGTGGCCAGTTCCACTCGCGCCGCCCGGTAGGTGCTGACGACGGGGTGGCTGAGATGCGTGCCCTTGTAGACGCGCGGGAACACCCGCAGCAGTGTCGTCCGGGAGCACTCGCCGACCACGGTGATGTCGAACAGTCCGTCGCTCATGTCGGCGTCGGCGCAGATCCGCATGCCGCCCCCGTACGACGTGCCGTTGCCGACGGCGACGAGGGTCGCGGCGATCTCGCGCACGGAGCCGTCGTCGAGGGTCAGGCGGAAGGGCACCGGCTCGAACGCGGCCAGCTCGGCCACGATCGCCAGGTCGTACTTGAAGCGGCCGAGCGGTATCCGCATCCGGTTTCCGCGGTCGTTGACCCGGGAGTCGAAGCCGGAGGCGAGTACGGTGCCGAACCAGTGGCCGCCGATCCGTCCCAGGTCGACGGAGCGGATCAGCTCGCCCTTGAGTGCCTCGGCGACGAGCGCGCCCGCTCGGGCCGGCTCGCGTACGGGCAGCCCCAGGGAGCGCGCGAAGTCGTTGCCCGTGCCCACCGCGACGACGCCGAGCGGGGTGCGGGTGCCGGCGACGGCCTGCAGGGCGAGGTTCACCAGACCGTCCCCGCCGACGGCCACCAGGGCGCCGGTGCCCTCGGACACCGCGGCACGCGCGCGTACCAGGGCGTCGTCGGCGTTCTCCCCGATGACGGTGCGCACGGAGAAGCCGGCCGCCCGCAACGCGGAAGCGGCCGGCTGCGCGGCGCCCGCGCCCCGGCCGCGTCCCGCGGTGGGATTGACGAAGAGGGTGATCTCGCTGGTCACGGGCCGGACCCTAACAAGTGCCCGGCCCGGAAGGGGGATTACCTCAGGTCACATCGTCGTAACCGTTGATCCGGTCCTTCTCGCCCGTGGACTGCTCGGGCAGCGAGCGGCTGGCGGAGACCGGCTCCACCTCATCGATGTCCTCGGGGGACAGATCGAGCTCGGAGGCCTCGTCGTCGGCGGGCCCGGCTGCCTCGATACGCCGCCTGCGGCGGTCGTTCAGCAGGGAGAAGGCCGTCGCCGCGAAGTACAGGATCCAGATCGGCCCGGCGAGGGCGATCATGGTCAGCGGGTCCGTGCTGGGCGTGGCCACCGCGGCGAAGACGGTGATGCCCATGATCATGCCGCGCCACCAGCCGAGCATCCGCTTGCCGGTGATCACGCCCGTGAGGTTGAGCATGACGAGGAGCAGCGGCAGTTCGAAGGAGAGCCCGAAGACGATCACCATGCGGGTGATCAGGTCGAGCAGCTCGTCGAGCGGCAGCTGGTTGTCGATGTTGGCGGGCGAGAAGTCGAGCAGCACGCGCGCCATGGTCGGCAGCGTCTTGTACGCGAAGAAGGCGCCGCCGAGGAAGAGCGGGACGCCGGTCGCCACGAAGCCGGTGGCGTACTTCTTCTCGTGCTTGTGCAGGCCGGGCGCGACGAAGCCCCACAGCTGGTAGAGCCAGATCGGCGACGCGCCGACGACACCGGCCATCAGCGACACCTTCAGGGCGAGCGTGAAGGGCGTGATCAGGCCGTTGAGCACGATGCGGGCGCACTGCTCGTTGGCGTCCTTGTTCTCGGCGGCCTTGGCCGTCAACTCCGAGAAGGACTTGTCACAGCCGACGGAGTCAAGGACCGGGTTCGTGAAGAACTCGATGATGTCCTTGTAGTAGAAGGCAGCGACGATCGTCACGACGAGGATGGCCAGGACGGCCTTCCCGAGCCGGTTGCGAAGCTCACGCAGGTGCTCCGCGAGCGGCATCCGCCCCTCGGGGTCCTTCTCCTGCTTGCGGGCAGACTTGAGCAACCCACGTCCTCATCTCGTGCGACAGGCCGCCGTCACAGGGGGCGGCCTTCGATCAGCTCTTGATCAGCTCTTCGTCGTCTGGTTGGTCGGCTCGGACACGGGACGCGAGCTGGTCACGTCGCCCGGAGCGGCCTGGATGGTGCGCTGCGCCGGGGTCTCCTTGTCGTCCTGCTTCGGCGGGTCGGAGGGAGCGGCATCCTTGTTGCCACCCTCGCTCTTCATGGCCTTGGCCTCGCTCTTGAGGATGCGGGCCGACTTGCCGAGCGAGCGCGCCATGTCCGGGAGCTTCTTCGCGCCGAACAGGAGGAGGATGACCACGAGCAGGATGATCAACTCGGGGGCGCCGATCTTTCCACCGAACATATGCGTTTACCTTCTCACTGAGGCGGCAGGGGCGGGACTGCCGGTACCGATCGGACTTCGGACTGTTGTCCGACCACCGTGCTGGCAGCGATCGTATCCCGTGGGGGTGAACACGGGGCAATCCCCGTGCGTACTCCCAGTTGCGGCCGGCGCCTCACTATCAGGCCGCGTATGCGAGCGTACCCGCCCGACCTCGGAGTCCGACAGGTCACAGTGGTAAAGCGCTTTCCATCCCGCGTCGCACGCTTCGAAGCGCTCAGACGGCGTCACCGCCGGCCTTGGCCACGCTCACCGCGGCCCGCTCCAACTCCTCGGCCGCGCGGTTGATCCGCTGTGTGGTGTCGGCGACCTGGCGCCCGAGGCGCTGCGCCTCGACGAACACCTTGACCGCGAGGACGGCCAGCACGGCAAGTCCCACGAACCCCAAAGCCACGGCCAGCATCGCCCAGAACATGCGCCGAGCCTAGACGGTCTGGTGGAGACGGAGTGTGCGCACCCCGCCGCCGGTGAGGAGTTCGACGATGCGCTCACCGGCCGGCTTGCGTACCGCGGTCCCGCACTCGGGACACGTGAACGAGTAGAAGGTGGTGCGGCGGCTGGCGCCGATCGCCAAGCGCAGCGCGGTCGCCGCCAGTTCGAAACAGCCGCGGCAGTCCGGGCAGGCCGCCTTGAAGACGGCGGGCACCGGAGCGGCGACCGTGGCGGACATCGTGGCGATATCAGTGAAACCGGCCACACCGGTCATCCTGTCCACCTTGCACCTTTCATCCGTTCTGCGCCATACATCCCACGAGGCCGGGCCCAACTCCCTCACGCGACCCCGTCGTACGCGGCCAGCGCCTGCCGCGCCGCGTCCCGCGCGCTCACCGCGAGCTCGGCCGGCGCCACGATGTGCCCGTCCCTGCCGAGCCGCAGCGCGAGCCGTCGCAGCGAGGAGGGATCGGGCGTACGCAGCGTGATCCGCAGACCACCGTCCGCCAACTCCTCGGCGCTGTCGTGCGGGTAGTACTCGGCGACCCAGCGCCCGCCGGGCCCGACCTCCACGACGACCTCGGGGTCCTCGGCCGCGGGCTGCACCAGCCCCTCGGACAGATCCCGCAGTTCGACCTCGGGCGGCGCCGCGGCCTCCTCGAGGACCCGGATCTCCGCGACCCGGTCGAGCCGGAACGTACGCCGCGCCTCCGACCTGCGACACCACGCCTCTACGTAGGTGTGACCGACGCTGACCAGGCGGATCGGGTCGATCTCCCGCTCGGTGACCTCGTCGCGCGCGGGCGAGTAGTAGCGGATCCACAGCCGCCGCCGCTCGGAGATCGCGCGGTCGACGTCCGCGAAGACGCCGCCCTCGGACTCGAACGTGACGTTCAGGCGCGCGCTCGCGCTCGCCACCTCACCGGCCGCCGCCTCCAGCTTCGCGGTCGCGCGCAGCAGCGCCAGGCGGTCGCTCTCGCGCAGCCCCGGCAGCGTGGCCACCGCCCGCGCCGCCACCAGGAGCGCGGTCGCCTCGTCGGCGGCGATCCGCAGCGGCTCGGCGACATCGTCCGGGTTGTGCCACCAGATGCGGTCGCCGTCCGTGTCGATGTCGAGGAGGTCACCGCCGCGGAAGCTCGTCCCGCACAGCGGCAGCACGTCCAGGTCGGAGATCAGCTCGTCCTCGGTGATACCGAAGGCCCGGGCGACGTCCTCGACGCGCGCACCGGGGCGCTCGCGCAGATACGTCACCAGGGACAGCATCCGCCGGGTCTGATCGATGGCATTGGAAGCCATGCTTGTGTGTTCTCCCCCTCAGCCCTTGGCCACGGCGCGCAGCCGGTCCACGACATCGGCCCGCAGCTCGGCGGGCTCCAGGACGACCACATCAGGGCCGAACTCCACGAGCCAGGCGTCGAGTCCGTGCCCGTACGGGATCTCCAACTCGTCCCAGCCGTCGCCCAGTTCCCGTACCGAGACGGCCTTGGCGCGCAGCGGGTAGCCCGCGCCGGTGCGCAGCCTGATCAGCGCGGAGCGCGTGGCGCTCTCCCCCGCCCAGCTCGCCACGGTCTCCCGTACGGTCACCACGTCCGGCACCTCGGCCTTGAACTGGCCGGCGCGCGAGCGGACCTTGCCGGTGATCCGGGACAGCCGGAAGACCCGCTCGGCCTGCCGGTCGCGGTCCCAGCCCGCCAGGTACCAGTGGCCGCGCCAGCACTCCAGGGCCCACGGTTCGACGTGCCGGGGCGCGGGCCGCGCCGCGGTCGCCTTGCGGTAGTCGAAGACGACGGGCCGGCGGTCGCGGCAGGCCAGCATCAGCGGCTCGAAGGACGCCTCGTGCACCGGAATCCGCGGTTCGAGCGCGCCATGGCTCTCGTACGGGTCCACGTCCTCGGGCATCCCGGCGGCCCGCAGCTTCTGCAGGGCGCCGCTGGCGGCACCGGCCAGGCGGGCCTGCTGCCACACCTTCGCGGCGAGGCCGAGCGCGGCGGCCTCCTCGCCGTCGAGCGTGACGGGCGGCAGCCGGTTGCTGTCGCGGCGGGCGAGGTAGCCGACCTCGCCGTCCAGGTTCTCCACGGTCTCGATGACCAGGCCGAGCTCGCGCAGGTCGTCCTTGTCGCGCTCGAACATGCGGTTGAAGGAGTCGTCGTTGCCCGCCTCCAGGTAGGCCTCGATGGACCCCCGCAGCTCGCGCTTGCTGAGTGGCCGCCGTGTCCCGAGCAGACACAGCGCCAGATTCATCAGCCGCTCGGCCTTGGCAATGGCCATCGACGCCCTTTCCTCATGTAGCTCCCGACGGACGACCGTACCGCTAGGGGGTGTACCGGCAAAAGCCAGGGGATGCGGCAGGGCCCATGCCTGATGGCATGGGCCCTGCGATGACCACTTGTGGTCGTGGTGCGACGAACTCAGACGGAGATCAGGTCACAGACGAAGATCAGCGTCTCGCCGGGGGCGATCACGCCGCCGCCGGCGCCACGCTCGCCGTACGCGAGGTGCGCGGGGATGGTCAGCTTGCGACGGCCGCCGACCTTCATGCCCTGCACGCCCTTGTCCCAGCCCTGGATGACCTGGCCGGCACCGAGCTGGAACTCCAGCGGGTTGCCGCGGTTCCAGGAAGCGTCGAACTCCTCGCCGGTGGAGAAAGCCACACCCACGTAGTGGACCTTGACGTAGTCCCCGGCCTTTGCCTCGGGGCCGTCACCCTCCCAGATCTCCACGATCTCCAGGTCCGTGGGGACCGGACCGTCGGGGAAGTCGATCTCGGGCTTGTCGATGCTCACGTGTAGTGCTCCTGCTTGTTGGCGGTTGGGCAACCGGGACAGTCTGCCATTTCTCCGGCGGTCAGTGCGCGGCGAGGATGTCGACCACGAAGACCAGCGTGGAGTTGGCCGGCAGGGTCTCGCCCTTGGCCTCCTTGCCGTACGCCTGGTCGGCCGGGATCACGAGAAGGACCCGGTCACCGATGTGCTTGCCGACGATGCCGGTGTCCCAGCCCTTGATGACCTGGCCCTGCCCGATGACGGTCGAGAACGGCTGGCCCGTCTTCCAGGACGAGTCGAACAGCTCGGCCTTCTCCTTGCCCTCGTTCAGCTTCCACGCGGCACCGCTGTACTGCATCGTGACCGTCTGGCCGCTCTTGACCTCGGCACCCTTGCCGTTGATCAGGACCTGGTCGACGAGCTTCTTCGGCGGGTCGTTCTTCGGGACGGAGATCGTGGCCGGCTCCTCCTTGTCGGCCTTGATCTGCGGCAGGTTCGAGGGGATCGAGCCCTGCGTGCCCTCGGCCTTCTTCGGGATCACCTTGCCGACGTCGACGGCGAAGACGAGCGTGTCCGTGGCGGTGATGCCCACCTGCGGGTTGCCCTGGCTGCCGAAGCCGGCCGCCGGAGGCGCCACGACGAGGACCCGGCTGCCCTCCTTCTGCCCGACCACGGCCTGCGCGAACGCCGGGAGCTGGCCCTCGCCGCCCGCGGTCACCAGCTGCTGGCCACCGCCCTGCTTCCCGTACGTCGTACCGAGGTCCTTGGCGCCCTTCCAGACCTTGCCGGTGAAGTTCATCGACACCAGGTCGTTCTTCTTCACCTCGGGGCCGTCGCCCTCGGAGAGCGTGTGCACGACGAACTTGTCGCTCGGGTCGCCCTTGGGCAGCGTGATCGTCGCCTTCTTGCCGACGTCGCCGCTCACCTTCGGCATCGGGTTCGCCGTGTCGACCGCCTTGGGCACCTCGGCCGTCTGCGGCGACGAGGACGGGGAGTCCGCCTTGTCCGCCGCGTCCTTCTTGCCGTCGTCGCTGCCGCAGGCCGTCGCGGTCAGCGCCAGTGCCGGCACGATCAGTAGAGCTGCAAGTCGGCGTCGCACAGTGATCCTCAAGTCGCTCGAGTACAGTCCGGCCACTCTAGGCCCTCGTACAGCTTTTCCGAGGACGGCCGAAGGGCCTCGTACGAATGATTCGTACGAGGCCCTACGCGGGATCGGTGGAACCGGGAAACGGCCCGGACCGCGCCTACATACCGGCGATCAACTTCTCCACCCGGTCGTCCACACTGCGGAACGGGTCCTTGCACAGCACGGTGCGCTGCGCCTGGTCGTTCAGCTTCAGATGGACCCAGTCGACCGTGAAGTCACGGCGCTGTTCCTGGGCCCGGCGGATGAAGTCGCCGCGCAGCCGCGCGCGCGTGGTCTGCGGCGGCACGGACTTGCCCTCGAAGATCTTCAGGTCGTTGCAGATCCGAGCGGCCTGGCCCTTCTTCTCCAGGAGGTAGTAGAGGCCTCGGCGGCGGTGGATGTCGTGGTACGCGAGGTCTATCTGTGCGACCCGCGGGTGCGACATCGTCATGTTGTGCTTGGCGCGGTAGCGCTCGATGAGCTTGTACTTCATGACCCAGTCGATCTCGGTGCCGATGCGGTCGAGGTCCTCCGCCTCGATCGCGTCGAGCGTGCGGCCCCACAGCTCGAGGACCTGGTCGACGGTGCCGGTGCGGATGCCCCGGCGCTCCACGAAGTCGACGGCCTTCTCGTAGTACTCGCGCTGCACCTCGAGGGCCGAGGCCTCGCGGCCGCTGGCCAGGCGCACCTTGCGCCGGCCGGTGATGTCGTGGCTGACCTCGCGGATGGCCCGGATCGGGTTCTCCAGGGTCAGGTCGCGCATCACGGTGCCCGCCTCGATCATGCGCAGCACCAGGTCGGTGGCGCCGACCTTGAGGAGCATGGTCGTCTCGGACATGTTCGAGTCGCCGACGATGACGTGCAGCCTGCGGTAGCGCTCGGCGTCGGCGTGCGGTTCGTCGCGGGTGTTGATGATCGGCCGGGAGCGCGTCGTCGCGGAGCTGACGCCCTCCCAGATGTGCTCGGCTCGCTGGCTCACGCAGTACACGGCACCGCGCGGAGTCTGCAGTACCTTGCCCGCGCCGCACAGCAACTGACGCGTGACCAGGAAGGGAATGAGAATGTCCGCGAGCCGCGAGAACTCCCCGTGCCGCGCCACCAGGTAATTCTCGTGGCAGCCGTAGGAGTTTCCCGCCGAGTCGGTGTTGTTCTTGAACAGATATACGTCGCCTGCGATGCCCTCCTCGTGCAGGCGGCGTTCGGCGTCGACGAGCAGGCCTTCCAGAATGCGCTCGCCCGCTTTGTCGTGGGTGACCAACTCGGTCACGTTGTCACATTCCGGTGTTGCGTATTCCGGATGCGAACCCACGTCAAGATAGAGGCGGGCGCCGTTCCGCAGAAAGACATTGCTGCTGCGGCCCCATGACACGACACGGCGGAAGAGGTACCGCGCCACCTCGTCAGGTGACAGACGGCGCTGTCCCCTGAACGTGCATGTGACGCCGTACTCGTTCTCCAGCCCGAAAATGCGGCGGTCCATGACTGAACATTACGCCCGATCCCCCGAGCTGAAACGGGGTTCGACGGCACGGTTTGGATCATTTTCCGCCGCGACCCCGACACGCCCGGACGTGCGAGGGGCACTCAGCACCCGCCCCGTGGCCAGCAGCACGAGCAGCGCGAGGCTCCCCGTGGCCGCCGGCACGGTGAACCCCCACCGTGTACCGCCCCATTCGACGACCGGTCCCGCGACGGCCGTACCGACGCTGGCCCCCACCGTGAACGTCGTCACGAGCCAGGAGAACGCCTCCGTCACCGTGCCCCGCGGCGCGTGCCGGTCGACGACGATGAACGCACAGGCGATGCACGGCGCCAGGAACACCCCCGCGACCGCCGTGAGCGCCACCATCGCCACCGGCCCGGGCATGAGCGTCAACGGCACGTAGAAGAGGGCCAGAAGAGCCACCAGCCACCGAAGTCGCGTCTCCGGGGGGCCACTCCACTGCCGCGCCCCGTACACGCTGCCGCCCGCCAGGGCGCCGAGCCCGAGCGCCGCCATCATCCAGCCGTAGACGGTGTTCGCCGCGGCCCCGCCGTTCTCGTCGGCGTACGAGACCCCGGCCACGGTGATGGAGCCGAGCGCGAGCCCGATGAACAGGAAGGCGGCGAGCAGGACGAGCAGTCCCGGCGAGCGCAGGGCGCCCAGCCAGTGGGCCTCGCGCGGCGCCGAGCGCCACTCCCGCGAGGGCCGCGACAGCACGACCGAGAGCGCGCCGAGCACCCCGATGACGTTCAGGACGACCAGCGCGGCCTGCGCCGACCACAGCGACACGCACACCGTCACCAGCAACGGGCCGACGGTGAACATGACTTCCTGCGCGATGGCGTCCATCGCGTACGCCCTGTGCACCTGCTCCTCGCGCGGCAGCACGCTGGGCCACAGGGCCCGCAGACCGCCTTCGAGCGGTGGCGTGAACAGTCCGGCCGCGGCCACGGAGCCGTACGCCCACACCGGCGAGTCCGTGCCGACGAACGCGAAGAGGGTCATCGCGAGCCCCGACAGGACAGCGGCCGGCAGTTGCACCTTCGGCTGGCCGCGCAGGTCGACGAGGCGCCCGAGCAACGGCTGCCCGATCGCGTTGGCCACCCCGTAGACCGCCGCCAGCGCTCCCGCCAGGGTGTACGTGCCGCCCTCGGCGCGGATGAACAGCACGATGGCGATCGCCGCCGTGGCGTTCGGCAGCCTGCCGACGAGCGTGCCCGTGAGCAGCCGCATCGCGTGCCGCGCCCGGAGGATCTCCGCATACCCCGCGGCCATCGCGCCGCCCCCGTCCTGAGGTTCAAGTTTTACGTATAACGTCGAGGGGTTATACGTACCACGTACGCCGCTCCGGGGACCACCCGCTAACGTCGTCCACCCCGGCCCACCCGGTCCACCGGCCGGGACGACACCCACGGAGGCAGCAGTGACCAGCGGTACGGACGGGACGGCTCCCGCCCGCCCCACCAGCCGGGACGTGGCCCGCGCCGCCGGCGTCTCGCAGGCCGCGGTCTCCCTCGTCATGGGCGACAAATGGCACGGCCGGGTCGCCGCCGCCACCGCCGAACGCGTCCGCACGGCCGCACGCGAGCTGGGCTACCGCCCCAACCTCGCGGCCCGCAACCTCCGCCTGGGCCGCACCCGCACCGCCCTGCTCGTCGTGCCCGCCCTCACCAACGAGTTCTTCGCGGGCGTCTACACCGGAGCCGCCCGCGTCGCCGCCCGGCACGACTTCGGCGTCGTCCTCTATCCCTCCCCCGACGGCGTGGGCCAAGCCCGCGATCCGTTCCCCTCCGCCAGCGCCGCCCTCGACGGCATCCTGGCCTCCTCCATGGCCGCCGACGCCGTCACGGCGCTGCGCGGCGACGGCCTGCCCCTCGTCATGCTCGACAGCGACCCGGCCGGCAGCCTCGGCGCCGCGACCGTCAACCTCGACCTCGCCGACGGCATCCGGCAGATCACCGACCATCTGCTGACCCTCGGCCACCGCCACTTCCTGCACATCGCCTCCGCCGTACGGTCCTGGACCTTCGACGTACGCGCCCGCGAACTGGCCGCCACAGCCGCCCGGTTGCCCGGCACGACAGTGCGCACCGTCCGCTCAGCCCTGACCGTCGAGGACGCCCTCGCTGCCGCCCAGCGGGCCCTGCACACCTCCGGCGAGACCCGGCCCACCGCGATCGTCTGCGACGACGACAAGCTCGCCACAGGCGCCTACAAGGCCGCGCGGCGCATGGGCCTGCGTATCCCCGAACACTTCTCGGTCACCGGCTTCGACGACCTCTCCCTCGCCACCGCCGTCGAACCCGAACTCACCACGGTGCGCCTGCCCGCGGAGGAGTTCGGCGAGCGGGGCATGGCCGCCCTGCTCGCCGTCCTGGAGGGCCGGACCCCCGAAACCGATCCGCTCCCCGTCGAGTTGGTCGTCCGCGGCTCGACAGCGCCACCACCCCGCACCACGCCCTGACACACGTGTGCCCCGGCCGGTTCGGCAACCGGCCGGGGCACACGCGGACGCACACGTACTGAGGGCTACTCCTCGGCGGAATCGTCGGAGTCGGAGGCGTCGTCGGACACCGCGTCCGACGCGGCCTTCGACGACGCGGCAGCACCCTCGGCCGTCAGCAGCCGCGACAACTGCCGCCCCACGATCCGCTTGAACTTGCGCTGCTGCGGCCGCGTACGGTCCAGCACCGCCACCTCGAGACGCTCCGCGGGAATCTCCCGCTCGCTCCCGTTCGTATCGCGCGACAACGCCTGCACCGCCAGCTTCAGGGCCTCGGACAGCGTCATACCGTCCTGATGACGCTGGTCCAGGTAGCCACTGATCTGCTCGGCGTTGCCGCCGACCGCCACCGAGCCGTGCTCGTCGACGATCGAACCGTCATGCGGCAACCGGTAGATCTGATCCCCCTCGGAAGTCTCACCGACCTCCGCGACAACCAGCTCCACCTCGTACGGCTTCTCGGCCGCACTGGAGAAGATCGTGCCCAGCGTCTGCGCGTACACGTTCGCCAGACCACGGGCCGTCACATCGTCACGGTCGTACGTGTACCCACGCAGATCCGCGTAACGGACGCCCCCGATACGCAAGTTCTCGTACTCGTTGTACTTACCGGCGGCCGCGAAGCCGATCCGGTCGTAGATCTCGCTGAACTTGTGCAGGGCCCGGGACGGGTTCTCGCCGACGAACACGATGCCGTCGGCGTACTGCAGCACGACCAGGCTGCGACCGCGGGCGATGCCCTTGCGCGCGTACTCCGCGCGGTCGGCCATCGCCTGCTGGGGTGAGACATAGAACGGCGTCGACACCGGCTATCCGTCCCTTTCTGTCAGTAACGCATCAGTGGGGAGAGAAGAGCGAACGGACAGCTCACAGCAGAGCGGCTCGCGGACCGTCCGGCTGCTCCAGACGCCGCTCGAGGATCGCCCGGGCGATCTCCGAGGACTCGTCGTCCGTCAGACGGCGGAAACCGTCCTGCGAGATCACCGTGACGATCGGGAAGATCCGCCGCGCCATGTCCGGACCGCCGGTCGCCGAGTCGTCGTCCGCCGCGTCGTACAGCGCCTGCACGACCAGCGTCGTCGCCTGCTCCTCCGTCAGATCGCCGCGGTAGAGCTTCTTCATCGCCCCGCGCGCGAAGACCGAACCCGAACCGGTGGCGGCGTAGCCGTGCTCCTCGCTGCGCCCGCCCGTGACGTCGTAGGAGAAGATGCGCCCCTTCTCACGGTCGACGTCGTATCCGGCGAACAACGGCACGACCGCCAGCCCCTGCATGGCCATGCCGAGGTTCGAGCGGATCATCGTGGACAGCCGGTTCGCCTTGCCCTCCAACGACAGCTGGGCGCCCTCGACCTTCTCGAAGTGCTCCAGCTCCAGCTGGAAGAGCTTCACCATCTCGACGGCCAGACCGGCGGTGCCGGCGATACCGACGGCCGAGTACTCGTCCGCCGGGAAGACCTTCTCGATGTCGCGCTGCGCGATCACGTTCCCCATCGTCGCCCGGCGGTCGCCGGCGAGCACGACCCCTCCGGGGAACGACACGGCGACGATCGTCGTGCCGTGCGGGGCCTCGATGACGCCCTGCGTCGGCGGCAACTGCCGGTTCCCCGGCAGGATCTCCGGCTGGTGCTCGGCCAGGAAGTCCATGAAGGACGACGACCCGGGCGTCAGGAAGGCAGCCGGTAGACGCCCGGTGCTACGAGGGTTGGCTTCCACGCGTTTCCTTCCAAGTAAGCGGCGGCTCGACGGGTGGTGTCGGGGTCGTCCCCCAACTTGCCGATGGCCGAATTGCAGTTGAAGCACAGTACGCCACGGACCCTACCCGTCTCGTGGCAGTGATCCACATGGACTGCGGGAGCCTTGAGGCAGATCACGCAGATCCCCATTTGGGAGGCGACCATCTCGTCGCGCTGCGCCTCGGTGAGGTTGTAGTTGCGCTTGAGGTGGTCCTGTCGGCCCTGGATCGCTCGGCACGCCTTGCACCGGGTCGACAGACCGTCGGAGGCCGAAGCATTGCGATGCCACTCGCTGTGCGCCTTGACCTCATTGCAAGCGCGGCAGAGCTTGTGCCCAGCAGGCACTTCCACCCTCTCGCGCACGGACTTGCCGATCGCCTCTCGGCGGCGCCGGTAATGTGCCGCGCTGTATTCCGCGACACATTCCCGGCACCGCGTCTGAAGGCCGTCCCGCCGGTTCCGGTCGGCGGCGTAAGAGGCCAGGGGGAGCATCTTCTTGCACCCGGCACACCTCTTCTCAGCCAGATGCGACATGTCCGCTATTGACCACCTTTTTGCACAAATGAGCGCACGAAGTCCTCTGCGTTCTCCTCGAGTACGTCGTCGATCTCGTCCAGAACCGAGTCGACGTCGTCGCTCAACTTCTCCTGGCGCTCCTTGAGATCTTCGGTCGCCTGGGCGTCCTGCGCCTGCTCCTCGACCTCCTCGGTGGAGCGCGTCGCCTTCTGCTGTCCGCCGCCGGTGTCCTTGGTCGCCATATCCAGCTCACCCCGCTCGGGTCGACATACACGTCGTACGTGTCGTACAGGCCGTTCGTGATCAGAACCCTACAAGTCGGCTCCGACATCGGCCCCGCAGTTGGTACAACGTGCGGAGCCCACCTTTGTGATTCCCCTGCCGCGGGCCTTTCAGCCGCGGATCAGCCGCCGGAGAGCACGCGGACCAGATCTTCGGCCGTCCGGCACCGGTCGAGCAGCTCCTTCACGTGGTTGCGCGTTCCGCGAAGGGGTTCGAGCGTGGGGACCCGTTGCAGTGAGTCGCGGCCGGGCAGATCGAAGATGACCGAGTCCCAGGAGGCCGCGGCGACGTCGTCCGCGTACTGCTCGAGGCAGCGTCCGCGGAAGTACGCGCGCGTGTCCTCGGGGGGCGCCGTACGGGCCCTCTCGACCTCGTCCTCGGTGAGGAGGCGCTTCATCTTGCCGCGGGCCGCGAGGCGGTTGTAGAGGCCCTTCTCGGCCCGTACGTCGGCGTACTGGAGGTCGACGAGGTGCAGCCGCGCGGCGTCCCAGTCGAGGTTGTCGCGGCGCCGGTAGCCCTCCATGAGCTCGCGCTTGGCGACCCAGTCCAGCTCGCCGGAGAGGCTCATCGGGTTGGTCTCCAGGCGGCCGAGCACGTCCTCCCAGCGCGACAGGACGTCCTTGGTCTGGTCGTCCGCGTCGGCGCCGAAGCGCTCCTCGACGTACTTCCGGGCGAGCTCGAAGTACTCCATCTGGAGCTGCACCGCCGTGAGCGTGCGTCCGCTACGGAGCGTGATCAGATGCTGGAGCGACGGGTCGTGGGAGACCTGGTGGAGGGTGCGGACCGGCTGGTCCACGGCCAGGTCGACCGCGATGAAGCCGTCCTCGATCATGGAGAGGACCAGGGCGGTCGTACCGAGCTTCAGGTACGTCGAGATCTCGGAGAGGTTCGCGTCGCCGATGATCACGTGGAGCCGGCGGTACTTCTCCGCGTCCGAGTGCGGTTCGTCGCGGGTGTTGATGATCGGGCGCTTGAGGGTCGTCTCGAGGCCGACCTCGACCTCGAAGTAGTCGGCGCGCTGGCTGAGCTGGAAGCCGTGTTCGTGCCCGTCCTGACCGAGGCCGACGCGGCCCGCACCGGTGACGACCTGACGGGAGACGAAGAACGGCGTCAGATGGCGCACGATGTCCGAGAAGGGGGTCTCCCGCTTCATCAGGTAGTTCTCGTGCGTGCCGTAGGAGGCGCCCTTGTTGTCGGTGTTGTTCTTGTAGAGGTGGATCGGCTGGGCGCCGGGCAGCTGGGCCGCGCGGTCGGCCGCCTCCGCCATGATGCGCTCGCCGGCCTTGTCCCACAGGACCGCGTCCCGAGGATTGGTGATCTCCGGTGAGCTGTACTCGGGGTGTGCGTGGTCGACGTAGAGGCGCGCCCCGTTGGTGAGGATGACGTTGGCCAGGCCGATGTCCTCGTCGGTGAGCTGGCTGGAGTCGGCGGCCTCCCGCGCGAGGTCGAAACCCCGGGCGTCGCGCAGCGGGTTCTCCTCCTCGAAGTCCCAGCGGGCGCGGCGGGCCCGGTGCATCGCCGCCGCGTAGGCGTTGACGATCTGGGACGAGGTGAGCATGGCATTGGCATTGGGGTGGCCGGGGACGGAGATCCCATACTCCGTCTCGATGCCCATTACTCGCCGTACGGTCATGCGGCCCTCCTTGCCCGGCGGCGCCCTCGGTCGGGGGCGGCGCTCAAGTACCGCTGGTTCTCCGATGCGCATGCGGTGCCCGTCCCCGCACGGCGCGACTCGGCGGCAGGAAAGAGCCTAGAACGCCTCCGCGCTGGTGGGGAGATCATTTGCGTCATTGCTTCGCTCCGACATCGAGCGGGTGGCTGCGTGGTAGTTGCCCGGAAAAACAACGGGCTGCGGGCACCCGGTCCGGGCACCCGCAGCCACCCTGTCTTTTACAGGTATTGACCGGTGTTCGCCACCGTGTCGATGGAACGTCCGGTGTCCGCGCCCTGCTTTCCGGTGACAAGGGTGCGGATGTAGACGATCCGCTCGCCCTTCTTTCCGGAGATCCGGGCCCAGTCGTCCGGGTTCGTGGTGTTGGGCAGGTCCTCGTTCTCCTTGAACTCGTCGATGCAGGCCTGGAGAAGATGAGAGACCCTGAGGCCCTTCTGCTTCTGCTCGAGGAAGGCCTTGATGGCCATCTTCTTGGCACGGCCGACGATGTTCTCGATCATTGCGCCGGAGTTGAAGTCCTTGAAGTACAGGACTTCCTTGTCTCCATTGGCGTACGTGACTTCGAGGAAGCGGTTCTCCTCGGATTCCGCGTACATGTGCTCCACGGCGGTCTGGATCATATTGGCCACCGTGGCCGCCCGGTCGCTGCTGTGCTCGCCGAGGTCGTCGGCGTGCAGGGGCAGGCGCTGGGTGAGGTACTTCCCGAAGATGTCCTTGGCCGCTTCGGCGTCCGGGCGCTCGATCTTGATCTTCACATCGAGTCGTCCGGGCCGCAGGATGGCGGGGTCGATCATGTCCTCACGGTTCGAGGCACCGATCACCACCACGTTCTGCAGGCCTTCCACGCCGTCGATCTCGGCGAGCAGCTGCGGGACGATGGTGTTCTCCACGTCCGAGCTGACACCGGAGCCACGGGTGCGGAACAGGGACTCCATCTCGTCGAAGAAGACGATGACGGGGGTGCCCTCGCTGGCCTTCTCACGGGCACGCTGGAAGACGAGGCGGATCTGCCGCTCGGTCTCACCGACGTACTTGTTGAGAAGCTCAGGACCCTTGATGTTGAGGAAGAAGCTCTTGCCCTGGCCCTGTCCGGTCACCTCGGCGACCTTCTTGGCAAGGGAGTTGGCGACTGCCTTGGCGATCAGGGTCTTACCGCAGCCGGGGGGCCCGTACAGCAGGACGCCCTTCGGCGGCCGCAGTTCGTGCTCCCGGTAGAGGTCCGGGTAGAGGTAGGGCAGCTCGACCGCGTCGCGGATCAGCTCGATCTGGTTGCCCAGGCCGCCGATCTGTTCGTAGCCGATGTCCGGGACCTCTTCGAGGACGAGTTCCTCTACTTCGCTCTTCGGTACGACCTCGTAGACATAGCCGGAACGGGGTTCGAGAAGCAGGGCGTCGCCGGGGCGGATGACGACGTCGAGCAGGGGTTCGGCGAGCCGGACCACCCTCTCCTCGTCGGTGTGCCCGGTGACAAGGGCGCGCTCGCCGTCCTCGAGGATCTCCTTGAGGGTGACGATGTCGCCGACGCTCTCGAACTCCATGGCCTCGACCACGTTGAGCGCTTCGTTGAGCATGACTTCCTGGCCGCGCCTGAGCTCTTCGAGCTCGACGCTCGGGCTCACGTTCACCCGGAGTTTTCGGCCGCCGGTGAAGATGTCGGCGGTGCCGTCCTCGTTTGCCACGAGGAAGACTCCGAAGCCGGCCGGCGGCTGTGCGAGCCGGTCGACTTCCTCCTTGAGGGCCACGATCTGGTCGCGGGCCTCGCGGAGTGTGTTCGCGAGTCGTTCGTTCTGAGCGGACACGCCGGCCAGATTTGTCTGCAGCTCGACGATCCGCTCTTCGAGAATCCTCGTATGACGCGGAGAGTCGGCGAGCTTGCGCCGCAGGACGGCGATTTCCTGCTCGAGATAGGCAATCTGACCGGCGGGGTCGTCGGACCCTCGTCCCGGGCGGATGCCGCGGTTGATGTCGTCGTCGTGGGCTGCCACGGTCCTCACCTCCTCCAAGGGGAGCTGGACGCTTCCAGACCCTACCTGGGTGGGTGTTGATTGAAACCCCTAGATCACAAAGACGGTCGAGGAGTGTCTGATCTTCACCCTTGCGCTCTCCCTCACGCCAGTGGAATACCCACCCAACAACATCGGAAAGCGGGCGGTTGTAGGGTCGAACTGTTCAACACCCGTCAGGCCTGGCCCGACTTGCTCCTGTGAAGTCGGTTTTCCGGGGCCACGACGCAGGAAACGGCAGGAGACATGACCGTGCAGCAAGAGGCCGGATCCGGCACCGGGAGCAGCGTTCCGCTGGAGGTGTGGATCGACCAGGACCTGTGCACAGGTGACGGGATCTGCGCCCAGTACGCGCCGGAGGTCTTCGAGCTGGACATCGACGGTCTCGCATATGTGAAGAGCCCGGACGACGAGCTGTTGCAGGACGCCGGTGCCTCAACGCCCGTACCCCTTCCGCTCCTCACGGATGTAGTGGCGTCCGCGAAGGAGTGCCCGGGTGACTGCATCCATGTACGCCGCGTTTCGGACAGCGTCGAGGTGTACGGCCCCGACGCGGCGTGACGGTGAAGGGCCCCGCATACCGGATCACCGGTGTGCGGGGCCCTTCTTGTCGTGTCTCAGACGCTGTCGGCCTTGGCCGGGGTGGAGCGGGCGAACGTCCCGTTCTTCCACTGCCACTTGGCCCGGTCGTGGATGTCGGGGCGGTAGCGCGGGACGGCGTCGGAGGAGTAGCCGTCGAGGGTGGCGGTGACGGCTTCGTCGCGTACGTCGAAGGCGCTGACGGAGAACCCGTCCTTCGGGTCGACGAGTGTGGCGACGACCCGGGGCTTGGCTCCCGGGGCCTGGGTGAGGACGTAGACCCCGTTGGGCGGGGTGCCGGAGCCCGCGTCGCAGCGGACGACCGCGACCGTCTCGGGCCTGCCGTCGCCGTCGAGGTCGCCGGAGGCCTTCTTCTGGACGACGACCTCGACCGGGCCGCAGTTGAGCGGGAAGTGGACCGCGGCCGGATCGGGCGGCGCGAGGGCCGCCGAGGTGGTGCCGGGCGCGGTGGATTCGGCCTGGGCCGCGGTGGCGGCGCCGGGCTGGAGGAAGCCGGAGGCGGCGACGACGGCGGCGAGCGCCGCCGCGGTGGCCAGCCAGTGGATGGGTCGGGTGGTGGTGTGCGCCAGTTCCGGGACGGCGGGTTGCTGCACTAGGAGTGTCTCCTGTGAGGGCTGTGCCGGTGGGGGTGGCCAGCATCGTGCCATACGTCACAGTGCAGGGGAACGGCGGGGTCTCGCGTTTCTGCGGAGTGCTCCTGGTTGTGGTGCTGCCGCTGTGTCAACGAACGGACGCCGCCGCCGAGTTCCCGTACATCAAGGGGAACTCGGCGGCGGTGTCACAGCGTTGTGCGGTCGTACGTTCCTGTGGGGCGGCCGGCCGTCGGCTCAGCGGCCGCGGTTGCCGCCGTCGGCGTTCGGACCGTCGTAGTCCTCGCCGTAGGCGCCCTTGGCGGGGCGGCGGCGGCGCATGGGCGGCTCGACGCCGTCCGCGAGGCGGCGGGCGGTCAGCAGGAAGCCGGTGTGGCCGATCATCCGGTGGTCGGGGCGGACGGCGAGGCCTTCCACGTGCCAGTTGCGGATCATCGACTCCCACGAGGTGGGCTCGTTGAAGCAGCCGATCTCGCGGATGGACTCGACGGTGCGGGCGAGCTGCGTGGTCGTGGCCACGTAGCAGCACAGGATGCCGCCGGGGACGAGCGCCTTCTTGACGACGTCCAGGCACTCCCAGGGAGCGAGCATGTCGAGGATGACGCGGTCGACGTCGCCGTCGGTGAGGTTGTCCTGGAGGTCGCCGACGGTCAGCTGCCAAGCCGGGTGCGGGCCGCCGAAGTAGCGCTCGACGTTGCCCTTGGCGATCTCGGCGAAGTCCTCGCGGCGCTCGTAGGAGTGCAGCATGCCCTCGTCGCCGATGGCGCGCAGCAGGAAGCTGCTGAGGGAGCCGGAGCCCACGCCCGCTTCGACGACGCGTGCGCCGGGGAAGATGTCGGCGAAGGCCAGGATCTGCCCCGCGTCCTTGGGGTAGACCACGGCGGCGCCGCGGGGCATGGACAGGACGTAGTCGGGGAGCAGGGGGCGCAGCGCGAGGTAGGCGACGTTTCCGGTGGTGCGGACAACGCTGCCCTCGGGAGCGCCGATCAGCTCGTCGTGCGGGAAGGAACCCTTGTGGGTGTGGAAGTTCTTCCCGTCCTCGAGCGTGAACGTGTAGTGGCGGCCCTTGGGGTCGGTCAGCTGTACCTGGTCCCCGACCTTGAAGGGCCCGCGTCGGCGGGCGGCACCGGTCGGTTCGGACATGTGACCAGCCTACCGGCCCTGGGGGCGCCCGCCGACCACACCGCTCACGGGCGTTCTACGAGGGTCGGGCCATGGCCTTGACGAACGCGCGCTCCACGTCGGCGGCGGACAGGACGCCGTAGATCGCGCCGTTGTTCTCGACGACGAGGTACTCGGTCGCCGGGGTCGCGCGGAGGGTGTCGAGGAGGTCCTCCCCCGCCAGTTCGGCGGAGACGCGCATCCCGTCCGTGAGGTCCTGGGCGAGGCCGCTGACGGCGACCCAGGGGCGGCGGTGCTCGGGAACGCCGACGATGGCGGCCTCGCGGACCAGGGAGCGGGGTTCGCCGTCGACATCGACGACGACGAGGGCGCGGGCTCCCGACTCGTTGGCCCGGCGCAGCGCCTCGGAGAGCGGGGTCGCGGCTTCGACGGGGACGGCGCGGCGGGTGAGGGTGCGGGCGCGCAGTTCCGGGAGGTGTTCGCGCAGGCGGGCCATGCGGAGGCTGTTGCCGGCGCCGGTCCAGATGATCGCGGCGAGGATCGCGGCGAGGAGGGCGTCGGTGACGGTGTCCATGCCGCTGACGTCTTCCGCGTTTCCGCCGAGGGCGCCGGTCTGGGTGAGCAGGGGCAGGCCGATGAGGACGGTGACGGCGAGGGCGCGGCCCACCCAGGCGGCGGCGATCGTGCCGCTCATGGGCTTGCCGGTGATCTTCCAGACGACGGCGCGGAGCATGCGGCCGCCGTCCAGGGGCAGGCCGGGCAGCAGGTTGAACGCGGCGACGATGAGGTTGGAGACCATCAGGCCCGCGAGGAGCACGCCGGGGACGGTGGCGGGCTCGACCGCCATCATGCCGAGGTAGAAGACGCCGGAGAGGACGAGGGAGAGCAGGGGGCCGACGAAGGCGAGGATGAACTCGCGGCCCGGGGTCTCGGATTCCTTCTCGATCTCGGAGACGCCGCCGAAGAACTGCAGCTGGATCCGGCGGACCGGGAGCTTGAAGCGCAGGGCGGCGACGGTGTGGGCGAGTTCGTGGACGAGTACGGAGGCGTAGAACGCGACCGCGAAGAAGAGGGAGACCAGGTAGCGGGCGGCGCCGAGCTCGGGCAGCACGCGGTCGAGCTGGCCGCCGAACACCCAGGTGATCAGCGCGGCCACGAGGAACCAGCTGGGGGCGACGTAGACCGGCACGCCGAAGGGGCGTCCCATGAGGATGCCGCCGCGCGGGTTCGGCGGCTTCGTCGGCCCCTTGCGCTTGCCGGAGGTGGCGGCGGCGCGGTCGGGGTGGGTGTCGTAGGGGTGCTGGGCCGGGGTTTCGTCGGCGCCGGTGGGACGGCTTCCGGAGGCGCCGGTGGTGGGGCCGTCCCCCGTGGGAGCCCCGGTGGCCGGGCCGCCTGCGCTACTGGGGGCCTGGCTGATGCCGGACCCGTGATCGGAGCCAGGCTCCTGACCGGCGCTGGGGCCTTGGCTGGTGCCCGGGGTCTTCGGGGGCTCCTGCGGCGGGGCCGCGTCCGTGCCGCCCGGGGTGGAGTCGGGCCGGGCCTGCGCAGGATGCTCACCGGTGTCGCCCGCGGGCGGGGCGGATCGGGGCTGCCCGTTTTCGTCCACGGCGAAGGGCCGGGCCTGCGCAGGGTGCTCGCCGGTGCCGCCCGCGGGCGGGGCCGGCTCGCCCGGGGCGGATCGGGGCTGCCCGTTGTCGTTCACGGCCAGGGGCCGGGCCTGCGCGGGACGCCCCCCGGGGTCGCCCGCGGGCGGCGTCGCCCCGCCGGTGCCGGACTGCGGCTGCCCGCTCTCGTCCACGGTGATCCCTCGGTCCCCTCGTTCGAGCGTTTCCCGCCGGAGCGGGACGTTCTGGCGTCGATGGTATGCGGACAGTGTCCGGCGGCCCCGGGCGACTCCCCCGGGCCACGCTACGCAAGACGCCGGGGACGCGCAGGTGCCTGACTGTCAGTGGCGGGCCGTATCGTCGTGGGACATGGAGACCAGTACCGAGTCGGGACCGGGGACGAGCCCGGAGTCCGGCCCCGAGAGCGGCCCCGGCGAGGCCGTCACCGCCAGCGTCGCGGCCGTCACGGCTGTCGCGCCGGCCTCGCTCTCGCCGTCGCGCGCGAGCGATTTCATGCAGTGCCCGTTGCTGTACCGGTTCCGGGTGATCGACAAGCTGCCGGAGAAGCCGAGCGAGGCGGCGACGCGGGGCACGCTGGTCCATGCCGTACTGGAGAGATTGTTCGACGCGCCGGCCGGGGAGCGGACCGCGCCGCGGGCCAAGTCGCTGATTCCGGGCCAGTGGGACCGGCTGCGGGAGGCCAGGCCGGAGCTGGGCGAGCTGTTCGCCGACGATGCCGAGGGCGAGCGGATGACGCGCTGGCTCGGCGATGCGGAGCGGCTCGTCGAGCGGTGGTTCACGCTGGAGGACCCGACCCGCCTCGAGCCCGCCGAGCGGGAGTTGTTCGTCGAGGCCCAGCTGGAGTCGGGGCTCAAGCTGCGCGGGATCATCGACCGGGTCGATGTGGCGCCCACCGGCGAGGTGCGGATCGTCGACTACAAGACGGGCAAGGCGCCCCGGCCCGAGTACGCCGAGGGCGCGCTGTTCCAGATGAAGTTCTACGCGCTGGTGGTGTGGCGGCTGAAGAACGTCGTGCCGCGGCGGTTGCAGCTCGTGTATCTGGGGAGCGGGGACGTGCTGACGTACGACCCGGTGATCGCAGATCTGGAGCGGGTGGAGCGCAAGCTGCACGCGCTGTGGGACGCGATCCGGGAGGCCACCGAGACCGGGGAGTGGCGGACGCGGCCGACGAAGCTGTGCGGTTGGTGCGACCACCAGGCCGTCTGTCCGGAATTCGGCGGCACTCCCCCGCCGTATCCGCTTCCCGTGCGCTCCACGGGCGATCCGACGGGCGATCAGACCCACGGTCCGGCCGGCGGTCCGGCGGTCGTCCCCCGGGAGGCGCAGCCGCTTCAGGTCAGGGTGGCCGAGTCCGGCCAGGCCTAGCAGGGCAGAATGGGGCCGGACTATCGAAGGAGAGTTTCGTGGCCATCCGCGTCCTACTGGTCGATGACCAGCCGCTGCTGCGTACCGGTTTCCGCATGATTCTGGAGGCCGAGCAGGACATCGCGGTCGTCGGCGAGGCCGGGGACGGCCTCCAGGCGCTCGATCAGGTGCGGGCGTTGCAGCCCGATGTGGTGCTCATGGACATCCGGATGCCGCGGATGGACGGTGTCGAGGCGACCCGGCAGATCACCGGTCCCGACAAGGCCGGTCCGGCGAAGGTGCTGGTCCTGACGACGTTCGATCTCGACGAGTACGTCGTGGAGGCGCTGAAGGCGGGGGCCAGCGGCTTCCTCCTCAAGGATGCTCCGGCGAACGAGCTGGCGCAGGCGATCCGTGTGGTCGCCGGCGGTGAGGCGATGCTCGCGCCGAGCATCACGCGCCGGCTGCTCGACAAGTACGCGGACCATCTCCCGTCGGGCGACGAGCCGGTGCCGGACACGCTGCACACGCTGACCGAGCGCGAGGTCGAGGTGCTCAAGCTGGTGGCGCGGGGTCTGTCGAACGCGGAGATCGCGGCTGATCTGTTCGTCAGCGAGACGACCGTGAAGACCCATGTCGGCCATGTGCTCACGAAGTTGGGGCTGCGCGACCGGGTGCAGGCGGCCGTGTACGCGTACGAGAGCGGCCTGGTGCGGCCGGGCGCCCAGTAGCCCGCGGACACGGACTACGTGCGCGTGCGTAGGAGAAGACGGTGTGCATACGAAGGCGGCGGTCACCCGGAGGTGGCCGCCGCCTTCGTGTGTACGTGTGGGCCGGTCAGCCCTTGCTGATCTCCCAGAACCGGAAGACGGTCGACGCGTCGAGGCAGTTCTCCAGGCCGTACACGTTGTCGCGGGCGACGGCGTACTGCTTGGCCTGCCACACCGGCAGGATCGGCAGTTGCCGGGCGACGATGTCCTGGAGCCGCTCGTACTGTTCGGTGGTGGCGGCGCGGTCGCTCTGGGCGCCGGTCCGCGGGATGATCGTGCCGGTGATGGTGCTGTTGGTGTAGTTGTTCCCGAGGACGTTGCCGTCGCCGAAGAACGGCTGGGTGAAGTTGTCCGGGTCCGGATAGTCGGGCACCCAGCCCTTGACGTAGACGCCGTACTTGCCGGACTTGATGTCCCGTTCGTACTGGGCGAAGGGGACGGACTTGACGTCCGCGTCGAAGAGGCCGCTCGCGTTGAGCTGTTCGGCGATGGCCTTCAACTCGGCGTCGGTGGCCGGGCCGTAGCGCGTCGGCGTGGACCAGAGCGTCAGCTCGGTCTTGCCGGTGAGGCCGGCGGCGCGCAGCGTGGACCGGGCCTTGCCCGGGGAGGGGCGGGCGCCGTACGTGTCGAAGAACGCGGTGTTGTGGCCGCTGATGCCCGCCGGGATGATCGAGTACAGCGAGGTCGCGGTGTTGTCGTAGACCTTGTCGATGAGGGCGTCGCGGTCGATCAGATAGGCCATCGCCTTGCGGACGGCGAGATTGCCGGCGACGGGGTCCTTCATGTTGAAGACGAGGTGCTGGACCTCGGCGCTGGTGCCCTCGACGACGTCGAGCTTCTCGGCGTCCTCGCCGGTGGCGGCCTCGATGTCGGCGACGTCCTTGGCGGCGAGGCCGCGGTAGGCGAGGTCGACGCCCCCGTCGAGCAGGGACTTCTTCAGGCCCGCCTGGTCACCGTGGAAGAACTTCATGGTGACGCCGGAGTTCTTGACCTTGGCGGTGCCCCGGTACCGGCCGTTGACGGAGAAGGTCGCCTGCTTCTTGTCGAACGAGTCGAGCCGGTACGGGCCCGAGCCGACGGCCTTGCCGTCCTCGCGCAGGGCGTCGGCCGGGTACACGGTGTGGTCGACGATCGAGCCGGCGCCGGAGGCGATCTTGCTGGGGAAGGTCGCGTCGGCGTACTTGAGGTCGAACACGACGGTGTTGTCGTCCGGCGTCTCGACCTTGTCCAGCATCGGGAACATGATGGCGGGACCGGCGTCGTCGTTGATGTTCCGCATGCGGTCGAACGAGTACTTGACGTCCTTCGACGTCAGCGCGTTGCCGTTGCTGAACTGCAGCCCGGGGCGCAGGGTGCACGAGTAGGCCTTGGTGGCCGAGTCGCTGAAGTGGCACTCCTTGGCCGCCTCGGGCTGCGGTTCGGTGCCGCCCTTGGGGAAGCTGAGCAAGGACTGGAAGACGTTGTTGAACAGCAGCCAGGAGCCCGGGTCGTAGCCGGAGGCCGGGTCGGTGGCCTGGATGTCGTCGGACATGCCCATGACCAGCGAGTCGCCGGTGCCGCCGGAGCCGCCCGAGCCGCCCTGGTCCGCGCCGCAGCCGGACAGCAGTGCCGCGGCGAGGCTTACGCCGAGGGGCAGGATCAGCCGCTTCTCGCGATTTCTCACGGTCGTGCCTTGTCGTCGTTCGTGCGGTACGTGGCGGGGCCGGCCTCGTCCTCGGGGCCGGCCCCACGGAGAACTCAGTCGCTGATGCCGCGGCCCAGTTCCCACAGCTGGAGGACCGAGGAGGAGGACAGCGCCCGCTCCACGCCCGTGATGTCGTCGCGCGCGGCGACGTACTGCTTGCCCTGCCACAGCGGCAGGAGCGGCACGTCATCGGCGACGATGTTCTGGATCTGCTGCAGGCTCTTGGAGGCGGTGAGCCGGTCGGCCTCGCGGCGCTCGGCCGGGATCAGCTGGCCGCGGATGGTGCTGTTCGCGTACGGGGACGCGATGGTGTTGTCCTTGTCGAGGAACGGCGCGAGGAAGCTGTCCGCGTCCGGGAAGTCGGGGAACCAGCCCATGCCGTAGACGCCGTACTTGCCCTTGAGCTCATCGGCGCGGAAGGTGTCCCAGAGCTTGCCGTCGATGTCGACGTCGAACAGGCCGCTGGAGTTCAGCTGCTTCTGCAGGACCTCGAACTCCTTCTTGGTGGCCGAGCCGTAGTGGTCGGTCGTGTAGTGCAGGGTGAGCTTGACGGGCGTGGTGATGTTGGCCCGGCTCAGCATGCCCGCGGCCTTCGAGCGGTCCGGGTCGCCGTACTTGTTGAAGAACGAGTTCTGGTGGCCCGTGACGCCCGCGGGCACCAGCGTGTACAGCGGGTCGGCGGTGGTGCCGTACACCTCGGAGATGAGCTCGCCGCGGTCCACGAGCTGCGCCATGGCCTGGCGGACGGCCTTGTCCTTGGTAGCGCCCGAGGCGGTGTCGAAGCCGATGTAGCGGATCTCCATGCCCGGCGTCTCGACCAGGTTGATGTTCTTGGGCGGGTTGGTCGAGTACGTGCTGATCTGCTCCGGGGACATGGCGCGCGTCATCACGTCGACGTCGCCCTTCTCCAGCGCCTTGCCCATGACGTCGGCGTCGGCGAAGGAGACGAGGGACACCTCGTTGTTCTTCGGCTTCAACTGACCCTTGTAGTTGGGGTTCTTGGTGAAGACGGCCTTGACGAGGGTCTTGTCCTTGACCTCGGCCTTCATCGTGTACGGGCCGGATCCGTCGATCTCGAAGCCGTTGCGCAGCGCCTTCTTCGAGTAGTCGTCGGGGTTGACGATGCCTGCGACGGGCGTGGCCAGCTTGTACGGGAAGGTCGCGTCCGGGGTGTTCAGGTGGAAGATCACCTGGTTGTCGCCCTGCGTCTCGACCGTGTCGATCGTGGAGAGCAGGCCGTACACCATGCTGGCGCTCTTGATGGTGCGGACGCGGTCGATGGAGTACTTCACGTCGGCTGCCGTGATCGGGCTGCCGTCGGCGAACTTCAGGTCCTTGCGGAGCTTGCAGACGTACCGCTCGCTGCCGGTGTCGGTGAAGATGCAGCTCTCGGCGGCGTCGGGCACGGGGTCGCCGCTGCCGCTGCGGGGCATCGCCATCAGCGTCTGCACGGTCTGGCGCAGCACGTTCCACGAGCCGACGTCGTAGGCGTCGGCCGGGTCGAACGGGGCGGGGGTGGACTTCGACGCCACGAACCGGTCGGTGGTGCCCACGGCGATTCCGTCGCCGCCCTCGCTCCCACTGTCGGACCCGCCGCACGCGACGAGCACGGGGGCAAGCAGACCGATGACGGCCGGCAGCACCAAAGTCTTGCGGTTCATGCTCGAAGTTCTCCAGAGCTGTCGATCCCGTGGGCCTGGGGCAAGGGTGATGCGCGCGGGACACGGGTGGGTTACGTCGATGTTCTCGCGACGACATTAATGGGCCCGCCGTCGCGGCCCGCAGGCGCTGGAGTCCGGCGCCCATCACGGAGCGGAATCAGGCGTGGACGCACCGAAAACACCTCAGGAGGAAGGTTCGGCGCAGGGGGCGACCAATCGGGACACAAAGGCACGCCCAGAAGCCCTCGAAGCGCTTGCGCAGCACGGCCCGCCACGCCTGTCGACCCCCTACCGAGTGGGAAAGGTCACACATTCAACTGGCTTGGTGTGCGCGGTGATTCAGCCAACCGGCGGCCGTCAGAGCGTCATCAGGCCATGCAGGAATGGCACGTTGACATGTTCGAGGGAGGGCACGACGGTGCGCCGGTGGGCCGGTTCGATCGGGGCGACGGACGGGACGGCGACGACGTGACAGCCCGCGGCCTCGGCGGCGGCGACCCCGGTGGCGGTGTCCTCGATGACGGCGCAGCGCGCGGGTTCGGCGCTCAGCCCGGAGGCGGCGATCAGATACGGGTCGGGGTGGGGCTTGGTGCGGGAGACCTCGTCGCCGGCGACGGTGAGGCGGAAGTGCTGTGCGCCGAGCGAGTGCAGGACCCGGTCGATGATGCGGCGGTGGGAGGCGGAGACGAGCGCCGTGGGCACTTCGTGCGCGGCCAGTTCGGCGAGGAGTCTCGCGGCGCCCGGCATCAGCGGCAGCGACTGGGCGATGCGCCGCTCGAAGGCGTCGTTGAGCAGGACGGTCACCTCGGGGATGGTGATGTCGGCGCCGGTCGCCTCGATGAGGAAGCCCGCGCTGCGGGTCATGGGGCCGCCGACGACGACCTGCTGCCAGGCGGGGTCGAGCGTGTGGCCGAGATCGGCGAAGACGGCGCTCTCGGCGTCCCACCAGAATCCCTCCGTGTCGACGAGGGTTCCGTCCATGTCGAGGAGCACGGCCTGAAGTGTGGAGCCTTCGGCCGTTCGGGTACCGAGTGCGGGGACCGTACTGGTCATCCGAGTACACCTCCATGAGGGACGAGAAGGCCGGTCACCCTCCTGGAGCGGGAGGGCGACCGGCCTGTGCTGGACCGACCAGTGTACGACGGTGATGATTACCGCGCGTTGAAGTACTTCGCTTCCGGGTGGTGGATGACGATCGCGTCCGTGGACTGCTCGGGGTGGAGCTGGAACTCCTCGGAGAGGTGGACGCCGATCCGCTCGGGCTCGAGCAGGTCGGCGATCTTGGCGCGGTCCTCCAGGTTCGGGCAGGCGCCGTAGCCGAGGGAGAAGCGCGCGCCTCGGTACTTCAGGGCGAACATGTCCTCCATCGCGGCCGGGTCCTCGCCGGCGAAGCCCAGCTCGGAGCGGACGCGGGCGTGCCAGTACTCGGCGAGGGCCTCGGCCAGCTGGACGGAGAGGCCGTGCAGTTCGAGGTAGTCGCGGTAGGAGTCGGCGGCGAACAGTTCGGCGGTGGCCTCGCCGATCTTCGAGCCGACGGTGACGACCTGGAGTCCGACGACGTCGGTCTCGCCGGACTCCTCCGGGCGGAAGAAGTCGGCCAGGCACAGGCGCCGGCCGCGGCGCTGGCGCGGGAAGGTGAAGCGGGTCCGCTCGTTCCCGTCGTCGTCCAGGATGATCAGGTCGTCGCCCTTGGACACGCAGGGGAAGTAGCCGTAGACGACGGCCGCCTCGAGCATGTTCTTGGTGTGCAGTTCGTCGAGCCAGCCGCGCAGCCGCGGCCGTCCCTCGGTCTCCACCAGTTCGTCGTACGTGGGCCCGTTCCCGGTACGCGCCTGCTTCAGGCCCCACTGGCCCTTGAACAGGGCGCCCTCGTCGAGCCAGGACGCGTACTCCTTGAGCTGGATGCCCTTGATGACGCGGGTGCCGCGGAACGGCGGCTCGGGGAGCGGGTTGTCGATGGCGACGTCGGAGCGTGCGGGCCCCTCGTCGGGCTGCTCCTCGACGGTTACGTTGCTCGCCTTGACCCGGCGTTGTTTCAGTTCGGGCAGGGTGGCGCCGGGCACGCCCCGCTTGACCGCGATCAGGGCGTCCATCAGCCGCAGACCCTCGAACGCGTCGCGGGCGTAGCGGACTTCGCCCTCGTAGATCTCGTGCAGGTCCTGCTCGACGTAGGCGCGGGTCAGCGCGGCGCCGCCGAGGATCACCGGGAAGTCGGCGGCCATCTTGCGCTGGTTGAGCTCCTGAAGGTTCTCCTTCATGATCACCGTCGACTTGACCAGCAGCCCCGACATGCCGATCACGTCGGCCTTGTGCTCCTCGGCCGCCTCCAGGATCGCCGAGACCGGCTGCTTGATCCCGAGGTTGACCACGTTGTAGCCGTTGTTGGACAGGATGATGTCGACCAGGTTCTTGCCGATGTCATGCACGTCGCCGCGCACGGTGGCCAGCACGATGGTGCCCTTGCCCTCCGCGTCGGACTTCTCCATGTGCGGCTCCAGATAGGCGACCGCGTTCTTCATCACCTCGGCCGACTGGAGCACGAACGGCAACTGCATCTGCCCCGAACCGAACAGCTCACCGACGACCTTCATGCCCTCAAGAAGGGTGTTGTTGACGATGTCCAGAGCGGGCGTGGTCTGCAGGGCCTCTTCCAGGTCCTGGTCCAGGCCGTTCTTCTCGCCGTCGATGATGCGGGCCTTGAGCCGCTCCTCCAACGGCAGCGCGGCCAACTCCTCGGCCTTGCCCGCCTTCAGCGACTTCGCCGTCGCACCTTCGAACAGCGCCATCAGCTTCTGCAGCGGGTCGTAGCCCTCGGCCCGCCGGTCGTAGATCAGATCGAGGGCGGTCTGCACCTGCTCCTCGTCGAAGCGGGCGATGGGGAGGATCTTCGAGGCGTGCACGATCGCCGAATCCAGCCCCGCCTTCACACACTCGTCCAGGAAGACGGAGTTCAGCACGATCCGGGCGGCCGGGTTCAGCCCGAACGAGATGTTCGACAGGCCCAGCGTGGTCTGCACGTCCGGGCGGCGCCGCTTCAGCTCCCGGATCGCCTCGATGGTGGCGATGCCGTCGCCCCGGGACTCCTCCTGACCCGTACAGATCGTGAAGGTCAGGCAGTCGATGAGGATGTCCGACTCGTGGATGCCCCAGTTCGTCGTCAGGTCCTCGATCAGGCGCTCAGCGATGGCGACCTTGTGCTCGACCGTGCGGGCCTGGCCCTCCTCGTCGATGGTCAGCGCGATCAGCGCGGCGCCGTGCTCCTGGGCGAGCTGGGTGACCTTCGCGAAACGGGACTCCGGGCCGTCCCCGTCCTCGTAGTTCACCGAGTTCAGGACCGCGCGCCCGCCCAGCTTCTCCAACCCCGCCCGCAGCACCGGGACCTCGGTGGAGTCCAGGACGATGGGCAGGGTGGAGGCGGTGGCGAAGCGGCCGGCGAGCTCCTCCATGTCGGCGGCGCCGTCCCGGCCGACATAGTCCACGCACAGGTCGAGCATGTGCGCGCCCTCGCGGATCTGCTCGCGGGCCATCTCCACGCAGTCGTCCCAGCGGCCCTCCAGCATCGCCTCACGGAACTTCTTCGACCCGTTGGCGTTCGTCCGCTCGCCGATCGCCATATAGGCGGTGTCCTGGCGGAACGGGACCGTCTGGTAGAGGGAGGCGGCGCCCGGCTCGGGGCGCGGCTCGCGCACGGTGGGCCGGGTGCCGCGGACCCGCTCCACGACCTGGCGCAGATGCTCGGGCGTGGTACCGCAGCAGCCGCCCACCAGCGAAAGTCCGTACTCGCGCACGAACGTCTCCTGCGCGTCCGCGAGCTCCTCGGCGCTCAGCGGGTAGTGCGCGCCGTCCTTGGTCAGCACCGGCAGGCCCGCGTTCGGCATCGCCGAGATCGGGATCCGCGAATGCCGGGAGAGGTAGCGCAGGTGCTCGCTCATCTCCGCCGGGCCGGTCGCACAGTTCAGGCCGATCATGTCGATGCCCAGCGGCTCGAGCGCGGTCAGCGCCGCGCCGATCTCCGAGCCGAGCAGCATCGTGCCGGTCGTCTCCACCGTCACCGAGCAGATCACCGGCAGGTTCGCGCCGGTCGCCTCCAGGGCGCGGCGGGCCCCGATGATCGACGCCTTGGTCTGCAGGAGGTCCTGGGTCGTCTCCACCAGCAGGGCGTCCGCGCCGCCCGCGATCAGGCCCTCCGCATTGCGCTGATAGGCGTCGCGCAGGGTCGTGTAGGGGGCGTGGCCCAGGGTGGGCAGCTTGGTGCCCGGGCCGATCGAGCCCAGCACCCAGCGCTGCTGACCCGTCGACGCGGTGAACTCATCCGCGACCTCGCGGGCCACCCGGGCCCCGGACTCCGACAGCTCGAAGACCCGCTCCGGAATGTCGTACTCGCCCAGCGCCGCATGGTTCGCGCCGAACGTGTTCGTCTCCACACAGTCGACACCGACCGCGTAGTACGCCTCATGGACCGAACGCACGATGTCCGGACGCGTGATGTTCAGGATCTCGTTGCAGCCCTCGAGCTGCTGGAAGTCGTCGAGGGTGGGATCCTGCGCCTGCAACATGGTGCCCATCGCGCCGTCGGCCACCACGACACGGGTGGCGAGGGCTTCGCGGAGGGCGTCCACACGGGCGCGGGAATCGGCGGCGGGCGTTGGCAACGAGGCCATGAAAGTGCTCCCTGAGGTGCGACGGCTGTCGGCTTTGCGGCTCCACTGCTGGAGGCGCACCCGGCCAGGGTAGCCGGGACCAAGGTCCGTTCGCGGAAGCGTCCACGGCGTGGAACGCCGCACGGCCCAACCGCGCCACACTGTCCGGGAGCGGTTCCTGACGGGAAACGGGTCGAAATATAGGCTCACGCCGCATTAGCAGGAGGTCGGCAACGACCGATACTGTTCAGCATTGTCGAACGTTGCTTGGCGGCATTGGTCGCTCGAGAGGAACCGAGGGAGGAAGGGACTGCGATGGCACGCAACATCCAGTCGCTCGAACGGGCCGCGGCGATGCTGCGACTCCTCGCGGGCGGTGAGCGGCGGCTCGGCCTCTCGGACATCGCCTCCGCCGTCGGCCTCGCCAAGGGCACGGCCCACGGCATCCTGCGCACCCTGCAGGCGGAGGGCTTCGTGGAGCAGGACGCGGCGTCGGGGCGATACCAGCTGGGCGCGGAGCTGCTGCGCCTCGGCAACAGCTACCTGGACGTGCACGAGCTGCGGGCGCGCGCGCTGGTCTGGACGGACGATCTGGCCCGCTCCAGCGGGGAGGCCGTCTACCTGGGCGTGCTGCACCAGCAGGGCGTGCTGATCGTGCACCACGTGTTCCGGCCCGACGACAGCCGGCAGGTCCTGGAGGTCGGGGCGATGCAGCCGCTGCACTCCACGGCCCTGGGCAAGGTCCTGTCCGCGTACGACCCCGTGGCGCACAGCGAGGTCATGGAGAGCGAGCGCAGGGAGTTCACGGCGCGCACGGTCTCCACGCTGGAGGGTTTCGAGTCGGTGCTCGACCTGACCCGTGCGCGTGGGTACGCCGAGGACGTCGAGGAGACCTGGGAGGGCGTCGCCTCCGTCGCGGCGCCGATCCACGACCGGCACCGGATGCCGGTCGGCGCGGTCGGTATCACCGGGGCGGTGGAGCGGGTGTGCATGAGCGAGGACAAGGGCGCGCTGCGGCCCGAGCTGATCGCCGCCGTGCGGGACTGCGCCCGGGCCGTCTCCCGCGATCTGGGCGCCAGCCGGTTCTGATCCGCACTGCCCGCCGCCACCCGCATGCCCCGTCCTCGGACGGGGCTTTCGCGTGTGCGCGCGGTCTCAAGATGCAGAGTGCACCTTCCCGCGCGACCATCGATGCACGTCCATGACCGCAGAGTCACCGATAGGCACGTTCGATCAATAAAGATCGTGCTTTGAATAACAGAACCCTTGACGACCGAGTAACCCCGGAGCGAGACTCGCGTCCATCGGTCGGCATTGTCGAACACCTACCGGCAATAAGCGTTAGAGTGTGACAAGGCCAGGCCGAAACCGCCCTCACTGGGCGCGGACCACCGGAGAGGGACCCGGGGTTCGGTTTTCCCCTGGACGAAGGACAAAGGAGTCGCGGGTGTCCAGCTCCGACATCTTCATCGGCGAGACCATCGGTACCGCCGTGCTCATCCTGCTGGGCGGTGGCGTCTGCGCCGCCGTCACTTTCAAGCGCTCGAAGGCGTACGAGGCCGGCTGGGTCGCCATCGCCTTCGGTTGGGGCTTCGCGGTCCTGACCGGCGCCTACCTCGCGGGCGGCGTCTCCGGCGCCCACCTGAACCCCGCGGTGACCATCGGCCTCGCCATCGAGGGCGGCACCAAGTGGAGCGACGTACCGCTCTACCTGGGCTCGCAGCTCCTCGGCGCGATGATCGGCGCCGTGCTGGTCTGGGCGACGTACTACGGACAGTTCCACGCGCACCTGACCGACCCCGAGGTCCTCGCCGCGCAGCCGGACGAGGACGGCCTGGTCGACCAGAAGGCCGCGCCCAAGGCGGGCCCCGTGCTCGGTGTCTTCTCGACGGGCCCGGAGATCCGGCACTACGTGCAGAACCTGATCACGGAGATCATCGCGACGGTCGTGCTGGTCCTCGCCATCCTGACGCAGGGCCTGAACGACGGCGGCAACGGCCTGGGCACCCTCGGCGCCCTGATCACCGCGCTCGTCGTCGTCAGCATCGGTCTCTCGCTCGGTGGCCCCACGGGCTACGCGATCAACCCGGTCCGCGACCTCGGTCCGCGCATCGTGCACGCGCTGCTCCCGCTGCCCAACAAGGGCGGCTCCGACTGGTCGTACGCCTGGATCCCGGTGGCGGGTCCGCTGATCGGCGGCGCCATAGCCGGTGGCCTCTACAACCTGGCGTTCAAGTAGGCCGCCCCGGCACCGCGAGCACCCCGCCCGAGCATCGAGAACCTTTTCAGGAGCACCCCGTGACCGACGCACACACCGCAGGCCCCTTCATCGCGGCGATCGACCAGGGCACCACGTCCAGCCGCTGCATCGTGTTCGACAAGGACGGCCGTATCGTCTCCGTCGACCAGAAGGAGCACGAGCAGATCTTCCCGAAGCCGGGCTGGGTCGAGCACGACGCGAACGAGATCTGGGCCAACGTCCAGGAAGTCGTCGCCAGCGCCATCACCAAGGCCGGCATCACCCGCGACGACATCAAGGCCATCGGCATCACCAACCAGCGCGAGACCACGCTGCTCTGGGACAAGAACACCGGTGAGCCCGTCCACAACGCCATCGTCTGGCAGGACACCCGCACCGACGCCCTGTGCCGGGAGCTCGGGCGCAACGTCGGGCAGGACCGGTTCCGCCGCGAGACCGGGCTGCCGCTCGCCTCGTACTTCGCCGGGCCCAAGGCCCGCTGGCTGCTCGACAACGTCGAGGGCCTGCGCGAGCGCGCCGAGGCCGGCGACATCCTCTTCGGCACGATGGACAGCTGGGTCATCTGGAACCTGACCGGCGGGGTCGACGGCGGCAAGCACGTCACCGACGTCACCAACGCCTCGCGCACGATGCTGATGAACCTGCACGAGATGAAGTGGGACGAGCGCATCTGCTCCTCCATCGGCGTGCCCATGAACATGCTGCCCGAGATCCGTTCCTCCGCCGAGGTCTACGGCGAGGTCACCGGCGGCACGCTCGGCGACGTCCTGCGCGGTGTCCCCGTCGCCTCGGCGCTCGGCGACCAGCAGGCGGCCCTGTTCGGCCAGACCTGTTTCGCCGAGGGCGAGGCCAAGTCGACGTACGGCACCGGCACCTTCATGCTGATCAACACCGGTGACAAGGCCATCAACTCCTACTCCGGGCTGCTGACCACGGTCGGCTACCAGATCGGCGACGAGAAGCCGGTCTACGCCCTGGAAGGCTCCATCGCGGTCACCGGTTCACTGGTGCAGTGGATGCGCGACCAGATGGGCCTCATCAAGTCCGCCGCCGAGATCGAGACGCTCGCGTCGTCGGTCGAGGACAACGGCGGCGCGTACTTCGTGCCGGCCTTCTCCGGTCTGTTCGCCCCGTACTGGCGCCCCGACGCCCGCGGTGTGATCACCGGTCTGACCCGGTACGTCACCAAGGCGCACATCGCGCGCGCCGTCCTGGAGGCCACGGCCTGGCAGACCCGTGAGATCAGCGACGCCATGACGAAGGACTCCGGCGTCGAGCTCACGGCCCTCAAGGTCGACGGCGGCATGACCTCCAACAACCTGCTGATGCAGACCCTCTCGGACTTCCTGGACGCCCCTGTGGTGCGTCCGATGGTCGCCGAGACGACCTGCCTCGGTGCCGCCTACGCCGCCGGTCTCGCCGTCGGCTTCTGGTCCAGCACCGACGACCTGCGTGCCAACTGGCGCCGGGCCGCCGAGTGGACGCCCCGCATGGACGCGGACACCCGCGACCGTGAGTACAAGAGCTGGCTCAAGGCCGTACAGCGGTCCATGGGCTGGCTCGAAGACGAGGAGTAAGACCCCACCATGACTACCCAGTCCACCCTGCAGACCGTGCCTGCCCTCGGAACGCACCCGGCCGCCGGCTCCAACCCGAGCCGCGCCGAGACCCGCGAGCAGCTTTCCAAGGCGACGTACGACCTCCTGGTGATCGGCGGCGGCATTCTGGGCATCTCCACTGCCTGGCACGCGGCGCAGTCCGGTCTCAGGGTGGCCCTGGTCGACGCCGGCGACTTCGCCGGCGCCACCTCCTCCGCCTCCTCGAAGCTGCTCCACGGCGGTCTGCGCTACCTGCAGACCGGCGCGGTGAAGCTCGTCGCGGAGAACCACTTCGAGCGGCGTGCCGTGTCCCGGAACGTGGCGCCCCACCTCGCCAACCCGCTCACCTTCTACCTGCCCGTCTACAAGGGCGGCCCGCACGGCGCGGCCAAGCTGGGCGCGGGCGTCTTCGCGTACAGCGCCCTGTCGGCGTTCGGTGACGGCGTCGGCCACCTGCTCTCCCCCGGCAAGGCGCAGCAGGACGTGCCCGAGCTGCGGACCGAGAACCTGAAGGCCGTGGCCGTGTACGGCGACGACCAGATGAACGACGCGCGGATGGCGCTGATGACGGTCCGCGCGGCCGTCGACGCGGGCGCCGTCGTCCTCAACCACGCCGAGGTCACCGGCCTGCGCTTCAGCAAGGGCCGGGTCACGGGCGCGGAGCTGAAGGACCGCACGAGCGGTGACGAGTTCGGTGTGAACGCGCGGCTCGTGCTCAACGCGACGGGCCCGTGGGTCGACCACCTGCGCAAGATGGAGGACCCGGACGCGGCCCCGTCCATCCGCCTCTCCAAGGGCGCGCACCTGGTCCTGAAGCGGACCTCCCCGTGGAAGGCCGCGCTCGCCACCCCGATCGACAAGTACCGCATCACGTTCGCCCTCCCGTGGGAGGACATGCTGCTGCTCGGTACGACCGACGAGGAGTACGAGGGCGACCCGGCGGATGTGTCGGTCACCGAGAAGGACATCGACCAGATCCTGGACGAGGCCGCCTTCTCCGTACGCGACCAGCAGCTGAAGCGGGATCTCATCACGTACTCGTTCGCGGGTCTGCGGGTGCTGCCGGGCGGTCCCGGTGACACCTCGAAGGCCAAGCGCGAGACGGTCGTCACCGAGGGCCGGGCGGGCATGCTGTCCGTCGCGGGCGGCAAGTGGACGACGTTCCGCCACATCGGCCGTACGGTGATGAAGAAGCTGGAGTCGCTGCCGGGCCACCCGCTCGGCGACGACTTCGAGCCGATCAACGAGCTGCCGAAGCGGATGCCGCTGCCCGGTGTCGCCAACCCGCGGGCCGTCGCGCACCGCCTCCTGGTGGACAACCCGGCGCCCGGCCCGCGCATGGCCGCCGACACCGCGAAGCACCTGGCGACGCACTACGGTTCGCTGGCCTTCGACATCGCGCGTCTGGCCAACGAGAACCCGGAGCTCGGCGAGCGCGTGCACCCGGACGCGCCGGAGATCTGGGCGCAGGTCGCCTACGCGCGTGACCACGAGTGGGCCCAGACGCCGGACGACGTGCTGCGCCGCCGCACCACGCTGACGATCCGGGGCCTGGCCACGGACGAGGTGCGCGGCAAGGTGCAGGCGCTCCTCGAGAAGAAGAAGTAGACCTGCCGGTTCATGCGAAGAGGGGCGGCTCCCACGCGGGGAGCCGCCCCTCCTGCGTCCCCGGGCACTGCCATGCAGCGTACATACCTCCGCAATGTCCGGGAGCGAGAGTGGAGGTATGCCTCCGGTTCCGCTCTCCGTGCTCGATCTCGTGCCCCTGACCTCCGGCTCCGACGCGGCCACCGCTCCGCGGGAGACCGCGCGGTGCTGCTCGGGCACCGCACGCCGCTGTCGGTGGTGGAGGAGTTCGGGATCCTCGACGTCTTCTTCCCCGGGCGGATCGATCTCGGGCTCGGACGCTCCGGGCGGCCCCGCGGTGCCGCGCCGCCGGGGGCCGCCGGGGGCGCCGGGCCGGGCGAGGGCACCTTCACGGACGAGGGGCTCTACGTCCCGCCCCGGTTCACCGGATTCGGGCGGCTCCTGCAATCACCGCGCTTTCAGCGGCAGTTGGAGCTTCTTCAGCAGCCGGAGTCGTGGGCGAGGACGACGCGGCCGCGCGGGAGCTGGCCGCCGGGTACGCGCCGTGGGTGCGGTCCATCCGCAGCGGCGAGGGGGCGATCCCGTACCCGACACCCGAGGAGGCGCGGCGGCATCGATGGACGCAGGAGGACCGGGCGTTGGTGGCCGACCGGGTGGACACCCAGTTCGTGGGCTCCGCCGGGACGGTGGCAAAGCGACTGACGGCGCTGCAACGGGCCACCGGGGCGGACGAGTTGCTGGTGACGACGATCACGCACGAGCACGGCGACCGGGTGCGGTCGTACGAGCTGCCGGCCCGGGAGTGGCACCTGATATGACACGCGAGAAGGGGCACCATGAAGTTCCAGGTCCTGTCCATCATCGGTCACGCCCCGCACCCGCTGACGGGTGAACTCCCCTCCGCAGCGGCCCGGTTGACTCAGGTCGTCGATGTCGGCGCGGCGGCGGAGCAGCTCGGCTATGACGCGTACGCGGTCGGCGAGCGTCATGCGGGCGCGTTCCTGTCGTCGAGCCCGACCGTGGTGCTCGGCGCGCTGGCGGCGCGGACGACGCGGATCAGGCTCCTCACGGGGGTCACGGTCGTCGCGATCCTCGACCCGGTGCGGGTCGCGGAGGACTACGCGACGCTCGACCAGCTCTCGCACGGCCGCGTCGAGCTGGTCATCGGCAAGGGCGCGGAAGCGGGCCACTTCGATCTGTTCGGCCTCGACGAGGCGCGTCAGTGGGATCTCCAGAAGGAGAAGTACGAGCTGCTGCGCCGGCTGTGGACCGAGGAGGGGGTCGACTGGGAGGGCGAGTTCCGGCCCGCTCTGAAGGGGGTGACGACGGTGCCGCGCCCGTACGCGGGCCTCCCCCGCGTCTGGCACGGTTCGGCGACCTCCCTCAACTCGCCCGAGCTGGCGGCGCAACACGGCGATCCGCTGTTCACGGCGAACGCGGTCCAGCCGCGGGCGGCGTACGCGAAGCTCATCGAGCACTACCGGGAGCGGTTCGAGGCGTACGGGCACGACCCGGCGCGGGCGCACGTGGCGGCGGGCTCGGGCGGGCTGCTGATCGCGGACACGCACGAGCAGGCCGTCGCGCGGTACAAGGAGCTGTACGAGGCGAAGGTCGCCCAGACCTTCAAGCCGCACCTCGCGGGGAAGGCGGGCTACAACACGCCGTTCCGTACGATCGAGGACGCCATCGCGGACGGGCCGCAGCTCATCGGCTCGCCGCAGCAGATCATCGACAAGATCCTCGGGTACCACGAGGTGTACCGGCACGATCTGCAGTCCGTCACCGTCGACACCTTCGGGCAGGGGACGGACGAGCAGATCGAGACGTTGCAGCGGTTCGCCGAGGAGATCGCGCCGGTCGTACGCGAGGAGGCGCCGAGCACACTGTGGGAGTGAACCCGGGCTACTGTCCCGCTTCGTCCGAGTCGACGATGGAGCGCTCCAACTTGCCCAGCAGACGCGCGAGTTGGCGTCGCTCGGACGGAGAGAGCCCGGCGAGCATCCGGGCCTCGTTGTCCAGGTGCTCGGCGAAGACCTCGTCGACCTTGGCCAGGCCCGTACCGGTCAGCCGGGAGTAGACGACGCGCCGGTCGTCGGCGTCCCGCTCCCGCACGATCAGGCCGTCCTTCTCCAGGCGGTCCATGCGCAGGGTGACGCCCGCGGAGGAGACGAGTCCGGAGTCGGCGAGCTGTCCCGCGGTGAGCCGGTACGGCTTCCCGGAGCGGCGCAGCGCGGTCAGGACGTCGAACCCGGCGACGGACAGGCCGTGCCGCTCGATCGAGGCGTTGAGCTTGGTGTTGTACCGCAGGAACGAGCGGTGCAGGCGGGCCAGCACCTCCAGCGGGGCGGTGTCGAGCTCGGGCCGCTCGCGCGCCCAGTCCGCCACGATCTGTGTCACGGCGTCCTGCCGCGTCACCTTCCGCTCGGCCATTCCCGCCCCCTCGCACGCTCCCTGGGTGAGGCGCGGAATCGTACGCCCCTGAAAATCCTACCCCTGAAGTGATCACGGGCGGCCGGTGCAGCCCGGGGGACGACCAGGCGCCACCCCCGGGTCGACTACGCGTTGAGTTCCTCCAGCGTCCGTCCCTTCGTCTCCACGGCGAACAGCGCGATCACGGCGCCGGCCCCCGCCACGCACGCCAGTTGCACGAAGACGAGGCTGAGGCTGCCGCCGGAGCCGAGGATCGCGCCGACCGTGATGGGGCCGAGGATCACCCCGAGCCGGTTCCACAGGCCGCCGAACGCCGCGCCCCTGGCCCGGTTCGAGGTCGGGTACAGCTCGGGCGAGTAGAGGTAGAGGCCCGCGTTGATCGCGTAGACGAAGAAGGTCGTGCAGGAGGCGAAGACGGCGACCTGGAGCCCGGAGGTGACGCCGGCGAGGGCCAGCGTCCCGAGGGCCAGGGCCGCGCCGCCGAGCGCTGTGGCCAGGGCGGGGCGGCGGCCGATCCGGTCGATGACGAGCGCGACGGCGAACGTGCCGAGCAGCCCCGTGATGTTGCTCAGCAGGGTGTAGACGAGCGCCGTGGTCAGATCGAGGCCGAAGTTCTTGGTGTAGAGCGACGGCAGCCAGGTCGAGATGCCGTGGTTGACGTAGTAGGCGACGAACCACAGGGCCGACAGGACGGTGGTGCGGCGCAGATAGCGGCCGGTGAACAGATCGCGCAGGCGCCCCCGCCGCACCTCTTCCGGGGGCGTGTCGGAGGGCTTGGGCAGGGGTTCGCCGACCGACTTCTCGACCTCCGCCTCGATGCGGGCGATGACCCGCTCGGCCTCCTCGGTCCGGCCCTGCGAGAGCAGCCAGCGGGGCGATTCAGCCACGTGCCGGGGCAGCAGGACCGCGACCAGGACGGGCAGCGCGCCGATCAGGAACATCGCGCGCCAGCCGAGGTTCGGCACGACCCACACGGCGACGAGGCTGGCGGCCGCGAGCCCGGCCGGGAAGATCATCTCGTAGAGCAGGACGAAGCGGCCGCGCTTGTCGGAGCGGGCGATCTCGTTGATGTAGGTGGCCGCGACGGGGACGACGCCGCCGATGCCGAGGCCCTGCACGAACCGGAAGAGCGAGAACAGTTCGATGCCGTTCGCCGTGGCGACGGCCAGGCTGGCGAGGCCGGTCGTGGCCACGCCGAGGGCGACGGTGCGCACCCGGCCGATCCGGTCCCCGAGCCAGCCCGCGAGCAGCGCGCCGAAGAGCATGCCGACGGAGCCGGTGGTGACGGCGAAGGTGGCCTGGCCCGTCGTGAGGTGCCACTCCTTCATCAGGACGGGCAGGGCGGAGGCGGCCAGGAGCTGGTCGAAGGCCTCGAAGAAGGTCACGGCGCCGATCAGGAATCGGACCTTGACGTGCCAGCGGGAGTGCGGCAGCCGTTCGAGCCTGGCTGCGATCGAGCCGAGGCCCTGTTTACCGGCCACAGTCGTCATGGAGGGGTCCTTCCGCGAACACGCGAACAGAGGAGTTCCGCCGACAGTAGGAGGCAACACCTAAGTGGTCAATGGTTAGGCACTTAGGTATATGAACAACAACCGCAACCATGGTGGGTCTTGCGGAGAAACATTTAAGCGCTTAGCTTTCTAGCACTTGAGCGATTCCCGCTCCGGTCGCCGGCTCCGGGTTGCAGCCCTGCTCCCTGCCGTGCCCCGTCCGCTGTCGTGTCCCGTCCGCCTCCCGGAGGTTCGCCGTGCCCAAGACCCTCACCGAGATCCTCGTAGCGGGCAGGTGGCGTCGCGGTGGCGGCGAGCCCTTCGACACCGTCGACCCGGCCACCGGAGAGGTGCTCGCCACCGTGCACGCCGCGTCCGCCGAAGAGGTCGACGAGGCGGCGCTGGCGGCGGCGCGGGCCGCGGTCGACCCGGCCTGGCGCGACCTCCTCCCCCATCAGCGGGCCCGACTCCTCTACCGCATCGCGGAGTTGACCGAGGAGGCCGCCGACGAGCTGGCCGCCACGCAGACCGCGGACACCGGCAAAACCCTCACCGAGACGAGGGCGCTCGCGCTCAGCGCGGCCGGCACCTTCCGCTACACGGCGGCCGCGCTGGAGACCGCAGAGGAGGCTCTGACGCCCTCGCGCGGCGCGTACGTCACGATGAGCGTGCACGAGCCGATCGGTGTCGTCGGCGCGATCAACCCCTGGAACTCCCCGGTCGCCAGCGACGCGCAGAAGATCGCTCCCGCGCTGGCGGCGGGCAACGCGGTGCTGCTCAAACCCGCCGCCTGGACACCCCTCGTCTCCCTCGCGCTCGGCCGCCTCATCACACGAGCCCTCACCGAACTCGGCCTGCCCACCGCCCTGCTGTCCGTCCTGCCGGGCAGCGGCCGGGTGGTCGGGGACGCGGTCGTCCGGCATCCACTGGTCGGCAGGATCGGATTCACCGGCGGCACGAAGACCGGCCGGTCCATCGCGGCGATCGCGGCGCAGAAGCTCATTCCGGCCTCCCTCGAGCTGGGCGGGAAGTCACCCACGATCGTGCGGGCCGACGCCGACCTCGAACAGGCCCTGGCAGGCGTCATGTTCGGCATCTTCTCCTCCAGCGGGCAGTCCTGCATCGCCGGCTCGCGGCTCTTCGTGGCCCGTGAGATCCACGACGAATTCGTGCGCGAACTTGTCACGCGCGTAGGGAAGTTGCGCGTCGGCCCCGGTACCGCGCCCGACACCCAGGTGGGTCCGCTGGTCCACGCCGAGCACCGCGACTCGGTCGCCGCCTACGTGGACCTGGCCCGCTCCGAAGGCGCCGAGGTGCTGTGCGGCGGCGCGGCGCCCGAAGGCACCGGGTACGGGCAGGGCGCGTACTACCTGCCCACCGTCCTCACCGGCCTGCCGAACTCCTCGCGCACCTGCCAGGAGGAGATCTTCGGCCCGGTCCTGGTCACGCTGCCCTACGACGACGAGGACGACCTGGTACGCCAGGCCAACGACTCCGTGTACGGCCTTGCCTGCGGGATCTGGACCCGGGACCACCGCGCGGCCTGGCGCCTGGCCCGCCGGATCGACGCGGGCACCGTGTGGATCAACACGTACAAGCAGTTCAGCGCGTCCACCCCGTTCAGCGGGAGGAAGGACAGCGGGCTCGGCACGGAGAAGGGACGTGACGCCATCCGCGCCTACCAACGCCAGAAGTCCCTGTACTGGGGCATCTCCGACACCCCGCTCCCCTGGGCCAACTGACCACTTCCGCGACGGAGTTCCCGATGTCACACCCCCCGATAGCCCGGCTGCGCGCCCTGCGCTCCGTCGAGCTGCTCACCCCCTCCTTCGCCGAGGCCACCGACTTCTACGAGGACGCGTGGGGCCTGGAGGTCGTCGAGTCCGAGCACAGCGCGAGCTGGCTGCGCGGCACCGGCGACGAGCACCACGCCCTCCAGCTGACCCGCTCCGAGCGCACCGGCCTCGGCTGCCTCGTGTTCGCGGTCGCCACCCCCGCCGAGATCGACGAGGCGGCGCGGCGGCTCGAGGCGCGCGGCCTCGTGCCGGTCTCCGGACCCGGGCCGCTCGACCAGGTCGGCGGCGGCTACGGCTTGCGGTTGCACGACCACGAGGGCCGGCTGGTCGAGCTGTCCGCCGAGACCTGGGCGGTCCGGCCGCGCGGCCGCGAGGAGGCCGTGCCGGTCGGCGTCACGCACACCGTGCTGAACACGCCCGACATCGACGCCGCCGTCGCCTTCTACCGCGACGTGCTCGGCCTGCGCGTCTCCGACTGGTCCGAGCACCAGATGGCGTTCCTGCGCTGCAACGCGGACCACCATTGCATCGCGTTCAACCAGGCCGAGTGGGTCTCCCTCAACCACGTGGCGTACGAGATGAGTTCGGTCGACCACTTCATGCGGGGCCTGGGCCGTCTGCGCCACCACGGGATCGTCCCGAAGTGGGGTCCCGGCCGGCACGGGCCCGGCAACAACACCTTCTCCTACTTCACCGACCCGACCGGGCTCGTCTGCGAGTACACGTCCGAGGTCGCGCAGGTCGTCGAGGACCGGTGGATCGCGAAGGTGTGGCGGCGCGTGCCCGAGCTGTCCGATCTGTGGGGCACTGCGGGGGCGCCGTCGAAGGAGATCCGCTGTCACATGGCCGGCCGGCCGGAAGGAGTGCAGGTATGACCAGGACACTCGCTGTGGGGCTTGTCGGATGGGGCGCGATCGGGCGCGTCGTCGGCACGGCGCTCGCACAACAGGGCGTGCGGGGCGCCGAGTTGGCCTGCATCGTCGACAACCGTCCGCTCGGCGACGCGGCGCCCGCGCCGCAGGTCTCCTTCGAGGACGCCATCGAGCGCTCCGACCTGATCGTGGAGGCCGCGGGTCAGGGTGTCGTACGGGAATGGGGCGAGCGCGTCCTCACCGCGGGCACCGATCTGCTGGTGGCCTCCACCGGGGCCCTCACCGACGAGGAACTCGCCAAGAAGCTGCTCGCCGCCGGGCCCGGCCGGGTCTACTTCACCGGCGGCGCCGTCGGCGGCCTCGACCTGCTCCAGGCCGTGCGCTCCCTCGGCCCGCTGGACGAGGTGAGCCTGACGACGACGAAGCTGCCGTCGACCCTCGAACAGCCGTGGATGGACGCGGAGCTGCTGGAGCGGATGCGTGCGGCGTCCGGGCCCGTCGAGGTCATGTCCGGCACCGCGCGGGACGTGCCCGTGAAGTTCCCGAAGTCGACGAACGTGGCGGCCTCGGTCGCACTCGCCGTCGGCGACCTGGACGCTGTGCGGGTCCGGGTCGTCGCCGATCCGGCGGCCGAGCGGACCCGGCACGTGATCGAGGCGTCCGGGCCGCACGGCGCCTACCGCTTCGAGGTGGCGCACCGCCCCGATCCGGCGAACCCGGCGACCAGCCAGGTCGTGCCCTACGCGGTGCTGCGCTCCCTCTCCGCGCTGGCCCGGCGGTCGGGGCAGATCCTGTGACCGCCGTTCACTTGGAGGAAGCCGGATCGGACGGCCCGCTGCTGCTGTGCCTGCACGGGATCGGCTCGTCGTCGGCGGCGTTCGCCCCGCAGCTCGACGCTCTCGCCGGGCACGTCCGCGTCGTCGCCTGGGACGCACCCGGGTACGGCCGGTCCCCCGATCCCGCGGGCCCGCTCGACCTGGACGGGTTCGCGGACGCGGCGGCCGACGTGATCCGCTCGTACGGCTCGCCGGCACACGTCCTTGGCGTGTCCTAGGGCGGCGTGATCGCGGTCCGGCTCGCCACGCGCCACCCGGAGCTCGTGGCCTCGCTCGTGCTCGCCGACTCCAGCGCCGGGTCGGGTACGGACGAGGCGAAGGCCGCCGGGATGCGGGCGCGCGCCGATGAGCTGGCCGCGCTCGGCCCCCGCGCGTTCGCCGAGAAGCGAGGGCCGCGCCTCGTCTCGGACCTGGCCCCCGCCGCACTCGTCGAGCGGGTCGTCGACACCATGGCCGGCGCGGTCCGGCTGCCCGGCTACGGGTACGCCGCCGAGGCCATGGCCGGCGCCGATCTGCGCCCCGAACTGTCCGCCGTCGCCGCGCCCGCGCTCGTCGTGTGCGGCGACCGCGACACGGTCACCGGCGTCGAGGCCTCCCAGGTCCTCGCCGGGGCCCTGCACAAGACCGCCTTCGTGATCGTCAAGGACGCCGGTCACCTGGCCAACCAGGAACAGCCCGAGCGGTTCAACGCCTGGGTCCTGTCCCACCTGCACATCGTCACCGCCCAGCCTCAACCTCAGCAAAGGACGTCATCATGCCTCTGACCACCACCGCGTACGACAACGGCGACGACCTGGCCGCGTACACCGACTCCCTCATCGCTTCGAAGGAATCCCGCGTCGCCGACTTCGACACGCTCTCCTTCCAGGAGAAGGCGGGTCCGCAGTACCGCCGCGGCCAGATCCGCTACGTCGGCTCCGGTGCCACCGGCAACCACGAGGGCGACAGCCGGATCATCCCCTCAGGCGGCTTCACCTTCTCCAACATGCTGCTGCCGCCCGGCGCCGAGGGCCCGGCCCACACCCACCACGACGTGGAGGAGGCGTTCTTCGTCCTGGAGGGCGAGGTCCGGGTGGGCGTGCACCGCGGCGCGGACGAGGTCGAGTACCGCACGCTGGGCTACCGCGACATGATCGTGGTCCCGGCCGGGGTGACCCGCTCGCTGAAGAACGAGGGCGACACCGACGCGCTGTTCTGCGTCGTCATCGGCACCCAGAAGCCGCAGGTCCCGTCGTATCCCGCGTACTCGCCGATGCACGGCGTCACCCGTGACTGAGCAGTCCTCCGACGACCTGCGTACGGTCGTCGTGACCGGGGCGGGCCGTGGTCTGGGTCTGGCCATGGCCCGCCGGGCCGGCACCGACGGCTTCCGGGTCGTCGTCGCCGAGGTCGACGCGGAGCGGGGCTCCCGGGCGGCGGAGGAGTTGCGCGCCGAGGGGGTCGACGCCCGCTTCGTGCGGTGCGATGTCGCCGACCCGGACTCGGTCGCCGACCTCGCTGCGTTCGTACGTGGCTTGGGGCCGCTGTACGGCCTCGTCAACAACGCCGCGCTCGCCAACGGAGTCGGTGGCAGGGAGTTCCAGTACATCGGCGTCGAGGCCTGGGACCGTCTGATGGCGGTGAACGCGCGTGGCCCCTGGCTCGTGGCGAAGGCTCTGCACCCGCTGTTCGGGCCGGTGGGCCGCATCGTGAACATCGCGTCCGACGCGGCGCTCTACGGCTCCCCGCGCCTCGCGCACTACATCACTTCCAAGGGCGCCGTCATCGCCCTGACCAGGGCCATGGCCCGGGAGCTCGGCCCGCGCGGCATCACCGTGAACGCGCTCGCGCCCGGCCTCACCGAGTGCGAGGCGACCGAGACGGTGCCCGCCGAACGGCACGGCCTCTACGCCGCGAACCGGGCGATCCCGCGGGCCCAGCGGCCCGACGACCTGACCGGCCTGGCCTCCTTCCTCCTCTCCGAGGAGTCGCGCTACCTCACCGGACAAGTGATCGCCGTCAACGGCGGCTTCACGATGAACTGACGTACAGGAGCTGGCAGTTATGGATCTGGGCCTCGCCGACCGGACCTATGTGGTCACCGGAGGCAGCTCGGGCGTCGGCCTGGCCACGGTCCGCGCCCTGCTCGACGAGGGTGCCCACGTCGCCACGTGCGGACGGGACGCCGAGCGGCTGGAGCGGATCGGCGCGCACGAGCGGCTGTTCACGGCCGTGTGCGACGTACGGGACGCCGATGCCGTCCGCGGCTTCGTGGACACGGCCGCCGAGGCGTTCGGCGGACGGCTCGACGGGCTGGTCAACAACGCCGGGCAGTCCCGTATGAAGCGCCTCCACGAGACGACCCCGGACGACTGGCGGGACGAACTGGAGCTGAAGTTCGCGGGCGTGCTCAATCCCCTTCAGGCCGCCCGGTCCCTGCTCAAGGCGTCCGACGCGGCGTCCGTCGTCAATGTCAACGCCGTCCTCGCCAAGCAGCCCGAGCCCCGGCTCATCACGACGAGCGCGGCCCGCGCCGGCATCCTCAACCTCTCCAAGTCCCTCGCCACGGAACTCGCCGCCGACGGCATCCGGGTCAACTCCGTCTGCCTCGGCCTGATCGACACCGGCCAGTGGACGCGCCGCCACGCCGCCGCGGACTCCGGTCTCCCTTACGAGGACTGGCAGGCGGAGCTGGCCGCCGACCGCGGCATCGCCCTCGGCCGGCTCGGCAGGGCCGAGGAGGTGGCGTACGCGGTCCTCACCCTGCTCGCGCCCCGGGCCTCGTACATCACCGGAACCAGCATCGACGTCTGCGGCGGAGTCGGCCGCGGGATTCTCTGAAACTTTCCCACCTGACCTCTCTGAGGAGCGCGCATGCGTTACGCCAATGGGGGCGACCTCCTCGTCGCTGTCCTGAAGGAACTCGGCATCGACACGGTCTTCGGGATCGTCTCCGTGCACAATCTGCCGCTGGTCGAGGCCGTCGACCGCGAGCTGCGCTTCGTCCCGGTGCGGCACGAGGCGAGCGCGGTGAACGCCGCTGACGCCTACGGCCGGGCCCGCGGCTCGATCGGCTGCGCGCTGACCTCGACCGGCACCGGCGCGGGCAACGCGGCGGGCTCGCTCGTCGAGGCGCTCGCCTCCGGCACGTCCGTGCTGCACGTCACCGGCCAGGTAGAGACCGCGTACCTGGGCAGCGGGCGGGGCTTCATCCACGAGACGAAGGACCAGCTCGGCATGTTGCGGGCCGTCTCGGCGTACGCCGCCACGGTGCCGTCCGCAGGGGACGCGGGCCGGGTGCTGCGGGAGGCGGCCCGCGCCGCGCTGGCCTCACCCGGCGGCCCGGCGAGCGTCGAGTGGCCCATCGATCTTCAGTACGCGGCCCAGGACGATGCCCCCGTACAGGCTCCGGAGCCGAAGCGGCCGACGCCGGAAGCGGATCGACTACAGGCGGCCGGGCGCCTGTTGGAGTCGGCTCGACGCCCCCTGATCTGGGCCGGCGGCGGCGCCACCCGCGCCCGTACGGAACTCGCCGCCCTCGTCGAGGCGACCGGTGCCGGGCTCCTCACCTCCAATTCCGGGCGCGGCGCCGTCCCCGAGGACCACCCGCAGGTCGTCGGCAACTTCGCGACGACCCCGGCGGGGCGCGCACTGCTCGCCGACGCGGATGTCCTGGTGAGCGTCGGCACGCACTTCCGGTCCAACGAGACGGCGGACTACGGGCTCGCCCTGCCCGCCGCCCACATCCAGATCGACGTGGACGCGGCGGCGCTGGGCCGTGTCCACCCGGCCGCGCACGCCCTGCACGGCGACGCCGCCGATGTGCTGTCCGCGCTGCTCCCCCATGCCCGTAGCGCCGACCCGGAGTGGACGCGGCGCGTCGGGCGGGTCCGCGCCGACGTCCGCGCCGCGCTGCACGAGAACATCGGCCCGCAGGCCGCGATCTGCGACGCCCTGCGCGCCGCGCTCCCCCGGGACGCGGTCGTCGCCCGGGACGTCACCATCGCGTCCAGCAGCTGGGGCAACCGGCTGCTGGAGATGTACGACCCGAAGTCCAATGTGTTCCCGCGCGGCGGCGGCATCGGGCAGGGCCTCGGCATGGGCATCGGCGCCGCGCTCGCCGCGCCCGGGCGGCCCACCGTGGTCGTCGCGGGCGACGGCGGCCTCGCCGTGCACCTGGGCGAACTCCTCACGGTCGCCCAGGAAAGGCCCCGCCTGACCGTCCTCGTCTTCAACGACGGCGGCTACGGCGTGCTGCGCAACATGCAGGACCGCTACGGCGAGCGCCGCTCCGGCGTCGACCTGACCACGCCCGACTTCGAACTGCTCGCCCGCGCCTGCCGGCTGCCGTATCTGCGCATCGCGGACGCCGAGGACGCCCAGCCGGTGATCGAGGAGGCGGTCGCCTCGGACGGGCCGACGCTCGTCGAGGTGGACCTGGCGGCGCTCGGCCCGATGAAGAACCCGTTCACCCCGCCCGTGAAGATCCCCACCGCGTAGGGAGGCCGCGCCATGACGACGACCGAAGAGCGTCACCTGTCCCTGCTCGTCCGCCGCATGACGTGGGAGGCCGACGGCGTCCTGTCCGTCGAGCTGACCCACCCCGACGGCAAGCCGCTGCCCGCCTGGGAGCCGGGCGCCCATGTCGACGTGCACGTGGGCGGGCAGATCCGGCAGTACAGCCTGTGCGGTGACCCCGCGGCGACCGGCACGTACCGTATCGGCGTCCTCAACGAGCCGTCGTCGCGCGGCGGTTCACGCCATGTGCATACAGCGCTGCGGCCCGGCCAGCAGGTGACGGTGTCCGAGCCACGGAACCACTTCGCCTTGGAGGAGGCGCCCGCGTACGTGTTCGTCGCGGGCGGCATCGGCGTCACCCCGATCCTCGCGATGGCCCGGGACGCCGCGCGGCGGGGCGCCGCGTGGCGGATGGTGTACGGCGGCCGCAGCCGCGCCTCGATGGCGTTCACCGACGAACTCGGGGCGCTGGGCGGCACCTTGACGCTCGTACCGCAGGACGAGCTGGGCCATATCGATCTGGCCTCGGCCCTCGCGGAGCTGCCCGAGGGCGCGCTCGTCTACTGCTGCGGACCCGAGCCGCTGCTCGCCGCGGTCGAAGCGGTGTGCCCGGCGGAGCGGCTGCGGGTCGAGCGGTTCGCGGCGCCGGTTGCCGAACGGACCGCGGACGACGCCGAGTTCGAGGTCGAGTGCCGTGCCTCCGGGCTCACCCTCACCGTCGGCGCGGACACCTCGATCCTCGCGGCGGCCGAGCAGGCCGGGCTCGACGTGGCCAGCTCCTGCCGTGACGGCATCTGCGGCTCCTGCGAGACGCGGGTGCTCGACGGCGCCCCCGACCACCGCGACTTCCTGCTCTCCGACGCCGAGCGCGCCGCCAACACCTCGATGATGATCTGCGTCTCGCGCCGCGCGTCGGGCCGCCTCGTCCTCGACCTGTGACCGACCCACTGGAGACACGTATGCACACCACGACCGACTGGCCGTACCTGGACATCCATCAGTCCCGTACGCACGAGCCGAGCCCCTACGAGTACAAGCTGGCCGCCACCCTCGAAGAGGTCTTCACCAAGGACGGCCATGAACTCGCCGACGTGGTGCGGGGGTTGAACGCCCGCCAGGTCCACGCGCCCGACGGGGCGCCCTGGACCGAGGAATCCTTCCGCGCCGAGATGCACCGACTGGGAGCGTGACCGCCATGACCACCCCGACCGCCGATCACCTGTACGCGACGGGCCTGCGCGGCCAGTGGCACCCGGTCGTGCCGTCCTCGTTCGTCGCGCCCGGCGCGATGCGCAAGGTCACCGTCCTCGGCGAGCAGTGGCTGCTGTTCCGCCGCTCCGACGGCACCCTGAGCATGCTCGCCGACCGCTGTCCGCACCGCGGCGCCCCGCTCTCCCTCGGCAAACACCTGGGCGACCGGGTGGCCTGCTGGTACCACGGCGTGGAGGTCGAGACGGACGGCACGGTCTCCTCCGTGCCGGGCCTGCCGGGCTGCAACCTGGAGGGCAAACAGCTCGTCGTCTCGCTCCCCGTGCGGGAGGTGTCGGGCGCGGTCCTCGCCTACTTCGGCACCGAACAGCATCCGGGGCCGGTCGAGTTGACGCTCCCCGAGCCGCTCACCGATCCGGACGTCGAGGCGATCCTCTGCTACGCCGAGTGGAACGTGCCGTGGCGCTACGCCGTCGAGAACCTGCTCGACCCGATGCACGGCGCGTTCCTGCACCACGACTCGCACACGATGTTCGACGGTGACACCACCGCCAAGTTCCGTATCCGGGAGACCGAGCGCGGCTACTTCTTCGAGAAGACCGACCAGCGGGGCGTCAACTTCGACTGGGTCGAGCTGTGCCGCACCGGCGTGGACTGGGTCGACCTGTCGATCCCGTATCCGCCGTCGGCGGGCCCCGGCGGCCCGTTCGGCATCGTCGGCATGGTGCGCCCGGTCGACGCGGAGCGCTGCGCCGTCTTCTTCTGGCGCTACCGCACGGTCCGGGGCTGGCAGCGCGACAGCTGGCGGTTCCTCTACAAGACGCTGATCGAGGAACGGCACTGGGAGGTGCTGGAGCAGGACCGGGTGATGCTGGAGGCCATGCCGGCCGACGCCGACCAGCGCGAGAACCTCTACCAGCACGACCTCGGCGTGGTCCGGCTGCGCCGCCTCTACCGCGCGGGCGCCGAGGAGCAGGCCTCCGCGTGACCCCGGCCCTCGCACGACGGGGGACTCCGTCCGCCCCCTCGGCTCGTGACCACATAATGGTCCGGGACATCGGAGGTATCTGCCCTCCGGAGACGAGCAGAGGGGGCCTCCATGGCCGTCACCGACGAGGCCATCGAGAAGATCAAGGGCATGATCGTCTCGGGCGCGCTGCGCCCCGGCGACCGGCTCCCCAAGGAGAGCGAACTCGCCGCGGAGCTCGGCCTGTCGCGCAACTCCCTGCGTGAGGCGGTGCGCGCGCTGTCGCTGATCCGCATCCTGGACGTACGCCAGGGCGACGGCACGTACGTCACCAGTCTCGACCCTCAACTGCTGCTCGAGGCACTGAGTTTCGTGGTCGACTTCCACCGCGACGACACGGTCCTGGAATTCCTCGCCGTCCGCCGCATCCTGGAGCCCGCGGCGACGGCGATGGCCGCGACCCTGATCGCCGACGAACAGCTCGACGCGCTCGCGGCCCAGCTGGACGCCCTGGGCACCGCGCCGTCGGTGGAGGAGCTGGTCGCCGCCGACCTCGACTTCCACCGGGGCATCGTCAGGGCCTGCGGCAACTCGGTCCTGTGCTCCCTCCTCGACGGTCTGTCCGGGCCGACCACCCGGGCCCGCGTCTGGCGCGGCCTGACCCAGGAGGACGCGGTCGGCCGCACCCTGCGCGAGCACCGGGCGATCCTCGCGGCGCTGCGCGACGGCGACGCGGAGGCGGCCCGCTCGTGGGCGACGGTGCACATCGCGAGCGTGGAGCAGTGGCTGCGCTCGACGCTGTGACCACCCGGCCCTGTGACGGCGGGGCCGGCCGGGGTGGAGTGCGATCGTCCGACTCGGGGCAGTGTTCCCGGCAGCCCCCGGGTTCCAGGGGGCTGCGGAGGGTCCCCGCGGACGCCGTAAGGTGGGCAGGTACGCGAGGGAACGTCGGAAGGAGGCGCTGGGTGATCGAGCTCGAGGGGGTTCCCGAGCTGGTCGACCCGGTCATGGTGGCCGCGTTCGAGGGCTGGAACGACGCCGGCGACGCCGCCTCCACCGCGGTCGCGCATCTCGACAAGGAGTGGAAGGGCGAGGTGTTCGCGGCGCTGGACGCCGAGGACTACTACGACTTCCAGGTCAACCGGCCCACGGTGTGGCTGGAGGACGGTGTGCGCAAGGTCACCTGGCCGACGACCCGGCTCTCGGTGGTCCGCATCGGCGGCGAGAAGCCGCGTGACCTGGTCCTTGTCAGGGGTATCGAGCCGTCCATGCGCTGGCGCTCGTTCTGCAACGAGATCCTGGGCTTCGCGCACGAGCTGGGCGTCGAACTGGTCGTCATCCTGGGCGCGCTGCTCGGTGACACCCCGCACACGCGCCCCGTGCCGGTGTCGGGCGTCACGTCCGATCCGGATCTCGCTACGCGCATGGATCTGGAGGAGACCAAGTACGAGGGCCCGACGGGCATCGTCGGCATCCTCCAGGAGGCGTGCACGCACGCGGGTGTCCCGGCGGTCTCCCTGTGGGCGGCGGTCCCGCACTACGTCTCCCAGCCGCCGAACCCGAAGGCGACGCTGGCGCTCCTGAACCGCCTGGAGGACCTGATCGACCTGCGCATCCCGCTGGGCGAACTGCCCGAGGACGCGCGCGCCTGGCAGGTGGGCGTCGACCAGCTGGCCGCGGAGGACAGCGAGGTCGCCGAGTACGTCCAGAGCCTGGAGGAGGCGCGGGACACCGCGGAGCTGCCCGAGGCGACCGGCGAGGCCATCGCCCGCGAGTTCGAGCGCTATCTGCGGCGCCGGGATCCGGGCGCCCCGCCCAGCGGGCACGCGACGGACGGCGGGGACGGTTCGAGCTACCTCAGGGACAACCCGAGCGGCCGGACCCGCCCGCCGAAGCCACCGCGCCCGGAGAACGAGGACGGCGACGAGTAGGGCAGTAGGGCAGTAGGGCAGTAGGGCAGTAGGGCAAGAAAGCAGCAGGCGGGCGTCTGCGGTACCGGGTGACCGGTGCCGCGGGCGCCCGCCTCTCGTCGTTCCCGCTGTCATGTGCCACTTTCCCTTTGGCCGGTTTATGGCGTGACATCGCATTCGGTGTGGATTGCAGCGAGTTGCAGGGGGTTCCCCTTTCAACTTGTTCTCAAACGCTCTGGGGAAATTGGGGGGTGGACGAGCGGGCGCGGCCGTAGCAAGGTGTGCCCCTGTGAGCGCGGCGCAGGCACACCCGTACGACCGGACATGGCGAGGGGAGCTGTGGAGCGATGACCGATCAGCACGCGGAATCGGCGCGAGGCCCTGGGGCGGGGCCTGGAGCGGCCGGGCCCGGGCCGGATGGATCCGGCTTCACCTATCACGGGGCGGAGGAGGAACTGATCGTCCTGGCGCGCCCCGAGGCCCAGTTGCGCGTCCAGACCGATGGAGTGCGCTCTGCGGCGGGCACCGACGTATCGGCCCTGAACATGTTCCTGGGCGACGAACAGCTCACTCTGGAACCGCTGTTCGGCAGTGAGGAGCGGCTGCGGGGGGTGTCCGAGGCAGCGGAGGCCGGGGCGGACTTCCCCGATCTGGCGCTCTTCTACCGGGTGCGCGGCGGCACGGACCGCACCCAGGAACTGCGGGCCCGCATCGCGGCACTGCCCGGGATCGTGACGGCGTACGTGAAGCCGGGCGCGGTGCCCGCCGCCATGCCGGAGGAGTCCGACGAGGCGCGGCGCATGAAGGAGAAGACCGCCGCGACCCCGGACTTCACCGCCCGCCAGCGCTATCTGGGCCCCGCGCCGGAGGGCGTGGACGCGTACTGGGCGTGGCAGCGGCTCGGCGGCAGCGGCGAGGGCATCACCGTCATCGACGTGGAGGGCGCCTGGCAGCTCGGGCACGAGGACCTGTCGGCGAAGCTGGCCGGCATCGTGGTCGGCACGCCGATCTCGGACGTGGCCTGGCGCAACCACGGCACGGCGGTGCTCGGCGTGATCGGCGGCGACCGGGGAGAGTTCGGGGTCACCGGCATCGCGCCGGAGGCCGTGACGGCGGCGGCGTCGTTCCAGGGCGTGGGCACGGCGGCGGCGATCTTCGCGGCCACGGAGCGCCTCTCCCCCGGCGACATCCTGCTGATCGAACTGCACCGCCCGGGCCCGCGGTTCGACTACGCGGCCCGCGACGACCAGCGGGGCTACATCCCCCTGGAGTGGTGGCCGGACGACTTCGCCGCGATCAAGTACGCGACGTCGAAGGGCGTCGTGGTCGTCGGCGCGGCGGGCAACGGCGCGGAATCCCTCGACGACGCGCTGTACGAGCGGCGCCCCGACGAGTTCCCGTCGTGGTGGCACAACCCGTTCAATCCGTCGAACAAGTCCTCGGGCTCGGTCCTCGTGGGCGCCGGCGCACCGCCGCCCGGCACACACGGCCGCGACCACGGCCCGGACCGCTCGCGCCTCTCCTTCTCCAACTACGGTGCGCGCCTGGACGCGCAGGGCTGGGGCCGGGAGGTCACCACCACCGGCGGCTCCTGGGACCGGCCCGGCGATCTGCAGGGCGGCAGCGAGGAGATCGCCTGGTACACGGATACGTTCTCCGGCACCTCGTCCGCCTCCCCGGTGGTCGTCGGCGCGCTGGCCTCCCTCCAGGGCATGCTCAAGGCCGGAGGCCAGCGCCCGATGACGTCGCAGCGTGCGCGTGAGGTCCTGCGGGCGACCGGCTCACCGCAGCAGGACGCGCCCGGCCGGCCCGCCTCGCAGCGCATCGGCAACCGGCCCGACCTGAAGGCGGCGGTCACCAACGTGCTGCCGTCGTCGGTCGGCTCGGGCCAGGCCGAGCGGTACTGGGACGAGCTGCTCCCGTATCCCCCCGAACTCCCGCCGCGGATCAGGCTTTTCGTGGCGGGTGCATGGCGCAATTTGACCAATCCGTCCCCTGACATCCGCCAGGCGGTGCACTCCGCCTTCGCGGGGGGACGGCCCGATGTACGTGTCTGGTTCTCGGACGACGAGATCGTCGGCCTGGTGATCACCGGCTGACGCAACGCAACCAACCATTGATGGAAGGTGGCACCCGCATGAGCATCACCCCCCAGATGGGTCAGCAGCAAGGACAGCAGTTCCCGAGCACGTCGCCCTACCAGCAGCAGCAGCCGTTCGGGCAGCAGGGCTTCGGCCAGCAGCAGCCGTTCGGCCAGCAGCAGCAGCCGTTCGGGCAGCAGGGCTTCGGCCAGCAGCAGCAGCCGTTCGGCCAGCAGGGCTACGGCCAGCAGCAGCCGATGGGGATGAGCGGCTCGCTCGAGCAGCTTCAGCAGCTCGGCCAGCAGCAGCCCTTCCAGGGCCTGCTCCAGCAGCTCGGCGGCCAGCAGCAGCAGATGGGCCAGCAGCAGGGCCAGGGCCAGGGCCAGCAGCAGCAGGTCGAGCAGCAGGTGCAGCAGCATCTCCACCAGATCGCCCAGATCGCGGTGCAGCACGCCCAGCAGCAGGTCCAGCAGCAGGTGCTGCAGGCCGGTATCGCGGACGCCTACATCGACGTGGTGCAGCCGCTGCCCGGGCAGCCCAGCCTCATCGCGCTGCGGATCCAGAACCAGTTCCGGATCTTCGCCAACCCCAACGCGCAGACCCACGACCAGGTCCAGGAAGCCTTCGCGTTCGGCCAGCAGGTCGTCGGCATCTGGGACTCGGGCACGCCGCAGGTTCTGCGCAGCATCCACGTGCGCAAGATCTGACCCACCGGATCCGGCTCACCGGATCCGACCGCACCAAGTGAAACGAGGGGCGCTTCCTCCCAGGGAGGAAGCGCCCCTCTCCCACGTACAACGCAGCCGATCCCAGCCCCTCCGGCGATTGAGGAGCGGGGTCCGGGGCAGAGCCCCGTGTCCTACAGCGCGACCCCGAGCAGAGCATCGACGGCCCGGGACACAACGCCGGGCGCACCCGTATCGGCCCCACCGTCGGCAGACTGAAGCTCCGCCCACCGGTCAACGGCAACCAACGCCGCGGGCGAATCCAGATCCTCGGCCAACGCGGCCCGGATCTCCTCGACAACCCCCTCGGCCGAAGGCCCGTCCGCCCGCGACACGGCAGCCCGCCACCGCCCCAGCCGGGCCACCGCATCCGCGAGGACCTGATCCGTCCACTCCCAGTCGGCCCGGTAGTGGTTGGCGAGGAGCGCGAGCCGGATCGCGGCCGGGTCGACCCCGTCGCGCCGCAGCTGCGAGACGAAGACCAGATTGCCCTTGGACTTGGACATCTTCTCGCCGTCGAGCCCGACCATCCCGGCGTGGACGTACGCCTTGGCCATCGGGAACTCGCCGGTCAGCGCCTGCGCGTGCGAGGCGCCCATCTCGTGGTGCGGGAACGCGAGGTCGGAGCCGCCGCCCTGGACGTCGAAGCCCATGCCGAGGTGGTCGAGGGCGATGGCGACACACTCGATGTGCCAGCCGGGGCGCCCCCGGCCCAGCGAACCGCCGTCCCAGCTGGGCTCGCCGTCGCGTGCGGCCATCCACAGCATCGGGTCGAGCGGGTTCTTCTTGCCCGGGCGGTCCGGGTCGCCGCCGCGCTCGGCGGAGAGCAGCCGCATCGCCTCGGCGTCGAGGTTCGAGACGGAGCCGAAGTGCGGGTCGGCCTCGACGGAGAAGTAGGTGTCGCCCTCGAGCTCGTAGGCGGCACCGCTGTCACGGAGCCGTTCGACGAGCGGCACGATGCCGGGTATGGCCTCGACGGCGCCTATGTAGTGCCGCGGCGGCAGCATCCGCAGGGCGGTCATGTCCTCGCGGAACAGGGCGGTCTCGCGCTCGGCGAGGCCGGCCCAGTCGATGCCGTCGCGGACGGCCCGCTCCAGCAGCGGGTCGTCGACGTCCGTCACGTTCTGGACGTAGTGAACCTGCCGCTTGGTGTCGAGCCACACGCGCTGCACGAGGTCGAACGCGTTGTAAGTCGCCGCGTGACCCATATGGGTCGCGTCGTACGGCGTGATGCCGCAGACGTAGATACGGGCGACGGGACCGGGGTCGAGTGAGACGAGCCCATCGGTCGCGGTGTCGTGGATCCGAAGGTCGCGGCCCTTGCCAGGCAGGGCGGGGACCTCAGAAGCGGGCCAGGCATGCATGCCTTGAGCGTAACCGGACGGAGCTTCCGCATACGAACCGGACCTGGGTGCGGACCTGGTCCGCTGGCCGATGAGGCCCTCTTGCGCGATCATGTGCCGCCCGCTACCGCCCGGCGGCGGCCCGGATCTTGTCCGGCCGCCCCACGCGCCGAGTTCCGGCCGGCGCCCTGGATCCGGGCCGGATCCAGGGCGAGGGGCTGCGCCGATCCGTCTCGATCTCGCCGCTCGGCCCGGCGTGGGCCGCCGCCGACCGCAGGTCAGATGGGCGGCCAGGGGATCGCGGGCCATTCGCCGCTCGGCTCGCGGTGCCGGCCGCCCTTCAGCAGGGCCGCCACCCGTTCCCGTACGGCTTCCAGCTCCGCTTCGGTGATCAGCTCGCCGAGCCGGGCGGCCAGCGGTTCACCCGTCCCGAGGCGCTCGCGCAGCCCTTCGAGGGCGGCGGTGGCCTCCTCGGTCAGCGGTTCCCCCGCCCAGCCCCACAGCAGGGTGCGCAGCTTGTCCTCGACGTTGAAGGTGACCCCGTGGTCGATGCCGTAGAGGTGTCCCCCGGCGTCGACGAGCAGGTGTCCGCCCTTGCGGTCACCGTTGTTGATCACGGCGTCGAGCACGGCGAGCCGGCGCAGCCGCGGGTCGTCGGCGTGCACGAGCAGCGCCGTACGCCCCTCCTCGACCTCGGCGAACCCGATGGCCTTCCAGCCCTCGGCCGGCTCCTCGGCGTCGACGAGGGCCAGCAGCTTGTCGGCCCCCGCCTGCTCCGGGGCCTCTTCCGGCGCCTCGGGACCGCCGGAGCCGTCAGGGCCGCCCGGCCCCTCTTGCCCATCAGGCCCATCCGGCCCATCCGGCCCATCGATCCACAGCTGGCACATGCCCTCGCCGTACGGGCCGTCGCGCAGCACGGTCGGCGGCACGAGCTCCCAGCCGAGCGCCTCGGAGACCTCGTACGCGGCGACCTCGCGCTGGGCGAGCGTCCCGTCGGGGAAGTCCCAGAGGGGCCGCTCACCGCGGACCGGCTTGTAGACGCAGGCGGCCGAGCGGTCCTCGTACGTGACGGTGCACAGTAGGACCGCGTTCGAGGCGTCGCGGATCTGACCCTGTACGTGCAGCTCCCCCTGTGTGAGGAGCGTGAGATCCCGGTCGCTCACGCGCCGCGCCGGTATCCGTTCTGGCGCGGGCATACGTGTCCCTCCGGGTCGAGCGGCAGGCTGCACAGCGGGCACGGCGGGCGGCCCGCGTTCACGACGTCCAGGGCCCGCTTGGCGAAGGCGCGGGCCTGGGTGCCGGTGAGGCGGACCCGGAGCATCGGCGGGCCGTTCTCCTCGTCCTGCAGAAGCCTTTCCTCGGCTTCGGCCAGGTCCTCGTCGGATTCGGCGTCCACCTCGACGAGGGCCTGGGCCTCGACGATCATGCGCTGCTCGTCGCCGTCCCAGGCGAGCGCCATGGTGCCGACGCGGAACTCCTCGTCGACGGGCGCCTCCAGCGGCGCGGTGTCGGAGGTCTCGGTGGGCACGACGGCGGGCACCGGGGCGTTGCCGCCGCTGCGCCGCACCACTTCGTCGAGCAGCTCTTCCATGCGCTCGGCGAGCGCTGCCACCTGGGTCTTCTCCAGCGCCACGCTGGTGACCCGGGTTCCTGCCGAGGCCTGCAGGAAGAAGGTGCGGCGCCCGGGGAGCCCGACCGTACCGGCCACGAACCGCTCCGGAGGGTCGTAGAGGAACACCTGACGGGACACGTCCTGTCTCCATGGGATCGGGGGAACGACTGGCTGGGCCGGTCAGGGGCGACCGGTCTCCACCGTGCTTACGGCTGCTTCAGCCTACTGCGGCCGACGATCACGGTGCGCCCGCGCCGCCCCCGACGGGTGCGTCCGGCTCCGAGGACTCCTCGCGCGGCGCCAGGGACGCGAAGTCGCCGGTGTCGCCGAGGCGTACGAGAAAGGGGCGCAGCCGTGTGTAACGGATCGCTGTGATGGAACACGGCTCTACAGAGATGCGCTGAAAGAGGTCCAGATGCAGCCCGAGGGCGTCCGCCACGAGCGACTTGATGATGTCGCCGTGCGAACACATGAGGTACACGGCGTCCGCGCCGTGCTCGCGCTCCACGCGCGCGTTCCACTCACGTACCGCTTCGGCGGCCCGGTGCTGCATCTGCCGCATCGACTCCCCGCCGGGGAACGCGGCGGCGGTCGGGTGCGACTGCACGACCTGCATGAGCGGCTCGTCGGTCAGCTCGGCCAGCTTGCGGCCCGACCAGTCCCCGTAGTCGCACTCACCGATGCGCTCCTCGCTGGTCACGGCCACGTCGGGCCGCGCGGCGAGCAGTGGTGCGAGGGTCTCCTGGCAGCGCTGGAGCGGGCTGGTGACGATCTGCGCGAGGGGCAGGTCCGCGAGGCGTCCCGGCAGGGCCGCGGCCTGCGCGGCGCCGCGCTCGTCGAGGGCCACGCCGGGGGTCCACCCGGCGAGCAGACCCGCGGTGTTGGCGGTGGAGCGTCCGTGCCGGACGAGGATCAGCGTGGGCATACAGGCCAGCCTAGGCGCACACAGAAGTGCGACCCGTGCGGCCCCTGGGAAGAATGCCTGTCATGATCGTCGACTGTGCCATCTACCGGGACGGGCAGCGGAGCGAGGGCCCGTCGGACTTCTCCGACGCGCTCGACGAGGCGCGCTCGCAAGGTGACGCGTTCGTGTGGATCGGTCTGCACGAGGCGACCGAGGACGAGTTCGACCAGGTCACCCAGGAGTTCGGGCTGCATCCGCTGGCCGTCGAGGACGCGCTGAAGGCGCACCAGCGGCCGAAGCTGGAGGTCTACGACGACTCGCTCTTCGTGGTCCTCAAGCCGGTCGTGTACGAGCCGCAGAGCGACAAGGTGTCCACGGGCGAGCTGATGCTGTTCCTCGGCGACTCGTTCGTGGTGACGGTGCGGCACGGCGAGGGTGCGCCCCTCAAGGCCGTACGGCAGCGTCTGGAGGCCGATCCGGGGGTGCTCAAGCAGGGGCCGACGGCGGTCCTGTACTCGATCGCGGACGCCACGGTGGACCACTACCTGGAGGTCGCGAACGAGTTGCAGACCGACCTGGAGGAGCTGGAGGCGGAGGTCTTCTCGCCGGATCGCGGCGGCTCGCGGGACACCGCGTCGCGGATCTACACCTTCAAGCGGCAGGTCCTCGAATTCCGGCGCGCCACCGTCCCGTTGGCTCTGCCGCTCGACCGGCTCTCCGGCGTGGGGCCCTGGGGTCTGGCGAAGGTGCCGTTCGTGAACGAGGACGCGAAGCCGTTCTTCCGCGACGTGAACGATCACCTGACGCGGGTCAACGAGTCCGTCGACAGCCTGGACCGCCTGGTGTCGGACATCCTCTCCGCGCACCTGGCGCAGATGAGCGTGCGGCAGAACGACGACATGCGCAAGATCTCGGCGTGGGCGGCGATGGCCGCGGTACCGACGATGATCGCGGGCATCTACGGCATGAACTTCGATCACATGCCCGAGCTGCACTGGACGTGGTCGTACCCCGCGGTGATCCTGCTGATGGTCGTCCTGGAGCTGGGCCTGTACCGGTTGTTCAAGAGGCGCGGCTGGCTGTAGCGCGGGCCGGCGGGTCAGGCGAACTCCACCGCCGTGGTCGCGGGGCCGCCGAGGGCGTCGCGCCGCTCCGGCATCGTCAGCGACACCATGCGCCGCCAGCCGCCGGCCCGTTCGTACGCGTACACGGCGTGGATGCCGGCGGCGAGCACGGCCGACTTCGCTTTCGGCCAGCCCAGGATGCGGCCCATGTGGTCCATGACGGCCAGGCTGACGTCCCGGTAGACGGCGATCTCCGCCAGGGCGCACTCGCGCAGGATGCGCTGGATGGTGCGGCCGTGGCCCGCGTACGCGAAGCGGAGCAGTTCCTCGTGGCAGTAGGCGAGGTGGTTGTCCTCGTCGTGGGAGATCATCTTCACCGCGCGGCCGAGGTCCGGGTGGTCGGCGAAGTGTTTGCGCAGCAGTTCCATCTGCTCGGAGGCGCGCTGTTCGGTGACGCGGCTGTGCGCGAGATACGTGACGACGTCCCGCACGGAGAGCGGCTCGTCGCGCTTGAGCTGTTCGTGCGCGAGCCCGATGCCGTGCTTCTCCAGCAGCATCGTGTAGTCGGCCTCCCGCGGGACGGGTACCGGCCGCAGACCGCGCTTCTTCATGAGCGCGTTGAAGATGCGTCCGTGCTTGTCCTCGTCGGCTCCGTGCCGCGCCACCTTGGGCGCGAGGGTCCGCTCGCTCTCCGGGACGAGCGCGGCGATCCGCCCGTTCTCCCAGCCGCCCTGGGACTCGCCACTGGCCGCGATGGAGCAGAACAGCCGGAACGACTCGTCGTCGTCGATGATCTCCTGGAACAGGCTCTTGGCCGACAGCATCGGGGGACCTCCATGCCTCCGCACCGCATCCGGTGTTCCGCAAAAGACGAGTCAAATGCGGTGCGGGTGAAGGGGCAACAGCTGTGCCGGACAACTCGGCCGAACGGAGGAGGCGGAGTGCCGGACGAAGGCGTAACCGTGCGCGCGATGGCGCGTTGTTCCCCGTGACGGCCGTGGCGGGGAAGACCCCCGAGCCCCCACCACGGCCGCTGAATCGTCTCTCCTCCCGGCCTCTGTTACGCCAGTCCGGCCCGCTCCAGCGCCTCCGTGCCGGCGCGCAGCGCGGCCACCCGCTCGTCGAGCGTGAAGCCGGCCGGATTGATCGTCAGCGTGGTGACACCCGCGGCGGCGTAGGCCTGCATCCGGTCGGCGATCCGGTCCACGGAACCGAGCAGCGTCGTGGAGTCGATGAGCTGGTGCGGGATCGCCGCGGCAGCGCCCTCCTTGTCGCCGCCCAGGTACTTCTGCTGGATCTCGACGGCCTCCTTCTCGTACCCCATGCGCTGGGCCAGCCGGTTGTAGAAGTTCTGCTTGGGGCTGCCCATCCCGCCGACGTAGAGCGCGGTGTACGGACGGAAGAAGTCGGCGAGGGCCGCGACGTCCTTGTCGGCGCCGAGCGCGAGCGGCAGCGTCGGACAGACGTCGAAGCCCTCCATGGTCTTGCCGGCCTTCTCGCGGCCCGCGCGCAGCGGCGCGATCGTGGTCTCCTCCAGGTGCTCGGCCGCGGGGAAGATCAGCAGGGCGCCGTCGGCGATCTCACCGGTCTGCTCCAGGTTCTTCGGGCCGATCGCGGCGATGTAGAGCGGGATGTGCTCGCGCTGCGGGTGCAGGGTCAGCTTGAGCGGCTTGCCCGGGCCGTCCGGCAGCGGCAGCGTCCAGTGCGCGCCTTCGTAGGAGACCCGCTCGCGGCTCATCGCCTTGCGGACGATCTCTACGTACTCGCGCGTGCGCGCCAGCGGCTTGTCGAACTTGACGCCGTACCAGCCCTCGGAGACCTGCGGCCCGGAGACACCGAGGCCCAGGCGGAAGCGGCCGCCCGAGAGCGAGTCGAGGGTCGACGCCGTCATCGCCGTCATCGTGGGCTGGCGGGCCGGGATCTGGAAGATCGCCGAGCCGACGTCGATGTGCTCGGTCTGCGCGGCGACGTACGCGAGGACGGTGGCGGCGTCCGAGCCGTACGCCTCGGCGGCCCAGCACACCGCGTATCCCAGCTTGTCCGCCTCCTTGGCGACGGCCAGGTTGTCCGCGTCCATGCCCGCGCCCCAGTACCCGAGATTGATGCCGAGCTTCATTGACCACATCCCCTTAACGCCGTGCGGATCCGCTGGCTTACCCATCGGTAACGTCTCTTGCCGGGCACCCTAGCGCGACGGGCCGGACCGCAGATATCCACAGGGGCCCACATCATGACCTTCGGCCAGTAATCTCAGCGCCCATGGAGCAGAGGCATCTCGGCCACACCGGCCTGCGCGTGTCCCGGATCGGGCTCGGCACCCTCACCTGGGGCCGGGACACCGACGAGCACGACGCCGCCGACCTGTTGAAGGTCTTCTGGGAGGCGGGCGGCACGCTCGTCGACACGGCGGACGTGTACGGGGACGGCGAGTCCGAGTACCTGCTGGGCCGGCTCGTCGAGGGACTCGTGCCACGACGAGATCTGGTCATCTCCACCAAGGCGGGCAGTGTGCCCGACCCGGACCGGCGCTTCGACGGCTCACGCGGCCATCTGCTCTCCGCCCTGGACGCCTCCCTCACGCGGCTCGGCACGGACTACGTCGACCTGTGGCAGATCCATGCCTACGACACGGAGACGCCGCTCGACGAGACGCTCCAGGCCCTCGACATGGCGGTCAGCAGCGGCCGCGCGCGCTACGCGGGCGTCTCGAACTTCTGCGGATGGCAGCTGGCCAAGGCGGGCACCTGGCAGCTCGCGGCGCCGGGCGTGCGCACGCGTCTCGCCAGTACGCAGATGGAGTACTCGCTGCTCCAGCGCGGCGTGGAGCGCGAGGTGCTGCCCGCCGCGCTCGACCTGGGCATCGGGCTGCTGCCGTCCTCGCCGCTGGGCAGAGGCGTACTCACCGGCAAGTACCGCTCGGGCACCCCCACCGACTCGCGGGGCGGCTCCGACCACATGGCGCCGTTCGTCGCGCCGTACCTGGACGAGGCGGCCGGGCACATCGTGGACGCGGTCGCCATAGCCGCGGACGGGCTCGCGGTGACGCCGTTGCAGGTCGCTCTCGCCTGGGTGCGGGACCGGCCCGGGGTGGCCGCGCCCATCATCGGCGCGCGCAACGCGCAGCAGCTCACGGCCGCGTTGTCAGTGGAGGCGCTTAGTCTTCCTGACGAGATCTGCCAGGCGCTCGACGATGTGTCGGCGCCCGTGCACCGCTATCCCGATCAGGACTGGAGCACGTTGTGAGTACGGAGTCCGCTGCCGCGGAGAACGAGTCAGGGGCCCGCCCCGACGCCGGGCCGGACGAGCCGCTCGCCGCACAGAGCGCGCAAGACCCTGAGGGCACCGAGGGCACCGAGGACGCTGAAGGCCCCGAGGACGCTGAAGGCCCCGAGCGCGCTGCAGGCACCGAGAACGCGGAGGCCGCGGAGGCCGCGGCGCAGCCGTCCGAGGCCGAGGCGGAGCTCGCCGCCCAGCGGGCCCTCCAGGAGCGGATCGCGAAGCGGAAGGCCGCCAAGGACGGGCCGGTCGACGCCGGGGCGAAGCTGAGCGGTACGGCCGCCGATCTGCTGGCCGCGGTGCGCGCCGTGGAGAGCGGCGAGAAGCCGGCCTCCGCCGTGTTCGCGGAGCCCGAGCGCACTCGGCGCCGGGTCGTCGTCCCCGAGCCGGAGCGCAGGCCCGCGCCCGTGGCGCCCGCCGTCGACGCGGGGCCCGACGCGGGGACGGTGGAGGCGGTGCGGACCGTGCTCGCCGAGGGCGGAGCGCCCGAGACCCTTGCCGTGCCGGCCGCCCGGACCCTGGGCGAAGGCGCGCAGGACCGGCTCCGCTCGGACCCCTGGCAGCTGCTGCGCCTGAGCGGCGTCCGCCCTGAGCAGGCCGACGGTTTCGCGCGGGCGCTGCTCGGTGCGGAGTGTGCTCCGGACGACGAGCGCCGCGGCCGCGCGGTCACGCTCTGGCTGCTCGAACAGGCCGCTGTGGCCGGGCACACCGCCCTCGACCTGCCCGTCCTCGTCGAGGCGCTCGGCAAGCGCGGGGTGCCGGAGCCGGACGAGGCCGTGCAGAGCGCGGTCGCGGAGGGCGACGCGCTGCTCTTCCAGGACGCCCTCGAGGACACGCCCGAGCCCGCACCCGAGCCCGCCGAGGGTGAGGAGGAGGCCGAGGTCGAGCGGCCGGTCCGGGTCCTGGTCGGTCTCGAGCGGACCGCGCTCGCCGAGGAGAGCCTCGCCGACGGGCTCGCCCGGTTGATCAACTCCGGGGCCAAGGAGGGCGGCCCGTCCGACGAGGACTGGGAGGCCGCCGCCGTGGCCGCGAGCGGCACGACGACCGAACTGATCCGCGCCGTCGCGGCGCACCGGCTCGTCCTGCACACCGGTGGCGAGGCCGCCCGCGCGGAGCCGGTCGCCGTGGCGGCCGCCGCCGGCGGACTCGGGCTGCGCGTGTGCGTCGCCGCGCACAGTGCGGACGGGCGGCGCCGGGCCGCACGGCAGCTCGGCTCCGACGCCCCCGAGACCGCGACAGCGACGGTCGCGGGACTGCTCACGCAGACGGAGGGCCCCGGCCGGGACGCCGACGGGGCGATCGCCGTGGATCTCCTCGTCGTTCTGGACGCGCCGCAGCTGGACGTGGACGACGCGGCGATGCTCGTCGAGCTGCTCGCCGACGGAGCCTGTCTCGTGCTCAGCGGTGATCCCGGCATGCTCTGGTCGGCGGGCCCGGGCCGGGTGTTCGCCGATCTCCTGTCGGCGGAGATCTGCCCCCGCGTCGCCTCCCGCACCCCGGACTTCGGGCCGATCGGTGAGCTGGTCTCCGGAATCGGCATCGGTGAGCTGAACCAGGTGGAGGCGCCGGGCAAGGAGGTCGTCATCGTGCCGGTGCGGGACGCGGCCGAGGCGATCCACCGCACCGTGCAGCTCGTCGCCGACTCGGTGCCGCGGGCCATCGGGGTGCCGGCCGAGGAGACCCAGGTGATCACGCCGGGGCACGGCGGCGCGGCCGGGACACGGGCGCTGAACGCGGCGCTGAAGGAGCGGCTCAACCCCGGCCCGGGCCGGTTCGGGGGCTTCGACCCCGGGGACCGCGTGGTGTACGTGCCGACTCCCGGGCGGGTCCGGCCCGGCCGGGTGCTGGGCGCCGACGCCGAGGGGCTGCGCCTGGAGTGCGACGGCGAGCCCGTCCTCGTACCGAAGGAGCAGGTGGAGCGGGCCGTGCGGCACGGGTGGGCGGTCACCGGGCACCAGGCCGTGGGGCTGCGCTGGCCGGCGGCCGTCGTGGTGCTGCCCGGCGATGCGACGCAGGCGTTGAGCCGGCCCTGGGTGTACTCCGCGTTCGGGCGCGGGGAGCGGCACCTGTCGGTCGTGCACGGCGCGGACGCGGCGCTGCCGCGGGCCGTCGCGGAGGTCCCGGCGAAGCCGCGGACCACACGGTTGCAGCGGCTGGTCCGGGCGCAGCTGCCCGGCGCCTAGCGGAATGGACGCGCCCCCGGCCGGTCGCTCGGCGACGGGCCGGGGGCGGTCGTCCCTCGACCGGTGTCAGCGGTCGGCGTCCTCCAGGGCCTCCGCCTCGTCGATCTCCACACCCGCCACGTCCTCGACGTCACCGTCGGGGTCCACGTCGTCCGGGTCCACGTCGTCCGCGTCCAGCTCGTCGTCGAAGACCGCGCTCACGTCGAAGCGGCACACGACCCGCTGGGGGTCGGCCTGGTCGAACGGGGCCTCCAGCCATTCGCCCGGCTCCGGTGGCTCGTCCGCGGCCAGCACCCACAGCGTGGAGTCGCCCTCCTCCAGGCCGAACTCCTTGTGCCGGGAGGCGATCTCGTCGGGTTCGAACTCGCCGAAGAGGACGCCGAGCGCGGCGTGGACGCTGCTGCCCGCCCCGGTCGCGGACTCGGTGTCGATGTCCGGATCCCCGTCGAGGTCGGCCACCCGGCCGGCCTGGGCGAGAAGACGCTGCGGCTCCACCACGGCGTAGTCGCGTCGGATCAGCACGCTCAGCGCGTTCGGTTCCTCGGGCCCGGTGTACGGGGGCAGCGAATCCTCTCCGCCGGGGATCTCGAAGGGGGTGACCTCGTCGTAGCGGTCGTAGAGGAGTTCGTCGTACTCCTCGGCCGCGGCGGCGAGCTCGTTGAACGCTTCGTAGACGGCCGGGTCGTCCTCCCCCGACCTTCGCTCGACAGCCGCCAGGTGGCGGTCGAGCGCGGCCTTGACCGCCTCGGCGGCGGCGCGTACCTCGGCAGCGGTGGGCTGCGCAGCATCAGACATAGTGCAGACGCTATCCGTACCGGGCCACTGCCCGCACAATAGATGCGATGCCGGAATACGAATTTGTCGACGTGTACGTGCCGCGCGGGGTCTCCCGCAAGGATGCGACGCGTCTGCTGACAGACCATGCAGAGTACGGACACTGGGAGTTGGACCGACTGAGTCTGCGCCGCGACGGCAGTCGCCGCGTGCGGCTGCGCCGCCGGATCATCCGCCAGCTACGGGCCACCTGGTGACCTGAACCTGACGGGGGCCGACGAGAACGGAGTGGGCCCCGCCGACGCGGGGCCCACTCCGTTCGTACCGCCCGTACCCACTCGTGCCGTGTGCTCGGTCTAGGCCGTCACACGGTCGCCCTGGCCCGCCGGTAGAGCACCGCGCCCGCGAGCAGTGCGCCCGCGCCCACGGGGATGGCCGCACCGATCGGCAGCGAGCTGCCGGTCATCGCGAGCTGCGACTCGGCCTTGGGCTGACTTACGGTCTGCGCCTGCGGCTGGTTGGGCTTCTCCTCGCTGACGTTGCCGAAGTAGTGCCCGCCACGGGTCTCCGGAGTGCCCGGAGTGCCGGGGTCACCCGGAGTGTTCGGGGTGCCCGGGTTGTCCGGGGTGCCCGGGTCGTGCGGCTTCGACGGCGGCTGCTCGGGGCCGCCGGGCGGCGTGGTGTGGTCCTCGCCGCCGGGGTTCGCGCAGCCGTTCCCCATCGCCGGGTTGAGCAGTCCGACCACGTTGACCGAGTTGCCGCACGCGTTGGCCGGCACGTCGACCGGTGCCTGTACGTGGTTGCCCGAACCGACGCCGGGCGAGTTGCTCGCGGAGCCGTCGGCGTGCGATCCACCACCGGAGTGGTGCGAGCCGCCGCCCCCGTAGCCGCTGTCGCGGTCGCCGTCGTCCGAGGCGTTGGCGCACTTGTTCCCCATGGCGGGGTTGAGCAGCCCGATCACGTTGACCGTGTTGCCGCACAGGTTGACCGGTGCGTGCACGGGGGTCTGAACCGAGTTGCCGGACGCGACGCCCGGCGAGTTCGACGCGGCTCCCTGCGCGCCGGAGTCGGCGTGCGCGTAGCCGCCGGTGACAGCGAGCACGCCGCTTGCCGCTGCCACGGTGATCAGGCCTTTGCGTGTGACCTGTCGCATAGCTTTCCCTGCCTTATGACGTGTCCAAGCACTGCGGAAGGCGCGGGGGCCGGTGTGCCCGCGCGCCGAATGCCCAATCGGCCCCGGAGTGCGCAGCGCGCATTCCGGGGCCGACGGACTCAGACCCTCAAGGGGTGGAGCCCAACGACGTCAGTCGTTGACGCAGGTGTTGCCGAAGGCGGGGTTCAGCAGCCCGATCACGGAGACCGTGTTGCCGCAGACGTTCACCGGCACGTGGATGGGCGCCTGGATGACGTTGCCCGACAGCACACCGGGGGACTTCACGGCGGCACCCTGGGCACCGGCGTCGGCGGCGGCGATACCCGCGCACGCGAGCACGAGACCACCAGTGGCAGCCGCAGCAGCGACGACCTTCTTGATCATTGTTCCTCCTCGTTGGCAATGCAGTCCCAGCCGCGGACTGCACTCCTTGTAACGAGGAGAAAGTGATAGGGCTACGAGCTGATGTTTCCTTTCACTCTTTCCGGTCAACTACGCACGCACGCCCGAATGTTGGGATCACGACGCGTCGATGAACCGGTCGAGCACCCGGACACCGAACTTGAGTCCGTCGACCGGGACCCGCTCGTCGACGCCGTGGAACATGCCCGCGAAGTCCAGCTCCGGCGGCAGCTGGAGCGGGGCGAAGCCGAAGTTGCGGATGCCGAGTTCCACGAAGGACTTGGCGTCGGTGCCCCCGGAGAGCATGTACGGGATGGCCTTGCCGATCGGGTCCTCGGCGGCGATCGAGGACTGCATGGCCGCGACCAGCGCCCCGTCGAAGGTCGTCTCGACGGCCTTGTCCGCGTGCACGTCCTCGCGCCTGACCTTCGGGCCGAGGATGCGGTCGAGGTCGGCGAGGAACTCGTCCTCGTGGCCGGGCAGGAACCGTCCGTCGACGTGGGCCGTGGCCTCGCCGGGGATCACGTTGACCTTGTAACCGGCGCCCAGCTGCGTGGGGTTGGCGGTGTTGCTGAGGGTGGCGCCGATGAGCTTGGCGATGCCGCCGAGGCGGACCAGGGTCGACTCCATGTCCTCGGGGTCGAGCTCGGTGCCGAGGGCGTCGCCGAGCTCGTCGAGGAAGGCGCGGGTGGTCTTCGTGACGCGCACCGGGAACTGATGGCGGCCGAGCCGGGCGACCGCCTCGGACAGTTCGGTGATCGCGTTGTCCCGGTGGATCATCGAGCCGTGCCCGGCGGTGCCGGCCACGGAGAGCTTCATCCAGTGCATGCCCTTCTCGGCGGTCTGGACGAGGTAGAGCCGGCGCTGCTCGCTCACGGTGAACGAGAAACCGCCGACCTCGCTGATCGCCTCGGTGACCCCCTCGAACAGTTCGGGGTGGTGGTCGACGAGGTGATGGGCGCCGAAGGTGCCGCCGGCCTCCTCGTCGGCGAGGAAGGCCAGGACGATGTCGCGCGGGGGCTTGCGGCCGGTGCGCAGCCGGTCGCGGACGACCGCGAGGGTCATCGCGTCCATGTCCTTCATGTCGACGGCGCCCCGGCCCCATACGCACCCGTCGGCGACCTCACCGGAGAAGGGGTGGTGGGTCCAGTCCACCGCGTTGGCCGGTACGACGTCGGTGTGGCCGTGGATGAGGAGCGCGGGCCGCGACGGGTCCTCGCCCTCGATCCGGGCGACCGTGGAGGCGCGGCCGGGGTGGGACTCGAAGATCTTCGGCTCGAGGCCGACCTCGGCGAGCTTCTCCGCGACGTACTCGGCGGCCTTGCGTTCGCCCGGGCCCGAGTGGTCGCCGTAGTTGCTGGTGTCGATCTGGATCAGTTCACGGCAGAGGTCGACGACCTCGTCCTGTCCGGAGACGGCCCTGCCCGTGCTCGACTCGCTCACGCTTGTTCCTCTCTCCCTGTGGATCCCCCTCATCCTCTCTCTCCCGGCGCCCGCGCCCAAGGCCGGGCCGCCCTCGTCACGTGCCGTTCACAGGCCGGAGGGGCGGGTGGACGGCGTGATCGGAGCACTCCGAATCTTTGGTAATGTTCTCCGTGTCGCCGCGGGAAACGCCCCGCACAGTGCGGCAGACACCTTGTCCGGGTGGCGGAATGGCAGACGCGCTAGCTTGAGGTGCTAGTGCCCTTTATCGGGCGTGGGGGTTCAAGTCCCCCCTCGGACACAGCGAAAGACCCCAGGTTCTCCTGGGGTCTTTCTGTATTCGCCGGTCGGAGACGGGGTGGAGTGCGGCGTGGTGACGAACGGTGGGCCCGGCACGGAGGGTTTCCGGCCGCTGGAGGACGGCGATCCGCGCATGGCGGGCGGCTACCGGCTGATGGCCCGGATCGGCTCCGGCGGCATGGGCCGCGTCTACCTGTCGTACACGCCGGGCGGCCGGGCCGTCGCCGTGAAGGTGATCCGGCCCGAGCTGGCGGAGGACCCCGAGTTCAGGCGCCGGTTCCGGGCCGAGGTCGCCGCCGCGAGCCGGGTGCACGGGCTGTACACGGCGCCGGTCGTGGACAGCGACACCGAGGGATCGATGCCGTGGTGCGCGACCGCGTACGTGCCCGGCCCCTCGCTCGCCGAGGCGGTGCGCGCGCACGGGCCGCTGCCGGTCGACACGGTGCTGCGGCTCGTCGCCGGTGTGGCGGAGGCGCTCCAGGCGGTGCACGCGGCGGGCATCGTGCACCGCGACCTGAAGCCGTCGAACGTGCTGCTCGCCGACGACGGCCCCCGCGTCATCGACTTCGGCGTGGCCCGCGCCGCCGACGCCACCTCCGTCACCCAGAGCGGGACGGCCGTCGGCACCGTGGCGTACATGGCGCCCGAGCAGGTCCTCGGCGGCGAGGCGGCCGGTTCCGCGGACGTGTTCGCGCTCGGCCAGACCGCCGTGTTCGCGGCGACCGGGCGGGCCGCGTTCGGCGAGGGCGACCCGCACGCCGTGCTCTACCGAGTCGTGCACGAGGAGCCCGACCTCGGTCGGGTTCCGGACGAGCTGCGGGACCTGGTCGCCCGCTGCTTGCGCAAGCCCGCGGCCGAGAGGCCGTCCGTGGCGGACGTGATCCGTACCGTCCAGGTGACCCGGGAGGCCCGCGGCCTCGACTCGGGGGCGTGGCTCCCGGGCGAGCTGGCGGCGGGGATCGCGGCGCGGGTGGAGGGGGCGCGCGTGGCGGGTGCGGCGCCGACGGACGTCGGCAGTGCCGCGCCCTCGGGTGGGTTCGGGCCCCCGGCCGCCTTCCGGCAGGAGCAGCCGGGTGGGGCGCCGGGCCATCCCGCGTACGCCGCTCCCCCGGCGCAGGGTCATCCGCCGACCTCGCCCTCGCACGCCTCCCTGCCGGGTCCGTTCGTGATGGGGCAGCAGGCGTACGGGAGCCCGGGGCCGGTGCCGGGAACCGATACGTCGTCCTCTGTGCGGACCACCGCCGAGCGCGGGCGTTCGCGGGTCTGGTTGCTCGCGGCTGCGGGAGTGGCCCTGGTCGCCTGTGGGGCGGGCGTCGCGCTGACGCTCGTACCGGATGACAAGGGGACGGACGACGCGGCGAAGGAACCGGCGCACAGCCGGGCGGCCGAGACTGCGGCCGGTGCTTCGCCGGCCGAGTCGAAGTCCGCCTCCCCCAGCGCGTCCGAGAAGCCGAAGGCGTCGAAGTCGGCTGCGGCGCCCGGTCCTTCGGAGCCGTCGGCGCCCTCGACCACCGCTCCCCCGAAGGCGAGCGCGACGCGGCCCGCGTCTCCCAGCGCACCCGCCGCGTCGACGTACGGCGGCATCGTGATGACCAAGAGCCACGATCTGTATCTGGCGGACACCCCGGTGCGGGCGAAGGCCGACGACGGCCGGGCGGACGAGGATCTCACCTACGCCGTCTACAAGTCGGGCGCGGTCCTCGCGCCCGGTACGTCGTCGGGGAGTTCGCTCGCGCTGCTGCCCGCCGGACGGCAGGGCGGCCTCGACGCGTGCAAGGCGGCGACCGGCTACAAGACGTACCTGTGGGTCAAGGAGCTGTCGGTGGGGCAGCAGATGTGCGTGACCAGCGGCACGGGCCATGTGGGGCTCGTGACGTACCGGGGCGGCACGACGGGCACCGCGCCGTCCGCGACGCTCGACGTGAAGGTCTGGCGGAACGCGGCGTAGGCCCGCCGGACCGGGTGGTCGGGCGGGCCTACGGGCTGTGCGGACTACTTGGCGGACTCGACGGCGTGGCCGCCGAACTGGTTGCGCAGCGCGGCGATCATCTTCATCTGCGGCGAGTCGTCCTGGCGGGACGCGAAGCGCGCGAAGAGGGAGGCGGTGATCGCGGGCAGCGGCACGGAGTGGTCGATGGCCGCCTCGACGGTCCAGCGGCCCTCGCCGGAGTCGGCCGCGAAGCCGCGCAGCTTGGCGAGGTGCTCGTCGTCGTCCAGGGCGTTGACCGCGAGGTCGAGCAGCCAGGAGCGGATGACGGTGCCTTCCTGCCAGGAGCGGAAGACCTCGCGCACGTCGGTCACCGAGTCGGCGGCCTCGAGCAGCTCCCAGCCCTCGGCGTAGGCCTGCATCATGGCGTACTCGATGCCGTTGTGGACCATCTTGGAGAAGTGGCCCGCGCCGACCTTGCCCGCGTGGACGTAGCCGAAGTCGCCTTCGGGCTTGAGGGCGTCGAAGACCGGCTTGACCTTCGCCACGTTCTCGTCGGAGCCGCCGACCATGAGGGCGTAGCCGTTCTCCAGGCCCCAGACGCCGCCGGAGACACCGGCGTCGACGAAGCCGATGCCCTTGACGCCCAGCTCTGCGGCGTGCTTCTCGTCGTCCGTCCAGCGGGAGTTGCCGCCGTCGACGACGAGGTCGCCCTCGGAGAGCAGCTCCTTGAGCTCGTCGACGGTCGACTGGGTGGCGGCGCCCGCCGGAACCATCACCCAGACCACGCGCGGGCCCTCGAGCTTCTCGACGAGCTCGGCGAGCGAGGCGACGTCGGAGACCTCGGGGTTGCGGTCGTAGCCGATGACGGTGTGGCCGGCGCGGCGGATGCGCTCGCGCATGTTGCCGCCCATCTTGCCGAGACCGATGAGACCAAGCTGCATGTCTATTCACTTACCTTCGGTGGTGCGGCCGCGCAGCGCGCGGTAGGTGGTGACAAGGGACTGGGTGGAGGCGTCGAGGCCGGGGACCTCGGTGCCTTCGGTGAGTGCGGGTTCGACGCGCTTGGCGAGGACCTTGCCGAGCTCGACGCCCCACTGGTCGAACGAGTCGATGTTCCAGATCGCGCCCTGGACGAAGACCTTCTGCTCGTACAGCGCGATGAGCTGGCCGAGGACCGAGGGGGTCAGCTCGGTGGCGAGGATCGTCGTCGTGGGGTGGTTGCCCTTGAACGTGCGGTGGGCGACCTGCTCCTCGGCGATGCCTTCGGCGCGCACCTCGTCGGCGGTCTTGCCGAAGCCGAGGGCCTGTCCCTGCGCGAACAGGTTGGCCATCAACAGGTCGTGCTGGTCGGCCAGTTCACCGAGTTCCGCGACCGGCTTCGCGAAGCCGATGAGGTCCGCCGGGATCAGCTTCGTGCCCTGGTGGATGAGCTGGTAGTAGGCGTGCTGGCCGTTGGTGCCGGGGGTGCCCCAGACGACCGGGCCCGTCTGCCACTCGACCGGGCGGCCCTGGCGGTCCACGGACTTGCCGTTGGACTCCATGTCGAGCTGCTGGAGGTACGCGGTGAACTTGGAGAGGTAGTGCGAGTACGGCAGCACGGCGTGCGACTGGGCGCCGTGGAAGTTGCCGTACCAGACGCCGAGGAGGCCGAGCAGGAGCGGCGCGTTGGCCTCGGCGGGGGCCGTGCGGAAGTGCTCGTCGACGAGGTGGAAGCCGTCGAGCAGCTCGCGGAACGCGGCCGGGCCGATGGCGATGACCAGGGACAGGCCGATGGCCGAGTCGAAGGAGTAGCGGCCGCCGACCCAGTCCCAGAACTCGAACATGTTGGCCGTGTCGATGCCGAAGTCGGAGACCTTCTCGGCGTTGGTCGACAGGGCGACGAAGTGCTTCGCGACGGCCGACTCGTCACCGAGCGCCGCGAGCAGCCAGGAGCGGGCCGCCTTGGCGTTGGTGATCGTCTCGATGGTGGTGAAGGTCTTCGAGGCGATGATGAACAGCGTCTCGGCCGGGTCGAGGTCGCGGACGGCCTCATGCAGGTCGGCGCCGTCGACGTTCGAGACGAAGCGGAACGTCAGGTCGCGGGCCGTGAACGGGCGCAGCGCCTCGTAGGCCATGGCGGGGCCGAGGTCGGAGCCGCCGATGCCGACGTTGACGACGTTCTTGATGCGCTTGCCGGTGTGGCCGGTCCACTCGCCGGAGCGGACCTTGTCGGCGAAGGCGGCCATCTTGTCGAGGACGGCGTGCACCTTCGGGACGACGTTCTCACCGTCGACCTCGATCACGGCGTCGGCCGGGGCGCGCAGGGCCGTGTGGAGCACGGCGCGGTCCTCGGTCGTGTTGATCTTCTCGCCGCGCAGCATGGCGTCGCGCTGCCCGAACACGTCGGTGGCGGTGGCCAGCTCCTGGAGCAGGGCGAGCGTCTCGTCCGTGACCAGGTGCTTGGAGTAGTCGAGGTGCAGGTCGCCGACCTGGACGGTGTAGCGCTCGGCGCGGCCCGGGTCAGTGGCGAACAGCTCACGCAGGTGCGTGCCGTTGAACTTCGCGCGGTGGTCCTCCAGGGCGGTCCACTGCGGGCGGCGCGTCAGGAGGGGGGTGGTGTCAGGCATGTTCTACGGACTCCTTGGAAGCCTTCGCGTTCTTCGTGGCCGGCGCGGTCTTCGGCGTCTTCGGGGCGGCCTTCGCCGGGGCGCCCTTGGTGTCCCCGTGCAGTGCGACGGCGTACATCTCGTCGGCGTCGAGGCGGCGGAGCTCCTCGGCGATCAGCTCGGCGGTCGAGCGGACCTTCAGGGCGAGGGTGCGCTCGGGCTGTCCGGGCAGGGTGAGGGTGGCGAGGGGGCCTTCGGGGCGGTCGATGCGGATCTCTCCGTTCGCCGTGCCGAGGCGGACCGCGGTGACGACGGGGCCGGCCGTGGTGACGCGCTCGACCGGGACCCCGAGCCGGGTGCCGAGCCAGCGCGCGAGCAGTTCGGCGCTGGGGTTCTCGGCCTCGGACTCGACGGCCGCGGAGACGATGTCGACGCGGGCCTGGTCGAGGGCGGCGGCCAGCATGGAGCGCCACGGGGTGAGGCGGGTCCAGGCCAGGTCGGTGTCGCCCGGCGCGTAGGACGCGGCACGCCGGTCGAGGGCGCCCAGCGGGTCCTCGTCGGCGTACAGGTCGGTGATGCGGCGGGCGGCGAGCGCGCCCAGCGGGTCCTTGGCGGGCTCGTCCGGGGCCTCGACCGGCCACCACACGACGACCGGGGCGTCGGGAAGGAGCAGCGGCAGGACGACGGAGTCGGCGTGCTGACCGACCTCGCCGTGCAGCCGCAGGATCACGGTCTCGCCGGTGCCCGCGTCCGAGCCGACCCGGACCTCCGCGTCGAGGCGGTTGCCCTGGCGGTCGCGCGGGGTGCGGGCGGTGCGCTTGATGACGACGAGGGTGCGTGAGGGGTGCTCGCGGGACGCCTCCTCGGCGGCCTTGATCGAGTCGTACGCGTTCTCCTCGTCGGTGACGATCACCATCGTGAGGACCATGCCCACGGCCGGGGTCCCGATGGCGCGGCGTCCTTCGACGAGCGCCTTGTTGATCTTGCTTGCCGTGGTATCGGTCAGGTCGATCTTCATGGCCTGCGCCAGCTCCGTCCGTCTCGTGCGAGCATCTCGTCCGCTTCCTTCGGGCCCCAGCTTCCCGAGGCGTACCGGGCGGGCTTGCCGTGTCCGTCCCAGTGCTCCTCGATGGGATCGAGGATGCGCCAGGACTCCTCGACCTCTTCCGTGCGCGGGAAGAGGTTGGCGTCGCCCAGCAGGACGTCCAGGATGAGCCGTTCGTACGCTTCCGGGCTGGACTCCGTGAACGACTCGCCGTACGCGAAGTCCATGGACACGTCCCGGATCTCCATCGAGGTACCCGGGACCTTCGATCCGAAGCGTACGGTCATGCCCTCGTCGGGCTGAACGCGGATGACGATCGCGTTCTGGCCGAGTTCCTCCGTGGCGGTGGAATCGAACGGGGAGTGCGGTGCGCGCTGGAAGACGACCGCGATCTCGGTGACGCGGCGGCCCAGGCGCTTGCCGGTGCGCAGGTAGAAGGGGACGCCCGCCCAGCGGCGGTTGTCGACCTCCAGCTTCACGGCGGCGTAGGTGTCGGTCTTGGAGGCCGGGTCGATGCCGTCCTCCTGGAGGTAGCCCTTCACCCGCTCGCCGCCCTGCCAGCCCGCGGCGTACTGGGCGCGGACCGTGGACTTCTCCAGGTCGGCGGGGAGCCGGACGGACCTCAGGACCTTCAGCTTCTCGGTGACGAGCGACGCGGCGTCGAAGGAGGCGGGCTCCTCCATCGCGGTGAGGGCCATCAGCTGGAGCAGGTGGTTCTGGATGACGTCGCGGGCGGCGCCGATGCCGTCGTAGTAGCCGGCGCGGCCGCCGATGCCGATGTCCTCGGCCATCGTGATCTGCACGTGGTCGACGTAGGACCGGTTCCAGACGGGTTCGTACATCTGGTTGGCGAAGCGCAGCGCCAGGATGTTCTGGACGGTCTCCTTGCCGAGGTAGTGGTCGATCCGGAAGACCTGCTCGGGCGCGAAGACGTCGTGGACGATCCGGTTGAGCTCCTTGGCGGACGCCATGTCGTGGCCGAAGGGCTTCTCGATGACGGCGCGCCGCCAGGAGCCCTCGGGGGCGTCGGCGAGGCCGTGCTTCTTGAGCTGCTGGACGACCTTGGGGAAGAACTTCGGCGGCACCGAGAGGTAGAAGGCGTAGTTGCCGCTGGTGCCGCGCTTCTCGTCCAGATCGTCGACGGCGTCGCGCAGCTGCTTGAACGCGGTGTCGTCGTCGAAGTCGCCGGGGATGAAGCGCATGCCCTCGGCGAGCTGGGCCCAGACCTCTTCACGGAAGGGGGTGCGGGCGTGCTCGCGTACGGAGTCGTGGACGACCTGCGCGAAGTCCTGGTCCTCCCACTCGCGGCGGGCGAACCCGAGGAGCGAGAAGCCGGGCGGGAGCAGGCCCCGGTTGGCGAGGTCGTAGACGGCCGGCATCAGCTTCTTGCGGGACAGGTCGCCCGTGACGCCGAAGATGACGAGCCCGGAGGGGCCCGCGATACGCGGCAGACGCCGGTCGCGCGGGTCCCTCAGCGGGTTCTGCCAGGCGGTGACGCTCACTTGGAGGCACCTTCCTTGCCGGCGAGGCGGCCGGCGACCGTGGAGAGCAGGTCGTTCCAGGCGATCTCGAACTTCGAGACGCCCTCGTCCTCCAGCTGCTTCACGACCTCGTCGTAGGAGATGCCGAGCTTCTCGACGGCGGCGAGCTCCGCGCGGGCCGCGTCGTAGGTGGAGGTGACCGAGTCGCCGTGGATGTCGCCGTGGTCGGCGGTGGCGTTCAGGGTGGCCTCCGGCATCGTGTTCACGGTGCCCGGGGCGACCAGCTCGTCGACGTACAGGGTGTCCTTGTACGCGGGGTCCTTCACGCCGGTGGAGGCCCACAGGGGGCGCTGCTTGTTGGCGCCCGCGGCGGCCAGCTTGGCGGCGCGCTCACCGGCGAAGACCTGCTCGTAGGCCTCGTAGGCGAGACGGGCGTTGGCGAGGGCGGCCTTGCCCTTCAGGGCCTTCGCCTCGTCGGTGCCGACCTTGTCGAGGCGCTTGTCGATCTCGGCGTCGACGCGCGAGACGAAGAAGGACGCGACGGAGTGGATGCCGGCGAGGTCGATGCCGCGCTCGTGCGCCTTCTCCAGGCCCGCGAGGTAGGCGTCCATGACGGCCTTGTAGCGGTCCAGGGAGAAGATCAGCGTGACGTTGACCGAGATGCCGAGGCCGATGACCTCGGTGATGGCCGGCAGGCCCGCCTGCGTCGCCGGGATCTTGATCATGACGTTGGGGCGCTCGACGAGCCAGGCCAGCTGCTTGGCCTCGGCGATGGTGGCCTCGGTCTCATTGGCCAGGCGCGGGTCGACCTCGATGGAGACGCGGCCGTCGCGGCCCTGCGTCGCGTCGTACACGGGGCGCAGGAGGTCGGCGGCGGCGCGGACGTCGGCCGTGGTCATCATGCGGACGGCCTCGTCGACGGCGACCTTGCGGACGGCCAGGTCGGCGAGCTGCTCCTCGTAGCCCTCACCGGAGCCGATGGCGGCCTGGAAGATCGACGGGTTCGTGGTGACGCCCACGACGTGGCTCTTCTCGATGAGCTCGGCGAGGTTGCCGGACTCGATGCGCTTGCGGGACAGGTCGTCCAGCCAGATGGAAACGCCTTCGTCGGAGAGAGCCTTGAGGGGCGACGAGAAGGAGGCGGCGTTGCTCATTTTCTGCTTCATCTTCTTTCGGTACAGCGTTCTTACAGCAGGGAAGGTTTTCAGGCGCGGGCGGCGGCGAGGGACTCGCGGGCCTTGGCGGCGACGTTCTCGGCGGTGAAGCCGAACTCGCGGAAGAGGATCTTGGCGTCCGCGGAGGCGCCGAAGTGCTCCAGGGAGACGATGCGGCCGGCGTCGCCGACGTAGCGGTACCAGGTCAGGCCGATGCCGGCCTCGACGGCGACGCGGGCCTTCACGGCGGCGGGCAGGACGCTCTCCTTGTAGCTCTGCTCCTGCTCCTCGAACCACTCGACGGACGGCATCGAGACGACGCGGGTGGCGATGCCCTCGGCCTCCAGGGTCTCGCGCGCCTCGACGGCGAGCTGCACCTCGGAACCGGTGGCGATGAGGATGAGGTCGGGCGTGGCCTTCGACGCCTCGACGAGCACGTACCCGCCCTTGGCGGCGTCCTCGTTCGCGTCGTACGTCGGCACACCCTGGCGGGTCAGCGCGAGGCCGTGCGGGGCCGGCTTGACCGAGCCGCGGCGCAGGATCTCGCGCCAGGCGATGACGGTCTCGTTGGCGTCGGCCGGGCGGACCACGTTCAGGCCCGGGATGGCGCGCAGCGAGGCGAGGTGCTCGACCGGCTGGTGCGTCGGGCCGTCCTCGCCGAGACCGACGGAGTCGTGGGTCCAGACGTAGGTGACGGGGAGCTGCATGAGGGCCGACATACGGACGGCGTTGCGCATGTAGTCGGAGAACACGAGGAACGTGCCGCCGTAGACGCGGGTGTTGCCGTGCAGCGCGATGCCGTTCATCTCCGCGGCCATCGAGAACTCGCGGATGCCGAAGTGGACGGTGCGGCCGTACGGGTTCGCCTCGGGCAGCGGGTTGCCCTCGGGGAGGAAGGACGACGTCTTGTCGATGGTCGTGTTGTTCGAGCCGGCGAGGTCGGCGGAGCCGCCCCACAGCTCGGGGAGGACCGGGCCGAGGGCCTGGAGGACCTTGCCGGAGGCGGCGCGGGTGGCGACGCCCTTGCCGGTCTCGAAGGTGGGCAGCGCCTGCTCCCAGCCCTCGGGAAGGCGGCCGGCGACGACGCGGTCGAGCAGCTTCGAGCGCTCGGGGTTGCCGGCGCGCCACTCGGCGAGCTGCTTGTCCCAGGCGGCGTGCGCCTCGGCGCCGCGGTCGAGGGCGGCGCGGGTGTGGGCGATGACCTCGTCCTCGACGGTGAAGGACTGCTCGGGGTCGAAGCCGAGGGCGCGCTTGGTGGCGGCGATCTCGTCGGCGCCGAGCGCGGAGCCGTGGGACGCCTCGGTGTTCTGCGCGTTCGGGGCGGGCCAGGCGATGATCGTGCGCATGGCGATGATGGAGGGGCGCGAGGTCTCGGCCTTGGCGGCGGCGAGCGCCTCGTGCAGGGCCTTGACGTCGACGTCGCCGTCCTCGCGCGGCGTGATGCGCTGCACGTGCCAGCCGTACGCCTCGTAGCGCGCGAGGACGTCCTCGGAGAACGCGGTCGCGGTGTCGCCCTCGATGGAGATGTGGTTGTCGTCGTAGAGGAAGACGAGGTTGCCGAGCTTCTGGTGTCCGGCGAGCGAGGAGGCCTCGGCGGAGACGCCTTCCTCCAGGTCGCCGTCGGAGACGATCGCCCAGATGGTGTGGTCGAAGGGGCTGGTGCCCTCGGGGGCCTCGGGGTCGAAGAGGCCGCGCTCGTAGCGGGCGGCCATGGCCATGCCCACGGCGTTGGCGAGGCCCTGGCCCAGCGGTCCGGTCGTGGTCTCGACGCCGGCGGTGTGGCCGTACTCGGGGTGGCCGGGGGTCTTCGAGCCCTGCGTGCGGAACGCCTTCAGGTCGTCCAGTTCCAGCTCGTAGCCGGAGAGGAAGAGCTGGGTGTAGAGGGTGAGGCTGGTGTGGCCGGGCGAGAGGACGAAGCGGTCGCGGCCCGTCCACTCCGGGTCGGCCGGGTCGTGGCGCAGGGCCTTCTGGAAGATCGTGTACGCGGCGGGGGCCAGGCTCATGGCCGTGCCGGGGTGTCCGTTGCCGACCTTCTGCACGGCGTCGGCCGCCAGGAGGCGGGCGGTGTCGACGGCACGCTGGTCGAGTTCGGTCCACTCGAAGGGCTTCTCGAAGGGGTCGAGGCCGTCCGGTGTCTGCGTGCTCATCTGTATTGCTTCCTTCGCATCCGTTGTCCTGCCGAGGTGCCGGAAGGCACCGCCCGCCCGTGAGCAAAGCCCCTGGTCGAGCCAGTTACCAACTTAAAGGTCATACTTTTCGCGAGGTAGGTGCCCCAGTGCCAGCGTTCGGTGAAAATGGGACACGGAAACCGGTCGAAGCCAGGGAAAGTGAATGACGGAGCAGGGCGGCGCACAGACGAGCGCACATCTGGGAACGGCGGAGCACATCCGTACGTACCCCTTCGATCCGAGCGCGAGCGTCTCCGGGGTCGGCATCCAGGTCGGCCCGATGGGCACGGACGGCCCGTGGGCGGGTGGCGTCGGTCTGTCGCGGCGCGTGCACCGCATCGACTTCCACGTCCTGCTCTTCTTCCGTGAGGGCCCCGTCCGCCACATGATCGACTTCACCGAGTACGAGGTCGCGGCCGGGGAGATCCTCTGGATCCGGCCGGGCCAGGTGCACGGCTTCTCGACGACCGACGACTACGTCGGCACAGCGCTCACGATGCAGCCGGGCTTCCTGCCGCGCGCGATCGTCGAGGCGACCGGCATGTACCGCTACGACCGGCCGCCGCTGCTCCGCCCGGACCGGGCCCAACTCGACGCGATCGAGGCGTCGTTGGCGCAGTTGCAGCGCGAGTACCTGGACACGACGACCCTTCCGCTGAGCCTGCACACCTCGGTCCTGCGCCACACGCTCACCGCGTTCATGCTGCGCGTCGCGCACGTGTCGGCGCAGGCGGCGGCGGACGCGTGCGAGCCGCAGCCGGACACGACGTTCACCCGGTTCCGCACGGCAGTCGAGCAGGGCTTCACGACGAACCACAGCGTCAGCGCGTACGCCGACGAACTGGGCTACTCGCGCCGCACGCTGGTCCGCGCCGTGCGCGCCGCGACCGGCCAGACCCCCAAGGCGTTCATCGACCGGCGCGTGATCCTGGAGGCGAAGCGGCTCCTCGCCCATACGGAGCTGCCCGTGGGCCGGATCGGGGTGGCGGTCGGCTTCGGGGACTCGGCGAACTTCTCCAAGTTCTTCCAGCAGCACACGGGGGCGACGCCGGCGGCGTTCCGGGCCGAGCAGGTCTGAGCGCCCGTCACTCCCCGACCGCGGAGTGGGCCTCCTCGGCCTCGTTGTAGGCGGCGAGCCAGCCCGCCGCGCGGTGGTCGCCGCGGGTGAACACGGCGGCCCCGGTCCGCCCGCCGGAGGGGTCGTCCTCCACGGCTGCCGGATACGCGAGCCGCGCCGGGGTGCCGTCCGAGAAGTGACGGACCGTCGACTTCCCGTTCCAGACGTTGACGACGGCCCCCTGCGGGGCCTCGACCCGGACGGTGTCGCCGTCCTCGGTGAGCACGACGCCGGTGGTGCGCTGCTGGAGCAGCGCCCGGTAACGGCCGGGCGGGAGCACACAGTCGCGAGGCGGAGCGGTACTGGTCCAGTCGGGGGCGCCGACGCCCCGGTCGCGCGCCGCCCGCCACATCCGGGGCACCAGGTGGGAGGCGTGCTGCGCCGTGGCCATGCGGCCGCACATCCACAGCAGCCGGCCGGAGCCGCGGCCCGGCCCGAGGGAACGCCAGCGGACGCGCTCGCCGAGGTCCGCGGCGGCGACGGCGATCCAGGGATGTACGGTGCCCAGCTCGCCCTGGGCTCCCAGCCAGGCCAGATAGCGCTGGGCTTCCTCCAGCACACCGGTCAGGCTGTCGGTCGGGATGCCGAGCACGTAGCCACCGCGGCCGGCGAAGGCCTGCGGGCTGTTGGCCACCAGCAGCAGCACCGCCTGTGCCAGGTCGCCCGGCAGCGTGTAATCGTTCCCGGGCGTCGGGTTCCGGTCGTCGTCGAGGCGCTCCACCCGGCCGTCGCCGCGCAGGACGCGTCGCAGGACGGCGCGGGTACGGTCGCTGAAGGCGGCCTCCGCCAGTTCGGGCAGCACCGTGGCCAGATGGTGTGTCAGGGCCCGCTCGGCGTGGTTCGGGTGCCTCGGCAGCGGCCCCTCGCCCACGCTCTCGGCCAGCTCGTGCGCCAGGGTGACATCGACCATGAAGCGGCTGGTCACGACGCCCAGCTCCGTCGCGTCCAGGAGCACAGTGCCCGCCGGGTCGGGGTGGCTGGTCAGATAGCCGGCCTCGGCGAGGTACTGCGCCGCGTCGTGGAGCGGTTCGACACTGTCGTGCCCCTGATGGAAGGCGAAGGTGTCGGTCCACCAGTCCTCGGCCTGGTCAAGGGAGGCCACCCGCCCCCGCACCACCTCGGCCAGGAGATGGTCGGGCAGCCGGTCCGCCATGCGCGAGCGCACGGTGTAGCCGGCGGTGAGCCGGGCCTGCCACTCCGGTCGCTCCGTCTCGTCCGCGAGCAGGAAGGCCCAGCCGTCGCGCTCCCCCGCGCCGACCCGTCCCGCGCGGCCGAACATCTGCTGCACCATGGACACTTCGACGCGTCCACGGCCCAGGCTGACGTCGCGGACGACGACGGCGCGGGCCGGCAGGTTCACCCCGGCGGCCACCGTGGAGGTCGCCACCAGGACATCGGTCTCGCGGGCGCGGAACGCCCGCTCGGCCTCGCGTTTGAACGGCCAGTCGCGGTAGTGCAGGCCCACTCCGGCTTCGCCGCACAGCCGTTCCACGAGCGCGGTGTCGTCCGCGTCGGCACCGCGAGTGGGCACCCCGCGGTCCGCGGCGAGTGCGAGGGCCGTCGCGCGGACGCCGCGCCGGCTGTTGCAGAAGACGAGGACGCTGCCGCCCTCGTCGGTGACGGCGCGGGCCAGGTCCACAGCGGCGGCGGTGCGCGCGGCCGTCGCCTGCGTGGAGCGCTCGCCGCCCCGTGGCGCGGGCAGCATGGGGATCTGCCAGGTCAGCCGGGTGGGCCGCCAGGTGGTGCGGAGCAGCCGGGCCCCGAGCCAGTCGGCCAGCTCGTCGGCGTTGGCGACGGTGGCGGACAGGCCGACGATGCGCGTGCGGGCACTGTCCTCGCGGACCCGGGTGAGGACGGCTTCGAGTACGGCGCCGCGGCCCGGGTCGCCGAGCAGATGGATCTCGTCGACGACGAGGCAGCCCACCTGGGCGAGTGCTCCCCCGAGGGATCCGCCCCGGCACAGCGCCTCGAACTTCTCGGTGGTGGCGACCCAGACGTCCGCCTCGCGGATGAGGTCGATGTCCACCGCGTACTCGCCCGTGAGGCGGACGACCGCGATGCCGCGCCGCCGCCAGTTCTCCAGCTCCCGGTCGAGTTCGTCGGTCAGCGACCGCTGCGGTACGAGCCAGGCGGCCTTGCGGCCCTGGGCGTGGGCGTTGAGCGCGGCGACCATCCCGATCGGGGTCTTGCCGGCGCCGGTGGGGGCGACGACGAGCAGGTGCTCGTCGTCCTTCAGTACAGCGGGGACGACCTCGGTCTGGGCGGGGTTGAACGTCGCGTGCGGGAGCAGTGCGGCCCACTCCTGCGGGACCAGCTCGCCGACCGGCACGTAACTCTCGTCGTCCGGGTCCGGCAGCTCCGCCAGCGCGTCCCACTGCGCCTCGAACGCGTCCCGCGCCGCGTGCGCCCCGGGGCCGGCGACGGGCGAGCCGGGCAGGGACGAGGCCGTGGCGGTGGTCGCGAACGAGATCGCCGGGTGGGCCACCAGATCCGTAGGCGAGCCCAAGTCGCCCACGGTGCCGACCTGTTCGTGCTCCCTCCAGTGCCGCGCGGTACTGATCCGTGCGCCGTGGGTGGCGAACAGGGCACGCAGGTCGGCGAAGGCAGGCCCTTCCGGCGTGATGACCCGGATGTCGTCGGCGGCCGCCAGCGCCTCCTCGGACGGCCGCCACGCGGGATCGGTCACCTTGCACCACAACAGGCGCCGCTCCTCGCTCTCCGTCGGCACCGCGAGGTCCGCGGGCCACCCCGGCTGCGCCGGAGTCACGAGGCCGCGGACGACCGGGACGGACAGGGGCGTGATCGTGATGCCGGGGCCGGTGGGACACGGCCCCAGGGGAAGACCCACCAGGTAGCCCACGCCCTCGCCCGTCGAACTGGCGATGACCTTCCCCCGCACCGTGCGCTCCCGCTCCTCCGGCGGGGAGGCCCGGCCGCCGAGCGCGCCGTACGTCTTCACTCCGAGGTCGGAGAGCGTGTACGCCGCCGGACAGACCGGGCAGACCACGGCGACGTACCGGTAGATCCTTCCCGCCGACTCGTAGGGGCGCCGCAGGGCGTGGAGCCCGCTGTCGCAGTCGGGGCAGGCGCGCGGGACCTCCTCCTCGTAGCTCCACCCCGGTTCGGTGAAGCGGGCGATGAGGCCGCCGCCGTCCAGCGTGACGCCCCAGCGCTCCGCCACGATCTGAGCCACGGTGTGTCCGAGCTCCGTCGTGTCCCGCACGTACTCCCCCTCACGCGTCCCGTCCGTCCCGACGGTCGCTCAGTCGACGATGATGCCGGGATAGCAGTGGTCATGGCTCCAGTCGGCCTGGATCGGGTAGCCGCAGTAGCAGGTCTTCGGCCGGGCGGGCGCGCCCTCGGAGCGACGGCGCAGGGCGAGAGCGAGGGGCTGTCTGGCGAGCCAGGTTTCGGCGTCCTCGTCCTGCCACCGGCCGAGCGAGCGGGCGCTGACGTCGAGACCGTCGCGCAGCAGCACGAAGAGCTGGTCCGCCTGCCGGAGCAGGAAGCGCAGCACATTGCCCGCGTAGCGGGGGTCCATGTCGTCCAGGCGCACGCGCTGGTCCTGGCCGTTCTGCCAGACCTCGTCCTGGTTGAGGAGAGTCACGAAGTGCTCCTCCATCGTCCAGGTCCGGTCCGCCGGCCCGGCGTCGCCGCTCAGCCCGTCGAGGACCCTGCCGTGCTCCTCCTGTGCCGTGCGCAGCCGCTCGTCGTACCGGCCGGGGTGCCGCGCCGCGACCCGCTGCCACAGCGTCAGGGCCTCCTGGGTGACGCCGCGTGCCTCGGTGATCCGCTCGCTGCGCAGCAGACAGGTGCCGAGCGACGACAGGATCTCGGCGAGGGCCGGCTCGTGGGCGGCGGGGTTGGCCGCGGCGAACCGGCGCTTGATGCCGGCCGCCTCGGTCAGCGCGGCGAGGGCCTCCGCACGGCGCCGTCGCCCCCACAGCAGGAATCCCAGGTTGGCCAGGGCGGTCGCGAGGTCGGACTCGTCCACGGCGACGGTCCGGGCGAGGTCGGAGACCGGGTTGACGGGCCCGGCGGCCATGAGGCGCCGGATGAGGGCGACGGACCGCTCACCGGACTGGAGGGCGTGCGACCATCTGCGCAGCTTCCATTGGTAGATCGCCGCGTTGGCGAGGGTCATCGCCAGACCCGGCTCGTACGTCGCCGGATCGTCGGCGGCGAGCCGCTGGAAGATCCCCATGGCCCGCTCGGTGGCGGCGAGGGCCTCTTCCGGTGCGCGGGACCCGGCCATGCCCTGACCGTAGTGGGACAGGGACACGGCGAGGCCGGGTTCATGAGCGGTGGGATCGGTGAGGGTCAGCCGGCGGAAGATGCCGACCGCCTCCGCGGCGGCCTGCCTGCTGCGCGCCAACTCTCCTGCCGCGTAAGCGTGTTCGCTGAGCTGGGCCAGGGCCGTGGCGAGGGCGGGTTCCTGGCCCGCCGATTCGACGGTCGCCGGTTCGCGTAACGCGTCGACGGCCCGCTCCGCGAAGAGCACGGCGTCCTCGCGCTCTCCCGCCCGGAGCAGCCGGAAGGCGAGGTCCTGGTACAGCCGGGCACGTTCGGCGGGGTCGGTGGTGACCGCGAGCCGGTGCGCGGTGCGGCGCCGGGCGAAGGCGGCGATCCCGGCGTCGAGGTCGACCTGGCCCCGGCGCGGCACATGGGCCTCGACGGCGTCCAGAAGGTCCGGGTCGAGATCGACCGCGGCCAGTGCGGTCAGGGCCGGGCCGCCCGCGGCGACCGCAAGCGCGGGGTCCGCCCGCAGCAGACTCTCCACGTGCCGGGCCGCGTGCGGCCAGCGGTGCGGGGCCGCCGCCGAGGCGAGGAAGGTCAGGGCGCGGGCCAGGTGGGCGGGCGCCGAACCGTCCGCGGAGCGGGCGAGGAGCGTCTGCGCGGTGTCCGCCGCCCAGGGGGCGACGGGGTGGTCGCTCGCGTCGTGTCCGGGCAGCGAAAGGGCGAGGAAGTCCTCGGCGAGCCGGTCGGGGTACAGCGGTTCCAGCACGGTGCCCGGCTGCTGCGGCGGATAGCACATGCCGTGGTCGGCGAGGAGCCGCGCGGGCCGGTCGAGTCCGAGCCGGGTCAGCTGGGTGACACCGTCCGCGTGGGAGACGGCACCGGTGAGCGCGGCGCTGAAGACGGTCCGGCTCATGACGCCGGGGGCGGTCTCGAAGTCGAGCCCCTCGAGGCGCAGTTCGTGCAGCCGGCTCCAGTGCCTGCGTTCGCGGTCCAGCAGGTAGGCGGAGAGACCCGCCATGTCCTTCGGGGGTCGAACGCCGCTGGTGTGGGCGTCCACCGCCGCGAGGGCGGCCATGAGCACCGCGAGGACGAGCCCGAATTCCGGCGTGCCGAGGTGGTCGGGCACCTCGATCTCCGAGGCGTCGGCCAGGCCGTAGCGGGCGGCGAAGCAGTCGCGGGCGATAGTGAACATGGCGTGGCGGGTGCCGAGTGCGCCGCCGTCCTCGTCGAGAGACGGCAGCGCGAGGCCTTCAGTCGCGACTCCGGCGTCCTCCAGGGCCGCGCGGGCGGCGGGCCATGGGGCGGCGGACCGGGCGAGCAGCAGCAGCCTGGTCGGCAGCGTGCTGTCGAGCAGTTTGTTGCTGAACAGCCAGGTGAGGTGGGAGAGGGGCCACCGGTCCGCGTAGTCGACGACGAGCAGCAGCCCCACCGCGCCGTCGCGGCGCAGGTCCTGGCTGCCCGCGTGCGCGTGGACGGTGCCGGAGCCGTGGGTGGCCGTGACCACTTTCCAGCCCGCGGCGGCGCTGTCGGCGGCGAACCGGTCGGCCAGGCGCGTCTTGCCCTGTCCGCCCGGCCCGTGCAGCCACAGAGCGGCGCCGGGCGGGCCGTCGGCGTCCCGCCATGCCGCGAGCCGGGTCCGCTCCTCGTCGCGGCCGGTGAACTCCACGATCCGGTAACGGGCGTTGAGCATGCGGCTCGGCTGCTGGGTGAGCCAGGCGGTGCCCTGTCCGGGCGGCGTGGCGGCCGGCGCGTACTCGGACAGCACGTACACAGGCCCCCGGTCGGGGAAGACGTGCAGGTCCGCACCGACGACGCCGTAGCCGAACCCGCTCTCGACCCGGACCACTTGACGCGGCCCGGGGCCCACTTGTTGCGGTCCGGGGTCCTCTTGACGCGACCCGGAGCCCGCCCGCGTCACTGCGCGGCTCCGCCGCCGTTCTGCCAGGGTGACGCCTGGTGCACGATGACGTTGCCACCCTGGGCGGCGAAGACCTGGCCGCCGCCCGTGGCCGTGTTGTGCTGCACGGACGCGCCCTCGGCGGCGGGCAGGCGCGCCTGGATCTCGTCGATCAGCTCCCGCAACTCCCGCTCGGCCTCCGGGTGCTGGTCCAGGAGCGCCTCCAGTTCGAGCGACCAGACGGGCAGCAGGGTCCTGCGGATCCGCTCGGCGTCGTCCGCCCGCGCGACCAGAGCCGCGTTGTTGTCCAACTGGGCTTCGATCGAAGCTTGTTGGTCCGCTCCCCGGCGGCCGAACAGCCTGGCCACTCCGCTGCGCGCGACCGACCACGAATCAGTGGCCATGGCCGCCACCACGGTCGTCCCCCCGGCCAGAATCAGCTCTTCCAGCATGAAATCCCCCGCTCGCTGCCTCTCGCGCGCCTCTGCGCGTCCATTGTCCCTGCAACCAGTCCGGCCACGACAGGGGGTTCGGTCCGCAAAGATCACGCCACACGACATCAGCCACTCTCGCCGCACCGACCCCCGTTTCACCATGCGCAACGGGGGCTTGACCGTTCCCCGGGCGCCTCGTACGGTGCTCGCACCCCCGCAGGTATATCGATTAACCAAGCTGGTTGGAGACATACCGCTGTGCCCCCTGTGCTGTCCTCGAAGATGAGTCGGCGCGGTTTCCTCGCCGCCGGTGGCGCGCTCGCCACCGCCTCCGCCCTGCCCGCCCTGTCCGGCTGCTCCTCGCTCGCCGCCGCCGACGACGATCCCGACACGCTCGTGGTGCACAGCCAGCTCGGCACCACCGCGCCGGGTTCCCCCACCTACCTCGCGGCCCTGGACCGCTTCCGCAAGGAGAACCCGGGGCTCAAGGTCCGCAATCTCGTCAACGGTGACGACCTCGCGCAGGTCTACGAGACCTCTCGGCTGGCCCGCAAGGAGCCGGACGTCGTCATGGTCAACCTGTACGACAAGACGCTGGCCTGGACCGACGTCGGCGCCACCGTCGACGTCAAGGGGTACGCGGACGACTGGGGCCTGCGGGAGCGTGTGCTGCCCGTCGCGCTCGACGCCTGGACGGACGGCAAGGGCCGGCTGCGCGCCTTCCCGTACTTCGCGACGAACTGGCCGATCGCCTTCAACCGGGCGCTGCTGGAGCGCGCGGGCGTCGACCGGATCCCGGTGACCGGCGATGAACTCATCAGCGCCGCGGGCAAGTTGCGAAGGAAGAACATCGCGCCCGTCACCACCGGCGGCAACGACTGGACCGGGCAGAAGCTGCTCGCGCAGATCATCCAGACGTTCCTGAGCGAGGACGAGGCCCGGCACGTCTACACGACCGGTGACTTCAGCGGCAGCCGCGGGGCGCGCCGGGGCATCGACTACTTCGTGGAGCTGCGCGACGCCGGGGTCTTCGCCGACAAGGCGCAGGGCCTGACGTCGGACACGATGACGACGCAGTTCAACACGCAGGCCGCGGCGATGCAGTCGGCGATGTCGTCGGCGCTCGCCAAGGTGCCGGAGGCGGTGGCGCGCCACACGGACGTGGGCGGCTGGCCGCTGGCGCCGGGCGCGGCGCACGACAAGCCGACGATCCTGCGCACGTACACCCTGATCGGTTTCTGGATCAGCCCGAACGGCACGAAGAAGATCGACGCCGTCGAGAAGTTCCTGAAGTTCTTCTACCGCGAGGACACGGTCGCGCGGTTCATCAAGGAGTCCGGCCGGGACATGGCCCTGCACTCCGATGCGGTGAGCACGGACTTTCCGCTGGTCGCGGCGGCGCAGCGGCTCGGCTCGGATGTGGGCCAGGTGCTGCTGCCCGACCTGTTCGTACCGCCGGCGGCGACGCAGCCGCTGGTCACGGCCACGAGTACGTCGTTCACGCGCGGCACGAGTGCCACCAAGGTCCGTCAGGTCCTCGAAGCCGCTTATCGCGGCGTCTGATCACCCCGCCCCCATCTCTCCTCTCACGTAAGGGAGTTGCTCATGACGACGTTGACGTCGACAGCGGGCGAGGCAGCGGTCAGCCGCCCCACCCCTCCTTCCCCCGGCTCCGGCGGCCGTCCGCGCAAGCAGGGCGGCACGGCCCTCGCACTGCCCGCGCTCGTCTGGTACCTGGTGTTCATGGTCGGCCCGCTGGTCGCCATCTTCGTGGTGGCGGCGCTGCACTGGCCGGGCATGCTCCAGCCGGTGTCGTTCGCCGGGTTCGACAACGTGCGCACGGTCTTCGACGACCCGGTGTTCTGGGACGCGGTGAGCAATACCGCGATCCAGCTCGTCGTCGCCATCCCGGTGATGGTGGTGTGCGCGTACATGCTGGGCTACTACGTGGCGCAGAAGCCGCCGGGGCATCGCGTCATCCGGTACCTGCTGTTCATTCCCGGGCTGATCTCGACGCCCGCGAAGGCCATGGTGTTCTACGCCGCGCTCTCCCCCGACGGGCTGCTCAACGGCGGTCTGGAGTCGGTCGGTCTCGGCTCGCTCGCCGACGCGTGGCTGGCCTCTCCGTCGACGGCCCTCGCGTGTCTGATCGCGCTCGACGTCTGGGCCGGGATCGGTTTCACGGCCGTGCTGTTCGCGGCGCGGCTCGGCAGTGTGCCGGACGAGCTGGGTGAGGCGGCGCAGCTGGACGGGGCCGGGCACTGGCGGACGATGTGGCGCATCCACTTCCCGGTGATCAAGGACTACGTGGGTGTCGTGACGATGCTCCAGTTCCTGTGGACGCTGTTCGGCTCGGCGCAGCATGTGCTGCTCCTGACGCAGGGTGGGCCGGGGAGTTCGTCGACGACGCTGTCGTTCCTCGTCTACCAGAAGGCGTTCATCGCGGCGGACCTCGGCTACAGCCAGACCGTCGGTGTCCTTCTCTTCCTCGTCGGCCTCGTCGGACTGCTCGCCATCCGGCGCACGTTCCGGCAGAGCTACTGACCGCCAGTCACTGATCGGAGTACGCCTTGAAGTCCTCGGCACGTTCCCGCTTCGGCCGGTCCTGGCTGCCCGCGCACATCCTGGTGTGGCTGTACGCGGTGCTCCTCGTCATTCCGCTGTACTACTTCGTCGCCTCGGCGTTCAAGACGAACGACGAGATCTTCGCGCACCCCTTCGCGCTGCCGTCCTCGTACGGCTTCGGGAACTTCACCACCGCTTTCGAGAGCGCGGATCTGGGGCTCGCGATCGTCAACTCGGCGCTGGTGACGGTGTTCTCACTGGTGCTGACGCTGGCGCTCGCGATCCCGGCGGCGTTCGCGCTCGCCCGTTCCACGGGCCGCCTCGCCTCGGCGGTCGAGAAGGTGTTCTCGCTCGGCTTCCTGATCCCGACGTTCGCGGCGCTGTTCCCGACGTTCCTGCTGGCGGCGGCCACAGGGCTGTTCCATACGCGGACGTTCATGGTGCTGTTCCTGCCGGCGACGGCGATGCCGCTGTCGGTGGTGATCCTGGTGCAGTTCATGCGGACGATCCCGAAGGAGATGGAGGAGGCGGCCCGCCTGGACGGCGCGTCCACCTTCGCGGTCCTGCGGCACGTCTATACGCCGATGTGTCTGCCCGGCATCGCGACGGTGCTGCTGCTCAACTTCCTGACCTTCTGGAACGAGTACCTGTACTCGCTCGTCATCATCGGGCCCGACCCCGCGCAGCGCACGGTCCAGGTGGCGCTGCCCACCCTGAAGTCCATCACCGGCACGGACTACGGCGTGCTGACCGCCGGTACCGTCCTCACGCTCGTCCCGGTGTGGGTGGTCTATACGGTGCTGCAGAAACGGATGCAGCAGGCACTGGTGAGCGGGGCGGTGAAGATGTGAGCGGGACCCGTACGACGAAGAAGGCCGGACGTCCGACCATCAAGGCGGTGGCGGCCGCGGCGGGAGTGTCGACGGCGGCGGTGTCGCAGGCCTTCAACGACAAGGGGCGGCTCGCCGAGGCGACGCGGCAGCGGATCCTGGAGGCGGCTCTCGACCTCGGCTGGTCGCCGAGCGCGTCGGCGACGGCGCTGCGCAGTGCCCGTACGCGCACACTCGCGCTGGTCGTGCGCCGGCCGACCGACGTACTCGGCGCGGACCCGCACTTCAGTGAGCTGATCACCGGCATAGAGGGCGAGCTGGCGCCGCGCGGTTACGGCCTGCTCCTGCACCTGGTCGCCGATGTCGAGGAGGAGAGCGCGCTGTACGAGCGGCTCGCCGCCGAGAAGCGGGTGGACGGGGCCGTACTGACGGACGCCCGCGCCGACGATCCGCGTCCGGCGCTGCTGACCCGCCTCGGGCTGCCCGCCGTCCTGCTCGGCGCGCCGACCCCGACGGCGGACGTGCCGGTCGTCGGGCTCGGGAACCAGGGCGCGGGTGTGCACGAAGTCGTGGACTATCTACGGGAGTTGGGGCACACCCGGATCGCGTACGTGGCCGGTCCCGCCGAGCTCCAGCACACCCGCCTTCGCCTCGCCGTCTTCGAGGAGACGCTCGCCGCGGCCGGGCTCGCGCCCGCCGCCGTCCGGCACACCGACTTCTCGGAGGCCGCGGCCGTCGCCGCGACCCGCGAACTCCTCGCCGCCCCCGAGCGGCCCACCGCCCTCGTCTACGCCAACGACTCGATGGCCGTGTGCGGCATCGGCACCGCCCAGCGGGCCGGACTGCGCGTCCCCGAGGACCTGTCGGTCGTCGGCTACGACAATCTGCCGCTCGGCCGCTGGCTGCACCCGCGCCTGACCACCGTCGACCAGCAGGTGCAGCGGGTCGGCGCGGCCGCCGCCCGCACCCTGCTCGCCCGGTGCGGTGAGGACCTGCCCGCGGCGCGCCTCGACGAGCGGCCACGGCTCGTCGTCCGCGAGTCGACCGGACCCGCCCCCCACAACTGACGTACATCCGAACGCACTTCAGCAACGGAGACCCGTACCACCATGCGACGCCACAGCGCCCACCTCACCCACGACGCCGCCGTCCTGCCCTGGCTCGGCGCCAACTTCTGGTCCCGCACGGGCGGGCCCCTGATGTGGCGCGACTACGACCCGAAGGTGGTGCGCGAGGAGCTTCAGGTGCTGCGTGAGCACGGCCTGAACATGACGCGCTCGTTCTTCTACTGGCCGGACTTCCACCCCGAGCCGCACCGGATCGACGAGGAGCTGTGCGAGCGGTTCCGTGACTTCCTGGACGCGCACCGGGAGTTGGGGATGGGGACGGTGCCGACGTTCATCGTCGGGCACATGTCCGGCGAGAACTGGGACCCGGCGTGGCGGGGCGGCCGCGACCTCTACGAGGACGTGTGGATGGTGGGCCGCCAGGCGTGGTTCGCCTCGCAGATGACGCGCCGCTTCAAGGACCACCCGGCCGTCACCGGCTGGCTGATCACGAACGAGATGCCGGGCTACGGCCGGATCTACCAGGTCGACCCGCCCTCCAGTGACGTCGTGACGGCGTGGGCCCAGTCGATGTGCAACGCGGTGCGGGCGGCGGGCGCGACGCAGCCGGTCTCGCTCGGCGACGGCGCGTGGGGCATCGAGGTGACGGGCCGGGACAACGGTTTCTCGCTGCGCGACACCGCCGAGTACGTCGACTTCGTGGGCCCGCACGTGTACCGCTCGGACACGGACAAGGCGCGCCAGCACTACCGCGCCGCGTTCGAGTGCGAGCTGGCGTCGGTGACCGGGCAGCCGGTGGTCCTGGAGGAGTTCGGCCTGTCGACGGACACGGTCTCCGCCGCGAACGCGGGCGTGTACTACCGCCAGACCCTGCACACTTCGCTGCTCGGCGGCGCGACGGGCTGGATGGCCTGGAACAACACGGACTACGACGACCTGTGGGACCGGTCTCCTTACGACCACCACCCCTTCGAGATGCACTTCGGCATCACGGACAGCACGGGCGCCCCGAAGGAACCGCTGCGCGAACTCGCCTCCTTCGCCCAGGTATTGACGGACGTCGACTTCGCGCGCTGCCGTCGCGCGGACGCGGGCGCCGCCTTCGTCGTGCCCGCGTTCCTGGAGCGCGGCTACCCCTACAGCCGTCCCGCCGACCGCCCGCTGATCTTCACGTCGCTGCATCAGGGGTACGTGGCCGCGCGCGCCGCCGATCTGCCGGCGGGCCTGACCCGCGAGGCGGACGGCATCGCCGAGGACGTGGACCTCTACCTCCTGCCCGCGACCCGGCAGCTGACGACGCGGACCCGGCGGGCGCTCCAGCGCCGGGCCGACGAGGGCGCCACGGTCTATCTGTCGTTCTGCTCGGGCGAGCACCCGGGCACGCGCGGCCCCTGGTTCGACGACCTGGACGGCCTGTTCGGCGTCGAGCAGCAGCTCTCGTACGGGGTCGCGGAGCCCATCGAGGACGACACACTGGAGATGACGTTCCGGGAGGACTTCGGGGGGATCCGCGCGGGCGAGGTGCTGCGCTTCCCCGTCGCGGGCAACGAGGACAGCCGCGCCTACCTGCCCGTCGTCCCGCGCGACGCCCGCGTGGTGGCGGTGGACGGGCACGGCCGCCCGGCACTGCTGTGCCGCGAGACCGGGCGCGGCCGCACCGTGCTCGCCACGTACCCGCTGGAGCACATGGCGGCGCGCACGGCCCGCGTCAACCCCGAGCAGACGCACCGGCTGTACGCGGCGCTTGCCCAGGTGGCGGGGGTGGAGCGGCTGGTGACGGTGGACGAGCCGTTCGTCGGGGCCGATGTGCTGGTGCACGAGGACGGGCGCCGCTTCGTGTGGCTGGTCAGCCAGGCCGAGGACGAGATCACGGTGCACCCGGCGGCGGACGGCACGCTGCACGACCTGGCCTCCGGTGACCCGGTCGGCGCCGTCACCCTCCCCCCCTTCGGCGTCCGCGTCCTGGAACTGCGATGAGCGAGCCGCTGTACCGCGACCCGGCGGCCCCCGTGCCTGACCGGGTGCGGGATCTGCTGGGCCGGATGACGCTCACGGAGAAGGTCGGCCAGGTCAACCAGCGCCTGTACGGCTGGCACGCCTACGAGCGCGACGCCGACGGACGCCACCGGCTCACCGACACGTTCCGTCGGGAAGTGGCCGCGTACGACGGGATGGGGGCCCTGTACGGGTTGCAGCGCGCCGATCCCTGGTCGGGTGTGACCTTCGCCGGCGGGATCACGGCGGCGGACGCGGCGGACATCACCGGCGCGGTACAGCGGCACGTCGTGGAAGAGACGCGGCTCGGCATCCCCGTGCTGATGGTGGAGGAGGTGCCGCACGGGCATCAGGCCCTCGACGGCACGGTCCTGCCGGCGAATCTGGCGGTGGGCGCGAGCTGGGACCCGGACCTGTACGAGGCGGCTGCCGCCGCTGCCGCCGCCGAACTCCGGGCCCGTGGCGGCCACATCGCGCTGGTCTCCGCGCTCGACCTGGTGCGCGACCCGCGCTGGGGCCGGGCCGAGGAGTGCTTCGGCGAGGACCCGTACCTCGCCGCGCGGTTCACCGAGGCGCTGGTACGCGGCATGCGGTCCCAGGGCGTCGGTGTGGTCCTCAAGCACTTCGCCGGGCAGGGCGCGACGGTCGGCGGGCGCAACAGCGCGGCGACCGACCTCGGCGTGCGCGAGCTGCACGAGATCCACCTGGCGGCGGCCCGCGCCGGGGTCAGGGCCGGGGCCGCCGGGGTGATGGCGGCATACAACGAGTTCGACGGCCTGCCGTGCGCCGCGAACCCCTACCTCCTGACCGAACTCCTGCGCGAGCAGTGGGGGTTCGACGGGATCGTGATGGCGGACGGGTGCGCGCTCGACCGGCTGGTGCGGCTCGCGGGCGATCCGGCGGCGGCGGGCGCGATGGCGCTCGCGGCGGGCACGGATCTCAGCCTGTGGGACGGTGCCTTTCCGCGCCTCGGCGAGGCCGTCGAGCGCGGTCTCGTGGCCGAGGAGACCCTGGACGCGGCGGTCGGGCGGGTCCTGACGCTGAAGTTCCGGCTCGGACTGTTCGAGGAGCCCTACGTCAAGAGTAGTGAAAGCCCGGTTAAAGCGGCGGAGTTGAGCGAGCGCCTGGCGCGCGCGTCGATCACTCTGTTGGAGCACGACGGGTCGACCCTGCCCCTGCCGCCCGTCGTGTCCCGGATCGCCGTGCTCGGCCCGAACGCCGACTCCGTGCCGCAGCAGATCGGCGACTACACGGCGCCGCAGCGGCCCGGTACCGGCGTCACCGTGCTCGACGGGATCCGCGCCGCGGCCGGGCCCGGCCGCGAGGTGGCGTACGCGCGCGGCTGCGAGCTGGTCGGCGGCGACCGGTCCGGGATCGGCGAGGCGGTCGCCCTGGCCGCGAACGCGGAGGTCGCGGTGCTTGTGCTCGGCGGATCGAGCGCCCGCGAGGACGGCACCCGGTTCGAGGCGAACGGCGCGGCGGTCGTCTCGTCCGGCAACCCGGTCGGCATGACGTGCGGCGAGGGCGTCGACCTGGCCGAACTCGCACTGCCTGAGGGCCAGTTGGTACTGCTCGACGCGGTCGCGGCGACCGGCACTCCGGTCGTGGCGGTGCTGGTGCAGGGCCGGCCGCACGCGCTGCCCGACCTCTCGGGGCGAATCGGGGCGCTGCTGAGCGCCTGGTACCCGGGGCCGTGGGGCGGCAGGGCCGTCGCGGACGTGCTCTTCGGAAATGTGGGCCCCACCGGTCGGCTGCCCGTGTCGGTGCCGCGCTCGGCGGCTCAGCTCCCCGTGTTCTACAACGGCAAGGATCACGGCTACCGCGGCTATGTCGACCAGCCGGCGACCGCGCGGTACGCCTTCGGGCACGGTCTCTCGTACGGGAGGGTCACCTACGGCGCACCCGTGCTGAGCCGTTCCTCCGTGTCCGCCGACGATCCGCGTCTGACCTGCACGGTCACCGTCGAGAACACGGGCCGGACGGCCGTCCGCGAGACCGTGCAGCTGTATGTGCGGCGTGTCTCGGGCGGCTCGTCGTGGCCGCGGGTGCGGGAGCTGCGCGGCTTCGAAGGCGTGGAACTCGCGCCGGGCGAACGCCGGGAGGTGACCTTCGAGGTGACCGACGGGACGCTGGCCTGCGTCGGCCGCGATCTGCGGCTCGTGGTGGAGGCGGGCGGGTACGAGCTGGAGACCGGTCCCGCGTCGGACCGGACCCGGAGTGCGCCCCTCATTGTCACGTCGGGGTAAGCGGGTGTGGGGGACAATGGGCCCATGGCACGCCCCACCCTCCCCACCTGCCCCTGCGGACTCGCCGAGCCGTACGAGAACTGCTGCGGCCGCTACCACTCCGGCAGCGCCTCGGCGCCCACGCCCGAGGCGCTCATGCGCTCCCGGTACACGGCGTTCACCCGCAAGGACGCCGCGTACCTGCTGCGCACCTGGCACCCGGACACCCGGCCGCCGTCGATCGACTTCGACCCCGCTCTGACCTGGGCCGGTCTGGAGATCCTGGAGACCACCGACGGCTCCGCGTTCCACCAGAGCGGCACCGTCACCTTCCGCGCCCGCTACAAGGACGGCGGCCGGGCGGGCGCGCTGCACGAGCGCAGCCAGTTCCTGCGGGTGGCCGGCGCCTGGGTGTACGTCGACGGCGACTTCATCGAGTAACCGGCAGACGCGGCGCGGCAGTTCAGGGAGCGAGGATGTCCAGCTCCTGGAGCGCGCCGACCGCGATCTCCCGCGTGAGCGCCTCCGCGCGCTCCGCGTTCCCCTCCCGTACCGCCTCCGCGACCGACACGTGCAGGGTGACCGCCGCCGGGTCCGGGTCCTCGAACATGACCTGGTGGTGGGTGCGGCCCGCGAGGACCTCCGCCACCAGGTCGCCGAGGTGGGCGAACATCTCGTTGCCCGAGGCGTTCAGCACGACGCGGTGGAACTCGATGTCGTGGACGAGGTACGCCTCCAGCTGCTGGCCGCGTGACGTGGCGACCATGCCGAGCGCGCACTCGGTGAGCGCCGCGCACTGCTCCGCCGACGCGTACCGGGCGGCGAGGCCCGCGGCGACCGGCTCGACCGCCGAGCGCAGCATGGTGAGCGAGCGCAGCTGGCGCGGCCGGTCGGCCCCGGCGAGGCGCCAGCGGATGACCTGGGGGTCGTAGACGTTCCAATCCCCCGCGGGACGGACGGTCACTCCGACGCGGCGCCGGGACGCCACCAGATGCATGGATTCCAGGACACGTACCGCTTCGCGCATCACCGAGCGTGACACCTCGTAGCGTTGCGCGAGCTCGTCCGTGCGCAACACGCTGCCTTCGGGGTACTCACCCGCGGTGATGGCGGGACCGAGGCTGTCCAGTACGCGGGCGTGCAGTCCCCGGTCCTTCGTGGTCATGGGGTCAGCGTACGGTTCCGGCACGAGCAACAAAAAGTCTGACTTTTAAGTCACAGACTCTTGAATTCGTCAGACCTATTGAGTTTCAGTGGCGTGACACAGCGATGTCGACGAAGACAGCGATGAACAGCGAGGCAGCGATGAGTACCCCCCATGTCGTCGTGGTCATGGGCGTGGCAGGCACCGGCAAGACAACGATCGGTCCCCTGCTCGCCGACCGGCTCGGCGTTCCCTACGCCGAGGGCGACGACTTCCACCCCCCGGCCAACATCGCCAAGATGACCGCCGGCACGCCCCTCACGGACGAGGACCGCTGGCCGTGGCTGGACGCCATCGGCGAGTGGGCCCACGGCCGCGCCGGGCTCGGCGGGGTGGTCAGCTCCTCCGCCCTCAAGCGCGCCTACCGCGACCGGCTCCGGGCCGAAGCGCCGGGCGTCGTCTTCGTCCACCTCACCGGTAGCCGCGAGCTCATCGAGGACCGGATGTCCCACCGGCAGGGCCATTTCATGCCGACCGCGCTCCTCGACTCGCAGTTCGCCACGCTCCAGCCGCTCGCGGCGGACGAGGCGGGCGTCGGCGTCGATGTGTCGGGCTCCCCGGAGGAGATCGCGGACCGGGCCGTACAGGCTCTGGCCGCGCTCGACTCCGAGTAACCCGGAGCAAGCCCCCTCCCCCTCAGTCCCCTCCCCACGTACCAAGGGAAAAGACCGTGACCAGTCTCAGCGTCGAGATGCTGGCAGCGGACGCCGTCGAGCCGATCACCTCCGCGGGCCACGCCCAGCTCGGGATCGCCGTCCTCGCGGGCATCGCCGTCATCGTCCTGCTCATCACGAAGTTCAAGCTCCACGCCTTCCTGGCCCTGACCATCGGCTCGCTCGCGCTCGGCGCGTTCGCCGGGGCACCGCTCGACAAGGCGATCACCAGCTTCACCGCGGGCCTCGGCTCCACGGTGGCCGGTGTGGGTGTGCTGATCGCGCTCGGCGCGATCCTCGGCAAGCTGCTCGCCGACTCCGGCGGCGCGGACCAGATCGTCGACACGATCCTCGCCAAGGCGGGGAAGTCCGGCGGGAAGGCGATGCCCTGGGCGATGGTCCTGATCGCCGCCGTGATCGGGCTGCCGCTCTTCTTCGAGGTCGGCATCGTGCTGCTGATCCCGGTCGTCCTGATGGTCGCCAAGCGCGGCAACTACTCCCTGATGCGGATCGGCATCCCGGCCCTCGCCGGCCTGTCGGTCATGCACGGCCTGATCCCGCCGCACCCCGGCCCGCTCGTCGCGATCGACGCGGTGGGGGCCAACCTGGGCATCACGCTGGCGCTCGGCATCCTCGTCGCCATCCCGACGGTGATCATCGCCGGTCCGGTCTTCTCCAAGTACGCCGCCCGCTGGGTGGACGTCCCCGTGCCCGACAAGATGGTCCCCGGGCGGGCCTCGGACGACCTGGAGAAGCGGCCCAGCTTCGGCGCCGCGGTCGTCACCATCCTGCTGCCGGTCGTCATGATGCTGGCCAAGGCCCTGGTCGACATCATCGTGGACAACCCCGACCACACCGTCCAGCGCGTCTTCGACGTCATCGGCAACCCGCTGACCGCCCTCCTCGTGGCCGTCATCGTGGCCATGTTCACGCTCGGCCGTCCGGCCGGGTTCACCAAGGGCAAGCTGCAGTCCACCACCGAGAAGTCCCTCGCCCCGATCGCGGGCGTGCTCCTCATCGTCGGCGCGGGCGGCGGCTTCAAGCAGACCCTCATCGACTCCGGCGTCGGCCAGATGGTCCTGGACATCTCCAAGGACTGGTCCATCCCCGCGCTGCTGCTCGCCTGGCTGATCGCCGTCGTGATCCGCCTGGCCACCGGTTCGGCGACCGTCGCGACCGTCTCGGCCGCCGGTCTCGTCGCCCCCCTCGCGGCGAACATGTCGGACACCCACACGGCGCTCCTGGTCCTCGCGATCGGCGCGGGCTCGCTGTTCTTCAGCCATGTCAACGACGCCGGGTTCTGGCTGGTCAAGGAGTACTTCGGACTCAGCGTCGGGCAGACGATCAAGACCTGGTCGATCATGGAGACGATCATCTCCGTGGTCGCGGGCGCCCTGGTACTGCTGCTCTCCCTGGTCATCTAGGGATCCGGTCCACGGGAGGAGTACGTCGATGAGTCACCCCCTGTTCGACATCAGCGGCCGCACCGCCCTGGTCACCGGGTCCAGCCGCGGGATCGGGTTCGCCCTGGCCCGCGGCCTCCTGGAGGCCGGCTGCACGGTCGTCCTCAACGGCCGCGACCCGGAGCAGCTGGAGAAGGCGGCCCGGGAGCTGGGCGGCGCGGTCCACACGGCGGCGTTCGACGTCACCGACGGCGCCGCGGTGGCCGCCGGGATCGCCGACGTCGAACAGCGGGTCGGCCCGCTCGACATCCTCGTCAACAACGCGGGCATGCAACTGCGCGCCCCGCTCCTGGAGTTCGCCGACGCCGACTGGCACCGGATCCTGGACACCAATCTGACGAGCGCGTTCCTCGTGGCGCGGGAGGCCGCGCGCGGCATGGTGGAGCGCGGTCACGGCAAGATCGTCAACATCTGCTCGCTGCAGAGCGAGGTGGTCCGTCCGGGCATCGCCCCGTACGCGGCCACGAAGGGCGCCCTGAAGATGCTCACCAAGGGCATGTGCGCCGACTGGGGCCCGTCGGGCGTCCAGGTCAACGGGCTCGGCCCCGGCTACATCGAGACCGAGCTGACCGAGCCCCTCGTCCGGGACGAGGAGTTCAGCGCCTGGGTGCGCCGCAGGACCCCGGCCGGGCGCTGGGGCCGCACCGAGGACCTCGTGGGCGGCGTGCTCTTCCTCGCCTCACCCGCCGCGGACTTCGTCGGCGGACAGATCCTGTACGTCGACGGCGGCATGACCAGCGTTCTTCAGTGAGGGGGCTGCCATGTTGGGCTGCGTGATCCACGGCGCCGGTGATCTGCGCGTCGACGAACTCCCCACCCCCGAACCCGGTCCGGGCCAGGCCCTGGTCGCGGTCCGGTACGGCGGGGTGTGCGGCTCCGATCTGCACTACTGGCAGCGCGGCGGCGTCGGCGACTTCCGGCTGCGCGAGCCGATGGTGCTCGGGCACGAGGTCGTCGGCACGGTCCTCGCGTACGGGCCCGGCGCCTCGGGCCCCGCACCCGGCACCCCGGTGGCCGTGCACCCGGCTACCCCCTGCGGCGCCTGCCCCGAGTGCCGGGACGGACGGCGCAACGTCTGCCGCGACACCCGCTACCTCGGCAGCGCGGCCCGCACCCCGCACGTCCAGGGCGGATTCGCGGCCGAACTCGCGGTCCCGGCCGACCAGTTGCGCCCTCTCCCCCAGGGCCTGCCGCTGGAGCGGGCCGCGCTCGCCGAACCCCTCTCGGTGGCGCTGCACGCGGTGCGCCGGGCCGGATCCGTCGCCGGGCGGCACGTCCTGGTGACCGGCGCGGGCCCGATCGGCTGCCTCGTCGTCGCGGCGGCGAAAGCGGCGGGCGCGGCCCGGGTGACGGTGACGGACCTGCTGCCCAAAGCCCTGGAGTACGCCCGGGTCGCGGGCGCCGACCTCCTCGTACGGGCCGATGATCCCGACGATGCCGGGTGGCCCGACGAGGTCGACGTGGCGATCGAGGCGTCCGGGGTCGCGGCCGGGCTCGACACCTGCCTGCACCGGGTGCGGCGGGGCGGCGTGGTCGTGCAGCTGGGCATGCTGCCGCCGGGGCAGAGCCCGTTCGCCGGGAATCTGGTGGTGAGCCGGGAGATCGAGCTGCGCGGGGCGTTCCGCTTCGACACCGAGTTCGACGAAGCGCTGGAACTGCTGGCGCGCGAGCCCTCCCTCGCCGGGCTGATCAGCGCCGTGGTCCCGGTGGCCGAGGCCGCCAGGGCGTTTCCCCTGGCGGCGGACCGGGCCGCGTCCTGCAAAGTACTGCTGGACTTCGGGGCCTGAGGCCCCCGGTTCCAGCCGGTTCTAGCCTGCCTTCTTGTCCAGCTGGAACGCCTCGTTGCCCAGGCCGATGCGGGCGTGGGCCTCGGGGTTGCGGGAGCGCAGGATGAGGCTGTACGCGACGCCGGCGATCGCGGCCAGGGCGATGACGCCGGGGAGCAGCCAGTTGAGGGCTGAGTCGGGGCCGGAGCCGACCAGGACGTCGAAGTCCTTGATCGTGTAGCCGGCGATCACCAGGAGGGCGAGGCCCGCGATACCGGAGGCCACCAGGCGCCAGGCCTGGGCACCGGCCGCGCCGCGCTTGGCGAAGAAGACGATGACCGCGAGGGACGCGGTGGCCATCAGCAGGATGACGCCGAGCGCGCCCACGTTGCCGCCCCACGTGAACAGGTGGAGGACCGGAGCGGTCGGGTCGCCCGCCTTGCCGTCGTCGGTGACCGCGAAGCAGACGACGACGATCAGCGAGATCACCGACTGCAGGACCGAGCCCGTGCCGGGCGCGCCGCTCCCGCTGTTGGTACGGCCGAACCGCGCGGGCAGCAGGCTCTCGCGGCCCATGGCGAACGCGTACCGTGCCACCACGTTGTGGAAGCTGAGCAGCGCCGCGAACATGCCGGTGACGAAGAGGACGTGCACGACGTCGGTGAACGTGCCGCCGAGCCGGTCCTCGGTCAGCCCGAACAGCAGGCCCGCCGACTGCTTCTGCGCCTCGCCGACGATGCCCGCCGGGCCGGTGGCCACGGTTAGCGCCCACGAGCTGAACGCGAAGAAGACGGCGACGCCGCCGACGGCCATGAACATGACGCGGGGCACGAGGATGTGCGGGCGGCTGGTCTCCTCCGCGTACACGGGCGCCTGCTCGAAGCCGGTGAACGCGGCGATGCAGAAGCACAGGGCGGTGCCGAGGCCGACCCCGGAGAGCGTGGACGGGTTGAAGGCGTGCATCGACAGGCCCTCGCGGCCCGGGTCGCCGAGCGCCGCGATGTCGAAGACGACCACGACGGCGACCTCGAGGAGCAGCAGGACGCCGAGCACCTTCGCGTTGACGTCGATCTTGAGGAGGGCGAGCACGCCGACGGCGACGACGGCCACGAGCGCCGGTATCCACCAGGCCAGTTCGACGTCGAGGTACTGCTGGAAGAGGCCCGCGACCTCGAAGCCGAAGATGCCGAAGATCCCGACCTGGAGCACGCTGTAGGCGACGAGCGCGACGAGGGCCGCCGCGGCACCGGCGGTCGGGCCGAGCCCGCGGGAGATGTACGCGTAGAAGGCGCCCGCGTTGTGCACGTGCCGGCTCATCTCCGCGTAGCCGACGCTGAACAGGGTCAGGACGACGCCGAGGATGAGGAAGAGCAGGGGCATGCCAACCACACCCATGACGGCGAACGTCGTGGGCATCACCCCGGCCACCACCATCAGCGGGCCGGTCGCGGCGAGCACGGAGAGCAGCAGCCCGGCCGTGCCGAGGCGGCCGGCGCGCAGCGCGCTCTCCTCGCCCAGATAGGTGCTGATGCCCGGCTCGGCCGCCACTGCTCTGTCGCTCGTGCTCGAACTGCCCGTCGTCATCGCGGGGTTGTCCCTTCCGATGTGTTCTGCTGCGTGATTACTGGCTGATCCTGCTGATCCTCTATGCCGTGCCCAGCGCGGCACTGCGCGCGGCGCGGAACGCTTCGTACGGCTCCCGGTCCGGATACGACCAGGGGGCCGGGGTGACGTGCGGGCCGATGCGGTGGAACAGGGCGGCCGCCTCGGCCGGGCGGCCCTCGCAGTACTTGGCGTGGGCGAGGAAGTTGAGGTCGATGCGGCCGCGCGGGTGGGCGCAGCCAGCCCGGTCGTGCGGGTCGCCCCACTCCAGCCACCAGTCGAAGGCGGCCTTCATGACGAGGCGGGCCCGCCGCCCCGCCCAGTGTCCGGACGCCTTCGGGTCGGGGGGTTCGACGCCCGCCCTGGCGAGGACGCGGTAGCGCTCGGCGTGCGCGACGACCGGGAGCACCGCCAACGGGGAGGCGGGCGGCGCCTGTTCGGCCGCCCAGGCCGCGAAGTCGTACACCTCGTGCAGCGGGTCCTGTCCCGCGTCGGCGCGCCGCTCGGCGAGCCGGGCCACCATCAGGTGGTGCGCGTGGTGGTGGGCCGGGTGGCGCAGGCGTACCTCGTCGAAGAGGCGTACGACGTCTTCCTCGCGGCCCAGCTCGCGCTCCAGGAACAGCAGCCCGAGCCAGGGCGTCGGGTCGCGGGGGTCCAGTGCCGCCGCTCGTGTGCAGGCGTCGCGGGCCTTGTCGGGGCGTGCCTTGCCGGCCACGGCGCGGTACACGGTGGCGCAGGCCAGGAGGACGGCGGCGTCCGTGGACTCGGGTTCGGCGAGGCGCCAGTCGCCGACCCAGGCGGTCGCGGTGGGTTCCTGCGCGAGGCCCATGACGCGGTGGCCGCGGCGGTCCCAGTCCTCGCCGGTGTCGGCGAGCAGCGTCCGTGCCTCGGTCCACCGGCCCTGGGCGAGGGCGGTGCGGGCGGTGACGAGTGCGGTGTCGTCGAGTGCGGGGTCGAAGGAGTGCGCGGCCTTCTTGCGGGGGCGCCCGAGCGGAGGCGGGGGTGGGGACACCGCGGCGGTTCCTCTACGACTTTTTCAGCTACGAAGCAACGAACGTGGGGCGCCGACGCGACGCTGCGCGGCCCGAGAACGAATGATCACGCACAGCAAACCGGTACGGGGGCCTCCGCGTCAAGGGTGGCCGGGTGACGGACTTCACCAACTCGGGCCGAAGCTGGCCGAGTTCATCGCTCACCCTGTGCAATCAAGGCTGTGAGCTGGAACGTTGTCCACGTGACACGAGTATGTGGCGGTCGGGCGTCCGTCCGCTCCGCCCGCACGCTCGTGGGGCGGGCGGAGCCGCGGGGCGCTATCGTCGGCAGATAGTCACCCACACCCCTGCCCGTATCGCAGCCGTCCGAGGTGCGCAGCGTGTCGGTTCTCGTACTCGTTCTCGCCGTGAGCGCGGCCTTCTGCCTGGGCATCGGCTTCGTCCTCCAGCAGAACGCGGCACGTCACGCCCCGCTCGGTGACTTCCTCTCCCCCCGGCTGCTGCTCGACCTGATCCGGGTGCCGCGCTGGCTCGCCGGCATCGGGCTGATGATCTGCGGCATGGCGCTCGGTGCCGTCGCGCTCGGCCGGGGCGAGGTGACACTGGTCGAGCCGCTGCTGGCGACGAACCTGCTGTTCGCGCTGGTCCTCTCGCGCCACCAGACCAGACAGCCGCTGGGCCGGCAGGGCTGGGGCGGGCTGCTGCTGCTCGCGGGCGGCGTCACGGCGTTCATCGTGGCCGGGCAGCCGCGCGGCGGCACCGCCGTCACCGACCCGCTGCGTCACTGGCTGATCATCGGCGTGATGGTCGGCGGCGCCCTGGCCCTGGCGGCGCTCGCCAAACGGTCCCGGCTCGGCGCGGCGCCCGTGCTGCTCTCGGTGGCGGCGGGGCTGCTGTACGGGGTGCAGGACGCGCTGACCCGGGTGAGCGGGCAGCGGTTCGCCGCCGGTGGCTGGACCAGCCTGCTCACCGCGTGGCAGCCGTACGCCGTGTTCGCCCTCGGGGTGACGGGGCTCGTGCTGGTGCAGAGCGCGTTCGAGACGGCGCCGCTTCGCATGTCGCTCCCCGCGCTCACCGCGGCGCAGCCGTTGGCCGGGATCGTGTGCGGGGTGGGTTTCCTCGGGGACCGGCTGCGTACGGACACGGGGGCGCTGGCCTGGGAGGCGGCGGGGCTCGCCGGGGTCGTGGCCGGAGTCGTACTTCTGGGCCTCCACCCCGCGATGCCGGGCGCTGCCGCGCGGGAACGGGATCCTTTGCGTAGCGCCGGGTGAGGGTGTGCGGGGCGGCTCGCCGCGCGGCTGGGGTGAGCCGGCTCGTTGTCGACTGACGGGCCCGTCGTGGCTGGTCGCGCAGTTCCCCGCGCCCCTGAATGAGCGGCTCCGCCGCCCACCAGGGACACAGCCCACCCCGCCAGGGGCGTGAGCAACTGCGCGAGCAACCACGACACACGCGCCACTCGACCACGACCCAGCCCCGCCAGGGGCGCGGGGAACTGCGCGACCAGCCACGACTCAGCCGCACCCGACCACGAGACCGGCCCCGCCCAGGGAGCCGCGGGGGACTGCGCGACCAGCCACGACCCGGCCGCACCCGACCACGAGACCGGCCCCGCCCAGGGAGCCGCGACCAGCGACCACCTCGTACCCGCCCCCGCCGGCCAGGCCTACCCTCGGCTCATGGACCCAGCCGAGGAAATCCTGGACATCGTCGACGACCAGGACATGGTCACCGGGCAAGCCACCCGCGGCACCGCATACGCCGAGAACCTGCGGCACAGAGCCACCTTCACCCTGGCCCGGGACCCGGACGGAAAAATCTTCGTGCACCGGCGGACCGCCACCAAGCTGGTGTTCCCGGGGATGTACGACATGTTCGTCGGCGGAGTCGTCGGCGCCGGCGAGAGCTACGACGCGGCCGCGCTGCGGGAGGCCGAGGAGGAGCTGGGGGTGAGCGGGCTGCCGGCGCCCACCCCGCTGTTCAAGTTCCTGTACGACGACGGCAAGGGCGGCTCCTGGTGGTCGTACGTCTACGAAGTGATCTGCGCCCTGCCGGTGCGCCCCCAGGCCGAGGAGATCGACTGGTACGGCTTCCTGAGCCCGGCCGAGCTGGAGCGGCGGCTCACGGAATGGCCGTGGACGCCGGACGGCCGCACCGCGTACGAGCGGCTGAAAGCTCATCGGTGACGCACGGGTAATGTCCTGCGAGTGATCGAATTCGTGCGCAACGTCCGGCTCTGGTTCGCCCCGGAGCGGATCAGGGACGAGGGTGACACGCCCGACTACCGTTTCTCGCTGGCCAACGAGCGCACCTTCCTGGCCTGGGTGCGCACCGCACTGGCGCTCATCGGTGGCGGCTTCGCCGTGGACCAGTTCCTGCCGGACCTGCGCTGGGCCTGGCGCGTCGGCCTCGCGCTGGCCCTGCTCGCCGCCGGGGTGCTCTGCTCGCTGCGGGCGGTGAGCCACTGGGTGCGCTGCGAGCGGGCGATGCGGCGCGGCGAGGATCTGCCGGTGTCGCGGTTCCCGGCGGTGCTGAGCCTGGTCGTCGCGCTGGTCGCCGTGGCGATGGTGGCCGTGGTGATCGTGGGCTGGGAAGGGTGAGCGGGCCGGAGGCGGGCGGGGCGGACGCGAGCGGGCCCGTACGCGATCCCGGTCTCCAGCCGGCCAGGACCCGGCTCGCGTGGCGGCGTACGACGCTGTCCTGCACCGTCGCGGCCGTGCTCGCCGTGAAGACCGTGCTGCACGGCGGGATCGGGCCGGTGGGCATAGTGGCCGCGGCGCTGTGCCTCGGGGTGTGGCTGGGCTTCCTCGGGATCGCGCACCACCGGATCACCGGCCTGGCCCGTAACGAGGCGGCGCCTCCACGGATGTCCCGGCGGGCCGCGACGACGGCGGCGCTGTGCACCGTGGCGCTGGCCGTGTTCGCGGCAGCACTCGTGGTGTGACCGTGGTGTTCCCATGGCGCGACAAAGCGCAACTAATCCGGCATTCCCGGCTAGCCTTCGTCGCGTGAGTCACGGACTCATGGACCCCCGGACGCCACCGAAGGTGAGCAGCATGACCACCCTCCATCAGGAGCACCCCGTCCACGAGCACGCGCACGGCCCGTCCTGCGGCCACCAGGCGGTGCCGCACGGCGACCACGTCGACTACGCGCACGACGGGCACCTGCACGCCGCGCACGACGGCCACTGGGACGAGTGCGAGCCCGGCGCCCACGTCACGCACGCGAGCCACGAGCACCGGCACGGGCCGGACTGCGGGCATCCGGCGGTCACCCACGGCGACCATGTCGACTACGTGCACGACGGACACCGACACGCGGAGCACGACGGGCACTGGGACGACCACTGACCCCGTTGAACCCGTATCTGCTCTGATCACGTAAGCGCGATCCCGTACGCCTGCGGACACGAAAAGGGCCCGGCACCTGGTGCCGGGCCCTTTCGCCTGCCGGGGACCTGAGGGCACCGTGGGCACTGTCGGGACGATCACGTTCGCCCCGGCCACTGGACGGCATACCGACTGGTCGGCATGATGTGGTCCATCGTTGCTCGTGCTCTCTCGCCCCCTACTCGCCCACCCGGACTCCCGGAGGACCTCGATGAGTCACCCCCCAGGCCTCGACCTCGGCCAGCTGCGCTCCCATCTCGACCGTGAGCGGCCCGGCCTGGTCGGCGGTCCGCTGTCCGGGCGGCTCATCGAGGGCGGACGCTCCAACCTGACGTACGAGATCAGCGACGGGACGTCGAAGTGGGTGGTCCGGCGGCCTCCGCTGGGGCACGTACTGGCCACCGCGCACGACATGAAGCGCGAGCACCGAGTGATCGCCGGGCTGCACCCGACCGCCGTGCCGGTCCCGGAGCCGCTGCTGCTGTGCGAGGACGAGAAGGTGCTCGGGGCGCCGTTCTACGTCATGGAGTTCGTGGAGGGGACGCCGTACCGGACCGCCGCGGAGCTCGCCCCGCTCGGGGCCGAGCGGACCCGGGCCGCCGTGCTCGGGCTCGTGGACACGCTCGTCGATCTGCACGCGGTGGACCCCGCCGAGGTGGGGCTCGGTGACTTCGGTCGGCCAGAGGGCTTCCTCGACCGGCAGCTGCGCCGCTGGGGCAAGCAGCTGGACGCGTCCCGCAACCGCGAGCTGGCGGGCATCGACGCGTTGCAGTCGGCGCTCGGCCGCTCGCTGCCCGCATCGCCCGCGCCCACGATCGTGCACGGTGACTACCGCCTCGACAACGTCCTGATCCGACAGGACGAGACAGACGGCGTCGACCGCATCCAGGCGATCCTCGACTGGGAGATGTCCACGCTCGGCGATCCGCTGACCGATCTCGGCCTGCTCGTCATGTACAGCGCCCGGCTCGAACTGCCGGACTCCCCCATCTCCACGACCGCCTCGGCCGCCGGGCACCCGGCACCGGCCGAGCTGGTCGAGCGCTACGCCGCGCGCTCGGGGCGCGACGTGTCGGCGGTCTCCTGGTACACGGCGTTCGCCTGGTTCAAACTCGCCGTGATCCTGGAGGGCATCCACTACCGCTACACGCTCGGCCAGACGGTCGGCGCCGGTTTCGACCGGATCGGCGAGCTGGTCCCCGTCTTCATCGAGCACGGCCTCACCACCCTGAAGGACCCGAAGAACTCGCAGAACTCGCAGAACTCGCAGAACTCATCGGAAGGCTGATCCCACCCATGGACTTCGCATTCGACGCACGCACCCAGGAACTGCGGGAGCGGCTGCTCGCCTTCATGGACGCGCACGTGTATCCGGCCGAGGCCGTCGCCGCCGAGCAGCGTGCCGCGCTCGGCTCGCCGTGGGAGACCCCGGCCGTGGTCGGCGAGCTGAAGGCCGAGGCCCGCAGGCAGGGGTTGTGGAACCTGTTCCTTCCGGACGCCGAGCACGGCGCGGGGCTGACCAATCTGCAGTACGCGCCGCTCGCCGAGATTACCGGCCGTTCCCCGCAGTTGGCGCCGACCGCGCTGAACTGTGCCGCGCCCGACACGGGGAACATGGAGGTGCTCGCCCAGTTCGGCAGCGAGGCGCAGCAGAAGCAGTGGCTGGAGCCGCTGCTCGCGGGGGAGATCCGCTCCGCGTTCGCGATGACGGAGCCCGAGGTCGCCTCCTCCGACGCCACGAACATCACGACGCACATCGAGCGCGACGGTGACGAGTACGTCGTGACCGGCAAGAAGTTCTACATCTCCGGCGCCATGAACCCGGACTGCAAGATCTTCATCGTGATGGGCAAGACGGACCCGGACGGCTCCGACATCCGCCGTCAGCAGTCGATGGTGCTCGTGCCGCGGGACACGCCGGGCGTCGAGGTGCGCCGGGCCATGACGGTGTACGGCTTCGAGGACCACTGGCACGGCGGCCACGCCGAGGTCGTCTTCGACCACGCGCGCGTGCCCGCCGCCAACCTGATCGGTGAGGAGGGCGGCGGTTTCGGCATCGCGCAGGCGCGGCTCGGCCCAGGCCGTATCCACCACTGCATGCGGCTGATCGGCATGGCGGAGCGGGCCATCGAGCTGATGTGCAAGCGGGCCGTCGCACGTACCGCTTTCGGCAAGCCGCTCGCCCAGCAGGGTGTGGTACAGGAGTGGATCGCGGACGCGCGGGTGGCCGTGGAGCAGTTGCGCCTCCTGGTCCTGAAGACGGCGTGGCTGATGGACACGGTCGGCAACCGCGGGGCCCACACGGAGATCCAGTCCATCAAGATCGCCACCCCGCGGACGGTCGTCGACATCATCGACAAGGCGGTGCAGCTGCACGGAGCGGGCGGGGTGTCGCAGGACTATCCGCTGGCGGAGCTGTGGGCCGGGGCGCGGACGCTGCGCTTGGCCGATGGGCCGGATGAGGTGCATCAGCGCTCTCTTGCGCGGCGGGAGTTGAAGCAGTACCTCTAGGTTCGTCGCCGGGTGCGGGTGTCGTCGTGGCTGGTCGCGCCCCGCGGCGGAGCCGCTGATCGATACAGCCCCGCGCCCCTGGGTCAGTATCCGCCGCCGCCTGCGTGATCCATCAGCGCCAGTCTTCGCAAGAAGCAGCGCACGCGCAGGAGTTGGCGGGAGGCCGACCGGACAGCAGCCGGCACCCGGGGTGCGTAGGAGGAGGTCCAGAGAAGGGGTACGTGGTCCATGGCCACCACCCTCGCGCCGGGCCCCTCCCCCGGTCCAACAGATCGTTTCGCTCGGTCGTATTCATGAAAGCGATGGATCTCCCTAGGATCGACGGGTGGAGATACGTCAGCTGCGCCACTTCGTGGCGGTCGTGAACGAGGGCAGTTTCACCGCGGCGGCCCGCGCCGAGCTCATCGTGCAGTCCGCGCTCAGCACATCGGTCCGGAATCTGGAGCGGGAGCTGGGCGCGGAGCTGTTCGACCGGGCGGGCCGTCGCGTCGTGCTCACCGAGGCCGGGCGGGCGCTGCTGCCCCAGGCACGGCAGTTGCTCGCGGGGGCCGCCGCCGCGAAGGAGGCCGTGGCCCAGGTGTCCGGGCTCGGCGCGGGGCGGGTGGCGATCGGCACCATCCAGACGCTGACCTGCCTGGACCTGGCGGCCGAACTCGCGGCGTTCCACCGGGAGTTGCCCGGCATCCAGGTGTCCGTGCGGGAGGCGCCCGTGGCCGAGCTCATCGAGGGGCTGCGGGCCGGGGAGCTGGACCTCGCGTTCCTCGCCCCGGACGCGCGTCAACTGCCCGACGGACTGGCCTCGTTCGGGATCTGGCGGGAGGACCTGGTCCTGGTGACCGCGCCCGGGCATCCGCTCGCCATCGCCGGCCGCACGCTCATCAAGGATCTCGCCGACGAGCCGTTCATCGACTTCCGGGCCGGGACAGGTCTGGAGACGGCTGTGCGCAGGCTGGCCGCGCACTGCGGCCTGGAGCGGCGCATCACGTGTGACGTGACCCAGATCGGACTGCTCGTCGAGCTCGTGCGGGCCGGGATCGGGGTGGCGATCGTGCCGCGCCGGATCGGCGAGCAGGCCGGGCTGCCGTGTGTGACCATCCGGCAGCCCGAGCCGGGGCGGGCGATCGTCCTGGCGGGCCGTGCGCCCCGGCCGCGCAACCCGGCGGCCGAGGCGCTGCTCGGACGTCTGACGGCCGGGGTTACGGACGCAGCGCCCGCAGCAGCAGGTCCGCCAGCTGGTCCGCGAGCTGCTGCGGGGTGAGCGGGCCGTCGGGGCGGTACCACGTGGAGAGGTGGTGGATCGAGCCGAAGTGGTAGTCGACGACAAGGTCGGCCGGGGTGTCGGTGGAGAAGACACCGGCCTTCTGGCCCTCCTCGATCAGCGCCCGGAACCGCTCGTGGTAGCGGCGCCGCTCGGCCCGTACCTGCTTGTTCTTCTCGGGGCTGAGGTGGTGCATGGAGCGGAAGAAGATCGACGCGTCGTCGAGGTTGTCGATCGTCGTGACGACGACGTCCGCCGCCGCCTCGCGCAGCCGCCGCTCGACGGGCGCGTCCCCGCCGGCGAACGCGTCGAGCCGCTCCTGCTGGAGGCGCAGCACGCGCGCGTACACCTCGTGCAGCAGATCGTCCTTGGAGCCGAAGTAGTGGTAGAGGGCGCCCTTGGTGACACCCGCCGCCTCCACGATCTCCTGCACCGACGTCCGGTCGTAGCCGCGCTCGGCGAACAGCCGGGTGGCGGCCGCGAGGAGTCGTTGCGGGACGGGCGTACCGTCGCCGTCCGTCGTCCTGGGCACTGCCGCCACCTGCCTTTCGTACCTGATGGGTCACTCAGTCCTGTACTGCCGGGGAACGCAGTTCCCGCCGGAGGATCTTCCCACTTGCCGTCTTCGGGAGCTCGCGCAGGACCTCCACCTCGCGCGGATATTTGTACGCGGCGAGCCGTTCCTTGCAGTACGCGGACAGCTCCTCGGAGGTGGCGTCCGCGCCGGGGCGCAGGCTCACGTACGCCTTGACGCTCTCGCCGCGGTAGGCGTCCGGGATGCCGACGACGGCCGCCTCGCGCACGGCGGGGTGCGTGTACAGGACGTCCTCGACCTCGCGGGGCCAGACCTTGAAGCCGGACGCGTTGATCATGTCCTTCTTGCGGTCGACGACGTAGAGCCAGCCGCTCTCGTCCATGAAGCCGATGTCGCCGGTGCGCAGTTCGCCGTCGGGGAACGCCTCGGCGGTGGCGTCGGGGCGGCGCCAGTAGCCGGGCACGACCTGGGGTCCGCGGACCGCGATCTCGCCCTGCTCGCCGAACGGGACCTCGTTGCCCAGGTCGTCGAGGATGCGGACGACCGAGTCGGGTCCCGGCACGCCGACCGCGAGGGTGCCGGAGACCGGGTCGACCGGGGCCTCGACGCCCGGCGGCACGGAGGCGCAGGGCGCGGTGCACTCGGTCAGCCCGTAGCCGTTGTGGACGTACGGGCCGAAGGCGGCGCGGAACTTCTCCACGAGGGCCGGTGGCACGGGCGCGCCGCCCGACGATATGGAGGCGAAGGAGGCGAAGTGTTCGGGGGTCGCCTGCGGCTGGGCGCCGAGCGCCATGAAGGCGGTGGACGGGCCGACCGTGTAGGCGGGCTTGTGCTCGGCGAACGCGTCGAGGACGACGCCCGGCTCGAAGCGGTAGGCGAGGGCGAGGGTGCCCGTGTTGGCGAAGCTCGCGACGAGTTCGCAGACCATGCCGGTGATGTGGAACAGCGGCGCGAGCGCGAAGTACGTGGCGCCTTCTGGCAGACCGAGGCCGGTGCGCTGGCGCTCGGCGTTGTACATGATGTTGCGGTGCAGGTTCGTGGCGCCCTTGGGGGTGCCGCTCGTGCCCGACGTGTAGCTGATCAGCGCGGTGTCGTCCGGGCCGAGTACGCGGTCGGCGGGCGCGGCGTGGCCGTGGCGGGCGACGGTCACCAGGTCGTCGGCGTCGTCGGCCGCGGGCGTCACCCGGTCGAACTTCAGGACCCGCTCGTCGTTCCGCGTCTGGAGATCGAGTTCACAGGCGGTGAGCACGATGCGGACGGGAGAGTCGGCGGCGGTCTCGCGCAGATACGTGGACCAGGCCCGGTCGGTGCAGACCAGCGCGGTCACCTCGGCGTCGTGCAGGACGTGCCCGACCTCGCCCGACTTGTACATCGGGTTGACGGGGACCACGACCGCGCCCGCCTTGAACGCGCCGAGCAGCGCAAGCACGAAGTGCGGGGTGTTCTGCAGCATGATCGCGACGCGGTCGCCGCGCTCCAGGCCCCGGGCGGCGAGATGGCCGGCGACCGAGTCCGACAGGGCGTCGACCTCGGCGTAGGAGAGGCGGCCGTCGAAGTAGGCGAGGGCGGTGCGGTCGGGGGCGCGGCGCACGGCGTCGGCGAAGGCGTGGACGACGGTGGCGGCCGGGGTCACCGGGGCCTTCTGCGCCTCGCTGAGGACGCCGAGCCAGGGCTTGGCCGCGTAGAGCGAGCCGGTCGTCACGTCGGTGGTCGAGTCCGTCACCGAGTCGGTCACTTGGCGGCCTCCCACTTCTGCTGGATGTGGTTCATGCCCTTCAGCCAGCGGTCGGGGACGGCGGCGCGGGCCGCGTAGTACTCGGCGACCTCCGGGTGCGGCAGGATCAGGAAGCGGTCCTCCTCGATCCCCGTGAACAGCGCGTCGGCGACGTCGTCCGGCTCGATGGCGGTCGGCGCGAGGACCAGCTCGCCCGCCGACCCCGCCGCCGTGAGCATGTCGGTGCGCACGCCCTGGGGACAGATCGCGTGGACCTTGATCCCGCGGTGGCGGTAGGTGAGGGAGAGCCACTCGGAGAAGGCGTACGCGCCGTGCTTCGTGACGCTGTACGGGGCCGCGCCCACCATGGTGAGCAGCCCGGCCGCCGAGACGGTGGAGACGAAGCGGCCGCTGCCGCGCTCCAGCCAGTCGGGGAGCAGTGCGTGGGCGGCGCGGACGTGCGCCATGACGTTCACGTCCCAGGCCGCGGCCCACACCTCCTCGGCGGCGGCCTCGGTGCCGCCCGAGGCGAGGCCGGCGTTGGCGCAGTAGACGTCGACGGTGCCGCCGAGGGCGGCGCGGGCGTCGTCGATGACCGCGGAGGCGTCGCCGGGGACGGCCGTCGCGCCGATCTCCCCGGCGACCGCCTTCGCCCTGCCCGCGTCCAGGTCGTTGACGACGACGCGGGCTCCGGCGGCGGCGAACCGGCGGGCGAGTGCGGCGCCGATGCCGCCGCCCGCGCCGGTGACGACGACTCCCTGGCCTTGCAGACTCTCCACCATCGGTCTCCTTCGACACGACCCCGGTACGACACAGAACGCGACTCCGTCGCCTCAGCAGACTAACCAGTCGGTATGTCGTCGGGGAAGGGGTTTCCGGACGTGATCCGCGTGCGCTTCGTTCCCCGCCGCCGGTCCGGGCGCTAGCGTGCAGGGCCATGCCGGTTCCGCTGATCACGGAGGTTTTCGCATGAACGTGTCGAGACGGTTGCTGCTCGCGGCGGGCGCGGGGGCGGTGGGCGCGACCGGCGGGCCGGTGGCCATGGCCGGGACGGCGAGCGCGGCGTCCCGGGGCGGCGGACACGGCGGCGGGTCAGGCCTGCGGACCGGTTTCGAGCGGCTCCAGGCCGACGGCTACCGGCTGCTGGACGGCGACAAGGTCGGCATCGTCACCAACCCGACCGGTGTCACGCGCGATGTGCGGCACATCGTCGACGTGATGCATCCCGACGAACGCGTCGACCTGACCGCGGTGTTCGGCCCCGAGCACGGCTTCCGCGGCACCGCGCAGGCGGGCGGCTCGGAGGGGCGCTACGACGACCCGGCGACCGGACTGCCCGTCTACGACACGTACTTGAAGAGCGGGCAGGCGCTCGCCGACATCTTCACGGCGTCCGGCGTCGACACGGTCGTCTTCGACATCCAGGACGTGGGCGCCCGCTTCTACACGTACATCTGGACGCTGTACGACTGCATGGAGGCGGCGCAGCTCGCGGGGAAACGATTCGTCGTCCTGGACCGCCCGAACCCGGTGACCGGCCGGGGTGCCTACGGGCCGATCCTGCACAAGGAGTTCGCGACGTTCGTCGGCCGCCGGGAGATCTCCCAGGCGCACGGCATGACGGTCACGGAACTGGCCCGCCTGTTCAACGCCGAGTACCTGAAGTGGCCCGTCGAGCTCACCACGGTCACCATGACGGGCTGGAAGCGGCGCGACTTCTACGACGCCTCGGGGCTGCCGTGGGTGCCGCCGAGCCCGAACATGCCGACGGCCGACACCGCGCTCGTCTACTCCGGGACCTGCCTCTTCGAGGGCACGAACCTGTCCGAAGGACGCGGCACCACCCGCCCCTTCGAACTGCTCGGCGCCGACGGCATCGACGGACGCTGGGCCGCGAAGGCCAATGAGGCCGGCCTGTCCGGCGTGCACTTCAGGGAGGCGTACTTCGCGCCCACGTTCTCCAAGTTCCAGGGCAGGACGATCGGCGGCGTACAGCTCCACGTCGACGACCGGGAGACCTACGACCCGGTCCGCACCGGCATCGCCCTGCTCGTCACCGCGAAGGCGGCATGGAGCGGGTTCGCCTGGCGCTCGGACAACTGGATCGACAAGCTGACGGGTTCGACGAAGGTCCGCACGATGATCGACGCGGGGGCGAGCACGGACGAGGTGGTGGGGGCGTGGCAGGACGAGCTGGCCGCGTTCCGCAAGGTCCGCAACCGTTACTTGACCTACAGGTAGAACCCCGCCAGGGGCGCGGGGCTGTGTCAATATGCGGCTCCGCCGCGTGGGCGCGCTCAGCCGAGACGCACTCGCGCTCTGCCGATCTCACCAAATGAGACGACGCGTCCCAGGCATTGACTGCTACATACAGCTAACGCGAAGGTGCCGGACGTGCTCAAAGACGACCCCACCAGCGCGGAACCAGCCCCGGCCACGCCCACACAGGCCCCCCAGGCGGAGAGCCTGAGACGCGTGGCCGTGGGCAGTTTCATCGGCACGGCCATCGAGTTCTACGACTTCTACGTCTACGGAACCGCCGCCGCACTCGTCCTCAACGACGCCTTCTTCCCGAACCTCTCCTCGCTCAACGCCACGCTCGCCTCGTTCTCGACGTACGCCGTCGCGTTCGCGGCCCGGCCGATCGGCTCGCTGATCTTCGGGCACTTCGGCGACCGGATCGGCCGCAAGTCGGTCCTGGTGGCCTCGCTGCTCCTGATGGGCCTGTCGACGGCGTGCGTCGGGCTGCTGCCCGGCTACGACACCCTGGGCGTCTGGGCGCCGCTGCTCCTCGTCCTGCTCCGGTTCCTTCAGGGCGTCGGTCTCGGCGGCGAGTGGGGCGGGGCGGCGCTGCTCGCCGTGGAGCACGCGCCGCGCGGCAAACGCGGCATGTTCGCGGCGTTCCCCCAACTCGGCCCGTCCGTCGGCTTCTTCGCGGCGACCGGCATCTTCTGGCTGCTCTCCGCGTCGCTGTCGGACGACGCGTTCCGGTCGTGGGGCTGGCGCATCCCGTTCCTGCTCTCCTTCCTGCTGGTCGCGGTCGGCCTCTTCGTCCGGCTCAAGATCAGTGAGACGCCGGTCTTCGCGAAGGTCATGCGGGACCAGGAGGCCAGCAAGGCCCCGGCGCTCGAGGTCTTCAAGCGGCATCCGAAGGAGATCCTGCTCGGCGCGGGCGGCATGGTCATCGCGTACGGCCTCTTCTACACGGCCACCACGTACTGCCTGGCCTACGGCACGAAGACGCTCGGAGTGCCGCGCGGCACCATGCTCGCGGTGTCACTGGTGGCGTGCCTGTTCCTGGCCGCCGGCACCTGGCTCGCCGCGACGCGCTCCGACGCGGGCGGGCGGCGCAAGATGGTGCTCGTGGGCTCCGGTCTCGCGGTCGTCTGGGGCCTGGTCCTGTTCCCGCTGATGGACACGGAGCAGCCCGCGCTCATCGCGCTCGCGCTCGGCGGCGCCCTGTTCTGCATGGGCGTGGTGTACGGCCCGATGGGCGCCTATCTGCCCGAGCTGTTCGGGGTGCGGGTGCGCTACTCGGGCGCCTCCTTCGCGTACAACCTGGGCGGTGTGCTCGGCGGCGCGGTGGCTCCACTGGTGGCGACGCGGCTGCAGAGCGCGTTCGGATCGTCGTCGGTCGGCTGGTACGTGAGCGCGATGGCGGTCGTCTCGCTGCTGTGCGTGCTGGCACTGCCCGAGACGCGCGAGCGCGAACTCGCTTGATCGGTGCGGCACTTGACGGAACCTATGGCCAATCCACGGCTTCGGCAGGACGATGCGGCACACCGCACGGACGACTGCCACGGGGGTTGGCCATGGCCGGACCGGAAGTACATGTACGTCCCTACTGGGAGCTGACGTTCGACGCCGACGGGGACCCCGACCCCGGGCGGCGCGACCGGCTGCTGCGCGGGGTGCGCGAGCGCGGGGTGCGGGACCTCGTCGTCCTCACGCACGGCTGGAACAACGACCGGGCCATGGCGACCCGCCTCTACGACGCCTTCTTCACCCCGTTCCCGGCGCTCGCGCCCGGGGCTGGAATCGGATACGTGGGCGTGCTGTGGCCGTCGATGCGGTTCACCGACGAGGTGATCCCCGACTTCGACCCGTCGCTCGCGGTCACCACCGCCACGACGCCGCCGCGCACCACGCTCGACGAACGCACCCGGCGGGCGCTCGTCGCGACCTTCCACGACAGCGGGCCGGTCGTCGAACAGCTGGCCGGACTCCTGGACCGGCAGCCGGACGGGGTCGGCGTGTTCGAGCAGTTCGGCGGTCTGGTCCGCCAGTTGGTCGGTGTCCGCCCCACCGCTCTCGGGGCGGACACCCAGGAGGAGAACTCGCCGCACACCGCTCCCGCGATGCTCCAGGAGAACACGCACGACGTGTGCCTGCGGTTCGCCGATGCCGTGGAGGCCACGATGAGCGGGGCGGGCTTCCGGCTGCCCGGCGGGCTGGCGAAGGCGTGGAAGGGAGCGCACGAACTGCTTCGCCAGGCCACGTACTTCGCGATGAAGAGGCGTGCGGGAAAGGTCGGCAAGGAGGGCCTCGGCCCGTTCCTCGGACAGCTGGCGCGGGACGCACCCGGCGTGCGGGTCCATCTGGTGGGGCACAGCTTCGGGGCGCGGCTCGTGTCGTTCGCGCTGGCCGGGCTGCCGGACGCCGACCGCAACGTGAAGTCGGTGACGCTGCTCCAGGGCGCCTTCTCGCACTACACGTTCGCCGACCGCGGCGCGCTGAAGGGGCGGCAGGCCCGCATCGACGGCCCGCTGGTGTCGTGCTACTCGCGCTTCGACTCGGCGCTCGGCACGATCTATCCGCTGGCGTCCCGGCTCGCCGGGGACGACCGGGGAGCCCTGGACCTCGGGGTCCGCTGGGGCGCGATGGGGTTCGACGGGATCCAGGACGTGCCCGGCGCGGTCCGCCTGACGCTCGCGGAGGCGCTGCGCTCGGGCGTCCCCGGTGCGGGCTGCGTGAGTGTGGACGCGGCCCAGGTCGTGCGCCGCGGGTCGCCGCCGATGGGCGCCCACAGCGACATCTGCCACGAGGAGCTGGCGCGGCTGGTTCTGGGGGCGGGCCGGGTGCGCGCCTAGAACCTCCGGACGCGCTGCCGTGGGCGCGGCTGCCCGATGCGGACAGCCGCGCCCAGGGCTGCTGAGCAGAGCCCCTCGGCCACTACCTGTGGGCCGGGAACTCCACCACCTGCTGATAGGTGGGCCGGTTCTGCCACTGGATGCCGCGGTGGGTGATCCCGCCCAGCGCCCGGTGGATGATGCTGTCCGCGCACCACTGGTCACCGGCCTTGCAGCTGTCGTCCCCGGGGTACACCTCGGTGGCCGGCTTCGCCGCCGCGGTGGCCAGCGTCTTCAGGAGCGCGTCACGGCAGGCCGAGAGGGACCCGGCTCCGCAGTACGTGTCCCCCAGCTTGCCCTGCACGGGCTCTCCGAGCACCGTCCGCAGGTCCTTGTCGACGTAGCCCCACCAGCCGTACTGGAACGCCGAACCGGCGTGCGCGCCGGTCGGGCCGTGTCCGGCGGAGGGCGCCTCGTCGACACTGAGCTGACCGGTCAGCGACTGATAGAGGTCGCCGCCGAGGCCCGGCTCGAACTCGGCCTGCACGAGCAGCGGCCACCACGCGTCCATGATCCGTACCGCGTCCGGATGCGCGTACGTCTTCGAGCCTGCCGCCGTCTGGTTGCGCTGTGCGCCGGCTGCCCGCCAGGAGTCCAACTGCTGGACGGCCTTGACGAGTTGCGGGTCATCGACCGGTTTGCTGCGGATCACCTTCAGGATCTCCGGCAGCACCTGTTCGCCGCGCAGGTCGGTCACCGCCGCCTCCGCCATGGCCCGGGTGAGCGAGGCCCGTGTGACGCCGCCGGTGGCGGTGAGCTTCTTCACGCGGTCGTCGAGGAGGTTGGCGCGCTGTACGGCGCCCAGGCTGAAGTTGGCGGCGGTGAAGTCCTTCGCCTGTTTGTTGTTCCAGGAGATGTAGTAGTCCTGGTTGACCGACTGGGGGTGCTGGGCCGGTGGCGTCTGGGCCGCCGTGTTGTCCGTCGGGTCGAAGTCCTGCCATTCATAGGCCTGTTCGGCCTTGACCGGCAGCGATGTGTCGATGTCCTTGGCCCGCACGGGGTTGGCGCCGCTGTTGTAGTACGCGATGTCGCGCGAGTCGGCGTAGAACCAGTTGAAGGCGTAGCTGATGTGCTGGGCCGCCTTCGCGAACGACGCGGCGTCCTTGACGTACGACGGGTCGTTCAGCATCTGGAAGCCGATGATCGAGTCGGCCTCGTGCCGGTACGTCGAGCGCAGCGACGTGTAGGCGACGGGTTTGCCGTCGGCCGTGGCGCGGTGCGTGACGATGCCGTACTTGGTGCGCAGGACCTGCATCCGGTACGAGCCCGCGGCCGTCGAGTCGGCGACCGTCGGCTTCCAGGAGTTCTTCTTCTCCAGCTTCTCCATCGGGGTGCAGGTGCCGCGGTAGACGTAGGAGGTCGAGTCCTTCGTCGGCGTTCCGCCGCCCGGCTCGCACAGCGGCACCGCGTACGTGTCGGTGATGTCCTGCCCGGCGGACGTCGCCGACCAGGAGTAGTCCTGGCCGCGGCCGAGCTGGATGTACATGCCGACGCCCGCGAAGGAGACGCCGCGTGCGCTGATCCCCGGGCCCTGCAACTCCTGCATCATCAGCAGCTGCGGCGCGAAGTAGCCGGTCTGCGGTCCGAACACGGCGACCGGGTGGCCGGACGCGGTGTGCTTGCCGGAGACGAGGAGGGCGTTCGACATGCCCTTCTTGGCGGCCGAGCCGGAGAACATGCCGGCGGGCAGCACTCCGTCGTCGTACATGCCCTGGAGCGGCTTGAGCTTCGCCGGCGCCTTCACCGGGTCCTTGGCCACGGTGCCGGACCTGGCGGCGGTCGCCGCGGAGCCGGTACGGTCGTGGACGAGGGGCTCGGGCACGACCGATCCCTTGTCGGGGAGGGCCTGGCCGCGCGCGTTCGCCGGCTTCTGCCCGTAGGGGAAGCTCGTGCCGTCGTGGATGGTGGTGACGGCCTCGGGGTCGTTGCGGCCGCGGAAGGACTCCCAGACCTGGGTGCCCTTCTCGACGCCGTACTTCTCCTGGGACTTCAGGAGCGAGAGGGCCGCGTCGACCTCTCCCCCGCCGCCGTTGCCGAAGAGTCCGCCGACCACCGAGGCGAGCGCGATCATGTCGGTGATCTTGAACGGCTGGATCTCACCGATGTTGGTTATCGCGTCGATCTTGCCGGTGAGGACGTACTCCCCCGGGAAGTAGCGGCCGTTCTTGGACTTCACGCGGTAGGCGTTCAGGCCGTCGATATAGGCCTGCGCGTCCTCCATGGCCTGCTGGCCGCGCTCGCCGCCGGAGCTCTTGATGAAGTCGACCTGCTTCTGCAGATCCTCTTCGGTGTACGGGGCCTGCGGCCAGAACTGCTGCTCCAGGCCCTGGTTCGCGAGGGCGCCGCCGGCGAAGGAGGTCAGTTCGCCGCGCCCGATGTGCCGGAACAGGTCGATCAGCCAGAGGCGGTCCTGACCTGCGGCGAAGCCGGCGCCGAACTCGGTTCCGTAGCGCGTGGAACCTTTGATGTGGGGTACGCCGTTCTTCTTGTCACGGGTGATGGTCACGTCGTCGCGGGGGCGGGTGACCGAGCCCACCTGATCGCCGGGGACGCCGAAGGAGGAATCGTTGAAGAAGTTCGTGAGCGTGTCATCCGTGAGTGAGGGGTAGCCGGAGGACAGGGCATCGTAAGGGCCGAGTTGATCGTCGGCGTGTGCGGGCTGGGTACCGAACAGCTTGTTGCCGAGGATCTCGGCGAGCGTGGCGCTGCCGTTCGCCCCGGGCGGCAGGATGTCCGCGCACTGTCCCTTGCAGTAGTCGCTGACGGGTGCGGGTTCGTCGGCGGCCGTGGCCGTCGAGAGAGGGGAGAGCAGTCCCGCGGTGAGCACGAGCGCCGCAGCGGCCGTAAGTCTCCGCAAAGGGCTGCTGGACTTTCTGTTCAGGGTGGTTCGTGGGATGCGTCGTCGCATGCCTGGTCCTCCCGACGATGGTGAGCCGGAGGTTACCGGCGGTTAGCCAACGACAGAAGATGAACATGCGTCACGTTTTCGGAATCACCACAGGGATCACTCGTCGACTCCTAAGCCTCGGAAGGCGCCGGTGATGGACCCCATCGGAAATCGGATGGGACCGATCGCCCCGAAGAGGGATCCGAATCGCGTGTCGATACGTCTACTCGGCGACGTCGCGCCTCATGACTGCGGCGACGCCGACGTACGTGTGACGGAGGTGCAGGGCGATGGCTGGATTCCGGAGTCTGGCAAGACAGGTGCGCGATCCGCTGAGCGACCTGGCACTGCGGCGGTACTCACTGCGCAAGTGCCTGGAGAGATTTGCTCCTTACGGCCACCGGGCCACCTGGGACCATCTGTGCTCCCGGGCCGGATTCGGCCCCGAGGACCGCTCCCCCGACCCGGCCCGCCTGGTGGCGGCCCTGGAGGAGCTGGAGGAGGCGCGGGCCGTCTGGCTCGCGTACGAAGTCGCCTTCGCGGAGCGTAGGCGCAAGGAGAAGCACGACGGGCTGCGCCGCCCGGGCAGTGTGGACGACTGGCACCGGCTGACCTGGGGCGGCTTCGGGGTCGCCTGGTGCGACGACCCGTCGGTGCACCCCACCGAGCCGCTGGCCGAGGTTCTCCGCCGGCTGATCGCGGCCCTGGAGCGCGAGCCGGGCGACAACTGCCCCGTGTGCACCGGCACGGCGCTCCACTGGAAGCACGACCTGGCGCACGAACCGTCGTCGGGCCCCGTCTGTTCCCACTGCGGAATCGTGGTGCCGCGCCCCGTACTCACAGCCGCCGCCCTGGCCCACGCCAGGCGGGCGCGGCTGCTGGTCACGGCGTAGAGCGACGTAGTGCCATGTAGACCCGTGCAGAGCCATGTAGACCCATGTAGGGCGACGTACAGCGCGACGGGGGTGCGGGCCGGACACCGGCGCACCCCCGGATCGACCCCTGCCGGATTCACCCCTGGCCGGGGATCTCTTCCAGGCGCTCGCGGTTGAGCAGATACTTCGGCAGGTACGGCGCTTCGGCGTCGACCGGGAACTCCATGTCGTGGGCGAGGCAGGCCAGGGCCAGCGGGCCGAGGGCCACCCGGGCGCGCGGCGCGGCCGAGTCCCCCCAGTAACTTCCGTGCTGCGCAAGCGCTTCCGCGAGCGCCACGGCGAACGCGTCGTGGTCCTCGGTGAGCAGCCGGTGGAACAGCGCGACGGGCTGGTAGTCGACGGAGTTCAGGAAGTCCTTCGGGGCGAGCGTCGCCGTCTCCGGGTGCGAGGTCTCCATCGTGGTGACGAGCTTCTGCACGACGTCGTCGACGGGACGGCGCAGCCAGTGGCTCTGCAGGACGTCGATCCAGTGCAGGACGTAGTCGTCGACCGGGGCGGTGTCGCCGCGCAGGTCGTCGGGCGGCACCTGGCACAGCCGTGTCGTACGGTCGCGTTCGCGGGTCACCAGGGTGAGGTAGAAGGCGTCGAGCCAGGCGCGGGCGTCGCCCAGCACGTCCGGGCCCGTGGCCGGAACCGTCAACTCCCCTTCGCCGAGCGGGACTCCGACCGCCGCCGTCGGTGTGAAGAGTGCCGTGCCGAGTTGCAGGGCGGCGACCCAGGCGTCCCAGGTCTCCACTCGGGCGGCGCCCGGGTCGGTCGCGGCCTGCGCGTGGGCGAGGGCGAGGGCGTGGGCGAAGGCGTCGGGGAAGCCGCTCGGGTCGGCCGCGAGCCCCTCGATGGAATCGGCCGTCGTCGTGGTGAGTTCGTCGATGCCGGGCGCCGTGGCGGCGGAGTCCGAGGCGAGGCGTCCGGCCCGGTCGAGGCCGTGCAACGCCCGCATGATGTCGAGGAGTTCGGCCGGCGGCCGCAGCGAGAAGGTGCGGGTGTCGTGGTCGATGACGGTGAGGGAGGTCAGCCGCCCCCGGTGCCACCAGTACACGCGCGGCGAGAGTGACCCGGGGCCGTCCTCGTGGGCCTTGTAGGCGTACGTGGCCAGGTCGTTGACGGCGTCGGCGACGCTGCCGTCGACGATCGGGTGGAACGCCAGGAGGTGCCGGGTGGGCACGACCACGAGCGCGCCCGCGTCGGGCATGCGCCGACCGGTGACCTCGGCGACCAGCTCCGGCAGGACGAGCGCCTTGGTCGAGACGAACGGGGAGTCGCCGTACACGGAGTACAGCACGGCGTGCCCGTCGAGGCGCACCTCTTCGTGCCGCAGCGGCTCCCGCACCAGGTTCCGCTGCCCCGCCGCCCACAGCGCGTCGGCGCCGGCGCGGGCCACGTCCTGGTCGGTGAGCAGGCGCACGGAGGTGGGCCCGTCGAGGGCGAGCGCGAGGTTCAGCCCTTCGGCCACACCGCGCAGGTACGTGAACCCGTCGGCCATGTCGGCGGGGACGGCGCCGGGCGGCACCAGACGCAGACAGGTCCGCGCCAGCAACTCCTCGGCGCTCTCGCCGCCTTGGGACCCTGCGGCCAGGCGCGCGAAGAACCCCTCGACCAGCTCGGGCCAGGTGTCCTCGGGCGCGGTGTGGCAGCGCTGCGCCAGGTTCGTCAGGGGGTGGCGGCGGCCGTCGGCCTCCGCCGTGTCACCGGCCACCGTGGGCCGCACCCCGGTCCTGGCGTGCAGATGGCCGGCGACGAGGCCGCGCAGGCGTTCGGCCCGGACGGCGGTGAGCAGGGGCAGATGCGGGTCAGGCGCGTCGTGTGGTGTCACGGTCCGACTCTACGAGGCGCGTCTCCAGCGCGGCGGCGTCGGGCAGGAACCACAGCTGGCGGCCGCGGTTGCTCTCCCGTATGAAGTCGGCGAGTGCCGTACTGGCGGCGGTCTCCGCGTCGATGTCACCGATGACGGCGAGACCCATCCGGTAGTTGACGAACTTCTGCACGACGTCGCCCGCCACGCGTGTCCGCAGCCGGAAGAAGTCCGGCCCGCACCGCTCGGCCGGAACGGCGACCCACGCGGCGCCGCGGTATCCGGCGTCGCCGATCAGGTCGAGCGCGGCGCGCTCACTGTCGAGGGGCGGGCCGTCCGGGGAGCACACGTACACGGATACGCCCGCCAACTCCCGCAGTTCATCGCTCGGTTCGGTTCTCATGAGTCCTCCACCAGCGTGTCGACGATGCGCAGCAGCTCGGCGGCCTCGGCGATTCCGCCCAGCACGATGATCTTGAGTACAGCGCGTTCCTCGTCGTAGACGCTCTCCACGCGCAGCCGCCCGGCGCCCGGGTCGGCGCCGGCGCTGTTGGCCACGGCGACGACCGTGTTGCCCAGCCGCATCGCGGCCGCCGGGTCCACGCCGTCGACCTGGACGATGACGGACGCCTCGGCGTGCGCCCCGCCGGCGGGACGGGGCGTGGCCGAAGCGCCCGTGAAGGCGTCCACGTCGGAGCGGGTGACGCGGTACCGGCGGCCGACCTGGGTCGCTTTCAGCCGTCCGTCGCGGACATAGCCACGCACGGTCCGGACGTGAAGGCCGAGCAGGTCGGCCACCTGATCGAGGGAGTAGTACTGTCGCTGCACTCCCTCAACATACCTCAGGAGGGAGTATTAGGTGCCTTGAGTGCCCTCAGGGCCTGATCACGTCCGTCTGGATCGCGAGCTTGAACTCGGCCAGCGTGATCGGCACCGCGAACCCGTTGTCCCCCGAGCGCGCCGCGACCTTCAGGCCGACCGGTGTGCCCGGGTGCACGAACATCTGCCAGGTGTAGGAGCGGTACTGGCCGCCGCCGGTGGGCGAGATGTCCGTGGTGGCGGTCGAGTCGTAGTGCGTGGAGAGGTTCAGCGGGTCACGCACGAAGCGGGCGCGGTACTCGGTGGGCCTGCTGTCCGCCGCCCAGAAGACGAGCGCCGACAGGGTCGCCCAGCCGTCATGGCTCGGCCAGATCAGCCCGGAGCGGGCGTCCGGGTACTTCGAGGTGCCCCCGCCCGCGGCCGGATCGTGCATCTTCCACGGGTCGTACGACTCCTCGCCCGCCTGGTACGGGAAGCGCACGAGGTGGTAGCCGTCGCTGTCGTACGTGATCTTCTGCGCGCCCGAGTGCGCGGACTCGTACTTGAGGGAACAGATCGCTACTGGCATGTCGTTTCCGACCCCCGTCGTCAGTGGCTGGTGACACCATCGCGTGCATGGTGTTCGTGCAGGTGTGTCTGAACGGTGCTCGTGGAGCGGCCGACGGAGCGGTGGTGCCCCTGTCGCCCGGCGCGCTGGCGGAGGCCGCCGGGGCGGCGGTCGCTGCCGGTGCGTCGGACGTGCATGTTCACCCCAAGTCTCCCTGTGGGCAAGACACGTTGTCGCCACGTTCGGTTGCGGCGACGCTCGAGGCCGTCCGGAACAGGGTCGCCGTGCCGGTCGGCGTGACGACGGGCGCCTGGGCCGAACCCGACCCCGACGCACGGGTGGCGCGGATCCGCTCGTGGACGGTGCTGCCGGACCACGCGTCGGTGAACTGGCACGAGGCGGGCGCGGAGGCGGTGGCCGCCGCGCTGCTCGAGCGGGGCGTCGGGGTGGAGGCCGGTATTTATTCGGGGACGGACGCGGCCGAGCGGTTCGCGGCGTCCCCGCTGGCCCCACGGGTTCTGCGGGTGCTCGCCGAGGTGACCGAGCACGAACCCGGGGCGGCCGAGGGGGCGGCCCGCGCGCTGCTGGACGACATCGGCTCCGGCCATGGGCGGCCTGTGCTGCTGCACGGGGAAGAGGGGGGTGCGTGGCCGGTGCTGCGGGTCGCTGCGCGGCTTGGGCTGGGGATGCGGATCGGGCTCGAGGACACGTTGGTCCTGCCGGACGGGGGGCGGGCCGGGAGCAACGCCGAGTTGGTGGAGGTGGCCCTCCGGCTGTAGAGACGCCCTTGCGTCTGCCGAATCGGTCCGTGCGCGAGTACCGGTCGCGTGTGGCTGCTCGCGCAGTTCCCCGCGCCCCTTACGGGGCTACTCCTACCAGCAGAACTCTCGTGTGCGGCTCCAACGGACGCCAGCGGTGCGGGAGTTCGGCCGTGCAGTAGAGGGTGTCCCCGCGCTCGAGGACGTAGCGCGTGCCGTCCACCTCGACCTCGGCCGAGCCGTCGGCCACGTAGAGGATCTCGTCGCCCGCGTGCCGGTACTCGCGACCCCAGTCGTGGTCGCCGGTGAACTCCAGGGCGTGCAGGCGCTGTTGACCACGGACGAGCGGGCGTACCCCTCCCTCGGTCGCGGTCTCGGCCGCGCCGCGCACCACGTCGACGGGACGGGGCGGCTCGGCCGCGGCGAGGAGTTCGACGGCGGTGGTGTCGAGCGCGTCGGCGATGCGCTGGAGCGAGTTCATGCTCGGGCGCGAGCGCCCGTTCTCGACCTGGCTCAAAAACGGGGTGGAGACCCCGGCCCGCCGCGCCACCTCGGCGAGCGTCAGCTCCAGTGCGCGCCGCCTGCGCCGGATGCCCGGTCCCACGTTCATGTACTTGTAACGCCCTTCCCCGGTGTCCCCTGTTCCTGAGCAGCCTATCGCCGTGCTTAACTCGTTCACCATCACTTAAAAAAGTTAACCACGCACGATGAACGACGGAGGGGCCGCAATGGCTCGTGTGGACCAGAACCAGCGGCGACGCCGCGGCACCGGCCTGATCGCGCTGGACGAGGACGCCGCGTACGCCGGCTACACGCTGTTCGCGCCGCTGACCGGCGCCGGCGAGGTGTACCTGATCGACCTGCGCGGCGAGGTCGTCCACCGGTGGAACCTGCCGCACCGCCCGGGCCGGCACGCCCGCATCCTTCCCAACGGCAACCTCGCCTACAGCGGTGTCCTGCCCGACGAGCCCGCCCTGTTCCCGATGTGGCACAAGTACCGCGGCGGTCTGATGCAGGAGATCACCCCGGACGGCACGGTCGTGCGCGAGCACCGCGACCCGCTCCAGCACCACGACGCCCACCACTACGGCGACGGCCGGATCCTGTACACCGCCATCGAGCCGCTGACCGGTGACGCGGCCGCGGCCGTGCGCGGCGGCGTGCCCGGCTCGGAGGCCGGCGGCTCCACCGTGTGGGCCGACACGATCGTCGAGGTCGACGCCGAGGGGAACCGGACCTGGGAGTGGAAGGTCTCCGAGCGGCTCGACCGCGACGGCTTCCCCCTGCACCCGGACTACGCCCGCGAGCACTACCCGCTGATCAACAGCGTGCTGCCGCTCGCCGACGGGAACATCCTCGCCAGCTTCCGCTCCGTGTCCGCCGTCGTCGTCATCGACCGCGCCACCGGGGACATCGTCTGGCGCTCCGAACCGGGCGTCGTCTCCCAGCAGCACTGCCCGACCGAGCTGGAGAACGGCAACTTCCTCGTCTTCGACAACGGCGTCTTCCGGCCGCGCTGGGACGTGCCCTTCAGCCGCGTCATCGAGATCGAGCGCTCCAGCGGCAAGGTGGTGTGGGAGTACCACGACCCGGCGCGCGAATCGTTCTTCGCGCCGTTCATGGGCAGCGCCCAGCGGCTGCCGAACGGGAACACGCTGGTCACCGACTCCCCCGCGGGCCGCCTCTTCGAGGTGACCGAGGACGGCTATCTCTGCTGGGAGTACGTGGTCCCGTACTTCGGCGGCTACCAGGAGGAAGAGGTCCGCAGGCTGTTCCCGTCCGAGCCCAACGCCGTCTTCCGCTCCTACCGCTACTCCGCGGCCGAGCTGCCCTGGCTGAACCGGTGAGCGCCACGGCGGCGCGGTCCGAGTCGACCGTGGAACCGGTCGACGAGCGGCTTCCGCTCCAGCGCCTCCTCCCCCTCGCCTGCCAGCACCTGCTGGCCGGCGTGGCCGCGCCCGTCTCGTCCGTCATCCTCATCGCGACCACGCTGAAGCTGTCGAGCGGGCAGACCGCGTCGCTGCTCAGCGCGACGCTGGTGCTGTGCGGGATCGGCGCGCTGCTCCAGTCGCTCGGCGTGCGCGTGCTGCGGGTCGGGGCGCGGCTGCCGTTCCTGATGCTGCCGGGCGGCGCCGCCGTGGCGATCTTCCTCCAGATCGCGCAGGAGTACGGCCCGGCGACGGCGTCCGGCTCGGTCCTGGTCTCGGCGGCGTTCCTGCTCTGCGTGCTGCCGTTCTACGGCCGGCTCGTCCGACTCTTCCCGCCCCTCGTGATGGGCACGACGGTCGTCCTCATCGGCATCAACATGATCAAGGTGACCGCGCCGATGGTCGCCTCGGAACCGGGCCTCGGCTTCGCGACGCTCGGCGTCATCGCCTTCTTCTTCCTCGTCCTGCGCGGCGTGTGGCGGCAGATGGCGGTGCTGCTCGGCCTGGTCGGCGGCACGCTGATCGCCGTCCTCACCGGCACCGAGCTCCAAGTCGCGCACGGCGGTACGTTCGCCCTGCCGGACCTCTTCCCCTACGGCGCCCCGCACATCGACCTGCTCGCCGCCATCCCGCTGCTGGTCTTCGCGCTCGCCTCGCTCGCCGAGGCCACCGGGCAGACGGTCCTCAACAGCGAGGCCGTCGGCCGGGCCCCGGACCCGGGCCGGGACGTGCCGCGCATCGCCCGCGCCGACGCGCTCGTCTCCCTCGGCTCCGGGATCTTCGGTACGTCGCTGATGGTGACCAGCGCCGAGAACATCGGCATTGTCCAGCTCACCCGCGTCCGCAGCCGGTTCGTGACCGCGGCGGCCGGGGTGCTGCTCATCGTGTGCGGGCTCCTGACGCCGCTGACCCGGCTGCTCGCGGCGATCCCCGAACCGGTGGTGGGCGCGGCCGGGCTGGTCATCTACGCGGTGATCGCGGTGATGGGCTTCGGAATGCTCTCCCGTACCGACCTCTCCCACGGCACGGACAGCGTCGTCATCGCACTCGCCCTGGTGGTCGGCATGCTGCCGATCGTCGCGCCCGAGATGTACGCGGACCTGCCCTCGTGGGCCCGCACCCTGTTCGGCAGCGGGGTCGCGGCGGGCGCGATCGCGGCGGTGGCCCTGAGCGCGGTGTTCCGGCTGCTGGGGCCCGCCGTCACGTCCCCGTCGGACGGTCCCGGCGCTCCGCCAGCAGACGGGAGCCGGTGAGGCGCTCGCCGAACACGTCGTCCGGGTTGGACAGCACGCAGGTCTCCAGGGAGAGGCAGCCGCAGCCGATGCAGTCGGTGAGGTGGTCACGCAGACGGCCCAACTGCTTGATGCGCGCGTCCAGTTCGGTCCGCCAGGCGTCCGAGAGGTGCGCCCAGTCCTCGCGGGTCGGGGTGCGCTCCTCGGGCAGCCCGGAGAGGGCGTCGCGGATCGTGGCGAGGGGGATGCCGACGCGCTGCGCGGCGCGGATGAAAGCGACCCGGCGCAGGGTGTCGCGGGTGTATCGGCGCTGATTGCCGGAGGTGCGGCGGCTGGTGATCAGACCCTTGGACTCGTAGAAGTGCAGCGCCGAGACGGCGGCGCCGCTGCGCGCCGACACCTGGCCGACGGTCAGCTCGTGGATCTTCTCCGGGATCTGAGGCACCCGGCCGAGCCTAGTGCCCCGGCGGCCCGGTTGTTAGCATGCCAGGAGTTCTGAGCAAGCGCTTAGACAACGGACCTGGGAGGTCACTGGAGATGGCAGAGCCGCGGGTTTTCAAGGATGCCGACGAGCTGAAGGCCGCTGTCGGCGAGCAGCTGGGCCACACGGACTGGGTCGGCATCGAGCAGGAGCGGATCGACCGGTTCGCCGAGGCGACCGGTGACCACCAGTGGATCCATGTCGACCCGGAGCGCGCCAAGGCCGGGCCGTTCGGGACGACCATCGCGCACGGGTACCTGACGCTGTCGCTGCTGCCGCTGTTCGGTCCGCAGCTGATCGCGGTCGAGGGCGTGAAGATGGGCGTCAACTACGGCACGAACAAGGTGCGCTTCCCCGCCCCGGTGCCGGTCGGCTCGCGGCTGCGGGCGACGGCGAAGATCACGTCCGTGGAGGACGTGACGGGCGGGGTCCAGGTGTCCGTGGCGTTCACCGTGGAGCGCGAGGGCGGCGAGAAGCCGGTCTGCGTCGCGGAGTCGGTGTCGCGCTACTACTTCTGAGCCGCCTGCCGCGGGGTGTGGGCTCCCACCATCCGGAGCACGAGGTCGGCGTAGAGCGCGCCGACCTCGTCGGGTGTGCGGCGGCCTTCCGTGTTGAACCAGCGGGCCACGTCGATGCAGAGGGAGAGCACGGCGACCGTGGTGCCGGGGACGTCCGGGACGTCGAACTCACCGGCCTTCACACCGTCGTTGATGATCTCGCGCACGGCGGCGTCGCTGCGGCGGCGAAGCTCCACGATGGCGGGGCGGTGCTCCTCGCCGAGCGAGTCCAGTTCGTACTGGACGACGCGGGCGGTCGTGTGGTGCCCGGCGTGCCAGCGCACGAACGAGCGGACCGCCTCGGTCAGCCGGTCGACGGCGCTGCCCTCGCCGTCGGCCGCGCGGCGCAGGATCATCAGTGCCTTCTCGTGGCCGATGCTGCTGATCCGCAGGAGGAGCTCCTCCTTGGTCTTGTAGTGGATGTAGAGCGCGGCGGGGCTCATGCCGGCCCGGCTCGCGATGTCGCGGGTCGTGGTGGCGTGGTACCCCCGCTCGGCGAACGCCTCGACCGCGGCGACGAGCAGTCGCCGGGCGGCGTCGGGGGTGACCTCGGCCCACGGCATCTCGTCGACGGCCCTCTCCTCGACCCGCTCGTCCTGCGTCATCGGTCCGCTCACATCCTCCCGGGTACGTGCGCCCACACCCTACCCTCCGGGGTGAGCGGGCGCTTAGAGCCCGTCTCCGGCCCCCTCCCGGCGCAGGGTCGTCCGGCTCAGACCACCGGCTTGAACGGGTCGTGGTCCGCGAGGATCTTCTCCAGGCGGGCCTGGTCGACCCGGCTCACGATCTGCCCGGCCTCCTGGCGGTCCCTGATCACCTTGGACAGGGTGAAGGCGGAGGTCGTCAGGTAGAGGACCGAGATGGCGAGGAAGGCGCGGATCCAGCCGCTCGCGTCGAGGCTGTAGATCCCGACGGAGACGGCGGTGAGCGCGAGGGCGAAGGACGCGATGGCCTGTCCGTAGAAGGCCGTGGTGTTCTGCTGCTTGACCGGTGTCTCACTCATGCCGCACAGCATGCGGCGGACGTGGCCGCGGTCACATCCGCTCCCCTACTCAGGTACGTACTCAGCCGTCCGGACCGGGCGGGCAGCTCCGCCGGGCGGCGTCGGCCTCGTCCCCGTACGGCGTGTTCCCCGACTCCCTTGCCAGCACGGGGACGTGGGCGGCCAGGTCGTCGTCGGGGAACTCAACGCCGTCATCTACGCCCGGTTCGGGGCGCGGCGGCGTGGTCAGAACGCGGAGACCCCGGTCAGGGCGCGGCCGATGATCAGCTTCTGGATCTGGCTCGTGCCCTCGTACAGGGTCATGACGCGGGCGTCGCGGAGCAGTTTGCCGACGGGGTACTCGTCGATGTAGCCGTAGCCGCCGAAGACCTGGAGGGCGTTGTTGGCGGCGCGGACCGCGGCCTCCGACGCGAAGAGTTTCGCCTTCGAGGCAGCGGTCGGGAAGTCCTCGCCGCGGTCGATGAGGTCGGCGACGCGCCAGGTCAGCAGGCGGGCCGCGTCCACGTCGACCGCGATGTCGCTGATCAGCTCCTGGACCAGCTGGTACGAGGCGATGGACTTGCCGAACTGTTCGCGCTCGCCCGCGTAGCCGACCGCCGCGTCGAGCGCCGCCTGGGCGATGCCGACGCAGCCGGCGGCGACGGACATCCGTCCCTTGGCGAGGGCGGACATGGCGATGGAGAAGCCCTTGCCCTCGGGGCCGAGCAGCGCGGTGGCGGGGACGCGGACGTCCTCCAGGACCAGTTCGGCCGTGGCCTGGCCGCGCAGGCCGAGCTTGCCGTGGATGGTGCGGCGGGTCAGGCCCGGGGTGTCGGTGGGGACCAGGAAAGCGGAGACGCCCTTGTGGCCCGGGGCGTCGGTGGAGCGGGCGAAGAGCAGCACGACGTCGGCCCAGGTGCCGTTGGTGATGAACATCTTCGAGCCGTTGATGACCCAGTCCCCGTCGGAGCCGCCGTCGCGTACGGCCTTCGTCGACAGATTGCCCGCGTCGGAGCCGGTGCCGGGCTCGGTGAGACCGAAGCAGCCCAGGGCCTCGCCCGCGGTGAGCCGCGGCAGCCAGTGCCGCTTCTGCTCCTCGGAACCGTACGACTGGATCGTCTTCGTGACGAGGCCCAGGGAGACCGAGACGATGCCCCGCACGGAGGAGTCGCCGCGGCCCAGCTCCTCGGTGACCAGGCAGTACGCGAGGTGGTCGCCGCCCGAGCCGCCGTACTCCTCGTCGATGGTCAGACCGAGGAAACCGACCTCGCCGAGCTTCTTGACGATGCCGCGGTCGACCTCTTCGGCGCGGTCCCACGCCACCACGTGCGGCGCGATCTCGCGGTCCACGAAGTCCTTGGCGAGCCGACGGACGGCCGTCTGCTCCTCGCTCAGCTCCAGATTCACGGACGACTCCCAGGCACGTGCGGCGGTGCTCCTCGAGGACGCACTGTGCGGACGCCCTTTAATTAGCACTGCTAGTTTTTGGCTGACAGCCCTACTATGTGCCGCATGGCCCGACCGCGCAAGCCCCTGCTGAGCACCGACCGCATCGTCGGCGCGGCCCGCGCCCTCGTCGACGCCGAGGGGCTCGCGGCCGTCTCCACGCGGCGTCTCGCGGCCGAGCTCGGGGTGAGCGGGCCGTCCCTGTACAACCACTTCCGTACGAAGGACCAGATCCTGGAGGCGGTCGCCGACTCGGTGAGCGCGCAGGTCGATCTGTCCATGTTCGACGCGGACGATCCGCGGGACTGGCGGACCGCGCTGCACGACTGGGCCGTCTCGTACCGGGCCGCTCTGCGCGAGCATCCGAACATCGTGCCCGTCCTGGCCCAGGGGCCGGGGCGGCGGCCCGCCGGGCTGCGGCTGGCCGACGCGGTGTTCGGGTCGATGACCGACGCCGGGTGGCCGCCCGCGCAGGCCACGTCCATCGGCGCGCTCATGCGGTACTTCGTGATGGGCTCGGCGCTCGGCTCGTTCGCCGGCGGGTTCGTCGACGACGAGACGGCGTACGACCCGGCCGACTATCCCCACCTCGGGCAGGCGCATCTGCTCGCGGAGCGGCAGGACGTCGTGGACGACCGGGCGTTCGAGACCGGGCTCGCGGCGCTGCTCGACGGGCTGAGCATGCAGTACGAGCAGCTCGTGGCGGCCGCGCACTGACAGCGGGGTCCGTCGACGGTTCGGTCCGCGCCGAAGCGTCCCCGGCGCATCCTTGAGCCATGGCTGCTTCCAGGGAACCCGGCGCTCCACGGCTCGCCGCGCTGGCCTTTCTGCTCGCCGACGAGACACGGGCCGCGTGTCTGCTGGCGCTGCTCGACGGGCGGGCCTGGACCGCGGGTGAGCTGGCGCGGCATGCCGGGGTCGCCGCGTCCACCGTCAGCGAGCATCTGGGCAGGCTCGTCGCGGGCGGGCTCCTCGCGGAGGAGCGCCAGGGCAGGCACCGGTACGTACGTCTCGCCGACGCGCAGGTGGCGCAGCTCGTGGAGGGCCTCGCCGCGTATGCCGTGCCCGGCGGGGGTGAGCGGCCCGCCACGTTGCGGGCGTCGTCCGCGCGGGATGCGATGACGCGCGGGCGCACCTGTTACGACCATCTGGCCGGGCGGCTCGGGATCGCCGTGACCGACGGGATGGCGGAGCGGGGGCTGTTGCGGGTCGACGCGGGGTTCTCCCTGACGGATGCGGGGGTTTCGTGGTTCCGGGGGCTGGGGGCCCCGCTCGACCTGGGCGGGCGGCGGGCGGTCGCCCGGGGGTGCCTGGACTGGACGGAGCGGCGGAATCATCTCGCCGGGGTGGCGGGGGCGGCCTTGTGCCGCTACGTGTTCGCCTCCGGCTGGGTGGAGCGGATCGGGTCCGAGCGGGCGGTTCGGGTCACCGGGGGCGGGGCGGAGTTCTTTTCGGCGGAGTTGGGGGTGGGGGCGCTTTGACTCGTGAGTCTGCTGGGCGTGTACGCCGGCCGCGGGCCCGGTGGGGCTTCTCGCGCAGTTCCCCGCGCCCCTGAAGCATGCGGCTCCGCCGCAGCTCCGACGCCGATGAGGCGCCGCACGCAGTGCGCACCTGAGGGGCGCGAGGAACTGCGCGAGCAACCACGGCGCAAGCCGCACCCACACGACAACCCAAACCCGGCACACGCTCAGAAGCGCCGGGGAACTGCGCGAGCAACCCCCACCGGCCCGCGGCTGCACAGCGACCATCCGTTCGTACCGACCCGCACTTGGAGACCCCCCGATGTCAGACACCCGCTCCGGCACAATCGCGGCCAGCGCCACCGTCGTGCTCTGGGCCTCCGCCTTCGTAGGTATCCGCAGCGCGGGTGCCCACTACTCCCCCGGCGCCCTCGCGCTCGGCCGCCTCCTCGCAGGGGCCGTGGTGCTCGGCGTCATCTGGGCCGTCCGGCGCGAAGGCTGGCCGCCGAGAGAGGCCTGGCGCGGGATCGTCGTGTCGGGCGTGCTCTGGTTCGGGGTGTACATGGTCGCCCTCAACTGGGGCGAGCAGCAGGTCGACGCGGGCACGGCGGCGCTGGTCGTGAACATCGGCCCGATCCTGGTCGCGCTGCTCTCCGCCCGGTTCCTCGGCGACCCGCTGCCGCCGCGGCTGCTCGCCGGGATGGCGGTGTCGTTCGCGGGGGCGGTCGCCGTCGGGTTCTCCATGGCCGGGGACGGGAACGCGTCCGTCGTGGGCGTGGTGCTGTGTGTGATCGCCGCGATCGGCTACGCCTGCGGGGTCGTGGCGCAGAAGCCGGCCCTCGCCCGGGCGAGCGCGTTGCAGGTGACGACGTTCGGCTGCCTGATCGGGGCGGTGGCGTGCCTGCCGTTCGCCGGGCAGCTGGTGCACGACGTGGCCCGCGCACCGGCGTCCGCGACCCTCAACGTGCTGTATCTGGGCGTGTTCCCGACCGCGCTCGCCTTCACCACCTGGGCCTACGCGCTGGCCCGGACGACCGCGAGCCGGATGGGCGCGACGACGTACGCCGTGCCCGCTCTGGTCGTCCTGATGTCCTGGCTCCTCCTCGACGAGGTACCGGGGCTCGTCACGCTCGGCGGGGGCGCGCTGTGCCTGGCCGGGGTGGCGGTGGCACGCTCCCGCCGCCGGCGCGCGGAGGAGTCCGTACCCGCATCTCCGCCCGTCGCCCCCGAGAAGCAACGGTGAGGGCGCGGGGGCGCGTTCGCTCCGGCCGGGGCAACAACTGATCGGCGCTGCCCCGGCCGCGTACTGGCCCTCCTCAGAAGATGACGAGCGCCCGGCCCCCCTTGCCCGCCACCATGTTGTCGAACGCGGCCGGGATGTCGTCCAGGGTGATGTGTTCCGTCACCAGTGCGCTCAGGTCCAGGCGGCCCGCGCGGATGTGGTCCGCGAGGACGGGGAGGTCCGTGGCCGGGTCGGAGTTGCCGTAGACGCAGCCGGCGAGGGTGCGGCCCCAGTGGAAGATCTCCAGGGCGTTGAACGTGACCTGCTGGTCCTTGCCACCGATGCCGACGACCGTGGTGCGGCCGCCGCGCCGGGTGGATTCCCAGGCCGTACGGATCGTCACCGCGCGGCCGACGCACTCGACGGCCACGTCCACGCCCTGTTTGCCGGTGAGGGCGCGGATCTCGCGGGCGGTGTTCTCGGAGGCGACCACATAGTCCGTGGCGCCGGCCTGGCGGGCCAGCTCCTCCTTCGCCGGGGAGACATCGACCGCGATGATCTTCGAGGCGCCCGCGATCCGCGCGGCCTGGAGCGTGGCGAGGCCGACGCCGCCGACGCCGAACACCGCGACGCTCTCGCCCTCGCGGACGCGCGCCGAGTGGTGGACGGCGCCGTAGCCGGTGAGGACGGCGCAGCCGAGGAGGGCCGCGTCGGTGAGCGGGACACCGGCCGGGGCGGGCAGGACGCAGTTGGCGGCGACGACGGTCTCCTCGGCGAACGCGGCGACGTTCAGGCCGGGGTGCAGGTCGGAGCCGTCGGAGGAGCGGTGGGCGTAGACGTCGGCGGCGCCGGCCAGCGCGTTGGCGCAGAGCCAGACCTCGCCGAGCGTGCACGCGTGACAACTGCCGCACGACGGAGCCCAGTTGAGGACGACCTCGTCGCCGGGCGCGATGTGCGTGACGCCCTCGCCGACGGACACGACGGTGCCCGCGCCCTCGTGGCCGAGGACGGCGGGGACCGGCACGCGCATGGTGCCGTTGGTCAGGGACAGGTCGGAGTGGCAGACCCCGGCGGCGGCGAGCTTGATGCGGACCCGGCCGGGTCCCGGCTCGGGCAGGTCGATGCCGGCGATCTCCAGCGGGGAGCCGACGGCGGGCAGTACAGCGGCGCGGACCATGACGGGATCAACTTCCTCAGAACTGGAGGGACTTGGTCTGGAGGTACTCGGACAGGCCGTGCGAGCCCAGCTCCCGGCCGACGCCCGACTGCTTGTACCCGCCGAAGGGGGCGCGGGGGTTGAAGCGGCCGCCGTTGATGTCGACCTGTCCGGTGTCCATGCGCCGCGCGAAGGCGACGGCTTCCGCCTCCTCGCCCGCCCAGACCGCGCCCGCGAGCCCGTACACGGTGCCGTTGGCGATGCGTACGGCGTCGTCCTCGTCCTCGTAGCGGATGAGGGAGACGACCGGGCCGAAGATCTCCTCCTGCGCGATGGCCATGTCGGGGGTGACGTCGGCGAAGACGGTGGGCTGCACGAAGTAGCCCTGCTCGCGCGGGGCTTCGGGGCCGCCGGCCACGATGCGGGCGCCCTGCTCGACGCCCTTCTCGATGTATCCGCGCACGCGGGCCTGCTGCTTGGCGTTGACGAGCGGGCCGATGCGGTCGCCGTACTTGGCCGCGGCCGTCGCGGCGAGCTCGACCGCCTCGTCGTACTGCGAGGTGTGGACGAGCATGCGGGTCCAGGCGCTGCACGTCTGGCCCGAGTTGCCCATCACGTTGGCGACGCCGACGTTGACCGCCTTGGCGAGGTCGGCGGAGGGCAGGATGACGTTGGCCGACTTGCCGCCGAGTTCGAGGGCGACGCGCTTGACGGCCGCGCCCGCCGTCGCGCCGATCTGCCGGCCGACGGCCGTGGAGCCGGTGAAGGAGACCAGGTCGACGTCGGCGTGCTCGGCGAGGGCCTGGCCCGCGACCGGGCCCAGGCCGGTGACCAGGTTGAAGACGCCCGCGGGCAGGCCCGCCTCGTCGACCGCCTCCGCGAACAGCTGCGCGGTCAGCGGGGTGTCCTCGGCGGGCTTGAGGACGACGGTGCAGCCCGCGGCGAGCGCCGGGGCGACCTTGGCGACGATCTGGTGGAGCGGGTAGTTCCAGGGCGTGATGGCGCCGACGACGCCGACCGGCTCGGAGTAGACCGTGGAGTTGCCGACCTTCTCCTCGAAGGGGTGACTCGCGGCGAGTTCGGCGTATGAGCCCGCCACCATGACCGGTACGCCCGCGTGCACCGCCTGCGAGAACTGCAGCGGGGCGCCCAGCTCGGCGGTGACCGTCTCGGCGATCTCGTCCTTGCGGGCCACCAGCACGTCACGGAGCGCGGCGATCTTCGCTGCGCGCTCGGTGGGCGGGGTCGCGGCCCAGCCCGGGAAGGCGGCGCGGGCGGCGCGCACGGCGGTGTCGATGTCCTCGGCGGTGCCCGCGGGGACGTGGCCGATCACCTGCTCGTCGACCGGGTTGACGACAGCGATGGTGTCGCCGCCCGCGGCGGGCCGCCACTCGCCGCCGATGTACATGCCGTCGTGGGCCTTCATGGCTCTCCTCCTGGTCACCGCGTGGGCGCTCGCCGCTTGTCGTCCGGCATCTAAACTAGCGGCGATAGTTTTGGGGCGCCAGAGACGTCCGTCACGTGTTCCTGCGGGGGCTTCGGCGGAATCTGCGGGGTGGGGGGCTGCGCGCCTAGGCGCCGTTGTCGGCCGTGGACTCGGCGGCGGGTGCGGCTTGCGTCGTGGTTGCTCGCGCCGTTCCCCGCGCCCCTTCAGGGCGCTCTACCGGGGCGCCCCTGAAGCCCAGCGTCGCTGCCACCAACAACAAACCGCCCAGCATCACGAACGGGGCCGCCGTGCCCGCCACGCCTGCGATCAGGCCCGCCGAGGCGGGCGCCGCCACCTGGCCGAGGCGGTTGCCGGTCAGGCGCAGGGCCAGGGCCGTGGAGCGGGCACCCGGCGGGGCCGCCTGGACGACCGTGGTCATCGACAGGGGCTGGCCCACACCCAGGCAGAAGCCGAGCAGCACCAGCATCACGCCGAGGGCCCAGACCGGGACGGGGAGCGCGATGCCCGCGCACAGCAGCGCGGCCAGCAGGCAGGTCGTGGCGATCAGGACGGAGCGGCCGAGCCAGTTGATCAGCGGGGTCATCACCAGGCGGCAGGCGATCGTGGCGCCCGCGCGCAGGCTCAGCAGGACGCCGATGACGGACGGGGCGATGCCGCGGTGTTCGCCGACCACGGGGAGGTAGGCGGTGAGGATGTCGGTCGCGGAGAGCACGGCGAGGCTGATGAAGATGCCGCCGGGAACACCGCGGGTGCGCAGGATGCGGTGGACGGGGACGCGGGCCGCCGGGCCCTTCGCCGCCCGCGCGTCCGTCCTCGTACGACGGAACTCGATGCGCCACAGCGACGTGAACGCGACCGCGCAGCCGCCCGCCGCGACCAGCAGGGCGAGGGCGCTGGTGCCCGCCATGTCCGGGCCGCCGATCAGGGCGCCCGCCGCGACGGGCCCGACGAGCTGGCCGAGGGAGGCGCCGATGGTGAAGTGGCCGAAGTTGCGGTCCTGTTCGTCCGGGGCGGACTGGCGGGCCACGATCGACTGGGCGCCGATGACGAAGCAGAGGTGGCCGAGGCCCATCACACCGCTCCAGGCGGCCATCGCCGTGAGGGAGCCGGCGAGGCCGCTGAGCGCGCAGCCGCCGGAGATCAGCACGACGCCGATGGGCAGCAGCGGGGCGCAGCGGCCGTGGTCCGTGCGCCGGCCCAGCGGGACGGCGGCGAACAGCGGGAGGAGCGCGTAGACGCCGGCGATGACGCCGACGGCCCGTTCGTCGGCGCCGAGCGCGAGGGCCCGGTAGGAGACGGCGGGCCGCGCCATCGACACCGCCGCCTGCGCGAAGCTGAACGCGATGACGAGGCGGAGCAGCCAGCTCCGATTCCTCCCGGGCTCGTACGTCACAGCACCTTCCTCAGACGATCCCGAACAGCAGGCCCGCGCCGAGGACCACCAGGGCGGTCAGCGCGGCCCACTTCACGGTGAACTTGGTGTGGTCGCCGAACTCGACCTTGGCCATGCCCACGAGAACGTACACGGCGGGCACCAGCGGGCTCGACATGTGCAGCGGCTGGCCGACGAGGGAGGCGCGGGCGATCTCCAGGGTGGAGACGCCGTGCGCGTTCCCGGCCTCGGCGAGGACCGGCACGATGCCGAAGTAGAAGCCGTCGTTCGACATGAAGTACGTGAACGGGATCGAGAGGACGCCGGTGACGAGGGCCATGTGCGGGCCCATCCAGTCGGGGATGCCGCCGACGACCCACTCGGCCATGTGGTCGACCATGCCGGTGCCCTGGAGGACGCCGGTGAAGACGGCGGCGGCGAAGACCATGCCGGAGACGTTGAGGACGTTCTCGGCGTGGGCGCCGATCCGGGCCTTCTGCTCCTGCATGTGCGGGAAGTTGACCGAGAGGGCAAGGGCGGCGCCCAGCATGAAGAGGACCGGGATCGGCAGCAGCTCCATGATCATCGCGGTGAGCAGGCCGACGGTGAGGAGCGCGTTGAACCAGTACAGCTTGGGGCGCAGGGTGGCGCGCTTCGGGTCGAGGCCGGAGAAGGTCTCGCCGTCCTCGTTCGCGTACGGGGTGGCGGCGTGGTCGCCCCCGCCACCGCCGGCCGCCTTGCCGGCACCACTGCCGCCACCCGCGCCGACCAGGACCTTCTCGTCAGCGGTCTCGGACTCGGTCACGGTCTCCTCGACCACGGTGTCCAGGGAGAGATAGCCGATCCGTTTGCGCTCGCGGCGCCCGAGGACGTAGGCGAGGAGGAGGACGAAGACGAGTCCGGTGGCGAGCGCCGGGATCATCGGTACGAAGATGTCGCTGGCGTCGACCTTGAGGGCCGTGGCGGCGCGGGCCGTCGGGCCGCCCCAGGGAAGGGTGTTCATGACGCCGTTGGCGGTCGCGGCGACACCGGTCATCACGACGAGGCTCATCTTCAGACGCTTGTACAGCGGGTACATCGCCGAGACGGTGATCATGAAGGTGGTGGAGCCGTCGCCGTCCAGGGAGACGATCGCGGCGAGCACCGCGGTGCCGACGACGATACGGACGGGATCGGCCTTGGCGAAGCGCAGGATGGCCCGCACGACCGGGTCGAAAAGGCCGACGTCGATCATCACGCCGAAGTAGACGATCGCGAACATCAGCATCGCCGCGGTGGGCGCCAGGTCGCCGATGCCCGCGATGACGTAGTCACCGAGGTGCGCTCCCTTGCCCACCAGCACGCAGAAGAGCGCGGGGATGAGCACGAGCGCCGCGATCGGCGACACCTTCTTCATCATGATCAGCACCAGGAAGGTGGCGATCATGACGAATCCGAGGATTGTCAGCATGGAGTGGGTCCCTACGTTCGCCGTTGAACTGCCGCCCGGGGGTGGCGGTCAGCGCGACGTTAGGGGCGTTCCGATTGCGTTAACAAGACGTTGACGCGCGAGCAATAAGCGCAAAACTCCAGGTCATAGCTCCGCCATAGCTCCAGGTCATGACGGTACGCGCGCGTCGGCCGCCACGTCCGCCACGTCCGCCACGTCCGCCACGTCCGCCACGTCTACGGGGATGGCGTTGAGCACGGCGGTGCCGGAGAGCGGGTCGAGGAGGCTGCCGTCGAGCAGCTGGTTCACGTTCACCCCGGGGTCCTTCGCCGCGACGCCGAGCCGGGTCCCGGGGCGGTCGTGGCCCCAGCCGTGCGGCAGGCTGACGACACCGGGCCGCACCGCGTCCGTCACCTCCACCGGCGCCACGACCTCGCCGCCTGCGGCGCGTACGCGCGCGGGCCGGCCGTCCTCCAGGCCGAGCCCGGCCGCGTCGTCGGGGTGGACCTGGAGGGTGCATCGGTTGGAACCGCCGGTGAGGGCGGGGATGTTGTGCATCCAGCTGTTGTTGGAGCGCAGATGGCGCCGCCCCACGAGGACCAGCCCCGTCTCTGTGGTGTCCAGCTCCCGGCGCAGGCGCGGCAGGTCGTCGGCGATCGGCTGCGGCAGCAGTTCGATGCGGCCGCTGCGGGTGCGCAGGATCGCGGGCAGACGCGGCTTCAGCGGGCCCAGGTCGATGCCGTGCGGGTGGGCGAGCAGCTGGTCGAGCGTGAGGTCGTACGGGCCCAGGCGCAGCATCATGTCGAGGCGCCGCTCGGGGCCCGTGCCGCCGGAGAGTTCGCGGGCGAGCCGCTCGGGGTCGGCCCCGAAGAAGGGCGAGTGCGGGGTGGCGGTGGCCTTGGCGAGGGCGGCGCCGATGACCATCTCGTCGACGGCGCCGGCCGGTGCGCCGTGCTGCCCGCTCGCCGCCAGGACGAGACGGGCGTGGATCGTGCACTCGTCGGGCTGCCCGTCCTCCAGGGGGACGGCGGCCGGGGTGTAGCGGGCCTGGTTGCGTACGGCGAAGGTGTTGAACGCGAAGTCGTAGTGGGCGCTGCGCGAGGGCGGGGGCGGCGGCAGGACGACGTGCGCGTGCCGAGACGTCTCGTTCAGGTACGGGTCGACGCTGACCATGAAGTCGAGCGAGTCGAGGGCCTGGTCGAGGCGGTCGCCGTCGGGGGCGGAGAGGACGGGGTTGGCGGCGATGGCGATGACGGCGCGGATCGCGCCCTCGCCCGGGGTGTCGATCTCCTCGGCGAGCGCGGCGAGCGGCAGCTCTCCCTTGGCCTCGGGGTGCCCGGAGACGCGGCTGGACCAGCGGCCGAGCGCGAAGCCCTTGCCGGGGCCCGCGGGGCGGGGCGTGGGGGCGGTGGCGGAGAGCGGGAAGAGGGCGCCGCCGGGTCGGTCGAGGTTCCCGGTGAGGATGTTCAGGACGTCGACGAGCCAGCTGGCCTCGGTCCCGAAGGCGACGGTGCTGCTGCCGACGCGGCCGTAGACGGCGGCGGTGGGCGCGGCGGCGAGTTCCCGGGCGAGGAGGCGGATGGTGGCGGCGGGGATGTCGCAGCGCCCGGCGACGGCTTCGGGGCTGAACTCCCGCAACGCGTCGCCGAGTTCGTCGAGACCCTGCACCTGGTCGGCGAGGTGCGGTCCCACGTCGACGAGCTTCTCCTCGTAGAGGACGTGGGCGAGGGCGGCGAGCAGCAGGGCGTCCGTGCCGGGCCGGATCGCGAGGTGCCGGTCGGCGAGCTTGGCGGTGCGGGTGCGGCGCGGGTCGATGACGGTGAGGGTGCCGCCGCGGGCGCGCAGCGCCTTCAGCTTGCCGGGGAAGTCCGGGGCAGTGCACAGGCTCCCGTTCGATTCCAGGGGGTTGGCGCCGAGGAGCAGGAGGTGGTCGGTGCGGTCGAGGTCGGGCACCGGGATGGCGTTCGCGTCGCCGAAGAGCAGTCCGCTGGAGACGTGCTTGGGCATCTGGTCGACAGTGGAGGCGGTGAAGAGGTTGCGGGTCCGCAGGGCGCCGAGCAGGACCGGCGGGTAGAGGGCGCCGGCCATGGTGTGCACGTTCGGGTTGCCGAGGACGACACCGACGGAGTTCGGCCCGTACGTCTCGACGAGGGGCCGCAGTCCGGCGGCCACAGCGTCGAACGCCTCGTCCCAGCCCACCTCCTGGAGCTGCCCGTCCTTGCGTACGAGGGGCCGGGTGAGCCGGTCGGGGTCGGCGTCGAGAGCCCCGAACGAGGCGCCCTTGGGGCAGATGAAGCCACTGCTGAACACGTCGTCCCGGTCGCCTCTCGCTCCGGTGACGCGGCTCCCCTCGATGGTGAGGCTGAGCCCACAGGTCGCTTCGCAGAGCGGGCAGATACGCAGGGCGGTACGGGGCATCTCGTCTCCCGGGCGGTGGCGTGGGACGCAGGCGAGATGAGCATACCGAGCGGTATGGAGGGTGGGGAGTGGTCAGTCGAACAGGATCGGCCCGTTGCTGATGCCGGCGACGATCACATCGCCCGGCCCGCCCCGCGAACGGTCGGGCACGGCCGCCGGGGATGCCGAGCGGGCAGCGCTTCGGGCGCCGATCAGTCCAGGACCCGGGCCAGATAGGCCCGCAGCAACTGCCTGGTCTCCTCGATGATGTGCGCGTCGCCCGCCGGGTCGAGCCGGAACGCGAGGCGGACCAGGGCGTCGGCGGACTCGACGGCGACGAGGAAGGTGCGGCGCAGGGCGGCGTCGGGGGTGCGGCCCAGATGCGGGGCGAGGAGGTCGGTGAGGGTGTCGGCGACGCGGTGGTTGGGGTCGGCGTCGGGGTCGCCGACGGGGATCTGCGTGCCGAAGTCGACGAGGGAGAAGCCGGGTGCGGTGCGCTTCATGGCGAGGTACTCGTCGAGGATGGCGTCCATGGCGCCGCGCCAGTCGTCCGCCGGGATGGCCCCGAGCCGCTCGGCGACGCGCTCGGCGTACCGCTCCAGGTTGCGCTGGGCCAGGGCGTCGACCATGGCGCGCTTGTTGCTGAAGAAGCGGTACACGGAGCCGATGGGCACGTCGGCGCGGGTCGCGACGGCCCGCGTGCTCAGCTCGTCGTATCCCCCCTCGTCGAGGAGCCGGGCGCAGGCATCGAGGATCCGGCTCAGCCGCTCGGTGCTGCGCTGCTGGACGGGCGCCCGGCGCAGGGACGTGGAGTGGGACATGCCGGCCAGCCTACGGGGGCGGGGCCGCCCACGGAGCGGCGCCGCCGAGGGGGCGGAGAGTCGCCTACTGCGGTGGTGCCTACGGGGGCAGGCAGTTGCCTATGGCGGCGACGCCGACGGGGGCAGGCCGTTGCCTATGGCGGCGACGCCGGCGGGGGCAGGCAGTTGCTGATGACGACGACGCCGACGGGGCGGGACGTCGCCTACCGCCGTGACGCCGGTCGGGCGGGACGTCGCCTACGGCGGTGGTGCCGTTTCGGTGCCGGATGCCGTGAGGTCCGCGGTGGCCTCGACCGGTTCGCCGTCGACGGCCCAGACCGTGTGGTCGTCGGCGTAGAGGCGGGCGGTGACCTGGTGCGTGCCGCGGGTGACGCGGGTGGCGGACAACCGGTGGTCGGTGACGCGGAGTTGGGCGAGGCGACGGCCGTCCAGGTAGAGCTGGGCGTAGCCGCGGCCGTGGACGGCGTCGGCCGGGGTGCCCGCCGGGCTGAGGCGGAAGTGGCGTACGCGGATCCGCAGGTCCCAGCCGCCGGACGGGTCGGCGTCCGGCTGGACGACGATGCCGATCTCCGGGGCGTCCTTGCCGGGGACCTCCCGGAACCGGCGGCCCTCGTCGTCGGTGCGCTCGAGGACCTTGCCGACCTCGCGCGGGCCCTCGGCGTCGCCCCCGCACCCGGCGAGCCCCGTCAGCACGGCGCACGCCAGGAGGGCGGCGGTGGCGCGGACCCGCGGTGTCCTGGACATGCCCAGGACAGTAGAGCAACGCTCACGTTCACGAATCCCTCTCGGGGAGGAGGCCTCGAGAACGAGCACCTCTGGAACGAGCGCCTCCGGAACGAGCGCCTCCGGAACGAGTGCCTCTTGCGCCCGGTGGTGTCGAATCCTACGGTTGAGCATAGGAATCAGGGACGAGGGAGCGAAGATGAGCGGCGATGTCCGCAAGCCGGCCGAGGGCCACGTCCGCAAGCACGCCGAGGGTGACGTCCGCAAGCAGGCCGAAGGTCTGGCCTATCTGTCCGGTTTCGGGAACGAGCACCATTCGGAGGCGGTACCGGGCGCCCTGCCCATAGGACGCAACGCGCCGCAGCGCGCCCCGCTCGGCCTCTACGCGGAGCAGCTCAGCGGCACCGCCTTCACCGAACCCCGCGCGCACAACCGCCGCTCCTGGCTGTACCGGATCCGCCCGTCGGCGGCGCACCCGGAGTTCACCCGCGTGGACAACGGCACGCTGCGCACCGCCCCCTTCACGGAGGCCGTCCCCGACCCGAACCGGCGCCGCTGGAACCCGCTGCCCGAGCCCGCGCCCGGCACGGACTGGCTCGCCGGCCTGTGGACGCTCGGCGGCAACGGCGACGCGACGCAGCGCACCGGCATGGCCGTGCACCTGTACCACGCCAACTCCCCCATGACGGACCGGGTGTTCAGCGACGCCGACGGTGAACTGCTGATCGTGCCGGAGCACGGCGGGCTGCTGCTGCGCAGCGAGTTCGGCCTCCTCGCTGCGGCGCCCGGCGAGGTCGCGCTGATCCCGCGCGGCGTGCGCTTCCGCGTCGAACTCCTCGACGAGACGGCCCGCGGATACGTCTGCGAGAACTACGGCGCCCCCTTCCGCCTCCCCGACCTCGGCCCGATCGGCGCCAACGGCCTGGCGAACGCACGGGACTTCAGGGCCCCGGTCGCCGCGTACGAGGACGACGGGGACGGCGCGCGCCCGGTGGAGGTCGTCAACAAGTTCTGCGGGAACCTCTGGACGGCCACGTACGACCACTCCCCGCTCGACGTCGTCGCCTGGCACGGCAACCACGTCCCGTACGTGTACGACCTGCGCCGCTTCAACGTCATGGGCACGATCTCCTACGACCACCCCGACCCCTCGATCTTCACGGTGCTCACGTCGCCGTCCGACACCCCCGGTCTCGCGGGCGTGGACTTCGTGGTCTTCGCGCCGCGCTGGCTGGTCGGCGAGGACACGTTCCGGCCGCCGTACTTCCACCGGAACGTCATGAGCGAGTACATGGGCCTCATCGAGGGCGCCTACGACGCGAAGGCCTCCGGCTTCCTGCCGGGCGGGGGCTCGCTGCACAACATGATGTCGGCGCACGGGCCCGACCGGGAGACGTACGACAAGGCGAGCGCGGCGGAGCTTGTGCCTCAGCGGGTGGATGACGGGCTGGCGTTCATGTTCGAGACGCGGTGGCCGGTCACGGTGACGTCGCAGGCGGCGGGGCACTTGCAGCGGGCTTATGACGATGTGTGGCTCGGGCTGGAGCGGCATTTCTCGGGGTAGGGGTGCGCGGTCCCGTCTGCCGGGTGGCGGTCACGTTCCGCGGCTGCGGGTGCGTCGTGGCTGGTCGCGCAGTTCCCCGCGCCCCTGGAGCATGCGGCTTCGCCGCAGCTCCATGAGGGGCGCGTGCTGCACGCGTCTCCTGAGATGGCGCACGTAGTGCGCATTTCAGGGGCGCGGGGAACTGCGCGAGAAGCCCCACCGGCCCGCGGCCGCGAACGAGACCGCCGCCCCGCACACGATGAGGCACCCACCGGCCCCCCACATTGCATCGCGTCGCCGCGACAGATACGGATAACCCCGTGACGTCATTCGCCCCGGACTCGATCGTCCTGAACCGTAAATTGCCGCTCTGGTATCAGGTGTCGCAGTCCTTGCGCGCCTCCATACTCGGCCGCTCCCCGCAGGACCCGCTCCGGCTGCCCACCGAGGAGCAGCTCGCCGGGCACTACGGGGTCTCCGTCCTCACCATGCGGCAGGCCCTGAAGGAGCTGGAGGACGAGGGGCTGATCTCCCGGCACCGGCGCCGCGGCACGTTCATCGAGCCGACGGCACGGCAGGGCGCACCGGTGCGTCTGCTGGGCTCGGTCGACGCGATCGTGGCCCAGCAGTCCGGTATGACGACCGAACTGCTCGGGCACGGTACGGCGCCGGTCCCGGTGGCGTACGCCGAACTGTTCCCGGGGACCGGCACCGTCGCCACGTACCACCGGCTGCGCAGCGACGAGAAGACGGGCGAGCCGACGAACCACGCCCGCAACTACCTCCGCCCCGAGCTCGGCAGCCGGGTCGACGTGGCGGATCTGGCGCGCTGGCCGATGACGAAGGTGCTGCGGGACGTGGTCGGCGTGCGGATCAGCCGGATCACGGACTCGGTGGAGGCGCGCCTCGCGGACCCGGAGACGGCCCGGCTCCTCCAGGTCCCGCTGCTCAGCCCGATCCTGCACTACACGGGCATCACGTACGACGAGGAGGGGCAGGTACTGGATGTTGCGGTCATCCATTACCGCGGGGACCGCTTCTCGTTCACGGTGACGCTGGACGCGGACTGAAAGCTCGTCTTCGGAGGCGACACGTAGCATGCCGGGCGTGAAGAACGACGGGCCGCTCACCGACGCCATGCCGCTCGCGGACCTCATGCCGTGGTCCGTGGCGCCCCTGCGCCTGGGCCGCGGCTGGCCCGTCGCGCCGGACGCCGCGTCCTTGAAGGCCCGTTGGGACGCGTTCGTGGCCTCGCCCGCGGACCGGCGTGAAGCACTGCTCGAACCGTCGCGCTCGCGGACCCTGCACATGGCCGCCGCCCAACTGCCCGGACAGCGCGCCGGGACCGAGCCGCTGGCGCGGGCCGCGGGACCGTGCCCGGAGCCGGTGCGGCTGCTGCACGGGCCGTTCGACGAGCAGTGGCTCATCCCCGACCAGCGGCTGATCGACGCGGCCAGGCCCGAGCTCTGGCGGGTCGCGGACGAACGGCAGCTGTTCCTCGTGGAGCAGGGGTACGTGCCCGACGCGGGCGGGCCCGCGGTGCTGGCCTGCGCCGTCCTGCCGGAGGGCCGCTCCCCCGCCGGGCGCCCCGGCCGGATCCGCCCGCTGTACCGCCGGCCCGGCGGCGCCGAACCCAATGTCGCCCCGGGCCTGCTCGCCCACCTGTCGGACACGTACGGCGAAGAGGTGCGCCCGGAGTCCCTGCTGGCCTGGGTCCTGGCGACCGGCACCCGGGACGCCAAGGAGTGCCGGGTGCCGCTGCCGGCGGACCCGGACGTCTGGGCCCGCGGCGTGGAACTCGGCCGCGGTGTCCTCCGGTTGCACCGGCGCGGGGCCGGTGCCGACCGGCCCAAACTGCCGGGCGGGCGCCGCCCCTACGTCCGCGCCCCGCTGCCGGCCCGCCCCACCGAACTGCTCTACGACCGCGAGGAGGAGGCCCTGCTCGTCGGCGACGGCCGCATCTCGCCGGTCCCGGCGGCGGCCTGGGACTTCCACGTCAGCGGGGTCCGGGTCCTGGAGCAGTGGTTCGCGCGCCGCACCACGCCGAGCGAACCGGGCACGCTGACGGCCGTGCGCCCGGCCACGTGGCCGCAGCCCTGGACGTCGGAGCTGCTCGAACTCGTCACGGTCCTGGCCCTGCTGGCCGAACTCGAGCCGCCACAAAGGGAGTTGCGGAGCGATCTCAGCAAGCTCATCGGCCCGTACGAGCTGCGTCGGGCCGGCGTACTGCCCGTACCACCCGGCGCCCGCCGCCCGGCAACCGTCCTGAACCAGCCGGAAGAGGGCCCGGGCGGCCAGTTCGCATTCCTGTGACGGGCCCGGGCGGCCAGTACGCGTTCCCGTGACGGGCCCGGGCGGCCAGTACGCGTTCCCGTGACGGGCCCGGGCGGCCAGTACGCATTCCCGTGACGGGCCCGGTGGGGGCTGGTCGCGCAGTTCCTCGCGCCCCTGGAGCGTCGGCTTCGCCGCGCTCCCCCTGGGAGGCTGCGGCGAAGCCGCATGCCTCTCAGGGGCGCGGGGAACTGCGCGACCAGCCACGACGGCACCGCAGCCGCCCGACAGGCGGCCCGCCCACGGCGAGTGGGCAAGGACCGGCCCGGACCCCGTCACCCCGCCGCCACAAACCCCTCCACAACCCGGCGGAGCGCCCGCTCGAACACCGCCTCCAGATCGATCGGCCCGGAGTCCTCACTGAACGCCGCCGCCAGCCGCGGATAACGGCCCGACGCCACCTGCCCGCCCAGATAAGCGATCCGTACCGCCTGTTCCTGCTCGGCGCTCCACGGCAGTGACCGCGTCCGCTCACCCGTGGCGATCTCGTTGGCGACGTACGTCGTCACCACGCTTGTCACGGCGGCGATCAGCTCCATCTTCGCGCCGTACGGTCGCTCCAGCGGATCGAGGCAGCTCAGGCAGTACTCCAGGTACGTGAGCGCGTTCGGGCTGAAGCCGTACACGGGCGACATCAGCCGCGGCATCCAGGGATGCCGGTGCATCAGCGCCCGGGTCTGCCGGGCCAGGGAGAGGACGTCCTCGCGCCAGTCACCGGTCGGCTCGGGGTACGCGTACTCGCCGCTGACGGCGTCGATCATCAGCTCGTACAGGTCCTCCTTGCGCGGCACGTAGTTGTAGAGCGACATCGTGCCCATGTCGAGCTCCGCGGCGATCTTCCGCATGGACACCGCGTCGACCCCTTCCGCGTCGGCCACGCGCACGGCCGCGGCCGCGATGTCGGCCCTGCTGTGCGCGGGCCGGGGGCCGCGTCCGGTGCGCTCGGGGCGCGCCCAGATCACTTCGGGTACGGCCGGTCGGCCCGCCATTGATCATCACCTCGCGAACCATCGTAGTTACGAACGGCATATACGTACGGCGTACGTAGTGCGCTATGGTGGCGCCATGACTTCTACGTACGCTGTACTTAGTGAAGGTCTGGAGAAGCGGTTCGGCTCGGGCGCGAAGGCCGTGCACGCGGTGCGCGGCCTCGATCTGGCCGTGCGGGAGGGCACGGTGTGCGGCCTGCTCGGGCCGAACGGGGCCGGGAAGACGACCGCGGTCCGGCTGCTGACGACGCTGCTGCGTCCGGACGCCGGCACGGCGCGGGTCGCGGGGCACGACATCATGAGCGCCCCCGACGCGGTGCGCCGGAGCATCGGCGTCGCCGGGCAGTACGCGTCGGTCGACGGGGATCTGACCGGCCGGGAGAATCTGCGCCTGTTCGCCCGGCTGCTGCGCGCGCCCCGGTCCCGGGCCGACGAGCTGATCGAGCGGTTCGCGCTCGCCGACGCCGCGGACCGGCCCGCGCGTACGTACTCGGGTGGTATGCGCCGCCGCCTCGACCTCGCGTCGAGCCTGATCACCCGGCCGGCCGTCCTCTTCCTCGACGAGCCGACGACCGGCCTGGACCCGCACAGCAGGAACGCGATCTGGGACGCCGTCCGCGAGCTGGCCCGCGCGGGCACGACCGTGCTGCTGACGACGCAGTATCTGGACGAGGCCGATCAGCTCGCCGACGAGATCGTCCTGATCGACGAGGGCCGAGCCGCGCACTCGGGCACGCCCGCCGAGCTCAAGGCGCAGATCGGCCACTACGCGGAGATCGTCGTCCCGGACGACGCGGGCGAGCAGGCGCTGCACGCGGCCGCCGTGGTCCTGGACCAACTCACCGGCGCGCGGCCCCGGTTGGACCCGGAGAAGCGCACGGTGGGCGCGGTCGTCCTCGACCCGGCCGTCACGCTCCCCCGTGTCGTACGTGAACTCGACGCGTCCGGCGTCCCGTTGATGGACGCCACCCTGCGTCCGCCGACGCTGGACGAGGTGTTCCTGCGTCTCACCCGCACCCACCGAAAGACCGAGGAGGTCGCCGCATGAGCACCGCGATCCTGTACGACGGCACGGCGATGCTGGGCCGGCACTTCCAGCGGATCAAGCACGCCCCGGCCATCCCGATCATGACGCAGACGATGCCGATCGTGTTCCTGCTCTTCTTCGGCTACGTCTTCGGCAGCGCCCTGGCCATGCCCGGCAGCGACTACCGGGCCTATCTCGTACCCGGCATGCTGGTGGCGACGGCGGCCAACGGGATCATGACCGGGATGTTCACGTCGGCGCAGGACACGCACCGCGGCGTCATGGACCGCTTCCGTACGCTGCCGATGACCCGGGCCGCCATACCGCTCGGGCAGTCCGTCGCCGATCTGGTGACGACCGCGGTCGGTCTGGTGCCGCTGATCCTCGTGGGGCTCGCGATGGGGTGGCGGATCGAGGGCGGAGTACCGGGCGCCGTGGCCGCGTTCGGACTGCTGCTGCTCTTCCGCTTCGCCACCACGTGGGTGGGCATCCTGCTCGGCGTCGTCTCGCAGAGCGAGGAGGCGGCGGGACAGTTGGGCGGCGCGACGTTCATGCTGCCGCTGCTGTCGAACGCCTACATCCCGACCGACGGAATGCCCGGCTGGGTGCGCACCCTCGCCGAGTACAACCCGATCAGCGCCGTGTGCACGGCGATCCGTGATCTGTTCGGCAACGCGCCGGTGCCGCAGGACGCCGCCTGGCCGGTGGCGCACCCGGTGGCCGGTTCGCTGATCTGGTGCGCGGTCCTGCTCCTGCTGTGCGTACCGACGGCGGTCCGCCGCTACACGCGCGGCGGACGCTGATCCGAAAGCCGCACCGGGCACCGCACGCGGCACCGGGCGCCACCACGATGAGGCCGCAACCACGCACGGGCCTCAACAGAAGGGCCCGCACCCGACTCCCTTGCCGAGACGCCCGCCGCGTGCCGTGGGGATGACGGTCGCGAAGATGCGCAGCGGTACGCCGGACGGCGCGGAGATCGGATGCGGGCCTGATTCCTGCTGGACGGGCGGCCTGTCAGCGGCCGCCGAACAACGTGCGGCGCAGTCGCCGCAGTGGTGCGAACAGCGATACCCGCCGCACCCGCGCGGCGCTTCCGCCGCGCTCGTGCGCGGTGTCACGCGCGGTCAGCTCACGCATCAGCGTCGTCGCCTCCGCCACCTCACGCTGCGGGACGGCAGGACCGCCGAGCACCGAGAGATGGCGGTCGAGACGCGAACTGGTCGCGCTGCTACCGCACGTGATCGCAGGCACACGCGGCCTGCTGCGCACTGTTATCTGTTCCATGTCACTCCCCACCCGTACGAGGGCACCCGGCCCGGGCAGGTTAACCCTATCGCCCCATCGGGACACTCGTGTATCCCGGTCGCACGATTCACCTGGCCCGTGGGCGGGTTGACGCCCCTTTGTTGATTACTCTCCGAATCCGACTGATTCCAGGGCGAGTTGGACAAGAGGGGCACTTGTCGGGCTCTGCGAGCCTCCGTCGGGCTCGGTCGTCACAGCCAGTGAAGACGAGCCCGAGGTCAAGTCGGTGGCCAGTAACGGCGTGTCGGAGCCCTGGTCAGGCAGCACACCGAGGGATCGGGGCGGCGCGGAGGCGGACATCAGCCAGAGCTGGTGGTCCCGTCCCGGGGGTGGAGCGGAGAGATCCGTCACCGTGATCACGGCGTCACGGAGGGCGGCCGAGGCGATGACGGACAGCCCTTCGGCGCGCGCGGCGCGGGCGTCCGGGGCGGCCAGGACGTGTGCGATCTCACGTGACTCGGACTCCTGTGCGTCGAGTCGGTCCTGAGTGCGGGTCAGCTCCGCACCGAGCAACACGGCCGCGACGAGCGCCAGTACGGCGGCCCCCGCGGCGAGCGGCACGAGAAGGGGGCGGCGCGGCCGGGGCGCCGGCGCCGGATGCGCGGGTGCCGTCTCCTGTTCCAGGGTGCGGACCGCGCTCAGGACGCGGTCGCGCAGGCCGGGCGGCGCCGGCGCGGCGGTCGCGCGGGCCAGCCGCAGCGCGTCGGCGGCGTGGGCCCGCGCCTCGGTGGCGCAGCGCTCGCAGCGCGCCAGATGCCGTTCGAAGCGGGCGTGTTCGCGCGGGGCGAGGGCGTCGAGGGCGTAGGGCGCGGCGAGCGAGTGCGGGTCGCGGCGCGGCCAGGAGAGGCGGGTCACGCCGAGGCTCCGTCCAGGCAGGCGCGCAGCCGCAGCAGCCCGTCGCGCATCCGGGTCTTGACGGTGCCGAGCGGCACGGACAGGCGGCGCGCGACCTCGCGGTAGGTGTAGCCGTCGTAGTAGGCGAGGGTGACGGCCTGCCGCTGGAGGTCGGTGAGGCGGCGCAGACAGCCGCGCACCCAGTCCCGTTCGAGCCCGCTCTCGACCTCCTCGGCGACCTGATCGAAGGCCGGGGTGTCCGCACGGCGCGCGGCACGCTGTTCGCGCTCCCCGGCGGCGCGGGCGCTGCGGACCCGGTCGACGGCCCTGCGGTGGGCGAGGGTGAGGACCCAGGAGAGGGCGCTGCCGCGGTCGGGGTCGTAGCGGGCGGCGGTGCGCCACAGTTCGAGGAGGACCTCCTGCGCCACCTCCTCGGCCTGCGCGGGGTCGCGCAGCACGCGCCGCACGAGGCCGTACACGGGGCCCGACACCTTCTCGTACAGCGCTTCGAAGGCCCGCTCGTCGCCGCGCCCGACGCGGGTGAGCAGTGCGTCGGCGTCGTCCACCACGTCCATGCGGCCCCCTCGCTGCCGTCCGCGCACATTGTGCTGCCGGAGGTGGTTCGGAGACAGGGGTACGGGCGGATGGGCGCCGCCCGCCCGGATTCCGCACCAATCCGCTCCGCGTCCGGCCCCGAATGGCCGTCATGAAGCTCGCGCGGTGCGGGCACCGAGCACAAAGGATCGGACGCGATGACAGCAACTGCCGGAAAGCGCCGGGGAGTTCGATCCCTGGCCGCGCTCGTCACGGGCGCCCTGGCCGCAGGGGGGCTCGCAGCCGCCGGTGCGACCGCGCTTCAACCCGGGCAGGCGCACGCCTCCAGCCACCGGGAGGCCCCGCTGATCTCGGGGGACCCGCAGCACGACAACACGGACGTGTACGCGTTCGTCAGCCCCGACAAGCCGGACACGACGACGCTGGTCGCCAACTGGCTGCCGTTCGAGGAGCCGGCGGGCGGGCCGAACTTCTATCCGTTCGCCGAGAAGTCCCAGCACGACGTCCACATCGACAGTGACGGCGACGGGCAGGGCGATCTGCTCTACCGCTGGACGTTCGACACCCAGACCAAGAACGGCAACACCTTCCTCTACAACACGGGGCCGGTCACCAGCCTCGACGACCCGGACCTCAACGTCACGCAGACCTACGACATCGACCTGCTGAGGCTGAAGGACCAGAAGGTCGTCTCCACGTCGAAGGTCGCCGAGGACGTGCCGGTCGCGCCGTCGAACGTCGGCAAGGCGTCGATGCCGAACTACAAGAACCTGCGGGACCAGGCGATACACCAGGTGAAGGGCGGTGGCACCGCGTTCGCCGGGCAGGCCGACGACCCGTTCTTCCTGGACCTGCGCGTCTTCGACCTGCTGTACGGCGGCGACCTGTCCGAGGTCGGCCGGGACACGCTCGCCGGCTACAACGTCAACACGATCGCGCTCCAGGTCCCGACAGCCGAACTCCGGCAGTCGGCGAAGCAGCCCATCATCGGGGTCTGGTCGACGACGCAGCGCCAGAACGCCAAGGGAGGCTGGACCCAGGTCTCGCGCCTCGGCTCCCCGCTGGTCAACGAGGTGGTCGTGCCGCAGAAGGACAAGGACAAGTTCAACGCCTCGCACCCGTGGAACGACGCGGACTTCCTGCCGTACGTCACCAAGCCCGAGCTGCCGAAGCTCCTGGAGGCCATCTACAAGCTGAAGGCCCCCAAGGAGCCCCGCGACGACCTGGTGTCCGTGTTCCTGACCGGCGTGAAGGGGCTGACCCAGCCGCCGGACGTGCGGCCCGCCGAGGTGCTGCGCCTCAACACGGGTATCGCGCCGACCGGTTCACCGAAGCGGCTCGGCGTCCTGGACGGGGACAACGCCGGGTTCCCGAACGGGCGCCGGCTCGCGGACGACGTCGTCGACATCGAGTTGCAGGCCGTCGAGGGCGAACTCCTGGGCAACAAGAACGATCTGGGCGACGCGGTGAACGCCAACGACCAGAAGTTCGAGGACTCCTTCCCCTACGTGGCCCTGCCCACGTCCGGGTCGCGCGGCCAACTCGCCAAGAAGCAGAACGGTGACGACACGTCCCGCAGCGCCCTCAACGGCGGCGCCCTGAACTCCGGCGCGGAAACCGGTTCCTCCGGCGACAGCGACACCATGCTGATCGCGTCGGCCGCGGCCGGCGCCGCGGGCGCCCTGCTCGTCGGGCTCGGGCTCGTGTGGTGGCGGGGACGGGGACGAGGACGAGGTCGGCACGGCTCTGTCTGACCCGCGCGCGACCCCCCACATACGGCGCGGCCCGTGAGAGCCCCCCACGGGTCGCGCCTTCCACCCCCGGCCCCCCTATCGGATCTCGGATCTCGGATCTCGGATCTCGGATCTCGGATCTCGGAGAAAGGCACGACTCATGGCTCCGCGCTTCTCAGGACGCACCGCCGTCGCCGCGTGCGCGCTGGCGCTCGCCCTCACTGGGGGCGCGGTCGCGATCGGCGGGGGCGGCGGACAGGCTCCGGCGCCCGCCGCCCCCGCACCGGCCGCACCACCGCAGGGACTCGGCACCGGCGGCCTCGACCAGGGCGTACGCGCGCTCCAGGCTCATCTGCGGGCCCAGCCGAAGGACCACGCGGGCTGGGCGAATCTCGGTACGGCGTACGTGGAACAGGCCCGCACCCAGGGGGACCCGTCCCGGTACGCGGAGGCGGACCGCGCCCTGGCCCGTTCCCTGAAGCTGCGTCCCGACGGCAACGACGCGGCGCTCGCCGGACGCGCCGCCCTCGCCGCGGCCCGGCACGACTTCACCGGGGCGCTGCACGACGCCCGCCGCGCGCTCGCCGTGAACCCCTACGGCGAGCGCGCCCTGTCCACCCGGATCGACGCGCTCGTCGAGCTCGGCCGGTACCCGCAGGCGGCGCGCGCCGCGGACGAGGCGGACGCCCGCCGCCCCGGCGTCCCCGTCTTCACGCGCTTCGCCTACGTACGTGAACTGCGCGGCGACGTCACCGGGGCGCGGCGCGTCCTGAAGCGGGCGCTGGCCGGTGCGACGGCGCCCGGCGACGTGGCGTACACGGCGACGACGCTCGGACAACTCGCCTGGCGGCAGGGCGACTTCACCACTGCTCTACGTCGCTGCGGGCAGGCGCTGCGCGCGGACCCGGGGTACGTGGCCGCGCAGGAGTGCCGGGCCCGGGCCCGCGCGGGCCGGGGCGACACGACCGGCGCGGTGCGTGACCTGCGGGACGTGGTGGCGCGCTACCCGCTGCCCGGGCCCCTGGTCACGCTCGGCGAACTGTACGAGGCGCGGGGCGACAGGGCATCGGCCCGGGAGCAGTACGGGCTGGTGTCGGCGTGGACCGAGCTGGCCCAGGCCAACGGGGTCGACGCCGATCTCGACACCGCTCTCGCCGCGGCGGACCACGGGGACCGGTCCGCCGCACTGCGGGCGGCCCGCGCCGAATGGGCGCGGCGGCACACCGTGCACACGGCGGACGCGCTGGCGTGGGCCCTGCACATGAACGGGCGGGACCGCGAGGCCCTGCCCCACGCCCGCTTCGCCACCCGGACCGGCTTCCGTGAGGCGTCCTTCTTCTACCACCGGGGCGTGATCGCGCGCGGCGCGGAGCGGCGGGAGTGGCTGGGCCGGGCCCTGCGCCTCAACCCCGCCTTCTCGCCGGTCGGCGCGGACGCGGCACGCGACTTGCTACGGGAGACACCGTGACCCACCCGGCGCTGCCGCGCACCCGCCGCCTGCACCGGACCGGGTTCGGTCTGCTGCTCGCCCTCGTCCTCGCGCTTCTGCTCCCGGCGCCGAAGGCCCACGCCCACCCCCTCGGGAACTTCACCACCAACACGTACGACGGGCTCGTCACGGCCACCGGGCGGCTCCGGATCACGCACATCGAGGATCTCGCCGAGATTCCCGCCACCCAGGCGGGGACGGCCATCGAGCGTACGGGGAAGGCAAGTTGGGCCCGGGACCGGTGCCTGGACGCCGTCCGCGCGAACGAACTCACCGTGGACGGCACACGCACCGCCGTCGCCCTGCGCAGGAGCGGCGCGGTGTACCGGCCCGGCCAGGCCGGTCTCCGTACGCTCCGCGTGGAGTGCGAGGCGACCGCCCCGCTCCCCCGTGGCCGGACCGCTGCCCTCTCGTTCCGCGCGGGCAGCGGGCAGGGTCCGGGCTGGCACGAGATCACCGCCCGGGGCGACAGGACCACCCTTGAGCGCAGCGACGTGCCCCGCGCCTCCGTCTCGCACCGCCTCACCCGGTACCCGCAGGCCCTGCTCGGCTCGCCGCCGCACACCACGACGGCCGCCCTGCGCGTCTCCCCGGGCGGACCGGCCCTGCGCGAGGACGCCAAGGACAGGCCCGCGGCGACGAGCGTCCTGCCGCGCGGCGTCGACCGCTGGACCGGCGCGCTGACCGGCCTCGTCGCCCGGCACGACCTCACCCCGGGCTTCGCCGCGCTCGCGCTGGCCACCGCCCTGCTGCTCGGCTCCCTGCACGCGCTCGCCCCCGGCCACGGCAAGACGTTGATGGCGGCGACCGCGGCGGCCCGGGGCCGGGCCCGGCTGCGGGACGTGCTGCCGCTGGCCGCCTCGGTCACAGTGACGCACACGCTGGGCGTGGTCGCGCTCGGCGCCCTGGTCGTCGGCGGCTCGGCGGCGGCTCCGTCGGTCGTGGCCTGGCTCGGTGTGGCCAGCGGCGTCCTGGTGACGGCGGCGGGCGTGACGCTCGTACGCAAGGCGTGGCGCAACAGGACGCACGCGCACGATCACGGCCACACGCACGATCACACGCACCACCACGATCACGCGCACCACCACGGTCATAAGCACGACCACCCGCACCCTCACTCTCACGGCCCCGGATACGGCCACGTCCACGGCCACGGCCACAGCCACCAGCACTCGGGGTCGAGTCTTCGCGGGGTCCTGTTCCTCGGCTTCGCCGGGGGGCTCGTGCCCAGCCCGTCCGCCGTCGTCGTCCTGGTCGGCGCCGCCGCCCTCGGAAAGGCGTGGTTCGGTGTGCTGCTCGTGGTCGCCTACGGGGCCGGGCTCGCCGTCACCCTGACCGCGGCGGGGTTCGTCGCCGTGCGGGCGGGCGCGTTCGCGGCCCGCCGGATCGCCGGCAGCCGGGCCAGGAGCCGGCGCGCGGCACAGCGCCTCGTACCTCTCGGTTCGGCCTGTGTCGTGCTGGCGCTCGGCTGCGGATTGGTCTTCAAGGGGGCTGCAACGGCGCTCGGTTGAGCTACTTTTGTTCAGACTTGTCTTGCCGCGAATGGGGGGACTCGTGAGTGAGCGCGTGGTCGCGGGGCGGTACCGGCTGATCGACCCGCTCGGTGAGGGCGGCATGGGCACCGTGTGGCGGGCGCGCGACGAGGTGCTCGGCCGCGAGGTCGCCGTCAAGGAAGTGCGGGCCCCGGCCGGACTGCCGGCGGCCGACGTCGAGCGGATGTACGCGCGCCTCGAGCGGGAGGCGTGGGCCGCCGCCCGCGTCGCGCACCGCAACGTGGTGACGCTGTACGACGTCGCCACCGACGACCACCGGCCGTGGATCGTCATGGAGCTGGTGCGCGGGGTCTCCCTCGCCGACCGGCTCGACGCGGAGGGCCCCATGGACCCGCAGCACGCCGCGCACATCGGCGCCGAGGTGCTGGCCGCGCTGCGCGCCGCGCACGACGTGGGCGTGCTGCACCGCGACGTGAAGCCCGGGAACGTGCTCCTGTCGAACGACGGCCGGGTCGTGCTCACCGACTTCGGCATCGCCATGGTCGAGGGCACCGAGGCCCTGACCATGACCGGCGAGATCATCGGCTCGCCCGAATTCCTCGCGCCCGAGCGGGCGTTGGGGCGCGCTCCCGGGCCGCAGTCCGACCTCTGGTCCCTCGGGGTGCTGCTGTACGCGGCCGTGGAAGGGCATTCTCCCTTTCGTCAGGACACCCCGCTGAGCACGCTCAGGGCGGTCGTCGACGAGGAGTTGCCCCCGCCTCGCCGGGCGGGCGCGCTGACCCCGGTCATCGAGGGGCTGCTGCGCAAGGATCCGGCCACACGGACGTCCGCCGCGGACGCCGAGCGGGACCTGCGGATCATCGGCGCGGGAGGGACCCTGCGCGACCGGCCCGGGCAGGCGCCGCCGATCGCGGCGGCACCCACGGAGACGTCGATGCGGCAGCCGGCCACACCGCCTCTGCCGACAACGGTCCCGGCACCGACGGGGACCGGAGCGGCGACGACCACGACGACGGGCCCGGAGGGTACGGGCCGGCGCTCCGCGCGCCGCGCCTCGCTCGCTCTCATGGCCGGGATCGTCGCGCTGCTGCTCGCGATCGGCGGGCTCACCTACGCACTGGTCAACCGGGACGACGGCGGCGGGTCCGGGGACGGCGGGGCATCGGGCGCGAGCGCCGACAGCGGCTCCGACGGCAGCTCCGGCGGCGGCAGTTCCGCGGGCGGCTCTTCGGGCGGCGGCGGTGACGGCGGAAGCTCGGGCGGCGGCTCCACCGGCGGCAACGGCGGTTCGGGAAGCGGCGACAACAACGGTTCAGGGGGCGGGAGTCCGGGTGGCGGCGGGAGTGGCGGCGGGGACACCAGCCCTCCGGCCCCGACCGTGCGGGTCGGTGTGAGCGCCGTGCGCGGCGACTACAGCGGGGCGTGTCCGCCGCCCGCGGCGCAGGCCCCGGCGTTCGCGGCGACGATCACCGTGGGACGTACTCCGGCCGAGGTCGAGTACCGCTGGGTCACCCGGAGCGGGCACCCGTCGGAGCCGGGCTGGAAGACCCTGACCTTCGGTTCGGGCTCCGCGCGCAGCCGCACGGTCGACACCGTGCAGACGGCGTACGAGGAGGGCGGGACGCTGCGCAACCAGATCGGCGTCGAGGTGCGCAGCCCGGTCGAGCTGACTTCGAACTACGTTGCGTACACGCTTACTTGTGAGGTGGTGACCCCGACGACCGGGGCCACCACCGGTTCACCCACGTACTAGGTGACGCTGTACTGGGCGACTCCGCACTGGATGACGCTCAGCGGGTGTCGCTCGGGGCGGTCAGGCCGCGGACGTGAAGACGGGCAGGTAGCCGCCCGAGTGTCCGGCGGCGGTGGGGTGGTAGGACTCGCCGATGTTCGTCCAGTTGACGCTGTGCAGCCAGGCACTGCCGGAGCAGATCTCGTGGCCGCTGAACGTGGTGGTCACGTCGCCGAAGGAGAACCCGTGGTCGGCGGCGCGCTTGGCGGTGGTGGTGTTGAGCAGGTCGGCGGCCGAGTTGATCGCCTTCCGCTCGTTCTCGGACAGGCCCGCGAGACAGGAGCCGCCGATCTTGTAGAAGCGGGGGTAGCCGAGCACCACGACGTGGGCGGCCGGTGCCTTCGCGCTGATCGCGTCGTACACCTTGTCGAGGTTGGCGGGCAGGGTCGAGGTGACGTACGCACGCGCTGTGTTGACCCGGTTGATGCAGGTGGACTCGGACTGCAGGACGCAGGTCGTCATGACGTCGGCGAACCCGGCGTCGTTGCCTCCGATGCTGAGCGAGACGAGGCCGGTGCCGGAGCCGAGGGGGCCGAGCTGGCCGGAGAGAACATCACCCGTACGAGCGCCGGAGCACGCGGTGAAGTTGAAGCTGGCGGGTGAGTGGGCCGCGGCCCAGAGTGCGGGATACGCCTTGGTGGAGCGCTTGCAGCTGCCGCTGCCGCTGTCGTAGCTGCCGGCGCCGACCCCTGAGGAGTACGAGTCGCCGAGGGCCACATAGCCGGTGGGGGCGGCGTTCTCGGTTGCCTGCGCCGCGCTCGCCCCGGTGAGGGCGGCCGCGGTCGCGAAGAGGAACGAGGTCACGTATGCCGTAAGTCGGAAACGTCTCATGGAACCTCCCTTAGCAGGATTTCTGCCACATCTGTGGTAGCACGCCACAGAGTTACCGGGAAGTACCTCAGACGGACATTCGCTCAGCGTTCAATTGCAGGTACATGTCAGGGTTATGACATACCCTCAACTTGCTTGAGCTACGCCCGTAGATGCCGGAGTCTGCTGAACGGGCCGGGAACGGAACACCTCGCTCCCCTGGCCCGTGCGCGCCACCCAGCGCGCACCCCCCACTGACGTGCGCCGGCTCAGCGGCGTGCGCCGCCTATGAGGAGGACTCCCTCGTAATGGCACTCTCCAAGAAGCTCGTGACCGCGGCCGCCTCGACCGCGGCGGCCGTCGGCCTGCTCGGCTCTCTCACCGCCCTGCCCGCCCAGGCCGCCACCCCGGCCACCGGCAAGGTCCTCGCGGCGGGCTCCGCCGGGGCGATCGACGGCAGCTACCTCGTCACGCTCAAGAAGCCCGCGCAGAGCACGGCCGGTCTCACGGCCGCGTCGGCCGACGGCAAGGGCCTGATATCCGAGTACGGCGGCACGGTGAAGAAGACCTTCCGCGCCGCCCTCAACGGCTACTCCGTCAGCGGTCTGACGGCGGCCGAGGCCGGCAGACTCGCGGCCGATCCGGCCGTCGCCGCCGTCGAACAGAACCAGCGCGTGCACGTGGACGCCACCCAGTCCAGTGCGCCCTGGGGCCTGGACCGCATCGACCAGAGCGCCCTGCCCCTCTCCGGCACGTACACCTACCCGGACTCGGCGGGCGGCGGCGTGACGGCGTATGTCATCGACACCGGCGTACGGATCTCGCACGCGCAGATCAGCGGCCGCGCCTCGAACGGCTACGACGCCGTCGACGGGGACAGCGTCGCGCAGGACGGCAACGGCCACGGCACCCATGTGGCCACCACCATCGCGGGCTCCACCTACGGCGTCGCCAAGAAGGCGAAGATCGTGGCGGTGCGCGTGCTCGACAACAACGGATCCGGCACGACCGCGGGCGTCATCGCCGGCATCGACTGGGTCACGAAGAACCACAGCGGCCCGTCCGTCGCGAACCTGTCGCTCGGCGGCGGCACCAGCACGACGCTGGACACGGCGGTGCGCAACTCCATCGCCAGTGGCGTCACCTACGCCGTCGCGGCCGGCAACTCCGGTGTGAACGCGTCGACTTCGTCGCCCGCCCGCGTCACCGAGGCCATCACCGTCGGCGCCACGAGCAACACCGACGCGAAGGCCAGCTGGTCCAACTACGGCTCGGTGCTCGACCTCTTCGCGCCGGGCGTCTCGATCACGGCGGGCTGGAACACCAGCGACACCGCCACCAACACCATCTCCGGTACGTCGATGGCCACGCCGCACGTCGCGGGCGCGGCCGCCGTCTATCTGGCGGGACACACCTCCGCCACACCGGCCCAGGTCGCCTCGGCCCTGGTGAGCGGAGCCACCTCGGGCGTCGTCACGAGCCCGGGCTCCGGGTCGCCGAACAAGCTGCTCAAGATCGTCCAGTAGTACCCGGCAGCACCCGGCAGCACTGCGAAATCTAGCCAACTCAAGTCAGACGTAAGGGAGTTCCCCGGAGGCATCCGACGCCTCCGGGGAACTCGGCACATACCCGCCGCATCTTGACGCCGCCCCCGCCGCTGCGCGACATTGAAGCCCGGCATCCGGCGCGTCGGGGGGCAAAGTCGCCAATGCAGACCATCGGTATGAAGCATCCGTCATCAGACGGATCGGGGGCCGCTCCGGCGGATCCACCGCCGGTCACAGACGCGCTGCACCTGCTCGCGGGCGCCGGCGTCGTGGCGGGGGGCGCGGGCCTCGTCCTCGCCCTCTCGGGCTCCGGTTCGCCGTTGCGCGGACCGCTCGCGCTCTTCTTCCTGCTCGCTGCGCCCGGCGCCGCGTTCGCCGCCGCGCTGCGCGGCCTCGACCCGTGGGCCCGGGGCCTCGTCTCCGCCGTCGGCGCGATCGCCGTGGTGATGCTGGTGGCCCAGGGGATGCTCGCCACGCATCGCTGGTCGGTCGACGGCGGGGTGATCACCGTGGGGGCGGTGAGCGCCCTCGCCTTCGTCCTCCAGTGGAGTTTCCGATTCCGTGCACGACGTAAACGAATGGGCAAAATCCGCTAGAGGAAAAGCAGTACAGGTAAAGGTCAAAACAACAAAAACGTGCGGCTGAGTTCCAGGTCTTGCCATACAGTCTGCACCGTCAATAACGTCATTCATCCACCCGCATCGGTCCATCACGCAATGCGATCAAGGGGAGGGCTCAAGATCGCGGTGACGGTCCGGCGCGGGGCGCGGTAGGGGGGTGCCGTGCTCGGTGAACCGCTCGGCCCAGCTGTGCGGGTCGCCGAGTCGCGTGCCGCGCGGCCGGTCCAACCAACCGGTGTGTATTGCCAACTCACCCGGCCTGCACGGAGATCGTTCCGTCATGTCCGCAGGTGAGAACCCCCCTTTCGAACCGGATATCCAGCCGGACCGCCCGGGGGCGGGCGGTCCACCGGACGAGAGGGACCAGACTCATGAGCAGCTCAGTGGTGCGCCCGGCGATCCCTGACGGGGCCCCGCCCGCGCGCATACCCGCCCAGTACCGGGCCATCTCCACGCACCTGGCCATCGCTCCACGGGTCAGTGTGGTCATTCCCGCCATGAACGAGGCGGAAAACCTTCCGTACGTGTTCAAGACATTGCCGGAATGGATCCACGAAGTCGTTCTGGTGGACGGGAATTCAACCGACGACACCGTCGAGGTCGCCCGCGATCTGTGGCCCGAGGTCGTCGTCGTGCCGCAGAGCGGAAAGGGCAAAGGAGATGCCCTGATCACCGGTTTCGAGGCGTGCTCGGGCGACATCATCGTGATGGTCGACGCGGACGGCTCGGCGGACGGCCAGGAGATCGTCTCCTATGTCTCCGCACTCGTCTCCGGCGCCGACTTCGCCAAGGGCTCGCGGTTCGCCAACGGCGGCGGCACCGACGACATGACGCCGATCCGCAAACTCGGCAACTGGGCGCTGTGCTCGGTCGTCAACGCCAAGTTCGGCGCCCGCTACACCGACCTCTGCTACGGCTACAACGCGTTCTGGCGGCACTGCCTCGACGAGATCGACCTCGACTGCACCGGCTTCGAGGTGGAGACCCTGATGAACATCCGGGTCGTCAAGGCGGGCCTGCGGGTCCAGGAGATCCCGAGCCACGAGTACCTGCGTATCCACGGAGCGAGCAATCTGCGGGCGGTGCGGGACGGGCTGCGCGTGCTCAAGGTCATCATGAAGGAACGATCCAACCGGCGGGCCCATCGCAGCAGGACGGTCGAGGCCAAGCTCAGCCAGGCGCGGGAGGACGGGTCTTGACGGGACGTCATGCCGCGCGGCCGACGGCCTCGGTCGTCATCTGCGTGTACACCGAGGACCGCTGGACCGACATCCTCGCCGCCGTCGACTCCGTACGGGCGCAGTCCCGCCGGGCGCTGGAGACGCTGCTCGTCGTCGACCACAACCCGGCGCTGCTCGACCGGCTCGGCAAGGAGTACAAGGAGACGGCCGGGGTGCGGGTGCTGGCGAACGCGGGGCCCCGCGGCCTGTCCGCCGGGCGCAACACCGGCATCGCCGCCTCGGTGGGCGAGATCATCGCGTTCCTCGACGACGACGCGGTGGCGGAGCGGGACTGGCTCCGCCACTTCACCAACGGGTACGCCGACCCGCGGGTGATGGCGGTCGGCGGGCGCACCGAACCCATCTGGGCCTCGGGGCGCCGGCCCGCCTGGTTCCCGGCGGAGTTCGACTGGGTCGTGGGCTGCACCTACGAGGGGCTGCCGCGCGGCATGGTCCGGGTGCGCAACGTGCTGGGCGGCAACGCCTCGTTCCGGCGCGCCGCCTTCGACATCGCGGGCGGCTTCGCCACGGGCATCGGCCGGGACGGCGACAAGCGTCCGCTGGGCTGCGAGGAGACGGAGCTGTGCATCCGCCTCGCCCGCGCAAGACCGGACGCGGTGCTGTTGATCGACGACCGGGCCGTCATCCATCACCGGGTCCCGGCCGGGCGGGAGCGGTTCGCCTACTTCCGTACGCGTACCTACGCGGAAGGCCTGTCCAAGGCGCTGGTGGCCCGCAGTGTCGGTGCGGACAAGGGGCTCGAGTCCGAGCGGGCGTACACCACCCGGGTGCTGCCCGCCGGAGTGGCGCGCGGGCTGCGGGACTTCGTGCTCGCGCGGCCGGGCGGCGCGGGCCGGGCCGGTGCCATCGTGGCCGGAGTGGCGACGGCGGCCGGCGGATACGTGCTGGGCAGCTGGCGGGCACGCGGGTCGGGCGCGGCGTTCTCGGTGGCGGAGATCGGCCGGGATCCGCAAGAGGCGGCCGAAGCGCCGGAAGCGGGGGCGGCCGCATGAGCGCGCAGGCGCGGATGCCGCAGGGGGCGCCCGTCCCGATCCTGATGTACCACGCGGTCGCCCACGAGCCGCGCCCCGCGACGCGCGGCCTGTCCGTCTCGCCGGACCGGTTCGCGGAGCAGATGGAGATCCTCGCCGCGCACCGCTGCACCCCGCTGACCACCGCCGAGCTCGCCGCGATCTGGCGCGGCGGCGGCCGGGCGCTGCCCGACCGGCCCGTCCTGATCACCTTCGACGACGGGTACGAGGGCGTGCACCGGCACGCCCTGCCGGTCCTCGCCGAGCACGGTTTCGCGTCCACCCTGTTCGTCTCGACGGGGTGGCTGCGCGGCCCGTACGACACCGGGGGCGGGCTCGACACGATGCTCGACTGGGCCCAGGTGCGGGCGCTGGCCGCGCAGGGTGTGGAGATCGGCGGGCACAGCCATACGCATCCTCAGCTCGACCAACTACCCGACCTGGAACTGGAGTTCGAGCTGCGGCGCTGCAAGGAGATCGTCGAAGGGGAGCTGGGCGCGCTGCCCGTCTCCTTCGCGTACCCCTACGGCCACTCGGACCGGCGGGTACGCCGGGCGGTCCGCGCGGCCGGCTTCGCGCAGTCGCTGGCCGTCGGGAACGCGCTGGCCCGCCGCCGTCAGGGCCCCTACGCCCTCCAGCGCGTCACCGTGCGCCGGTCCACCGGCCCCGCCGAGTTCGAGCGGCTCGTCGAGGGCCGCGGACTCGGCCTCAACTTCGCCCGGGACCGTGCCCTCACCAAGGGGTACGCCCTGGTCCGCAGAGTCCGACAGGCCCGCCGGAAGGCAACCCGTACCCGTGTCTGACACGACCACCGCCCAGGCAGCGTCGGCCACCCCGACGAAGACCGCGACCGAGCCGCAACCGCCGCCCGGCCGCAGACTCCGGCTGCCCGGCATGGGCCGCGGCAAGAAGGGCAGCGAGGACGCCATGGGCCCGGGGGGCGGTAACCAGCTGTTCCGCAACGCCTATGCGCTGATGCTGAACACCGGCATCTCCGGTGTCCTGGGCGTCGGCTTCTGGCTGGTCGCCGCGCACTACTACACGGCGGACGCGGTCGGCCAGGGGTCCGCCGCGATCGCGGCGATGAAGTTCCTCGCGGGGCTCACCGCCGTGACGCTGACCGGCGCCCTGGCCCGCTTCATCCCGATCGCCGGACGCTCCACCGGGCGCTTCATCTTCCGTACGTACACGGGGAGTTCGGTCGCCGTCGCCCTGGCGGCGGTCGTGTTCCTGCTCACGCTGGACGCGTGGGGGCCCTCGTACCGTTTCCTGCACGGCACGCTGCACGGGCTCGGGTTCGTCGCGGCCGTCGTCGCCTGGTCGCTGCTGACGCTCCAGGACGGTGTGCTGACCGGGCTGCGCAGCGCGCTGTGGGTGCCGGTCGGCAACACCGTGTTCTCCACGGTCAAGCTGGGGCTGCTCATCGCGTTCGCCGTGGCCATCCCGACGACCGGGGTCTTCGTGTCCTGGGTCGTCGCGATCGCGTTCTCCCTGCTGCCGCTGGGCTGGCTCGTCTTCCGGCGGCTCGTGCCCCGGCACATGGAAACCACCGACGGCAAGGCCGACCCGCCGACGCTGCGCGAGATGGGCCGCTTCCTGGCGGGCGACTGCACGGGCTCGCTGTTCTCGCTGGCCGTGGTCTCCCTCGTACCGGTCCTCATCGCCTCGCAGATCAGCTCCGCCGACAACGCGTACTTCTACATCACCACCACCATCAGCGGCACGGTCAACATGCTGGCCATCAACATGGGCGCCTCGCTGACCGTGGAGGGCTCGCACGATCCCGCGCAGCTCGCCGCGAACACCCGGGCCGCGCTGCGCCGGATGGCCCGCATCATGATCCCGGTCTGCGGGCTGCTGTTCCTCCTCGCGCCGTACGTGCTGCACGTGTTCGGGCAGGACTACGCGGACGCGGCGACGCCACTGCTGCGGTGGCTCGCGGTCGGCGCCGCGCTGCGCGTGGTCATGGAGACGTACTTCGCGGTGCTGCGGGCGCAGAGCAGGACGTCCGGTCTCGCCTGGCTGCAAGGTCTGCTCTGTGTCCTGGTGCTCAGTCTGACGCTGCTGCTCCTGCCCCGGATGGGGCTGGCGGGCGCGGGCGTCGCCGAGATCTCCTCGCTCGCCGTGATCGTGGCGATCGCCGCGCCGAAGCTGTGGCGCATCGTGCGGGTCGCTCCGCGGGCGGAGTTCGTCGAGGACGCGGCGCCCGACGGTGACCTCGCCGATCTGGGCACACCGAAGGTGCCGGCCGGCGCGCACGACAAGCAGGGCCCGAAGTGGGCGCTGCGCGACGCGATGGACTCCGACACGCTGCAGCTCGCGGTGCAGCTCAATCTGGACCATCAGGAGTGGCGCCCGGACGTGCGGCCCGGCCCGGTAACGCCGCCGCGCGGCACGCACCAGCCGACCTGGGCCTTCAAGACCCCGCCTGCGGGCCGCCGTTCGGCCCCCGCGAAGGAAACACCGGGCGAGGACGCTCCGCGGGGAGCAGCGCGTGTAGAGGGGGCGCCTGTAGAGGGAGCACCTGTAGAGGGCGCGCCCGTAGGAGAGCCGTCCGTAGAGGGACCGCCCGTAGAGGGACTCCCTGTAGATGCGGCGTCCGTAGATGCCGCATCCGTAGACGCGGCATCCGTTAACGCGGCATCCGTAGACGCGGCATCCGTAAAGAGGCCGTCCGGTGAAGAGGCACCCGTAGAGGCGGCGGTCGCGGAGAAGGCGTCTGCGCCCCAGACGCCCCCGGCTCAGGCGCCCCCGGCTCAGACGCCCTCGGCGCAGGCGTCCCCGGCGCAGGCGCCCCCGGCGCAGGCGTCCCCGGCCAAGACGCCCTCAGCGCAGGCGTCCCCGGCGCAGGCGCCCCCGGCCAAGACGCCCTCAGCGCAGGCGCCCCCGGCCAAGACGCCCCCGGCTCAGACGCCCTCGGCGCAGGCACCCGTCGGGCGGGCCGCCCGGGAGACACCCGCGGCGGAGACGCCGTCCGCCTCGCAGGCGTCCAGCGGCGGACACACGGAGGGCGGGTCCGGCGCGCCGAGGACGCCCTGGCCCACAGCGGCTCCCCCGGCGGGGCGGAACGCCGCGGCCCGGGGCGCGGTCGAGGAGGAGGTCGACGCCCCCTTCACCCCCAGGGCACCCGCGCCGCCGAGGCCCGCCGGCGGCCTCCCCGCCCAGCCGCCCGCCCCGGCCGGACCGGCCCCGCGCACCCCACGGCTGACCCCGGCCGTCGTCGTCCTCGCGCTGCTGCTCGTCGCGGCACTCGGCCTGTACTGGGGCCCGGTCCTCGCGATGGGCGAAGCGGACCTCGACGGGATGGGCGGGCTCGGCCTGGTCTCGGTCCTGTCCCCGGTGACCCTGCTCGGCGCGGCGCTGCTCATCGGCGTCTTCGCATCCCTGCTCTGGCTGGAGCGCCCGCACAAGCGGCTGCTGATGCTCACCCTGCTCGCCACGGTCGTGTCGCTGCACGCACTGCCCGCCGTCATCGAGGCGGAGCCGCGGTTCGCGACGGCCTGGCAGCACCTGGGCTTCATGGACTACATCGACCGCACCGGCTCGGCGGTCCCCGACCTGGACGCCCGCTGGAGCTGGCCCGGCTTCTTCGCGGCCGCCGCGTTCCTGGCGAAGGCCTGCGGCGTCAGCGACCTCACCGAGCTGCTCCGCTGGTGGCCGACGGTCATCCAACTCCTTTACCTGGCGCCGATGTTCCTGCTGCTGCGCTCGGTACGGGCGAGCTGGCGGGCCAAGTGGACGGGTCTGTGGATCTTCATCCTGAGCGGCTGGGTCGGCCAGGACTACTTCTCACCGCAAGGCTTCACGTACCTCCTCTACCTGATGTTCGTGGCGATCCTGCTGGTCTATTTCCGGGCTCCGCACGTGCTGTGGTCCACGCGGCGGCCGGGCGAGGTGGAGGTCGAGCCGACGGACCGCAGGCAGCGCACGGTGCTGCTCGGTGTCCTGATCGTCCTGTTCGCGGCGACGGTCCCGGCGCACCAGCTCACGCCGTTCGTGATGCTGGGCGTCCTCGCGGTACTGGTCGTGGTGGGCCGCTCCGAACTGCGCGGCCTGCCCCTGCTGCTCGGCGTCATCGTCGTGTCCTGGCTCGGCTTCCTCGCGGAGCCGTACTGGTC
>NZ_BAAATS010000012.1:320508-413879 GCF_039533535.1 Streptomyces kunmingensis
TCCAGGACGGCAGTTCGACCCACAAGCTCGTCCTGTACACGCGGGTGGCCCTCGCGGGCGGCGTCATGGCGTTCGCCTGCTTCGGCTGGTGGCGCCGCCGCGACTGGAAGTACCGCGAGCGCTCGCTCCTCGTCCTCACCTTCGTGCCGTTCCTGGGCTTCGGCATGCAGTCGTACGGCGGTGAGATGGCGCTGCGGGTCTTCATGTTCGCGCTGCCGGGCGCGGCGCTCCTGGCCGGTCTCGGCCTGTTCCCCCGCACCGGCGTCACCGCGAAGGAACGCGACCGGGAGCGGGTCACCCTCGCTCCGCTGGCCGCGCTCATGGCGGGGCTGCTGCTCATGGGCGGCTTCCTCGTGGCCCGCTGGGGCAACGAGCCGTTCGAGCGGATCCGGCCCGGCGAGGTCGCGGCGATGGACTACGTCTACGCGCACGACGAGCCGACGGTCCGGCTGCTGTGGCTGAGCGACGACATCGTGGACAACGTGACGCCGTCGCTGCCGTGGGGCGCCCGTGACATGGAGAAGGTGCAGTACGTGCCGACGCTCGCACCGGTCGACCCGGTCCTGGTAGGCGGGCTGGTCAAGGCGCTGAAGGACGCGGGGCCGAACTCGTATCTGATCATCAACAGGAGTCAGGTCGTCTATCTCCAGCTGGACGTCGGCTACGCGAAGACGTGGCCGACCCGGCTCATGCACACCCTCGACAACCGGCAGGAGCTGAAGAAGGTCTACCTCAACGACGACGTGACCATGTACCAGTTGCGCGAGGAGCCGGCCGGCCAGGTCGCGAAGGCCGATCCGGGTCCGATCGGGCCCCAGATCACCTGGACGCCCTGGACTGTGGTGGGCGCTCTCGCGGCCGTCGCCCTGATCGTGCTGCTGACCGCGCGCGAGGTGCTCCGGGTGGCGACCCGACCGAGTGTGCGGCAGCTGCGCCGGCTGCAGTCCACGTTCTGGTTCTCGCTGCCGCTGCTCGCGGTGGTCCTCGCGTCGCTGATCCAGCGGTTCCTCACGATGGGCCTGGGATAGCGCGAGGCGGAGCGCCCCGGCGGCCGGGGCGCTCTACCGGCGCAGCCACTTCACTTCGTAGCCCTGCATCTGGAACCGCTTGCCGTCGATCTCGGCGTCGATGGCCCGGTTCAGGGTGTTGACCACCAGGACCGCCTTGTCGTCGCCGATGACCCGCACATTGGGCTCGTCGTCCGCGGCGACGTCCACGCTCCGGAACGTGGTGCCCGGCCCGAACTCCTCGTTGAAGCGCGACACGAGGCCGTACATGGGCAGCGGCCGGCCCCCGGAGGCCCGGTCGGTGGGCCGCCACATGCAGCCGGCGCAGGAGGCGCCCTTCTCCGTCTCGGGATTCCAGTAGAACCCGGACGTGGCGCCGCCCTTCGCCATGGCCATCAGGGCGGACGCCTGGACGGCGACGCGGTGCGGCTCGCTCCAGCCCTTGCGGTCGTCGTTGCTGTCCGCGGGCTCCACGTAGTACTCGGCCCACCACAGGGACAGGCCCCCGGTCCGCTTCTCGATCCATCTGCTCACGTCGGTGAACTTGTCGGTGGCCGCGAACTCGTCGGGCAGCATCTCGTCGTCGTTCGTGTAGCTGGAGCCGTCGACGACGACGAAATCGGCGCCCGCCTTCTTCTTGTTCCAGTACTCGAAGGCATCGACGACCCGCTGGTCCATGCGGCCCCAGTCGCCCGTGACGGCATCGGACGTACCCTCGCTCTGCTTCGGGTTGTGACTGTCCATGACCAGGTACGGGCCGCCGACCCTGATGTCCTTGTCGACCTTTTTCAACGCCTTGTAGACGAGGTTGTACAGCTTCGTGTAGCCCTCGTAGTCCCAGCGGCCCTCCTCGTCGTTCCAGAAGCCCTTGAACTCGTTCCAGACGATGAAGTGGCGTACGTCCGGATAGCGCTTGGCGACGGTGGCCGCGAGGTTCGCGAAGTCCTGGTAGTGCCGTGCGTAGGGTGCCTTCTCCAGGTTCGACTGGGTCCAGTTAGTCTTGTTGACGCCCGCCTTGCCGCCCTTCATCCAGTCGGGCGCGCAGCACAGCGTGATCACGGGCGTGCCGCCGGACTTGCGGATGAAGCCGATGCGGCGGTCCAGCGCCTCGAAGTCGTAACTCCCCTTCACCGGCTCGGGGTTGTCGGCCCCCCAGCCCATGATGGCCTCGTTCTGCGGCAACGGCCGCCCCGCGAGCAGTTTCTCCGCGCGCTCGGTGGCGGCGTCGGCGCCCTCGTCCGCGGAGTGCTCGGTGTGGGTGAAGCCCCAGCCGACCGCGGGGCCCGGCGATTTCAGCGGTTCGGCCGGTGTGCCGTACACCTTGTCGCCGTCGGGAGTGGTGCCCGCGGTACTGACCTTGTTGTCGGAAAGGGTGCTCAGCACCGTCAGCACCAGGGCGAGAGCGGCCACCCCCACGCCGATCAGAGCAGTGAGCCGCCACCGCCGTGCCCCCGAATTCCACCCATGACGTCCCATCAAGGGCAAGGGTAACGACGCGAGTTGGCGGAGGCACAGCATCCGTTGCCACAGGATCGTCACAGGGTTTTCGGCGGTGCGCGTGGGACGCCCTCCGGAAATTACGTGCGGGCCGCACCATCGTGCCGGATCATGGCGGCATGTCTGCCAACCCCTTCGACGCGCTGCCCGTCCGGCTGGGCGTCGACGACAGCGACTCACCCTCCGATGTCGTCGACGCGTTGTTCCTGGGCCGCTTCGCCACGGGCGAGCAGCCGCATTCGCGCGCGATGAACATCGACCGCGTCCGCTCCGGCGTCACGCTGCTGCCGCCCGACGCCCGCGTGCTGCGCTCCGCGCGCGACGACGACCGCAGCGCCACGCTCGCCGACGGCGACGGCTGGACCGTGCTGGTCTCCCGGTGGAACCGGGGCGCGGACGTGACGGTGACGGCGACCACGCCCGAGCTGGCGGAGAAGGTGCTCGGACAGGCCACCGACGGCGCGGCCGACGAACCGGAACCGCAGCCGGAGAACGTCGCGATGGGCTTCTGGTACGTGTCGCCGCGGCGCGGGCCGCACCGTACGACGCGGCAGATCTCGGCGGGTACGTGGGACGAGGTCAGGTCCAATTACACGGCGCCGGTCGCCGAGGCCATGGACCGGCTGATGAAGACGCGGCCGGAGTCCATCGCGGGCCGGCTGCTGTTGCTGCACGGGCCGCCGGGGACGGGCAAGACGTCGGCGCTGCGCACGCTGGCCCGCTCCTGGCGGGACTGGTGCCAGGTCGACTGTGTGCTCGACCCCGAGCGGCTCTTCTCCGACGTCGGCTACCTGATGGACATCGCGATCGGCGAGGACGACGGCTCGGCGAAGGGCCGCTGGCGGCTGCTGCTCCTGGAGGACTGCGACGAGCTGATCCGCGGCGAGGCCAAGCACACCGCGGGCCAGGCGCTCTCCAGGCTGCTGAACCTGACGGACGGCCTGCTCGGCCAGGGCCGCAACGTGCTGGTGGGGGTCACCACCAACGAGGACCTGGAGCGCCTGCACCCCGCCGTGGTCCGCCCCGGCCGCTGCCTGGCCCGGATCGAGGTGGGCCCGCTGACCCGCCGCGAGGCGACGGAGTGGCTCGGCACGGAGGAGGGCCTGGGCCGCGGGGGCGCGACGCTGGCCGAGCTGTACGCGCTGCGCCGGGGCATCTCCCCGACGGCGGTGCCGGACCAGCGGGGCGGCACCGACGCGGGGATGTATCTGTAGCCCGCGCCTCAGGAGTACGCGGCGCGCACGGCGTCCCGGGCCGCGGCCAGCGCCGCCTCCTCGGAGAGGCCGAGCCGCCGGACCCGCTCGGCGAAGGCCTGCGCCGCGAGCGACGCCTCCCGGTCGGCGGCGTCACCCGCGGCGGCGATCAGCGTGCCGTTGCGCCCGCGCGTCTCGATCACCCCGTCCGCCTCCAGGGCCCGGTACGCCTTGGCCACGGTGTTCGCGGCGAGCCCCAGCTCCTCGGCGAGGCCGCGCACGGTGGGGAGCCGGTAGCCGACGGGCAGCGCCCCGGCCCTGGCCTGCTCGGAGATCTGGGCCCGCACCTGCTCGTAGGGGGCGGCACTGTCGTCAATGCGGATCTTCAGGGTCACGCGCCCGATTGTCCCGCAGCGCCGTCTGTTCCGCAGCGCCGGTCGGCTCGCGGTACCGGTCGACTCGCAGCGCCCGTCGGTCCGAGGTACCGGTCGACTCGCAGCGCCCGTCGGCCTGCGGCGCCGGTAAAGGAGAGGCGCGCGGCCGGCGGCTGCACGTAGCGTGCGGCCCATGACCGTGCTCGTCCGCGCCCTGCGCCCCGGCGACCCGGCGGACGCCGAGGGCTTCGCCCGGGTCCGCCGGGTCTGCCTGCCCGGGATGCTCGCCACCGCCGCCTCCGTGACGCACGACGCGGCGCGCACGCACCCCGACGCCCACTACCGCCAGCTGGTGGCGGTGACCGGCGACGGTGAGCTGATCGGCACGGCGCAGGTCGGCGTCGCCCACGACAGCCCGGAGCCGGGCCGGGGCTACGCCAACGTGTACGTGCATCCGGACCATGAAGGCCGGGGCGCGGGCGGCCTGTTGCTGCGGACGGCCGAGGAGCAGCTGGCGCGGCACGGTGCGACGCGGGTGTACTGCTGGGCCTTGGACGGCCCGCGGAACCTCGCGTGGGCGGCGGCCCGCGGCTACCGCAGAAGCCGCTCGGCGCACTTCCTCCGCCTGGATCTGACCGCCGGCGCGCTGCCGGCTCGCCAAGTTCCGCCACCCGGAGTCGAGTTGTGCACGGCGGCGGATTTCGCGGCGGATCCGCGCCCACTGTTCGCACTGGACGCGCAGACCATGGCCGACGAGCCCGGCGACATCAGCTCCGAACCGGCCGACTACGAGCACTGGTTGACGCACACCTGGCGCCACCCGCTCCTCGACCCCGCGCTGACGACGGTGGCGGTGGTGGACGGCGGCCCGGCCGCGTTCACCCTGGCCCACACGGACGGCGAGGGCCGCTACGCGAGCGGGATGACCGGCACGGCCCGCGCGTTCCGCGGCCGGGGCCTGGCCAAGCTCGTCAAGAACGACTCGCTGCACCGGGCCCGCGCGGCCGGCTGCACGGTGGCGTACACGGGCAACGACGCGGGCAACGAGCCGATGCTCGCGATCAACCGATGGTTCGGCTACGAGATCGACGCGACGGAGGTCCGCCATGTCCGCACCCTCGACTGAGGCGGTGAAGGTGCGGCTCGTCAAGGCGGGCCGCACGAAGATCGGTTACCCGGCACGGTTGCTCTCCGACGATGGTACGCACGTCACCGTGCGCGCCGACTGGGCGGGCGAGGGCGTGCGCGACTTCGGATTCGTGCGCTTCGAGCCCGGCGACGTGTTCACGGAGCACTACTGGCGCGACCGCTGGTACGCGATCAAGGAGGTCAGGTCGGGCGACGGCACGGTGAAGGGCTGGTACTGCGACATCACCCGCCCCGCGGTCCGCGACGACAGCGGCGACCTCGTCTCCGTGGACCTGGACCTCGACCTGTGGGTGTCCGCCGACGGCACGCAGGTGATCCGCCTGGACGAGGACGAGTTCGCGCAGAGCGGCCTCGCCGAGCGGGACCCGGCCGCCGCCGAGGCGGCGACACGGGCCCTGGACGAGCTCGAACTGCTGGCCGAGCGAGGCGAGTTCATCTCTTTGCTGAGCTGACCGCCCGCCGAGCCGACCGGTCAGCCGCCTTCCAGGTCAGCGACGAACCGGGTGCGCCAGTACGGGTCCTTGCGCCTCCCCACCACATGTGGGGCCGCCTTGAGTGCGGGCAGTTCCCGCAGGGCGCGCAGTGCGGTACCGACGGCCTCCCGGTCCTGCCAGTCCTGAAAGTCCTGGTGCCTGAACCGCTCGCGCCCGTGGTCGGTCGACTGGGCACGATGTGTGCCGCGCGCCTCGGCCACCACGGTGCGCAGACGTATGCCCAGCGGGGAGTCGTCGGCGACCGGTGCCGGAGCGGGGTCGGTACGGGCCTCGGTGAGGGCGTCGGCCACCTCCGGGAACCGGTCGAGCCCGGTCTCCGCGGCAGCCAGCGCCGCCTGCGCGATGAGGGCGGTACGCAGCCTGCCCGGGTCAGCCCCGTCGACCCGGTCTCCCATGCCGTACCCCACCGGGCCGCTCGATCCCGGTATCGGCGCCAGCAGCGGCAGGATCCGGGCGCTGGGCAGTGCGCCGCCGAGAGCGTCCGGGGCGAGGTCGATCCCCAGGGCCGCGGCTACGGCGTCGCACACCTGCCGCAGGTCGGGCCGCACGTTCTCCGCGCTCTGGAGCCCCATGATCAGGGCTCCCAAGGGTCGGCCGAGCGGCGGGCGCCCGAGCGGCGGCGCCGGGACGCGGCGCGGGCCCGGCAGCCCGGGGAAGATGTCGTGCGGGTCGGCCTCGCCCGGCATCAGGTGGTCACGGCTTGTGTCGAATCCGGTGACCAGCCGCCCGTCCTCGTAGTAGGACAACTGGGTGGCGCCTCTGTGCCGCAGCGCTACGGCTCGCGTGCCCCGCGACAGACGACGCAGCACCTCGTCACGCAGGCCCTCTTGGTGCCCCTCTTCGATGCCGAAGGCCCACTCCCCCGCGTACCCGGCGCGGACGATCGGCAGGAAGCAGTTGGTCCAGCGACCCCTGTCCTCGAACGCCTCGGTGCGGGTGCGGCCGGTGAAGGCGCCGTCCAACGCCCCATATCCGTGCAGCAGTTCCCCGGTGCTCACGCCGTGCACGAAGGTGAGGCAGAAGGAGCGATACTCGCCCGCCCATCCGTCCTCCGCGACCGGCGCGAGCTCTCCGCCGACCGGCTCGACCGGAGCCGGAGTCCGCGCCCGGGCCGCCTCCTCGAACAGGGACACCGGCTCGGTCGGCGGTTTCGGCGCCGACTCCCAGGACATCTCCCCGTCGAAGGGCACGGCGACATATTTCAGCGGCCACCCCGCGGGCTGCCCGCTCTCCAGCGCGTCGGCGAGACCGGTCAGGAGTTCCGCGTACGAGCCGTGATGACCGAACCGTGTGCCCTCGCCTTTGAAGTGGTCGCCGACCTCGCCGAAGGAAGCGCCGGGACGGCAGTCGAGGGCGAGGCCGTCCGGTACGTTGGCCTGAGCGGCGACCATCAGGTACTGACGGTGCCAGTAGTCCCCGTCGAGGATCTGCTCCCCGTCCTCGCTCCCGTCGTCCCACAGGTCCCGTGCCATCCGGGCGTCCTTCAGGATCTCCGCCGCACTCATCGGCCGGTCACCGCCCGGGAACGCCAACTGCCCGCCGCCTGACGCGACACCGTCATGCCGGGCCAGGGACGCGACGAGGCCCGGGGGCAGCGTCAGCCCCAACTCCCGCTCGATCTCCGCCACCTGGGACGCCTCGGCCGGTGGCCGCAGCCCGGCGAGTGCCGTCGGGGCGTGGTCGCGCATCCACGCCTCGATACGGTCCCAGGCCCGGTGCACGCGCTCCGCTTCGCTCATACCGTGCATGGGATCACGCGCCACTGACAACGCGGCCCGGCCCCGCGACGACGGCGTACCGCTCGTCACCGATCTGTTTGCCCCACAACCGCACGTCCGCCGACAACGCTTCGTGCCGTACGTCGACGAACCACCGCCGTGCCCAGCCCAGGAGCCGGTCCGCCGGTATCCCGGCCGGGTCCACCTCGCCCCACACCCCCTCGACCAGCACGAGCCGGCCCCCGGGCCGCAGCAGCGTCACCCAGTGCCGCAGCGCCGCCGCCGGTTCGGGCAGCGCCCACAGGACGTGCCGGACGAGCACCACGTCGTACGAGGCCGCCGGTACCGGCGGTGACGCCGCGTCCCCGACCAGGAACTCCGCGTCATGGTTCGCCAGCTTTATGCGGGCCCGCTCCACCATGTTCGGCGCGAAGTCCACGCCGGTCACGCGGTGTCCCCGCTCGGCCGCGAGGAGCGATACGGAACCCGTGCCGCAGCCGAGGTCCAGCAGGTCGCCCGGGGTCGGTGGCAGCCAGCCCGCGAGGCGCTCCGCCCAGGCGGCGCGGACCTCGGGGTCCCGCAGGCCGTGGTCGGGCTCGTCGTCGAAAGCGGCCGCCGCCGCGTCCCATTCGGTGCTTGCTGGTGAGAGCGTCATTCCCACATCGTGACAACCGCCACTGACAATTGCGCTTCGATGAGCAACGCTCCGGGAACAGGTCTACAACGGCAGCACGTTGGAACCCGTGTAGGTACAGGAGGCACGATGCGCCGAGTGACCATGCACAAGCCCACCGGAGCGAGCACCATTACGCGCCGGCTACGGGAAGAGGCGACCGAGAAGGCGCGCGAGCGCCCGGAGGTCCGCAAGGATGTGCGCAAGACGTGGTGGCCCGACGAGTAGGCGGGACGGTCACATGCGAGTGAGACGCTTGCGGTAGTGGATGCGGTCGTAGGGGCCGTCGGTCCGGCGCTCCACGACCTCGTATCCGTACCGCGGATAGAGCTTCTGGTCCTCCACCATCAACGCGTTGGTGCAGAGCCGCACTTCGGGCAGCCCGCGGGCGCGTGCGTGCTCGTCGACGAAGGCGAGCAGGACGCGGCCCACCCCTTGCCCGTGGGCGTCGGGGTGGACCGCGATGCTGTCGAGGAAGAGGTGGTCCCGGCGCGCCTCCACGACGACCAGGCCGATCACCTCCGGGTTCCCTGTGACGTGCACCAGGCCCGCCGCCACGTTCGCCGCGTGGTCGGCCTCCATGGGCTGGGGCACGACGCCGATGCGGGCGATGTAGGGCCGGTACGCCGCATCAGTGACGGCTTTGACGGCCGGTACATCGGCGGCGTCGGCACGGCGGACCGCATGGGGTTCGCCGCTCATCGATTCGCCGGTCTTCGATTCGCCGGTCTTCGGTTCGCTGCTCATGCAGCCTTGTCTACGTCACTTCCCCTCCCCCGCACCACCAGCTTCTTCACCAGCGTCTTCGCCAGTGGCCACGCCACGATGAGCAGCACGAGCGCGTACACGGTCACGGAGAACGGTGTGTCGACGAGGCCGCTGACGCTGCCGTCGCTGATCTGCAGGGCGCGGCGCAGTTGTTGCTCGGCGTTCGGGCCGAGGATGACGCCGATGACGGCGGGCAGGACGGGCAGCCCGTAGCGGCGCATGCCGAACCCGATGAGGCCGATGACGAGCAGGATGACGAGGTCGAGGGACTCCCCGCCGACCGCGTACGCGCCGACCGCGGCAAAGAAGAGGATGCCCGCGTAGAGGTAGGGGCGCGGGATGCGGAGCAGTTTCGCCCAGACGGGAGCGAGGGGCAGGTTCAGGGCGAGGAGCAGGACCATGCCGACGAAGAGCGAGGCGATCAGGCCCCAGACCAGGTCGGGTTCGCGTTCGAAGAGGAGCGGGCCCGGCTGGATGCCGTACTGCTGGAACGCGGCGAGCATGACCGCGGCGACGGCCGTGGTCGGCAGGCCGAGCGTGAGCATGGAGACCAGCGTGCCCGCCGCCGACGCCGAGGACGCGGATTCCGGGCCCGCGACGCCTTCGATGGCGCCCTTGCCCCATTCCTCCTTGTGCTTGGAGAGGCGCTTCTCGGTGACGTAGGAGAGGAAGGTCGGGATCTCGGCGCCGCCGGCGGGGATCGCGCCGAAGGGGAAGCCGATGAGCGGGCCGCGCAGCCAGGACTTCCAGGTGCGCTTCACGTCCGCCTTGCCGAGCCAGGGGCGGCCGACGGGGATGGCCTCGCCGCTGGTGCGGCGCAGGTGCGCGGCGACCCACAGGGCTTCACCGATGGCGAAGAGGCCGACCGCGACGATGACGACGTCGACACCGTCGGCGAGCTGCAACGAGCCGAAGGTGAGCCGCTGCTGGCCGGTCATCTGGTCCAGGCCGACCAACCCGATGGTGAGGCCGATCAGCAGGGACGCGAGTCCGCGTACGCGGGACGAGCCGAGGACCGATGTCACGGCGATGAACGCGAGGACCATGATCGCGAAGTAGTCGGGGGCGCCGATGTCGACGGCGAGCGAGGCGACCTTGGGGGCGAGCGCGACGAGCAGGATCGTGCCGATCATGCCGCCGGCGAAGTGCCCGATGGCGGCCGCGGCGAGGGCTTGTGCCCCGCGTCCGGCCTTCGCCATCGGGTTGCCTTCCATGGCGGCGACGACCGCGGCGCTCTCGCCGGGGGTGTTGAGCAGGATCGAGGTCGTCGAGCCGCCGAACATGGCGCCGTAGTAGATGCCCGCGAACATGATGAACGCGCCGGTGGGTTCGAGTCCGTAGGTGACCGGGAGGAGCAGGGCGACCGCCATGGCGGGGCCGATGCCGGGCAGGACGCCGATGGCCGTGCCGAGGAGGACGCCGAGCGCCGCCCACAGGAGGTTGACGGGGGTGAGGGCGGTACCGAAGCCGTCCATGAGGGAGTTGAGGGCGTTCATCGCGTCACAGCGCTCCCATCAGGGGGCCGCCCGGCAGGGGGACGCCGAGCAGGTTGTTGAAGACGACGTAGGTGAGGAGGGAGAGTCCGGCGGCGATCAGCGGGTCGCGCTGGAGGTGGCGGCTGCCGAGGGCGTAGGCGGCGCCCCAGAACAGCAAAGCGCCCGCGATGGGGAAGCCGAGCGGTTCGATGAGGACGGCGGTGGCGAGGAAGACGCCGGTGAGGAGCAGGACCGTGCGCCAGTCGGCGGGTTCGGACAGGTCGATGTCCTCGCCGCCCTCGGCCTCGCCGCGGCCGCCGCGCAGGACGTCGACGGCGAGCAGGACGGCGACGACGAGGAGTCCGGCGCCGACGACGATCGGGACCGTCTTGGGGCCGACGGGTCCGCGCTGGGTCAGGTCGACGTTCATGGTGAGCGCGTCGGTGAGGACGAGGGCGCCGAGTGCGAGGAGCAGGACGCAGACGCCGAGTTCGGAGTGGTCGCGCAGCCAGGACTTTCCGGTGTCGGGCCGCTCCTGGGTTTCGGTGGGGGTCACAGTCCCAGCTCCTTCAGCACGGACACGACGTTCTTGTCCTGGGCGGCCAGGAACGTGCCGAAGTCGTCGCCGACGAGGAACGCGTCGTCCCAGCCGTTCTTCTTCAGCGACTGCTTCCATTCCTCGGAGGCGTGCAGTTTGCGTACCAGCGCGGTGAGTTTGGAGCGCTGGGTGTCGGTGAGGCCGGGCGGGGCGACGATGCCGCGCCAGTTGGTGAAGTCGACGTCGTAGCCGGACTCCTTGAGGGTCGGCCCGTCGAGCCCGGGGACGCGTTCGGGGCCGGTGACGGCGAGGAGGCGCAGTTCGCCGCTCTTGATCTGGTCGAGGTACTCGCCGACGCCGGAGACGCCGAAGGCGACCTTGTTGCCGAGGATGGAGGCGAGGAGTTCACCGCCGCCGTCGAAGGGGATGTAGTTGACCTTCTTGGGCGAGATACCGGCGGCCCGGGCCATGAGCATGGGCGCCAGGTGGTCGGGCCCGCCGGGTGACGAGCCGCCGCCGACGGGCAGTTTGCCCGGGTTCTTCTTCCACGCGTCGACGAGCTGCCCGATGTCCTTGTACGGGGAGTCCTTCGCGACCACGACGACGTCCGCCTCCTCGGTGAGGCGGGCGATGGGGGTGGTGTCGGCGAGGGTCTTCGGGGCGTGGTTCGAGCGCGCGGCTCCGACGACGCCGAGGCCCATGGACATGGCGAGCTTGCCGTTGCCGTGTTCGCCGACGAGGCGGGTGAGTCCTACGGTGCCGCCCGCGCCGGGCAGGTTGAACACCTCGATGTTGTGCGTGAGCCCGGCGTCCTCGGCGTTCTTCGCCGCGGTGCGTGCCGTGATGTCGTAGCCGCCGCCGGGCGTGTTGGGGACCATGAGGCGCAGGCCGGGGATCTGTGTGCCGGTGTCGGCGCCGCTGCCCGTGGTGAGCAGGGGCGGCCCCACCAGGACGAGAGCCGCGGCTCCGAGCAGGGCGAGGGGTGTGCGCAGGCGCACGGGTGCCACCACCTGTCGAGATACGGGGGTCGGGTCGTACGGGGTTGTGAGGTGGCCCACATGTTGCCTACGTGTGAACGAGCTGTCTCTCTTCCGCAACCAAGGAACGTTGTGGTCCTTGTGGTCGCGCACCTACCCTGCGCCAGTGACGAAAGTGCTGGTCGTGGACGACGACTTCATGGTCGCCAAGCTGCACAGCCGGTACGTGTCCGCGCTGGACGGGTTCGTGGTGGCCGGGGTGGCGCACAGCGGGGCGGAGGCGTTGCGCGCCGCGGAGGCGGTCCGCCCCGATCTGGTGCTCCTGGATGTGTACTTGCCGGACATGGACGGCATCGACGTGTTGCGGGAGCTGCGGGCGGCCGAGGAGCGGGATCCGTCGCGGGCGCCGGTGGACGCGCTGTTCATCACCGCGGCGCGGGACGCGGAGATCGTGCGGGCGGCGCTGCGGGCGGGGGCGCTGCACTATCTGATCAAGCCGTTCAACCAGGCGGCGCTGCAGGAACAGTTGCGGCATGTGGCGGCGGTACGGGCGCGGCTCGACACGCTCGACGAGGCGCGCCAGGAGGACGTCGACCAGATCTTCGGCGCGCGTCCGCCGGGTTCGCGGGAGCTGCCGAAGGGCCTGGCCGCGCACACCGCGGACCTGGTGGAACGCACGCTGCGCGCCCACCCGCAGGGCCTGTCGGCCACGGAGTGCGCCCAGGAGGCAGGCTCCTTGTCCCGCGTGAGCGCCCGCCGCTACCTGGAGTTCTTCGCGGCCACGGGCCGAGCGAGGGTGACACTCCGGTACGGGGGCACGGGCCGCCCGGAACGCCGGTACAAGTGGGTGGCATAGGGCCGCGGTGAACTGCGCGAGCACCCACGACCCCGCCAGGGGCGCGGGGAACCGCGCGAACGGCCACGACGACGCCGCACCCACCGACACGACCGGTCCCTCTACGGCGCGGAGGCGGCTTTCAGGGGCGCGGGGAACCGCGCGAACGGCCACGACGACGCCGCACCCACTCACGAGAGAACCATCCGCGGCCGCTGTTCCTGAGCACAATCTGAGCCCGGCCTTAAGCGCGCCATAAAGATCAACTCAGACCCCCCAGAGGGGCAGATCCGAGCAACTCCCCGGGCTAACTTCGCTGCCACGACCCCCCGTTCGCGAACGCCCAGGAGCCCCCATGCCCACGCCCCGCAAGATCGCCGCACTCGCCGCCACCGGCGTCACCCCGCTCGCCCTGATCACCCTGTCGGCCACCCCCGCGGCAGCGCACGGCACGCTCGGCGACCCGGCCAGCAGGGTGGCGGCCTGCTACGCCGAGGGCGCGGAGAACCCCACCTCGGCGGCGTGCAAGGCGGCGGTCGCCGCGGGCGGCACGCAGGCGCTGTACGACTGGAACGGCATCCGGGACGGCGAGGCGGGCGGCAAGTCCCAGGAGCGCATCCCGGACGGCAAGCTGTGCTCGGCGAACTCGGACGAGTTCAAGGGCATGGACCTGGCCCGCGCCGACTGGCCGGCGACGCAGGTCTCGGCGGGCTCGTACACCTTCAAGTACAAGGTGACCGCCCCGCACAAGGGCACCTTCAACCTCTACCTGACAAAGCAGGGCTACGACGCGTCGAAGCCGCTGGCCTGGTCCGACCTGGACCTGGAGCACCCGGTCGCGACGAAGACGGACCCGACGGCCGAGGGCGGCTTCTACACCTTCTCCGGCACGCTGCCCGAGCGCACGGGCCGCCAGCTGATCTACGGCATCTGGCAGCGTTCGGACAGCCCGGAGGCGTTCTACTCCTGCTCGGACGTGACGTACGGCGGCAGTTCCACCGGCGCGGGCGCGGCCCCGGCGGCGTCCGCCCCGTCGGTGCCGTCCGACGAGCAGATCGCGAAGGACGCCGACAAGTCGACGATCGACCACGGCGGCATGGACATGAGCGGCGACGACACCGCGACGCACGAGGCGCACGAGGCGCATGAGACGCACGAGTCGGCGTCCCCCGCGGCCGCCGCCGACGCGGCCGACGGCTCCGGCGCGAGCGGCGGTACGGGCGAGCAGCTCGCCGCGCAGGGCGGCGCGGAGAACCTCGCCGAGACCGGCGGCGACTCCACCACCCCGTACATCGCGGTGGGCGGTGCGGCAGCCCTGGCGGTCGGCGCGGCGGGCCTGTTCGCCTCGGTGCGCCGCCGCGCGGTGGCGGGCGGCCGGCACAGCCGCTGACCCGCACCCCCGATACGGGGCCGCCGTCTCCCCGCCCTGCGGGAGGCGGCGGCCCTCAGGCGTGGCGTCACCAGGCGGGCCGGACGGGCCCTTCGGGTGCTACGGCCGTCAACTGCTCGCACAGCGCCCGTACCCCGTCCTCCCCGAGGCGCTCCGCCCACGGCCGCACCGCCTCGGCCATGGCGTCCTCCGCCGCCCGGGTGCAGGCCCGTCCTCGCTCGGTCAGCACGACGAGCCGGGCGCGCGCGTCCGTCGGGTGCGGGCGTCGCTCGACGTATCCCTTGCGCACGAGTTCGTCGACGAGCTGGCCGGCGGCCTGCTTGGTCACACCGAGGTGCACGGCGAGATCGGTGGCGGTCGCGTCCCCGGTGCCGAGCCGCACGAACGCGAAGCCGTGCGCGGGCCGCAGGTCCTCGAAACCCCTGGCCACGACGGACGCGTGGATACGTTGCGTCAGCTCGCCCGCGGCGGCGAGCAGGGCGACGGACAGGGCCATGGCTTCCGAGTTCTGCACGCAGGTATTGAAACACCCTTGACGCTTTGGTCAAGCAGCTTGACGATATAGTCAAGGAGCTTGACCACTATCCATACGGTCGGCTCCCTCCCGCGTACGCGTACGCATCACCTCACACTCAAGGAGCACCCATGCCCGTAGTCCGCGCGGCGGAAGCCGTCGTCCACGAACTGCACGGCGCCCGCTTCGTCTCGTACGCCGCCCCCGGCACCGGCAGCAAGGAGCTGGCCGCCTGGCGGGGCGAGATCCCGGCCGGCACGAAGGCGCCCGCGCACACCGTCTCCCGCGAGGAGATCCTGCATCTGCTGACCGGCTCCCTGCGTCTCACGCTCGACGGCATCGCCCACACCCTCGTGCCGGGCGACACGGCGATCGTGAACGCGGGCACGACCCTCGCTGTCGAGAACCCGACAGGCACGCCGGCCACGATGTGGGTGACGACCTCGGTGGGCCTGGAGGCCGAGCTGGCGGACGGCACCCGCATCACGCCGCCCTGGGCGAACTGAGCACCTGGTTGCGCGAGTTCAGGCCGCGAGCGAGGCGGGCACGATCGCCCCCGGACCGAACCGCGCCCTGGCCCGGTCGGCCACCGCTTCCAGGACCCGGGCCCGCTCGTCCACCGGGTCGAAGGTCAACTGCCGGGACGCCGCCCCGGCGGGCCCGAGCCCCTCCGCGCGTAAGGAGATGCCCCGCACCCGGGCCCGCTGCAACCCCAGCGCCTCGTACATCCGGTACGCGGCCGTGGCCAGGGCGACGGAGTGGGCGGTCTGCTCGGGGAGCACCCGGCTGCGTACGGTCGAGGACCGGTCGGCGTAGCGCACCGTCAGGGTCAGCGAGCGGCACACCTGCCCCTCGTCCCGCATCCGGGCACCGACCTCGTCGGCCGCGGCCAGCAGCGCGCGCCGGTGCCGGTACGGGTCCAACTCGTCGCGTACGAAGCCGCGTTCGGCGGCGAGGGAGCGCGCGGCGGCGTTCGGGACGACCCGGGCGCGGTCGATGCCACGCGCCTTGTCGTGCAGCTCGCGCCCGGTCCGCGCCGTGGTGAGGCGCTGCACCGTGGACAGCGGCGCGGCGGCGAGCCGGCCGACCGTGTCGAGCCCGTACTCGCACAGGGTCCGTGCGGTGGCGGCGCCGACCCCGGGGAGCGCGCCGACAGGCTGCCCGTCGAGGAACTCCCGCACGTCACGCACCACTTGGGTCACGCCGGGCGCGGCCTCGCGCGCGGCCATCCGCGCGATCATCGGTCCGGGCCCGGCCCCGATCACGCACTCCACGCCGTGCAGGGCGACGGCGCGTACCCGGATGACGGAGGCGATCTGCCGTGCGTCGCGCCCGAAGTACCGGACGGCGCCGCGCAGATCGACGAGGGCGGTGTCGGGCGGCAGCGCCTCGACGGCCGGGCTGAACCCGGCGAGGAGGGAGAGCAGCCGGGGCAGCGACGCCTCGTGCGCGGGCGGCAGCAGGAAGCGCACGCACAGCACGCCGCCCCGCCCGTCATGGTTCTCCCGTTCCACCGCGCTCACCCCGCACTCCCCTGGCTCTGGTGCCACAGCTTGCGCCGCGGGCCCTGGCTTCCGTCTCCGGCCGGTTTCAGGTCGGCCCACGGGTTCATCACGAACCCGTTGGCCATCCGGATCCGCCGCCCGGTCCCGTCGGATCCCTCTTCGTCCTCGGCTCCGGGCGGCGGCGCGGTCATCCACCGCGCCACCTCGTCGAGGCCCTTCTCCCGGTACACCTCCGTCAACTCGGCCAGGTTCCAGGCCGCTTCGCCCACCACGCTCAGGCTGCGCGGCCCGCGCCGCTGCACCGTGCCGCGTACGAGCAGCAGCCACGAGTGGAAGACGGTGTGCGCGCACGCGGCGTGCGCGTCGTCGAAGAACGCGAGGTCGACCAGGCCCGTGCCGTCGTCGAGGGTCGTGAAGACGACCCGCTTCCCGGACCGGATCGGCGGGGTCTGGGTGGCCGCCTTGGCCCCGGCCACGAGCACGGTGCTGCCGTGCTCGGCCTCCCGCAGCCGCCGCGCCGACACGACACCCAACTCGCCGAGGAACTGTTCGTAGTCGCCCATGAGGTGCCGCGACGCGTCCATCCCGAGCACGCCGAGTTCGGCGCTGATCCGTTCCGTGTCGCCGAGGTCGGGCAGTCCGGCCGAGGCGGTGCGCCGGCCGCCGGTCAGCGGCAGCTGCTCGCCGCGCGAGCCCCGGCCGGAGCGCTGAAGCTCCGTCAGATGCAGTTGCAGATCACGGCGGTTGGCGCCGAACGCGTCGAGCGCGCCGACCTGCGCGAGCCGCGTGGCGAGGGGCCGGCTCGGCCGGGCCCGCTCCCAGAAGTCGAGCAGCGAGGCGTACGGGCGGCCCGCCGCGATCCGTTCGGCCTCCGCCTCGCTGATGCCGTACACGTCGGAGAGCGCGAGCCGGACGCCCCACTCCTCGGGAGCACCATCCTCGGACACCAGTTCGATCTGATGAGCGACCGCGGACCGGTTCACGTCCAGCGGGAGCACCGGCACCCCCCGCCGCCGCGCGTCGGCGAGCAGCAGCCGCTTCGGGTACATGCCGGGGTCGTGCGTGAGCAGCCCCGCGTAGAACGCCGCCGGATGGTGGGCTTTCAGCCACGCCGACTGGTACGTGGGGACGGCGAAGGCCACGGCGTGCGCCTTGCAGAACCCGTACGAACCGAACGCCTCCACGATCCCCCAGGTCCGCTCGATGGTCTCGGCGTCGTAGCCGCGCACCGCCGCGTGCTGCGCGAACCAGAACCGGATGCGCGCCTGCGACTCGGGGTCGGAGAGGCCGCGCCGCACCCGGTCGGCCTCGTCGCGGCCGCAGCCGGTCATGATGTCGACGATCTTGATGATCTGCTCGTGGAAGACGACGACGCCGTACGTCTCGCGCAGTGCCTCCTCCAGGTCCGGGTGCGGGTAGCGGGCCGGTGCCCGGCCGTGCCGCGCCTCGATGAACGGCCGCACCATGTCGGCGGCGACGGGCCCGGGGCGGAACAGCGAGATGTCCACGACCAGGTCGTCGAAGGTGGCGGGCTGCAGCCGTCCCACCAGGTCCCGCTGGCCCGGCGACTCGATCTGGAAGCAGCCGAGCGTCTCGGTGGACTGGATGAGCCGGTACGTCTCCGGGTCCCCCTGCTCCACGGCGTCGAGGTCCACGGACGTACCGGTCGCCCGCTCGACCTCCGCCACGGCGTGCGCCATCGCGGACTGCATCCGCACCCCGAGCACGTCCAGCTTGAGCAGCCCGAGGTCCTCCACGTCCTCCTTGTCGAACTGGGACATGGGGAAGCCCTCACCGCTGGTCGGCACGGTCGGCGTCCGGGCGAGCAGGGAGGCGTCGGAGAGCAGCACCCCGCACGGGTGCATGGCGACCCCGCGGGGCAGCGCGTCGAGCGCCTCGACCAACTCCCACAGCCTGGGGTGATCGCCGAACTCCCCGGCGATATCGCGGAGTTCGGGCAGTTCGGCCATGGCCGTGCGGGCGTCGCGGGCCCGGACGTGCGGGAACGCCTTGGCGATGCGGTCGATGTCGGCGGGGTCCATGGACAGGGCCGCGCCGACGTCACGTATCGCATGGCGCACCCGGTAGGTCTCCGGCATCGCGACGGTGGCGACGCGCTCGGCGCCGAACCGGTCGAGGATCGCCCGGTAGACGTCCAGGCGGCGCGCGGACTCGACGTCGATGTCGATGTCGGGCAGGACGGCCCGCCGCTTGGACAGGAAGCGCTCCATGAGCAGGCCGTGCTCGACGGGGTCGGCGTTGGCGATGCCGAGCAGATAGTTGACCAGCGATCCGGCGCCTGAGCCGCGTGCCGCGACCCGGACGCCCATGTCCCGTACGTCGTCCACGACTTGAGCCACCGTCAGGAAGTAGGTGGCGAAGTCGTAGTGCGTGATGATGTCCAGCTCGCGGTGGAGCCGCTCCCAGTAGAGGCGGCTCCCCGCGTGGCCGAGGCGGACCATGCCGGCCGTCGCTCGCGAGGCGAGGACGCGCTGCGCGGTGCGCCGCCCGGCGCCCACGAGGTGCGGTTCGGGGAAGCGTACGGAGCCGATCCCCAGGTCCTCCTCGGGGTCGACGCGGCAGGCGTCGGCCGTGTCACGGGTCTGTTCGAGCAGCCGGTACGCGGTGTTCCGATGGAAGCCGGCCGCCTCCACGATCCGCTCGGCCTCGCGCAGCATGGCGTCGGGCCCCTTCAGCCACCGCTCGCCGCTGTCGAGCTCCTTGGTGGGGTCGACGGGCACGAGGCGGCGCGCGGCGTCCAGGACGTCGGCGACGGGGCCCGCGCCCGGGTCGGCGTAGCGGACGTCGTTGCTGAGGACCGGGCGGATCCCCTGTTCGGCGGCGAAGCCGACGGTGCGGGCGGCCAGGCGCAGCGAGCCGGGGCCCGTCCCCGTCCGCCCGTGGTGGACGGCTTCGAGGCGCAGGGCGTCGCCGTAGATCTCGCGCCAGGGGGCGAGCAGCGCGGCCGCCCGGTCGGGGCGCCCGGCGGTGAGCGCGCGGCCCACGTCGGAGGCGGGGCCGAGCAGCACGGTGAGGCCGTCGCCGTGGTTCTCCACCCAGGGCAGACGGATGTCCTTGGGGTCGTCCCCGGCATGCGCGGCAGTGATCAGGCGGCACAGCTCGGCCCAGCCGCGGGCCCCGTCCCGGGCGAGAAAGGTGACCCGGGGTGTCGACTCGTCGATGAAGGCGCCGCCGCGCACGGGCGTCCTGCGGTGGGCGCCGCGCTCCGGGGCACCCACGGCCAGCTCGGTACCGAACAGCGGCCGCACCCCGTGCTTCGCACACGCCTTGGCGAACCGGACGGCGCCCGCGACGGTGTCCCGGTCGGTGAGAGCGAGCGCGCCCATCCCCCGCTCGGCGGCGCGCTCGGCCAGCCGCTCCGGGTGGGACGCGCCGTGGCGCACCGAGAACCCGGACACGGTGTGCAGATGCGTGAAGTCCACCGCACGCACCTCCAGCACACCTCGAGCCAATCGGATCTCACCTCCCCCACGTCCCACCATAGACCAACTTTCGAACGCGTGTACGACGACAGAAGTAGGGCACTCATTCGGCCCACCCCGCCTGCACGACGCGGACGCCCGCCGGAGCGTGGGGGCATGAAGTTCGCCGACGAGTTCAAGAACGCCGTCACTCCCCGAGCCGCGCTGCTCGTCATCGGCGTGCTCGCCCTCCAGCTGCTGTTCATCGCCTCCTACGTGGGCGCGCTGCACGATCCGAAGCCGAAGGACGTCCCGTTCGGCGTCGTCGCCCCGTCCCCCGCGGCCGCCCAGCAGACCGAGCAGCGGCTGGCGAAGCTGCCGGGTTCCCCACTGGACCCGCGGGTGGTAGCCGACGAGAGAACAGCCCGGCAGCAGATCATGGACAGGAAGATCGACGGCGCCCTGGTCATCGACCCCCGGGGCAGCACGGACACCCTGCTGGTCGCGTCCGGCGGCGGCACAGTCCTGGCCAGCGCCCTCGAATCGCTCGCCACCAAGGTCGACGGCGCCGAGAAACGGACCGTGAACCCGGTCGACGTGGCGCCCGCCTCCTCGCACGACTTCGACGGCCTCTCCGCCTTCTACCTCGTCGTCGGCTGGTGCGTAGGCGGCTACCTCTGCGCCTCGATCATGTCGATCAGCGCGGGTTCCCGGCCCACGAGCCCGCAGCGCGCCGCGATCCGGCTCGGCGCCATGGCGCTCGTCTCGATCGTCGGCGGCATCGGCGGCTCATGGATCATCGGCGACACGATCCTCGGCGCGCTGCCCGGCTCCTTCTGGGGCCTGGCCGGGCTCGGCGCGCTGGTCACCTTCGCGGTCGGCGCGATCACACTGGCCCTGGAGGAGCTGACCGGCATCGTCGGCATCGGCCTGGCCGTGCTGCTGATCGTCGTCGCGGGCAACCCGAGCGCGGGCGGCGCCTTCCCGCTGCCGATGCTGCCGCCGTTCTGGCAGGCGATCGGACCCTGGCTGCCGCCCGGCGCGGGCACCTGGACGGCGCGTTCCATCGCCTACTTCCAGGGCAACGACGTCACGCGCTCGCTCCTGGTCCTCTCAGGCTGGGCGGTCCTAGGCGTCGTGGTGACGCTGCTGGTACCGAGCGTGCGGGAGCGGCACGACGCCGGAGAGACCGGGTCGACGGGGAACGGGTCGACACACGTCGGCGTGGCGTCCTGAGCCGCTCCGACCCCGGGCCGGCGTATCAGCGGAGGTGCTGGAGAACGCGCCCGGCGCTGGGGCGCCGCCTTGCCCACCCTGCCGCCCTGGGCGGCAGACTGCCCAAGGCTAGGGCAGCTGCCCAAGGCGGGCGGGGTCAATGGCGTGCCACCGGCATCAGCCACGTACGAGACGCGCGGGTGGGGCCGGGTCGGTGTGCCACCGGCGTGCAGCCACGTACGAGACGCGCGGGTGGGGCCGGGTCGGTGTGCCACCGGCGTGCAGCCACGTACGAGACGCGCGGGTGGGGCCGGGTCGGTGTGCCACCGCAGGACTCCGCAGGCACACAATCCCGGCCCACCCGCCAACGGCGGACAACAGGCGTGGAGACCGAACCGGCCGAGGAGGTACCCCAACCCGGCCCCACCCAACCCACCCACACACGCGCCCCGCACACACGCGCCCCGCACACACGCACCCACACACGCCCCGCACCCACGCACCCACGCACCCACGCACCCACGCACCCACGCGAAACGCCCCGCCCCCCGTGGAAAAGGGGAGGCGGGGCGCCAGACGACCGGGGCCCGGTGATCAGCCGATCTCGGCACCGAAGGTGGAGAGCGCTTCCGGTACGGGCTGGAAGAACGTCTCGCCGCCCGACGTGCAGTCGCCGCTGCCGCCGGAGGTGAGGCCGAGCGCCGTGTCGCCGGCGAAGAGGGAACCGCCGCTGTCACCGGGCTCGGCGCAGACGTCGGTCTGGATGAGTCCGTTGACGATGTCGCCGTTGCCGTAGTTCACGGTGGCGTCCAGGCCGGTCACCGTGCCGTCGTGGACCTGTGTGGTGGAGCCGGAGCGGGTCACCTGCTGGCCGACGGTGGCGTCACCGGCCTTGGTGATCTGCTGCGCGGAACCGTTGTAGAGGTTCACCTCGCTGGGGTGCGGAACGTCCGCGGTGTACTTCACGAGGCCGAAGTCGTTGTCCGGGAAGCTGGACTGCTCGTTCGTGCCGATCTCCTGGCCGCTGGAGTCGGACCAGGTGGAGATGGACTCGGTGCAGTGGCCCGCCGTGATGAAGTACGGCTGGCCGTCCTTGACCACGTTGAAGCCGAGGGAGCAGCGGCCGCCGCCCCCGGAGATGGCGTCGCCGCCGGAGACGAAGGGCTTGAACTCCCCCTTGGTGCGCTGGAGTTCGGCCTTGGATCCGAGGTCGTCGACGACCTTGCTCAGTTTGTCCCAGGCCGCGCCGGTGACCGTACGGTCGGCGGTGACGACGACCTTGTTGGTAGCGGGGTCGGTGGCCCAGGAGGTGCCCGGGATCGTGGCGTCGTTCTTCAGTGTCGTGCGGGCGCTCTTCAACGCGGAGAGGGAGTTCTCCACGACTCTGGCCCGGGCTCCGGCCGCCTCGACGGCCTGCGCGGCGTCCTGGTTCAGCACGTTGACGACGAGGTGCTCGGCCTTGGCGTCGTAGTAGCTGCCCGCGGTGTCCGCGCCGAGGCTCTTCGTCAGGGACGAGGCGAGATTTCCGGCCTTCGCGACGGAAAGGGTCCGGGGCGCCGGATCCGGCGCCGAGGTGCTGGCGTTCGCAGTCTGGAAGGTGATGCCCGCGGCGGCCAGGGCGGCGATGCCCGCTCCGGCTACGGCGACACGCCGCTTGGGTATGCGTCGGTGCTTCAACTCACGTCCTCCTGTGGGGGGTTAGGAACAGGCCCGATGTGGGGGTGGACCGGATCCGTGAGGCTGACGTGCCCACTATCCCGAGCGTCACAGGGAGCACACAAGGTCGACTTCAGGACGCGCGTACGGGAACACCGGTGCGCCGTTCACCCCTCGCACGCCCCTGCCCCTCGCACGTCGGTCCCCATTGCAAACACCCTGTGCACGGGCCGGGCGGCAGAGGGTAAGGCCTAGTCCTGTCTTGAAATCGACGGTGTGGGGGGAAGGCCACAGCACCTCCGAGGCGCCCTACGGCGCGTCCTCACCCTCGGGCATGAGCTCCTTGTCGAGCTCCGCCAACTGCTGGACGGCCACCTGTGCGGCGGGTGCCGCGTCGCCCGGAGTGGCCCGCTCCAGAAACCGCAGCAGCTCCACGGGGAACGGCAGGACCAGCGTCGAGTTCTTCTCGGCGGCGACCGCCACCACGGTCTGGAGCAGTCGCAGTTGCAGCGCGGCGGGCTGGTCGGACATCACGCCGGCCGCCTCGGCGAGCTTCTTCGACGCCTGCAGTTCGGCGTCGGCGTTGATGACGCGGGCCCGCCGCTCCCGGTCCGCCTCGGCCTGCCGGGCCATCGACCGCTTCATGGTCTCCGGCAGCGACACGTCCTTGATCTCGACCCGGTCGATCTGCACGCCCCACCCGACGGCAGGGCTGTCGATCATCAACTCGAGCCCTTGGTTGAGCTTTTCGCGGTTCGACAGCAGATCGTCGAGATCGCTCTTGCCGATGATCGAGCGCAGCGAGGTCTGCGCCATCTGCGAGACGGCGAAGCGGTAGTCCTCCACCTGCACCACGGCCTCGGCGGCGTCGACGACCTTGAAGTAGATGACGGCGTCCACCCGCACCGTGACGTTGTCGCGCGTGATGCCGTCCTGCGCGGGCACGGGCATCGTCACGATCTGCATGTTGACCTTGCGGAGCTTGTCCACGAACGGCACGATCATCGTGAACCCGGGCCCGCGCACCTGCGCCCTGAGCCGGCCGAGGCGGAACACCACCCCCCGCTCGTACTGCCGGACGACCCGCGCCGCCGCCATCCCGTACACCGCTCCGGCGCAGCCGACGGCCACGCCGGCCGCCACCAGTTCCTCGACCATCTCACGGCCCCCCAGGGTCCGAAGTGGGCGCAGCAGACCTCTGCTTCGACGGTAACCCCGCCGGGGGGCGGGGCGGGAGGGCCCGGTGACAAGGAGAAGCCCCCGTCGGGCCGGATCGGCCGGACGGGGGCTCCCGCTGCTGGCTGCGGTTCAGGATCGTACGTGAGGGTTCACGGACGACGGGATGCTAGAAGACGTGCATCCCGTACGCACTGAGCGCCTCGGTGACCGGCTGGAAGAACGTGGTGCCGCCGGAGGAGCAGTTGCCGCTGCCGCCGGAGGTCAGACCATAGGCGGTGGTGCCGCCGTAGAGCGCGCCGCCGGAGTCGCCGGGCTCCGCGCAGACCGTGGTCTGGATGAGGCCGGAGACCACGTCGCCGCCGCCGTAGTTGACGGTGGCGTTCAGGGCGGTGACCCGGCCGCTGTGGATACCGGTGGTGGAGCCGCGCCGGGTGACCGTGGTGCCCACGGACGGCGTGGCCGCACGCGTGATGTCCTGGCTGCCGACGGTGCCGGACTTGGTCACCGAACCGGTGATCTTGATCAGGCCGTAGTCGTTGCCGGGGAAGCTGGACCCGGCGGTGGAGCCCAGGACCGTGGAGTGCCCCGAGTTGGTCCACCAGGTGCCCGCGCCGTCGGTGCAGTGCCCGGCCGTCAGCGCGTAGTAGTTACCGGCGCTGTCCTGGACGTTGAAGCCGAGCGAGCAGCGCCAGCTACTCGCATAGATGGCGTCGCCGCCGGAGATCAGCTTCTTGAAGGTGCCGGCCGTACGCTCGATCTTGAGCGCTCCCGCGGTGGCGCCGGCCTCCTTCTTGATCTGGGCGATCTCGGCCTGCGAGACCGTGCTGTCCACGGTCACGACGACCTGCTTGGTCTTCGCGTCGACCGTCCACGCCGTACCTGCGATGTCGGCGCCGAGCACCGCATCACTGGTCCGGGCAAGTTCGGTGGCGCTGAAGGCCTGGGGAGCTTCGGCGGCCTGCGCCGAGGGGGCGGCGAAAGCGGCCGCGGCAAGGAAGCCGGTACCCGCGGCGATCAGCCGGGTCCGTCTCGCTATGCCACTGCGAGGGGTGGTGCGCTTGATCCTCACTGTTCGTTCCTCCCATGGGGAAGTCGGGGGCCCGCGTGGGGTGGGGGCCCGTGAGGCGCAGCCAGGGGGAAGAGTGCCCGGATTCCGAACACGCCGTGCCCCTGACAAGCGCTGTTCGGGAGTATTCGGCGAGTCGGCTGATCGGCACAAGGGCGCCTTTGAGACTTCGGCCACATCTCCGCATACACGACGGCATGCCCCGACGGCTTCCCTCGTACAGGGGTACGCCGTCGGGGCTCGGCTCCTTCCGTCAGACGGACCGGGCGGCCGTCAGGTTCCGTTCGCCCGCCTCGACGCCCACCGAAAGCGTGTTGCCCGGGGGCGGGAAGGGGCAGATGAAGTGGTCCGCGAAAGCACAGTTGGGGAGCACGGCGCGGTTGAGGTCGACGGTGGTCCTGCCCTGGTCATCGGGGGCCTGCGGGTACAGGAAACGGAACCGGAACGTACTGCTCCCACTGGTCGCGTCGGCGAACACGGCCCACAGCCGGCCGTCCCCCTGCCGCGCCACCTTCAGCACCTGCTCCTGTCCGTCGAGCGTGAAGGACAGCTCTCCGGCGAGCCCGAGCCCGCGCTCCTTGCCGTCGGCGTTCTCCACCCGGATCTCGCGCGCGGTGCCGTACGGAGCGAAGCGGCCCTCGACGGACCAGCGCGGGTCGTACGGGCCGGCGTCGATACCCCGGAAGGCCGTTCGGGTGGGCGCCGCCGGGTCGAAATCCCGTACAGCCCATAGGCCTTCACGTGCGATGACGACGAGCCGCCGCCCCCCGAGGGACACGGTGTCGTCGGCGGCGAGCCGTGTCTGTTTCCCGTCCAGGTTGTGCACGATTGCGTCACCGGCCACACGCCACTCCCCCGGGATGGCCGGAAGTCGGCCCTCCGGATGGTCGTCGAGCCAGTGGGTGCCGGCGAGGGAGAGGGGCCCGTGGGGCGCGGAGACGGCGGCGACCCGCTCCTCGTGCCACTGCTTCCAGAGATCGGCGGCGTCACTCATGCCGTGGTCCTTTCGTAGTGCGGTGCCGGCGTGCGCAGCCCGAGGTGCTCCCTGAGCGTGCTGCCCGGGTAGAACGTGCGGAACAGGGCGCGGTGCTGGAGCAGCGGCACGGTGCCGTTGACCAGGCGCTCCAGGTCGCGGCGCGGGTCGAGCGGCGTCAGGTGGAAGCCGTCGACGGCGCCCGCGCGGTGCCAGTCGGTGATGAGGTCGGCGAGGTCGACGGGCCCGCCGCGGTACAGCGGGCCGTCCTCGGTGGGCAGCGGGCCGCCGCCGTGGCCGGGCTGGGCGGCGCACTCGCCGCCGCCGAGGTCGATCCGCAGGGCGGCGAGGACCCGCAGCGCCTCCGGGTCGCGCCCGTGCTCGGCGGCCCGGCGCCGCAACCCGCCTGCTAACGCGCCCAGTTGGTCCGGATCGTGCACGGCCACGAGGGCGACGTCGGCATGCCGGGCCGCGATGTCGTACGCGTACGGCCGGGTGGCGTCGATGACGACGACGGGGTGGCCCTGTGGCGGACGCGGCACGATGGACGGGCCGCGCACGGAGAACGTCCGTCCTTCGAAGTCGACGTGGTCCAGCTTCTCGCGGTCGACGAACCGTCCGGTGGCGGCGTCCCTGATCTCCGCGTCGTCCTCCCAGCTGTCCCACAACTTGCGGGCCACGTCGACGACTTCACCGGCCTCGTGCCACAGGTCGGCGGGCGCGGCGGCGTCCCCGCGCCCGAAGAGCCGGGCCTCGTCCTCGCCGAGCGAGACGTCGGGCCGCCAGCCGGCCCGGCCGCGGCTCACCCGGTCGAGCGTGGCGACGGCGGCCTGCACATGGAAGGGCTCGGTGTGCGTGGTGGTGACGGTCGGCACGAGCCCGACGCGGGAGGTCCGCGGGGCGATCCTGGCCAGCACGGCGAGGCTGTCCGGGCCCGGGGCGGCGAAGGTGTCGTGGAGCGTGACGAAGTCGAGCGCCCCGTGCTCGGCGAGCCGGGCGAGCTGGAGGTGGGGCTCGGCGTCATAGGTGCCGGGCAGGTCGACGGCCGCGGCGAGATGCAGCAGGCCCCGGCCTGGTTGGCTGGTCATGGGTGGGAAACCTTTCGGCAGGACAGGAGGGTGGAGGAGGGCTACGGCTTGGGCAGGCCCTTGGGGTTGATCTCCGACTTCGGGACGGCTTCGCCCGACAGGCCCCAGCGCTTCAGCACGCGTGCGTACGAGCCGTCCTCGATCACGTGGTTCAGGGCGGCCGCATAGGCGTCGACGAGCCCGCTGCCCTTCTTCGTGGTCGCGGCGATCTTGCCCTGGACGAGGTCGCCGCCGCCCGAGATGGCACCGATGATCTGCGACTGCCCGGCGGACGCCACGTGGTAGGAGACGGACGGGCTCGGGCCGAGGTAGCCGTCGATACGGCCGGACTGGAGCGCCAGGTAGTAGTCCGTGTCCTTCTGGAAGTACTTGATGGTGACGGGCTCGCGGCCGGCCTTCTCGTTCTGCTTGCTCCAGTCGACGAGGATCTTCTCCTGGTTGGTGCCGGAGGCGACGGCGATGGTCCTGCCCGCGACGTCCTCGGGCCCCTTCACCCGCCAGCTCGTGCCCTTCTTCGCCTCGAAGGCGATGTTGTCGAGCCGGTACGTCGCGAAGTCGTACTTCTCCTTGCGCTCCTCGGTGACCGTCACGTTCGAGAACACCGCGTCGAACTTCCCGCTGTCGAGCCCGACGAACAGGTTCTCCCAACTCACCTGCTCCTGCGCGGGCTTGAGGCCGAGCGTGTCGGCGACGAGCGTGGCTATGTCGAGTTCGGAGCCGATCCGGGTCTTGTCGTCGGTGGCGAAGAAGCCGAGCGGTGGTGAGGCGTCGGCGCTGCCGCCGAGCCGCAGCGTGCCGCGCTTGCGGATCGCCTCGGGCACCAGGTCCGCGATCGTGTCGACCTTCTTGCCGCGGATGCGGTGCTGGTCGGGCCCGATGTTGACGCTGCCGACCTTCTTCGTGCCGCCGCTCCCGGTGGTCGTGGCGGCGCCGCTGTCACCTCCGCAGGCGGCGATCAGCGGGGAGAGGGCGAGCGCGGCGACGGAGGCGGCGAGGGTGCGACGGGACAGCATGGACGTACTCCTGAGGTGCGTGCTTCACGGGCGGGTTGAGGGGAGAGACTCAGAGGACCTTCGACAGGAACGCCCTGGTGCGTTCCTCGCGCGGCGCGTCCAGTACGGAGCCGGGGGCGCCCTGCTCGACGATGCGGCCCTCGTCCATGAAGACGACGGTGTCGGCGACCTCGCGCGCGAAGCCGATCTCGTGCGTGACGACGATCATCGTGGTGCCCTGGTGCGCCAGGTCCTTGATGACGTCGAGGACCTCACCGACCAGCTCCGGGTCGAGCGCGGACGTCGGCTCGTCGAACAGCAGCAGCTTCGGCTCCAGGGCGAGGGCCCTGGCGATGGCGACGCGCTGCTGCTGGCCGCCGGAGAGCTGGCGGGGGTACGCGTCGGCCTTGTCGGCGAGCCCGACCCGGTCCAGGAGCCGGCGGGCGCTCTCGGTGGCCTGCGCGCGGGGCCGCTTGAGCGCGGCGACGGGCGCCTCGATGACGTTCTCCAGGACCGTGAGGTGCGGGAAGAGGTTGAAGTTCTGGAAGACGAAGCCTATGTGGGTGCGCTGCTTGAGGACCTCGCGCTCGCGCAGCTCGTACAGCTTGTCGCCGGAGCGGCGGTAGCCGACGAGCGATCCGTCGACGCTGATCCAGCCGCTGTCGACCTTCTCCAGGTGGTTGATGGTGCGCAGCAGCGTCGACTTGCCGGAGCCGGAGGGGCCGAGCACGACGGTGACCTCGCCCGCCCTCACCTCCAGGTCGATGCCGCGCAGTACTTCCAGCGAGCCGAAGCTCTTGTAGACGGCCTTGATGTCGACCATGGCGGGTGCGATGGCGGTTTCGGAGGCGGGGGCGCTCATGGGGTCGTGCCTTTCGCGAAGTGGCGTTCCACGTAGTGCTGGAGTACGGAGAGCGCGCTGGTCAGGAGGATGTACCAGGCGGTGGCGACCATCAGGAGGGGCACGACGCGGCCGTTGCGGCCGTAGATGACCTGCACCTGATAGAAGAGTTCGCCGATGGCCATGACGGAGACGATCGAGGTGCCCTTGAAGAGGGAGATGACCTCGTTGGCGGCGTTCGGCAGGATCGAGCGCATCGCCTGCGGCAGCACGATCCGGCGGATCTGGCGCAGACGCGGAATGCCGAGGGCTGCCGCGGCCTCCAACTGGCCGCTGTCGACGGCGAGTACGCCACCGCGCACGATCTCCGCGGCGTACGCGGCCTGGTGCAGGGCGAGACCGAGGACGGCGGCGCTCATCGCGCCGACCAGGCCCATCGTGTCGAAGGAGAAGAAGCCGGGCCCGAAGGGGATGCCGAACTGCAACTCCTTGTACAGATACGCCAGGTTGAACCAGAACAGCAGCTGCACGATCAGCGGGATCGAGCGGAACGCCCAGATGTAGCCGAACGCCACCGTCTTCAGGAACCGGCTCTGCGACAGCCGCATGAAAGCCAGGACGATGCCCAGGGCGAAGCCGAGCGCCGTGCCGTAGAAGGTGAGCTGGAGGGTCGTCCAGACGGCCTTGAGGATGACGTCCGCGGTGAAGAACTCCGCGAACACCTCCCATTCCCAGCCGGCGTTGGTGACCAGACCGTGGACGAACTGGGCGAGCAGTACGACGGTCGCGGCGATGGCGACCCAGCGCCAGGGGTGGCGTACGGGGACGACTGTGAGCTGGGCGTAGTCGGTGGCGGGCGGTGCCGTGGCGACTTCGTCGCTCTTCTGCAGGGGTGGATCACTGGTCAGCGGCATAGGGGTACCTCAAGAGATCAAGACTGCACGAGGGATACGGGGACGGACGCTGCTCAGGCCGCGGTGGCGCGACAGGAGAGGTCGCGCAGGAACGCGAGGACCGCGCGCGCGGTGGCGTCGTTCTGCCGGAAGGACGGGCTGTTCGTGCGCGGCCGGGTGAAGGCTCCGGCGCCGCGCGCGTTCGTGTGCGGGCCCAGGGCGAAGCGGCGCGGGTGGGCGCTGCCGTCGCGGTGCAGGACGCGCCCGTCGTCCGGGTCCACGGCAAGGAGTCCCGCGGGGGTCGACACGGCCCCGTCCTCGTACAGCTCGCGCAGCAGCCGGTCGCGGGTGCGGGCGAGCGTGGGCTGCGGCAGGCGGGCCTCGACGAGGGCGCGGGCCTCGACGACGTGGCCCGGCACGGTGGCGCCGGTGGCGCGGAAGACCCCGTCCTCGGCGCTGACCCGCATGCCGGCGCCGACGAACTTCACGACGCCCGCGCGGGACAGCGCGAGCAGTTGGCGCAGCCGGGGTCCGGGCGGCCCGGAGGCCAGGAAGCTGAAGAAGCCGTGCCACCAGTCGCCGATGTCGCCGAGCCGCACGACCTGCCCGTACACGGAGAGAAGACCGAGGAAGACGGCGAGGTCGGGGCTGTGTGCCGGGTCGTGGCGGCGCTCCAGGTCGGCGGTGATGTGGGCGCGCAGTCCGTCCTGGAGTTCCTCGTACGAGGTGTGCCGGACCCCGTCGAGGGGGTGGTCGAGGGTGGCGAGGTCGAGCCGGTCGGCCGGGTCGGGCACGGCGGACGCGACGAGGGCCCCGAGCTCGGCGCCGAGCGGGGTGGCGGCGGCGTACTTCTCCTCGAAGTCGGCCCAGGCCATGGCGGTGCGCCCGGGGTGCGCGGTGAACAGGCGGTGGTAGTGCGCGTACCCGAGCTCCTTGTCGATGAGCGGCCACACATCGGCGCGGAAGTCGAACCCGCCAGGCTTGGCGAGGAGTTCGTCGATCTGCGCGGGCCCGAGGAAGCGCGGCAGCGGCGGCCGCTCCCCCGCCGCCGCGTCCCAGTCGTAGCCGATCTTCGAGTGGTAGGGCACGCCGCGCCGCGATCCGACGTGGAGCACGGGCTCGCGGCCGGAGGGGACGTAGCGGTCGCCCTCGTAGCGGCCGCCGCGTCCTTCGGTGAGGAGCACCATGAGGTCGACGAAGGCGAGCCCGAATCCGCGCACGAGGACGTCCTGGCCGGGCGCGAGCGCGCTCAGGTCGGAGTCGGCGGTGAAGTCCGGCGGCAGATGGACGAGCCCGTGCCGCTCGGCGTACGCGGCCAACGCCCGCTGCTCGTCGTCGAGTTCTGCGTCGAGGTGGCCCTGGGCGAGGACGACGACATCGGCGAGCAGGGGCCGCGGGCGGTCCTCCAGCCACACCTGCTGGCGTCCGTGGCGCGGCCCGCCGACCCGCAGCGCACGCCGCGCGTGATGGTGGACGACGACCCCGTCGGGCAGGCCGGCGACGGCCTTCTCGTACACCCAGCGCAGATAGCCGCCCTGACTGCGCCGGTCGGCGAAGACCCGCCCGTCGATCCCGGCCCACTCGTGCAGGGCGGGCCCGGGCAGCACGGGTCCGTCGACCTGCACGGTGTCGTCGGTGAACATGGTGACGTCCTGGGCCTGCGAGTTCATCCACAGCAGCGGTGACTGCTCGCGCCGCCAGATGCGTCCGCCGCCCGGCGGGTACGGGTCGACGAGGTGCACGTCCAGCTCCAACGGTCCGGCTTTCTCCCGGGTGTTGGCCGCGATGCGTTCGAGGATGCCGGTTCCCCGCGGCCCGGCGCCCACGATCACCAGGGACTGCCGGCCGGGCCGGCCCGTGCTCATCGCGTCGTCCCGCGCGCGTAGTGCCGCTCGATGTAGTACTGGCCGACGCTGAGCAGCGAGGTGACGACGATGTACCAGATGGTGGCGACGAGGAGCAGCGGAATGACTTGGTACGTGCGGTGGTAGACGAGCTGGGCCGAGTACAGCAGGTCCTGGACGGCGATGATGCTGACGATGGAGGTGCCCTTGAGGGTGCCGATCAGCATGTTCCCGGCCGGCGGCACGATGGAGCGCATGGCCTGCGGGAGCACGATCCGCCGCCAGCGCCGCAGCCGGCTGAGTCCGAGCGCCTGGGCGGCCTCGATCTGCCCGCGTTCGACGGAGAGGATGCCGCCGCGCACCACCTCGGCGGCGTACGCGGCCTCGTGCAGGGTCAGCCCGATGATGGCGACGGTGACGGGACCGAACAGGTCGACGGTCTTCACGCCGAGGATCTTCGGATACAGGGCGCCGATGTTGAACCAGAACAGCAGCTGCACCAGGATCGGCATCGACCTGAACAGCCATACGTACCCCCAACTCACCGCGCGCAGAACGGGGTTGGCGGAGAGCCGCATGACGGCGAGCAGGGTGCCGATGGCGAAGCCGAGCGCCATGACGAGCGCCGTCAGCCACAGGGTGAGCCCGAGTCCGCGCAGCACCGACGAAGAGGTGAAGTACTGCCCGACGACGTCCCACCGGAAGGCCTCGTTGCGCAGGACCGAGTTGACCGCGAGGCCGAGCAGGACGAGGACGAGGGCCGCGGCGACCCATTGGCCGGCGCGGCGCTGCGGGACGATGCGTGGCACGGCGGTGGCGGCGGGCGGGGCCGAGGGCGGGATTTTGGCGAGGGTGTCTGAGGACATGAGAAGGCTCCGTGACGCTGGACATCCAGCGCGGTCTTGCCTTCACGCCTGTGGTGCGCACACCTGTCGTCCGTACGTCCGTCGTCCGTACGAACCCGGCACCGGAGCCCCTCAGCAGCGGTACCGACCCTGAGAGTACGGGGCTGTTCGCCTGCCCTGTCAAGGGTGTCCAGAGTGTGAGCCGTACGTCTCAAGTGAGTTGACGCCGAAACGGATGCCTGTTCCACTTGTGCCCATGCATCCGCAGCAGTGGCTGGTCACGCGCTCCCACATCGACTTCGGTCGAGTGTGGTCCGCGTCCTGTTGATGCCCTTCTGACGCCTTCTGTGCGCGTCACCCTTCTTTGAAGACGCCCTTCTCGTGAGCGAGGACGCGTCTCGTTCGCGCCTCTCTTTCCTCTCCTTCTTCACGCGTCCCGGTACGCGCTGTTCCTGCTTCCTGCTGTTCCGCGTACCCACCCGCGCCTTCACCCTGCCGCACCCTCCCCTCCCCTCGCCCCGCTCCACCCTGCGTGCCAGTCATCACCGAAGGGCAGAACCCCACCCCATGCGCACCACATCCCTGACCTCGGCGTTCGCGCTGATCACCGTCGCCGCCCTCGGTCTGACCGCCTGCGACTCGGGTGGCGGCGCCGACGACGCGGCGCCCGCAGCCGCCGAGAACGCCGAGATCCCCACGACGGATGTGGTCTCGGCCGTCACGAAGGACCCGTCGGCGGCCGGGCTGCTGCCCGCCGACGTCCGCAAGAGCGGAAGCCTCAAGATCGCGGTGAGCGTCGGCGGTTCCCCGCCCAACTCGACGTATCTGCCCGACGGAAAGACGATCGTCGGCCAGGACATCGACTTCGCGAACGCGGTCGGCAAGGTGCTCGGCATCGAGCTGGACCAGGAGGTCGCGAGCTTCGAGGCGATCCTGCCGGCCCTCGACAGCGGCAAGTACGACCTGGGCACGGGCAACTTCGGCGTCACGGACGAGCGCCGTAAGACGATCGACTTCGTCACCTACATCAACGACGGCCAGGGCTTCGCCGTCCGCAAGGACAGCGACCTGAAGAAGGTCACGGACCTCAAGCAGCTGTGCGGGCTGAACGTGGCGACGGGCGCGGGCACGACCTTCGAGGCGACCCTGGAACAGAACAAGGGGATCTGCGAGAAGGCGGGCAAGAAGGCGTACGACGTCAAGACGTACTCCGAGTCGAGCGCCGTCTGGTCCTCGCTCCAGCAGGGCCGCTCCGACGTGGTGATGAGCACGATCAACGGCCTGCGGTACGCGGTGGCGCAGCAGGAGGGCCTGAAGTTCCTCAACGAGTTCCACCGCCTGGACGTCGGCTTCGCCTTCAAGAAGGGCACGCCGCTGGCCCCCGCGTTCCGGGCCGCGGTGAACAAGCTGATCGCGAACGGCACGTACGGGAAGATCCTGAAGAAGTGGGGCACGACCCCGTCAGCGGTCGACACGTCCCGGATCTCCCCGCCGGAGATCAAGGACTGACACACCACCGTCCGTCAGCCGCCGCGCCCTCACAGCCCACAGTCACAGCACGAACAACACTCACAGCACTCGCACGCCTCACAGCAGGAGCAGTCACAGTTGCAGCAGTTGCTGCAGAACCCCTCCCGCTTCTTACGGGACCAGGGCCCCTCGAACTCGTCCGCGCAGCACACCTGGCAGGTGCAGCACAGCCCGATCGCGACGGCGCACCCGGCGAGCAGCCCCCGCTTGCCGGGCTTGGGCGGCTGGGAGAACGGCCCGCCCCCACCGCCGAACCCTCCGGGACCACCGGGGCCGCCGGGGCCGCCCGGGTTGCCGCCCCCGTAGGGATTGTTGGAGGTGTACGCCCCTGAGCCGGCCGGCACATAGGGGCTGCCCGCCGCGCCGGTCGGCACCCAGCCGTCCGGCGCGCCGCCCTGCTGAGGCGTGGACGCGGAGGCGGAGTGCGCGCCGTGGCCCAGGAAACCCGTACCCGTACCCGTATCCGCGCCCGCGGACTGGGGCGTCGACGCCGCAGCGGAGTGCGCCCCATGACCTGCGGCGCACGCCGCCGTCCCGAAGGCCCGGTCCACCGACCGCCCCAGCTCGTGCGCGAGCAGCAGATGCGCCAGCTTCCCGTCCACGAAGTCGATCTCGCGCAGTGCGAGCCGGATGCCGCGCACGGCGTCGTCGGCGAGCCGCCGCGCCTCGTCGAGGCCGGTCCCGGTGGCGGTCAGCGGGTTCCAGGCGCCGGCGGCGGCATCGGCGGAACGGTCCTCGACGGCGTCCAGGAGATGGGCGAGCCGGCCGAACAGCCGGCCGGCCTCGGCGAGCGGTCCGGCGTTGCCCGGCCGTCCCGCGAGCCGGGCGGTGTGGGCGAACGCCGCGGCGGTCGCGGTCTCGGTCGGTTCGGTCACGGTCAGCACGGAGGTGCCGGGCCCGGCCAGCGACTCGATCCCGGTCTGCCGTTCGACGGCGTCGACGAGCACCGCCGTGTCGAACCCGACGTCGGATCCGGTCCGGGCCCCGGCTCTGCCCCAGCTCGCGGCGACCTTCCGCGCGGCGGCGGCCACCGGTCTGCGGGCGAACAGCCCGTCCCGGTCCTCGACATGGTCACGCACCTTCGCCGAGGCGAGGACCAGGGAGACGGCGGCGGCCAGGCGCGCACCCTCGCCCTGTGCGACCGACGCGGTCCGCATCCCGCGCAGCGGGCAGGGCCCGGCCTGTCTGCGGCGGCCGTCGGCCCGCTCGGACTGAGCGTCTGTCAGAACCGAGATCAGCAGGCCGTCGTAGTTCGTGACGACCCGGGCGAACTGCCCGTGGTCGCCGCGCAGCGCCAGACACAGCCCGCAGAGGTGTGCCATCCACTGGGCCTTGAGGCCCTCACCGAGCCGATGGCTGCACGGCCGGACAATTCCGAACAAGGCGACTCCCCCGTACGCCGGATGACGGCCCGTCAACAAGTCGACACGCTGTGTCGATCCGAAAGGGCCAGGAACGATCGCATCGTATCGACCCACCGGGGCACTCTTCGTTCACCCGTACGTACCTGGCGTCACCCAAACGCCGCGAACAATCATATTTCACTTCCTGTCAGCAGCCTTTACCCGTACAGCCCTTGGGAACAACGGGACAACACCGTGTTGACTGTGCACCAGTACCGTCACGAAAACACCGCGCGGCGACTATCCACTTGGCGCCGGATCAGCATCATGGACGACGATAGGGATACAGAACGCAGAGGAACCGCTGTGAGAGGAGGCGTCCATGGGATCGGTACGCAAGGCGAGTGCCTGGCTTGGCCTCGTCGACGACAACGATGACGAGCGTTACTACGACGACGACTACGACGAGGGGCCCGAGCCCGCTGCTGCCGGCGCGGCCGCCTGGGTGACGGACCCGCGGGTGAAGGTGGCCTCGGAGGAGGCCGAGGAGGAAGGCCGCCGCATCGGCACCGTCACCCCGGACAGCTTCCGGGACGCACGGCGGATCGGCGAGATGTTCCGGGACGGCGTCCCGGTCATCATGAACCTGACGGCGATGGAGCCCTCCGACGCCAAGCGCGTCGTCGACTTCGCGGCGGGGCTCATCTTCGGCCTGCGCGGTTCGATCGACCGGGTCGCCACCCGGGTCTTCCTGCTGACCCCCGCGGACACGCAGATCGTCTCCGGCCGCGAGGCCCGGACCCAGCCGGATGGTTTCTTCAACCAGAGCTGAGGCGCTCCGCTCGGGACACCGGTCCCGGGTGGACGCCCGGCGCCCTTCCCGCCACGTGTGGCTCTGAGTTTCGGGCGGGTGGGTGGGCGAACTCGCACGGCCGCAGGCCGTGCGCGCCACCCACGGCGATCAGCCGACCGACGACCGGGCCCGCGAGGCCCCCGGCTCCGCGGCAGCCCCCCGCTCCGCGGCGACGTCCGGGACATCCGACTCCGCATCGCCCGCCGCAGGCGCCTCGCACTCCATGCGCCGCGGCAACCGCAGCGCGGCCACCGCGCCGAGGAGCAGCAGCACGGCGCTGACGACCAGCGTCACGTGCAGCCCGTGCACGAACGCCGCCCGCGCGGCATCCCGCAGCGCCTCTCCCGCCCCGCCCCCGAGCCGCGCGGCGACCTGGTACGCCTCCCCCAGCGAGTGCCCGGCCGCGCCGCTCGCCGCCCCGGAGACTCCTTGTACGTGGGTGAGCCCGGGCGCGTAGGCCGCGTTCATCACGGAACCGAGCAGCGCGATGCCCATGCCCGCGCCGAGCTGGTACGACGTCTCGCCGATCGCGGCCGCGCCACCGGAGTCATCGGCCGGAGCCTCGGTCAGCATCGACTCGTAGGCCCCGAACAGCGTGGACTGGAAGCCGAAGCCGAGGAGGACGAACCCGGTGCCGAGCAGCCACGGCCGGTCGTGCTCGCCCATCAGGCAGAGCAGCAGCACGGCGCAGGCGGTGAGCGTGAACCCGCAGCTGACCATGGCGCGCGGCCCTATCCGCCGCAGGGTCGCGGAGCCGATGACACCGGCGACCATCGCCGCGAAGGTCAGCGGCAGCATCCGCAGACCGGTCTCCAGCGGGGTCATCTCGAGGACCAGTTGCAGATACTGGACGGCGATCAGCTCGAGGCCGACCAGGGCCAGCATCGCGATGACTATGCAGCCGACGGACGTGGAGAACGCGGCGCGGGAGAACAGCCGCATGTCGATCAGCGGGTGCTTGCGCCGGCGCTGTCGGCGGACGAACAGCACGAGGAGCGCCAGGCCCGCGAGGAACGGCAGGACGGCGCCCGCGTCGAGCAGGTCGCGGTCGATGCCGAGTTCCTTGATGCCGTAGACGACACCGAGCACCCCGAGCGCGGCGAGCAGCGCGCCGAACAGGTCCCAGGGCCCGTCCGCGCGCCCCTTGGACTCGGGCACGAGGATCCGGCAGAGCGGCAGCATGATGGCCATCAGCGGGATGTTGATGAGGAAGACGGAGCCCCACCAGAAGTGCTCGACGAGGAAACCGCCGAGGACGGGTCCGGTGGCGGCGCCGATCGCGGCGACCGCGGTCCACACGCCGATGGCGACGGCCCGCTCGTTCCGGTCGGGGAAGACGTCCCGCAGGATCGACAGGGTCGCGGGCATGATCATCGCGCCGCCGATGCCGAGCAGGGCGCGGGCGAGTATCAGTACCTGGGCGGAGTCGGCGAAGACGGCGAGCGCGGAGGCGGCGCCGAACAGGCCGTAGCCGAGCAGCAGGATCCGTCTGCGGCCGACGCGGTCGCCGAGGGTGCCGAACAGGATCAGGAGCGACGCGCAGATCAGGGGGTAGGCGTCGCCGATCCAGAGGAGTTCGACGGAAGTGGGCCGCAGCTCCTCGGTGACCGAGGGCAGGGCGACGTAGAGGATGGTCGAGTCGAGGGCGACCAGAAGCAGGCTTGTGCACAGCACCACGAGGACGACCCAGCGGTTCGTGCGGATTCCTGTGGCGGCCAGTCGATCGCGCAGGCGTCCGGTGGCCGTGCTCGTCCCGGACATGTGCGTACCTCCCAAGGTTCCTCGCGTTCGGCGGATCCGCGGGCTGGGGGTGCCCACGGTCTTCGGCCCGGGAGGAGCGGTCTCCCGGCCCCGCTACGAAAGGCGAGTGAGCCGTCAGAGTACGCGAGTTCAGGCCAGTGGTACGTGGCGGACCTCTCACGATGTGCCCCGACCCGTGTGGCGTGCGCCACTCGCGCGGCGGGGGTGGCGGGCGGCACCGCCCGGACCTGCGTCGATAATCGGGGCCGTGAACGACGTCGATACGCATGAGCGGCCCACTCTGCGGCGGGCCCTGCCCGCACTGCTCGGCTACGCGGGGGTGCGCGCTCTCGGCCTGCTCGCTCTCGCTCTGTGGAGCGCGGCCGCGGGCAAGAGTCCGCACACGCTGCTGAGCGCGCGCTGGGACTCCCTCTGGTACACGCGGGTCGCCTCCGACGGATACGGCTGGTCGGTGACGCTGCCGGACGGCAGCGTCCACTCGAACCTCGCGTTCTTCCCGCTGCTGCCGTGGCTGGAGCGGGCCGTGGCGTCGGTCGGCCCGCTCTCCTACGCGGACGCGGGACTGGTGGTGAGCTGGCTCGCCTCGCTCGCGGCGGCCTGGGGGATCTTCGCGGTCGGCGCCCAGGTGTACGGACGCCGGGCCGGCGTCTGCCTGGCCGTCCTGTGGGGTGCGCTGCCCGTCGGGATCGTGGCGTCGATGGCGTACAGCGAGGCCCTGTTCACGGCGCTCGCGGCCTGGGGACTGTACGCGATCATGCGGCGGCACTGGGTGAGCGCCGGTCTGCTGGCGTCGCTGGCGGGGCTGACCCGGCCGATCGGCGCGGCCGTCGTGGCGGCCGTGTGGGTGGCGGCCGTGCTGTGGATCGTGCGCGAGCGCCGCGCTCCCTGGCGGCTGCTGCTGGGCGTGCTGCTCGCGCCGGTGGGCGCCGCGGCGTACGTGCTCTGGGTCGGGCACCGGACCGGCGACGGACTCTTCGGCTATCTCGACGTACAGGGGCAGTGGGGCAACGGGTTCGACGGGGGCGCCGCGTTCGCCCGCTTCGTCGGCGACCAGTTCACCTCGCCGCTGGGCGCGCTCGCCGGGACCGGGCTGATCGTCGGGGTGGCGCTGGTGCTCTGGCTGTATGCGACCGGGGTGCGGCAGCGGCAGCCGGTACCGCTGCTCGTCTATACGGGGATCGTCGTCGCGCTTGCCCTGTGCGCTTCGGGGTACTTCGGATCGAAGCCGCGGCTGCTGCTGCCCGCGTTCCCGCTGCTGCTGCCGCTCGCGGTGGGCCTGGCCCGGTGGCGTACGGGCAGGTCGGCGTGGCTGCTCGGCACGCTGGCGCTGGTCTCGGCGGTCTACGGGGCGTTCTGGCTGAACGGTTCGGGCCCTCCGTGACCGGTCACGACCGACCCTGATCGACTCCTGCGGGCCCCATGACCGGACGGAGAATTCCGTGCCAGCACTCGGTGAACGCTTATATAAGCGCACCATAACGAGCCCGCGGAAACGATCATTGAATTTGCGAGGACTTCCGTACCCGGTTATCGGATTCCCCGAAATAAAGGGATCCCTGAGAGGAATCCCACATCACATCGTCATCACAAAGCCACTGTTTCGTGCTGGTCCGCCGCGCGCCCGCTGTAGCGTCGATTGGGTGCGTACCGAACGAAACCCGACCCGCCGCCTCGAGCGGGTCTTCGCCAGGCTCGACCGCGAGCCCGAACGGCCGGCCAACCTGGACATGCCCAGGATGAGCCGGCACCGGGTCGTGCTCCTGGGTCTGACCCTGTCCTTCTACCTCGCCATCGTGGTGGCGGTCCTGGCCACCACATGGCTGGTCGCCTTCGACTGGCAGGTCATGTTCTTCCGGCCGTACCAGCAGTGGCCGGAGATCCACGCCTTCCTCGACTACTGGGTGGTCCTCGGCCAGCGCGGCCCGACCGCCGTCATGGTGATGGCCTGGCTGGGCTGGCGTTCGTGGCGGCAGCACACCCTGCGCCCGCTGCTGATGTTCGGCACCGCACTGCTGCTGCTCAACGTGACGGTGGGCGCGGCCAAGATCGGCATGGGCCGTGCGGGGCCGCACTACGCCACCCTCATCGGCTCGAACGAGATGTGGCAGAACGGCGATATATTCCCGTCCGGACACACCGCGAACGCGGTGGTGACCTGGGGCATCCTCGCCTACCTGGCCTCCACGCCGCGCGCCCGCCGCTGGCTTTCCGCGGTCTCCGCGGTGATCTCCCTCAGCGTCGGCCTGACCACCGTCTACCTCGGTACGCACTGGCTGAGCGACGTCCTTCTCGGCTGGGCCGCCGGCCTGCTCATCCTACTGGCGCTGCCCTGGTTCGAGCCGCTGGTCGCCCGCGTCGAGGCCCTGGTCCTCGCGCAGCGCGACCGCTGGCGCGCCCGCATCGGTGTCACCGCGGCCACGCCGGAGCCCGCCGCGGCCCCCGCGATGGTCCCGGCCCGCACGGCGGTCCCCGCCGAGGACGGACTGCGGGCCCGCGAGCCGATCACCGCCGCGCGCTCCACCGGGCGCCCTTCCGCGCTGCTCGCGCCGGGGCCGCACACCCCGCGGGGCGAGCGCACGCCGGCCAGCCCGGCCGGCAGCAGACGCCCGGCGACCGCGCGCGCCACCGCGCGGACCGCGACGACCGACCCGCAGCGGGCCTAGACACGCCCCTGCTGCACACCCGAGAACAGCGGGCACGGTACGCACAACCAGCCCGCACGGCGAAGGGCCCCGGAACCTCTCCAGGTTCCGGGGCCCTTCGCGTACGTCAGCTCGTTCGGTACGGGTACGTCAGCCCTTCCAGCAGCGCGTCACGGTGCCGTCGGAGACCTCGAAGTTCAGCCGTCCGGCGCGGTACTCCATCGTGATGATCGCCCCCGGCGGCAACTGCCGGACGGTCGACCAGCCACGGCCGCGCGCCTGCCGCTCGGCCGGATCGGCGGCGAGGCCGACGTACGCGTCGGGGGTGTCCTGGGGCTCTGCGGGCGGGGTCGGAATGGGTGCCATACGGCCACCGTAGGCCGTGCGCACGGGCGACGCCAGGCCCGTCCGCGCAGGCCCGCAGGACTCTCGTACGGTCACGCTTTCGTCACAAGATCACGACGGTTGTTTCTGTCGAACTTCCTCACACGATCGGGCGGTTCCTTACTTCTCATGCTCTTCTCATGCGGGCCGCACCGGCCCCCGCACCCGGAATTCCGGAAGCCCCCGCGAAAGCTCCGGCGCAGGGCCCGGCCTTTCTTCGGACGCGCCCCGAACAATTTCCGCCACATTCCGAATCCGGCAGCGGGACAGGCCAGTTGAGATCGTCCGGGAATTGCCTGCCCCTGCCACAAAGAGGGGCCCGCCCTCTGTCGCGGCGAGGGCGACGCGAGCATCATGGCGGGTGTTCGTCAGCAGGCCCGGGACGCGTGAGCAGCGAGGGGGCAAGCGATGGGAACGACCGGTGTGCAGGCCGGGCCCGAGGCGGTGGGTCCGGCGCGGGAGCGGCAGCCGGGCCGGGTGATCGTGGACTGGCTGACCACCACCGACCACAAGAAGATCGGCCACCTCTACCTGATCACCGCGTTCGCCTTCTTCCTGGTCGGCGGGCTCATGGCGCTGCTGATGCGGGCCGAACTCGCCCGCCCCGGGCTGCAGATCCTCTCCAACGAGGAGTACAACCAGCTCTTCACGATGCACGGCACGATCATGCTGCTGCTCTTCGCGACCCCGACGTTCGCCGGCTTCGCCAACGAGATCATGCCGCTGCAGATCGGCTCGCCCGACGTGGCGTTCCCGCGTCTGAACATGCTCTCGTACTGGCTGTTCCTCTTCGGCGGCCTGATCGTGCTCGCCTCGCTCGTGGTGCCGGGCGGGGCGGCCGACTTCGGCTGGTTCGCCTACGCGCCGCTGAACAGTCTGGAACGCTCGCCCGGCATCGGCGCCGACATGTGGATCATGGGGCTCGCGCTGGCGGGCTTCGGCACGATCCTCGGCTCGGTGAACTTCCTGACGACGATCATCGGGATGCGGGCACCCGGCATGACGATGTTCCGGATGCCGATCTTCACGTGGAACACGCTGTTCACGTCGATCCTCGTGCTGCTCGCGTTCCCGGTCCTGGCGGCCGCGCTGCTCTGCCTGGAGGCGGACCGCCGCTTCGGCTCGGTGGTCTTCGAGGCCCAGTACGGAGGCGCGCTGCTGTGGCAGCACCTCTTCTGGTTCTTCGGCCATCCCGAGGTCTACATCATCGCGCTGCCGTTCTTCGGGATCGTCAGCGAGATCCTGCCGGTCTTCAGCCGCAAGCCGATCTGGGGCTACACGATGCTGGTCGGCGCGACGATGGCGATCACCGGCCTGTCGGTGGTCGTGTGGGCGCACCACATGTTCACGACGGGCGGGGTGCTGCTGCCGTTCTTCTCCTTCATGACGTTCCTGATCGCGGTGCCGACCGGGGTGAAGTTCTTCAACTGGATCGGCACCATGCTGAAGGGCTCCCTGTCCTTCGAGACACCGATGCTCTGGTCGATCGGCTTCCTGGTCACGTTCCTGTTCGGCGGCCTGACCGGCGTCATCCTGGCCTCGCCGCCGATGGACTTCCACGTCTCGGACACGTACTTCGTGGTGGCGCACTTCCATTACGTGGTCTTCGGGACGGTCGCCTTCGCCACGTTCGCCGGGTTCTACTTCTGGTGGCCGAAGCTGACCGGGAAGATGCTCGACGAACGGCTCGGCAAGATCCACTTCTGGACGCTGTTCGTCGGCTTCCACACGACGTTCCTGGTGCAGCACTGGCTGGGCGCGGAAGGCATGCCGCGCCGGTACGCGGACTACCTCGCGGCGGACGGCTTCACGGCTTTGAACTCGCTCTCGTCCATCGGCTCGTTCCTGGTCGGTCTGTCGACCCTGCCGTTCCTCTACAACATCTGGAAGACGGCCAAGTACGGCGCGCTGGTCGAGGTGGACGACCCCTGGGGCTTCGGCCGCTCCCTGGAGTGGGCCACGTCGTGCCCGCCGCCCCGGCACAACTTCACGACGCTGCCGAGGATCCGCTCGGAATCCCCGGCATTCGACCTGCACCACCCTGAGTTCGCGGCGTACGAGGCTGCCGCTCCGGGCGCCCACAACCCGGACACCGACGCCCACGTGGGCGAGTGAGCGGCGGCTACGCCACGGAGGTCACCACGACCGCGAGATCGTTGTCGACCGTGTAGTACGGCTCGGCGGTGAGTTCGCGCCCGGCGGCGGTCACCCGGGTCGCGGGGTACGCGAAGATCGGCTTCTTGTCGGCGATGTCGTCGAGGAGCCGGGCCACCCGCACCTCGGGCCCGTCCTCGCCGCCGGGCCGCAGCCACAGGTCCCAGCGCCCCTCGGAAAGCTCGTCGTACCCGATCCGCAGCGTGAACCGGGCTCCGTCCACGGTCAGTTCACCCCGCAGGGCCGGTCCGGACGCCGCGCGGGAACGTATCTCCGCCTGCGCCTTGGCCACGAACTCCGTGCCGTAGAGGCGCCCGTGGACCGTCAACTCACCGCCCGTGATGAGCAGTTCACCGGCCTCGGCGTGCGGCGCCCGCAGCCAGCTGCGTACGGTGAGATTGCCGTGCTTGGTCGCGTACGGGATGCGTACGGCCACATAGCCGCGCGATCCGCCGGGCGCCCGGTCGACCAGCGAGCGCAGATCGTTCACGCCCGGCATCAGGCGCACCGGCTCGTCCCCGGCGACCTGGGCGTACGTGTCCCAGCGCCCCTCCGGCAGCCCGACGCTGATCGGCAGCGAGGCGCGCAGGCGCCCGTCGTCCATCGGCGTGAGCGGCAGCCGCACCTCCTCGCCGTCCGTCCGCTCGATCAGCACGAGGTGGGCCGGTACGGACCCGCCGTGGTCGGAGACGTCGAAGGTGAGCCCGCCGGCGGAGTCGGCGATGCAGTCGGCGCGGGGTGCCATACGGACGGTCCTGTCGTCGGACGGGGGGATCGGGGCGGGCGTGGCCGGCGGTGCCGTCATGCGGTGCGCCCCTTCTCCGGCGACTTGAGGGCGTCGCGCAGCGCGTAGGCGCCGTTCATCAGGGACCCGCGGGCGCGGTGCAGCAGGCCGACCGAGCCGCTGCGGCCGGTGAGCGAGCCGAACAGGTCCTCGTAGCGCTCGGCGATCCGGGCCGGGTCGAAGCGCGCGGAAGCGTTGAGGGCGCGCGCCGCCATCTGCTGGCGCAGCGCGTCGTTGTTGATGAGTTCGAGCAGGCCGCGGGAGATCGCGTCGACGTTGCCGACCTCGACGAGGCGTCCGTCGACGCCGTTGTCGATGATCTCGCCCGGGCCGTGCGGGCAGTCGGTGGAGACGACGGGCAGGCCGCACCGCATCGCCTCGACGATCGTCATGCCGAACGATTCGAACGTCGACGTCACCGCGGCGACGGAACCTTTCGCCCACTCGGGTTCGATGGGGTTGGCGGTGCCCATGAGGAAGACGTGGTTGTAGAGGCCGCGCTGGTCGATGAGGCGGCGCAGCTTGTCCTTCTGCTTGCCGCCGCCGTAGATCCGCAGCCGCCAGTCGGGCCGCTCGGCGCGCACCTTGTCGAAGGCCTTGATCAGCAGGTCGTACCGCTTGACGGGGGCCAGGCGGCCCGCGGCCACGACCCATTTGCCGCTGCCGTCGGCCGGCGCGATGCCGGGCGCGGGCACGGGGTTGGGCATGGCCTCCAGGCGTACGCCGGGCAGCCGCATCCGGTCGCGGTAGGCGCGGGCGTCGGCCTCGGTGGTCGTGGTGAGCGCGTCGAGCCGCGGGTAGACACTGCGCAGCTGGCGGCGGAGCCCGGCCGAGTGCGTGTCCAGCGTGAGGTGCTCCTGGCCGACGCGCAGCGGGCCGCGCCTGGTCTGCCGGGCGAGGTGCACATTGAGTCCGGGCCGGGTGCCGACGACGACGTCCGCGTCGACGCTGCCCAGGTGCTCGGCGATGCGCCGGTCGGTGAGCGCGCTGTACTGGTCGTAGCGCCCCTCGTGCCGGGGGAAGACGGAGGCGGCCTTCTTGAACTCGGGGTCCTCGCCCTCGTACCCGGCGGAGTCCTTGCGGAGGTCGACGAGGTGGCGCAGGCGCACGCGGGGGTCGGCCGCGAAGACCGGCTCGTCACGATGCCGGAACACGGAGACGACTTCCACGTCGTGCTGCTCGGCCAGGGTGTTGGCGAGGTTGTACGTGGTGCGGATCGTCCCTCCGATCCCATACGCATTGTGAATCAGGAAAGAAATCTGCATGCGTCCCCGTATCCCACCATTCCTCGCGGCCGGTCCGGACGGTCTGGTTCAGTCTGAACAGCCCGGGTGCTCCGCCTACCGGATGGTTAGACAGGGATTCCCTGGCGAGGGTTGTTCTCCATCATCATGTTGTTCCAGAACAGTTGCCTGATTGGTAGATGTTTTCGGGAACCCTTTGGCCATTTTGTCCATCAGGGTTGCATCATGGCTGGTAGGCGAGTTGGGGTACGTCAAAGCACGTCCGTTCCATGTCACCGTTCTGGGTGACCCAGCCCGTGCTGTCCGTCCACTTGGCGACCGAAAGACACGTCTTTCGGGTGGTGGGCGGCTGGGCCTGCGTGCGGTACGTCACGGGGAGCAGCAGCCCGTCGGCCGTGTACGGGGTGGTGCGGTTCATGAAGCGGTCGAGGCACGCGCGCGTGACGTCGTCCCCGTCCCGCACGCAGGAGCGCGCGGCGTCCGTGAACCACATCGCCGCGGCCCAGCCCTCCAGTTGCCATTGCGCATGTGTCTTCGACTCCCGGGTCGCGTCCCTGAAGGCGCGCACGGCCGGGTGCCCGGTGTCCTCGAAGTTGCGGCTCGCACCGGTCACCCACAGCGAGGCGCGGCAGTGCGGCGCGTCCTTGTAGTCGGCCGCGACCGACGACGTCCAGCTCTGTACGGTCATGACCTTGGCGGTGAGGCGGGCGCCGACCTGGTCCAGGGCCCGGCACAACCGCGCGTTGCCGTGCGCGTCGATGGCGTCGAGGACGAGATCGGCTCCCCGGTCCTTCAGGTCGGCGGCGACGGCGCGGAAGTTCGGCAGGGCGAAGTCGACCTGCTCGGTGATCACCTTGTACCCCTCGGCCTCCAGACCACGGGTCACGAGCCGCGCGTACGCGGCGGAGGCCGCCTGGTTGTAGGAGACGACCGCGGCGGTGCGGGCGCCCTGCTCCCGCTTGAAGTAGCGGTAGACCTCGGTGCCGCCGTACAGCTTCCCGTCCCAGCCGGGCGTGCCGTCGCGGGGCGCGAGACTGCCGTAGATCCCGTACAGGTGCGGGTACGTGTCGTAGGCGGCGCCGATCGGCTGGCCCCCGATGTCGGGCACGCGCGCGTGGGAGACCCGGGCCGCGCCCGCGTAGTCCAGCGCCGTGGTGGCGACCAGCGCGACGACCTTCTCCTCGTCGATCAGCCGGTGCACGCACTCGTTGTTGCCGACGCCGCTGCCGCCGTCGTCGCACAGGTGGGCCTCCACCGGCCGTCCCTGGATGCCGCCTTCGGCGTTCAGGTTCCGGAAGTACGCCTGTGCGCCGTCGCGGGTGTCGGTGAAAGTCGCCCCGCCGACGGGGCTCGTGGCGCTGGTGATGATGCCGACGCGGATCGGCGCCGCCGCGCGGATCGGCGCCGACCGCGGTGTCCCGTCCTCGAAGGCGCTCTCCGGCAGCCGCGAACCGCAGCCGCAGAGCACGAACAGGACGAGGAGGGCGAGGAGGGCGGCGCCCGCCGCGCGTGCCTCAGCAGCCCGGGCCCGGTGAGGCATTGCCGCTCAACTTCACCAGGGCGCACAGCGTCTTGACGGACACCTTCCATGTGCCGTCGTGCTCGACCGAGGTGCCCTTCGCGCCGGGCAGCATCGTGGCGCCCTTCAGGGTGAGCGAGTACGTCACGTCGGCGGCGGTCGGCGAGGTGAACACGATGGTGTCGATGTTCGCCTCGACCTGTCCCCCGCGTTCGTCGCCGTCGAAGCTGTCCAGAACCGGTCGCATCCGGGAGCCGTTCTCCAGGACGTCCTGCTTCTCCTTCAGCGACACGTCCGGGTCGAAGAACTTCTTCCAGTTGGCCTTGATCTCCTTCTTCGCCGCGGCCTCGTTCGCGGGCCCGGTCGGCTCCTGCGAAGAGGGCGTCGGCGAGGCCGGCGTGGGCGGGTCGCTCTCGCTCCCGCCGCTGTCGTCGCTGCACGCCGTCATGGCCGTTCCGAGTACGAGGGCGGCTGCGACGGCGAGTACCGCGCCCCGCCCGTGGCCGTTCCTCCGCGTGCTCCCGAGAACCATCTGGCTCACCACCGGGTGTCGGTCCGGGCGGCCTCGAACTCCGCCCGGAGCTTTCAGGGTTGGCCTGCAGAAGGCATAGTGCAAGCGATCGGCCGACAAGACCAGACACTGACAGGCACACTCCGTCATGGCGTGGAGGGTCACCGATGCGCACTGCCCGGCTCCGAACCGTGCGCCCTGTCCCGTGGGTCGGCCTCGCCGTCCTCGCCGCGGGCGCCGTGCTGTGCGTGGCCGGCTGGTACGGGATGTCCGGCGAGCGTTTCGCCGAGCGCCAGCTGCCCTATCTCGCCTCGTGCACGGTGCCGGGCGCCGCGCTGATCGTCGCGGGCGCGGTGCTGCTCACGAACGGCAGGAGCGCCCTGGCCGCGACGCGGGTCGAGGAGCTGTACGCGCTGCTGGTCGCCGCCGACCCGGCCGAATCGCCGCCGTCGGCGGCCCCGCTCGCCTCCAGCGATGATCTGCGTACGGTCCCCGGCGGCACGCTGTGGCACCGCGCGGACTGCCCACTCGTCGCGGGCAAGCCGGAAGCCGTGCCCGCCGACGCCGGGGCCGTGGCGGCGGGCGGACTCGGCCCGTGCCCCATCTGCGAGCCGCCCGCCGGGGACTGAGGCGTGGCCTCGCTGACGTACGACCTCGCGCTGGCCGGTCTCTCGGTGGGGGCGGCGGCCGCGCTCACCGGGGTCGGCCTGATCGTCACCTATCGCGCGACCGGTGTCCTGAACTTCGCGCACGGCGCGATCGCGATGGTCTGCGCCTACCTGCTGCGCCAGTTCGTGGTGGTGTGGGACCGGCCGCTGTGGGCGGGCGCGGCGCTGGTCCTCCTGGTCTTCGCCCCGGCGCTCGGACTGGCCCTGGAACGCGGGGTGTTCAGGCCGCTCGCGTCGACGGGAGGCGACCCGGCCCGCACCCTCGTCGCCTCGACCGGCGTCTTCGTACTGCTGGTCGGGGCGGCGGCCCTGCTGTGGGGCACGGGCGCGCGGGAGGACGCGCCGACGCTGATCACGGCCGACCCGTGGGGGCAGCTCGCGGTCGCCTGCGCGGTCGCGGCGGCGGTGTGGGCGGTGACGCGGTGGACGCGGTTCGGCGGCGAGCTGCGGGCGGTCGTCGACAACCGTCCGCTCGCCGTCCTCGGCGGCATCGACGCGGACCGGGTCGCGGCGGCGGGCTGGGCGTTCGGGTCGTTCACGGCGGGCCTGACCGGGGTGCTGCTGGCCCCCTTCGTCCGCCTCGACCCCTACGGCCTGCCGCTCCTGGTGATGGAGGTCGTCGCGGTGGCGATCGCGGCACGGATGCGGTTCCTGTCGGTGGCGGTGCTGGTGGCCCTGGTGATCGGGGTGGCGCAGAGCGGGCTGGCCCGCGTGCACCCCGGCGGACGGGCGGAGCCGCTGGTCCAGGCGGTCGGGGCCAATCTGTTCGTGGTGGCGCTGCTCCTCGCGGCGCTCGCCCTGCCGGGGATCGGCGGACGCGGCGCGCTGCCACGGGCCGCGACGCGGCGGGGGGTGCCGGCGCCCGCGGGGGCCTGGCCGGTCGCGGCGGTGCTGTTCCTGCTGCCGCTGGGCTTCGCGGGCTCGGACCTCCATACGTCGGTCCAGGTGCCGGCGCTGGCGCTGATCCTGCTGTCCCTGGTCGTGGTGACGGGCCGCGCGGGCCAACTGGCTTTGGGGCAAGGCGCGTTCGCCGGCCTGGGAGCCCTGTTGGCGACCTTGGCGGCACTGGGCCGCTTCCCCGGCCTTCCCCGACTACCCGGCTTCTTGGCCCTGTCACTGGCCGTGGCCCTCGTCGCCCCGCTGGGCCTGCTCACCGCCGTGCCCGCGATTCGCCGGCACGGCCTCGCCCTGGCACTCGCCACATTCGCCGTCGGGGTCGGCGTGAGCCGGTTCGTGTTCGCGCAGCCGTACGCGGCCTCCGGCCTGGCCCCGCCCAGACCGGCCGGATTCGACAGCGACCGCGCCTTCTACGTCCTCGAACTCGGCCTGCTCGGCGCCGCGTTGCTCTGCGTGTCGGCCCTGCGGCGAGGCCGGGCCGGACGGGCGCTCGCCGCGATGCGGGACCACGAGGCGGGGGCCTCGGCGGCCGGGGTACGGGTGCCCGCGCTCAAGGTGGCGGCGTTCGTGACGGGGGCCGGACTCGCGGCGCTGGGCGGCGGGCTGCTGGCGTTCGGGGTCCGCTCGTTCGACCCCGGGGCGTACGACCCGGTACGCGGACTGCTCTGGTTCGCGGCGATCGTCGTCCTCGGCGCGGACAGCCCGCTCGGGGCACTGGCCGGCGCGGCGCTCCTGGTCGGCCTGGACGCGGGCGCCCGGGGCGGGGTCGCGGCGGCGGTCGTCGGCTTGCTGGCGGTGCTGGCCGGCCGCTTCCCCGAGGGACCGTACGAGGCGGCGCGGCGCTTTGCCGTACGGGGCCGGGGGCAGGGGCGGTTGACCCCGCGGGGGCTCGCTGCGCGGGACCGTCTGCGTCGATCCCCGGGTCTGCTCGATGTGCGGGCCGGCCTCCGGCGAGGGCATTCATCGCCTGGTGCGGGCCCGTGGGGGCTGGTCGCGCGGTTCCCCGCGCCCCTGAAGGGCGCACTTCGTGCGACCCACCGGCACCGGGCCGCAAGCCCAGCCGACGAGCGGACAGCACCGCCCAGGGCCCGCCGACGCCCAAGTCCGCCCCGCGCGCGAGCGGCATCGCAGGGTGGGCTCACACGCCGTCGGCCCGGGCTGTCGGGCGCCGCGAACGTGATGCCGAAAGACCCTCGCCCCGGCGGCCTCGTCCCCGCTCCCCCGGCCCTGTCCGCCACCCGCCTCACCGTCACCTTCGGCGGTCGTCCCGTTCTGCACGACGTGGACATCAGCGTGCCGCCCGGGCGGATCGTGGCCGTCGTGGGGCCGAACGGGGTGGGCAAGAGCACCCTGTTCCACTGTCTTGCCGGAACGCTGCGGCCGGAGGCGGGGCGCGTGCGGCTCGGGGAGCGCGACATCACGGCGCTTCCCGCACACGCCAGGACCCGGCTCGGCGTGGCCCGGACCTTTCAGCAACTGTCGGTCTTCCCGTCGTTGACCGTGGCCGAGAACATTCAGGTCGGTGCCGAGCAGGGCCGCGTACCCGACCCTGACGCCACCCGGCGCCTGCTCGCGCTGTTCGGGCTGCGCGGTGAGCAGCTCACGGCCGATCTGCCCACCGGGACACTGCGCCGGGTCGAGCTCGCCCGCGCCCTCGCGGGTGGGCCGCACGTCCTGTTGCTGGACGAACCCGCCGCGGGTCTCGACGACGCCGAAGTGGCCGCGCTGGCAGGGCTGTTGAAGGCGCTGGCCGCCGACGGTACAGCCCTGCTCGTCGTCGAGCACGACCTGGACCTGGTCGCGGACCTGGCGGACACGGTGCACGTGATGGCGGCGGGCACCGTCGTGGCGTCGGGCCCGCCGGACACAGTCCTCGACCGCACGACCGGGCCGCGCCCATGAGACACGGCATCGAACTGCGCGGCGCCCGCGTGCGCTACGGCCCACTGGAAGCCCTGCACGGCATCGGCCTCGCCGCACCCGCCGGGACGGTCACCGTACTTCTGGGCCGCAACGGGTCCGGGCGCACGACCACCCTGCGCGCCCTCGCCGGCACCGTACGGCTCACCGCGGGAAGCGTGGTGTGGGACGGCGTCGACGTCACCCGGCAGGCGCCTCATGTCCGCGCCGCGGCGGGCCTGTGCCTCGTCCCCGACCGGCAGGCCGTGTTCGCCGCGCTCACCGTCGCCGACAATCTGCGACTCGCTTCGGCGGACGGCGACTTCTCGTCGGCGCTCGACGCCTATCCGGAGCTGCGCCCGCTCCTCGCCCGCCGCGCCGGCACCCTCTCCGGCGGCGAACAGCGCATGCTCGCCGTCTCCCGTGCCCTGCTCGCCCGGGGCCGCGCCCGCGTCGTCCTGGTCGACGAACCGGCCCAGGGCATGTCGCCCCGGGTCGCCGCCCGCACCTACGCCCTGCTGCGCGGTCTCGACGCCGCCGTGGTCCTCGCGGAACAGCGGCTGCCACCCGGACTGCGCCCGGCCGGGGCGGGCGGGGCGACAGTCCTGGTGCACGAACTGCGGCGCGGTTGCGTGGTCCGCAGCGGCGAGGCCGGCGAAGGCTACTGAGCCTCCTCCGCCGGGATGCGCAGCATCGTGCCCTCGTTGAGCCGCTCCGGATGCGGCCCGACCATGTGCCGGCCGGCCTTGTAGAGCGCCTGCCCGCCGCCCTTGACCTCGGCGCCCTGCGCGATCGACTCCAGCGTCTCGCCGCCGCGCACCACGTGGACGCGCCCCGAGAGCCGGTACTTGTTCGAGCAGGCGGGCCAGGCGCCCCAGCCCTGGTCGCTCAGCACCTTCTCTGCCACCTTGATCTGTTCCTTGCGGGTGGCGAGGTCGGCGCGCGGCGCGTACTTCAGGCCGCCGTACGCCTCCCAGGTGGACTGCCGGAACTGGAGTCCGCCGTAGTAGGAGTTGCCGGTGTTGGCGGACCAGCGCCCGCCGCTCTCGCACTCGGCGATACAGGACCACGGCCACTCGTCCCCCGCGCAGCCGTAGGGCGCGGTGGCGGCGCTTCCCGCGCCGGCGGCGTTCCCGGGACCGAACAGGGGGGTCGGGGCGGTGGACGCGGCGGCGGGTGCGCAGGTCAGGGCGAACAGCCCGCCGAGCAGCACCGCCGCCCGGCCGTACGTCTTCGGCTTCGTAGGCATCAGGTACATCGCGCCACGCTAAGCAGCGAGGCGCGCCCGCCTCCGGTGCCGCGCCGCCGGAGCCGCGGCCCCACCCGGTCGGCGCACCGGGCGGAACCGCGGAACATCGCTCCGGCTATCCGAGCAGCAGCCGCTGGCCCGGCATGATCAGGTTCGGGTCGCCGCCGATGACGGTCTTGTTGACGGCGAACAGGCGCTTCCAGCTGGTGCCGTGGTCGGCGGCGATCGCGCCGAGAGTGTCGCCGCCGCGGACGACGTAGCCGCCGTGCCGGGCGGTGCCGCGGTCGGCGCCCGAGGTTCCGCGCTGCGCCGGGGCCAGTTTGGGCTTCACCGACTTCGGCTGCGCACGCTTCACGGCCTTGGGCTCGGCCGCGGAGGCCGCGGGCGCGCTGCCGTACGCGCCGGCCCGCGCCGAGCAGGTGGGCCAGGCGCCCCAGCCCTGCACGCGCTGCACCTTGGAGGCCACCGCGATCTGCTGTGCCTTGCTGGCCCGGTCGGCCGTCGACGCGTAGGCCCCTCCGCCGAACGCGCGCCAGGTCGAGGCGGAGAACTGGAGCCCGCCGAAGTACCCGTTGCCGGTGTTGATGTGCCAGTCGCCGCCGCTCTCGCAGCGGGCGATGCGGTCCCAGACCCCGGTGTCCGCCGCGTGGGCGGAGCCACCGGACGCGAGGAGACCGAGGGGGGCGCACAGAGCCGCCCCGGCGATCACCACGGTCGTTCGAGCCGTACGTATCGGCACGGACATGAGATTCCCTCTCCTGGACTGCGGTGTGCAGACGGCGGTGGAATCTAGGCAGCCCGCGGGACTCGCATCAACCATCGCCCTGTGACTCCAGGTCAGTAGCCAGTTACCTGAAGTAGCGATGATTTCAGGCCACCCACTTCATTCACTGATTTCATGATTTGTCGACCTGTCACCTCGCCGATCTGTGACTCACCTCACTAACTCAACTTGCTTGGAACCCCTACAAGTTGGCGTGGAGTGACAGATTCCGGCCGTCTTCTCACGGTCTGCTTCGGATGGGTGAATTCCGTTCGGTTCCGGGCGTGACTCCTGCCACAGATCGCCCGTTGTCCCTTCATAAGCACGCATCCGATCCAGAGGGAGTCCCCGTGCCGCGCTTGCTCGACGTGAGTGACGACGTACGCGCCGAGATCGGCGACGACGAAGCCGACCGGCTGCTCGCCGGTGAGAACGCACCGGGTGGTTACGACTGCACGTCCTGCCGTACCCCCGGCGACTCCGCGCAGGAACGCACCAGCACGGTCCTGTTCGTGGGCGACGAGACCGCCGTCCTCGCCTTCGCCCACGCCGGCTGCCTGCCCTCGCAGGTGGTCCAGGTCGCCGAGGACCAGCTGCAGGGCGCCGTACGGTCCGTCGCCGACGCCCCCGGCCCGGCGGGCGCCGCCGTGCCGGCGCAGGCCACCGCGGCCCAGGCCGTCCTGGGCGTGACCAGCGGCCTGCTGCTGATCGCCGGCGAGCTGCACCCCGCGCTCGTCATCGAACCGACCGGCCCCATCTCCCGCCCCGGCGCGGCCGCGGGCGGCGGTGACGACTTCCTGCCGCTCCTGATCGAGCAGGGCTTCATGCCGGTCACCGGGCTGACGGAGCCGCCGCGCGCGCTGCCCGGCTGGTCGGTGCTGCTCGCCATGGGCCGGCTGCACGCCGTGCTCCAGCCCGGCACCGGCGGCGCCCCCTCCCAGGTCGCCTGGTGGCAGGCGCACCAGCCGCTCGTGGTCACCGACGGCTGGCGGGCCGCCGCCAACAAGACGCACACGGTGCTCGTCTGCGCCGCCCCGGCCGGCTCGATCGGCCGCCAGCCCCGCGAGGACCTGCTGCGCGACGCCCTCGACAAGGCCGCGGCCGACGGACGCCTGGTCGCCGCCGCGATGCCGCTCGCGGGCACCTGAGCCGACCCCGGCTCCGCACCCGGGCCCCCACGTATGCGCCGGTCACACTCCTGACGCCCCGCAAAAGCCGAGGCCAAGGGCGCATCCGTCGGGGGCCCGGGTCGTTGGCACCTTTGTGCACCCATACGACCCCACTTCATCCCCCTCCGCCGGGCGGCGTCAGCCGTACCAGAACTACATCCCGTCGATGCGTCCCCCGGAGGAGTACTCGGGCGGCCGCTCGGCGACGCCGATCTACGACGCCCTGTACGCGGAGTACCGCCGGTCCTTCAGGACCCTGCCCGGCGACCGCAGTGGCGAGGAGGAGCTGGGCTTCGCGGCCTTCGGGACGGGGACGTACGGGACCCGGCACCACACCCCGTACTACACGACGGGCCAGCACCACTACACCCAGCAGAACGGGCGGCAGCCCGGCCCGGGAGGTCACCTCCCGGCCGCGCTGCCGCCCGCGCCACGAAGGCCGTAGCAGCCGTACTCCTACTTCTTGCGCCCGCGCTTCTCCCGGACCCGCACGGAGATGTGGATCGGCGTCCCCTCGAACCCGAACTCCTCGCGCAGACGCCGCTCCACGAAGCGCCGGTAGCCGTGCTCGATGAACCCTGAGGAGAAGAGCACGAACCGCGGCGGCTTGGTTCCGGCCTGCGTGCCGAAGAGGATGCGGGGCTGCTTGCCGCCGCGGATCGGGTGCGGGTGGGCCGCGACCAGCTCGCCGAGGAAGGCGTTGAGGCGGCCGGTCGGCACGCGGGTCTCCCAGCCGGCCAGCGCGGTCTCGATCGCCGGGACCAGCTTCTCCATGTGGCGTCCGGTACGCGCCGACACGTTCACCCGGGGCGCCCACGCGACCTGGGCGAGCTCGGTCTCGATCTCGCGCTCCAGGTAGTAGCGGCGCTCCTCGTCGAGGGTGTCCCACTTGTTGAACGCCACGACGATCGCGCGGCCCGCCTCGACCGCGCTCGTCACGATCCGCTGGTCCTGCACCGAGATCGTCTCGGAGGCGTCGATCAGGATGACCGCGACCTCCGCCTTCTCGACGGCGGCGGCGGTGCGCAGCGAGGCGTAGTAGTCGGCGCCCTGCTGGAGGTGGACGCGCTTGCGGATGCCCGCCGTGTCGATGAACTTCCAGGTGACGCCGCCGAGCTCGATGAGCTCGTCGACCGGGTCGCGGGTGGTGCCCGCCAGCTCGTTGACGACCACACGGTCCTCGTCGGCCACCTTGTTCAGGAGCGAGGACTTGCCGACGTTCGGACGGCCGATCAGGGCGATCCGGCGCGGACCGCCGATCGCGGTGCCGAAGGTCTGCGCGGGCGCCTCGGGCAGCGCCTCGAGCACCGCGTCGAGCATGTCGCCGGTGCCGCGGCCGTGCAGCGAGGAGACCGGGTGCGGTTCGCCGATGCCGAGGGACCACAGGGCGGTCGCGTCGGCCTCGCCGCTCGGACCGTCCACCTTGTTGGCGCACAGCACCACGGGCTTGTTGGCCTTGCGAAGGAGGCGGACGACGGCCTCGTCGGTGTCGGTGACGCCGACCGTGGAGTCCACGACGAAGACGACCGCGTCGGCCGTCTCGATCGCGTACTCGGCCTGCGCGGCCACCGACGCGTCGATGCCGAGCACGTCCTGCTCCCAACCGCCGGTGTCGACGACCTTGAAGCGGCGGCCCGCCCACTCGGCCTCGTAGGTGACGCGGTCGCGGGTGACGCCCGGCTTGTCCTCGACGACGGCCTCACGGCGGCCGATGATGCGGTTCACCAGGGTCGACTTGCCGACATTGGGGCGGCCGACGACGGCGAGTACGGGCAACGGGCCGTGACCCGCCTCCTCGATCGCGCCCTCGACGTCCTCGACGTCGAAGCCCTCCTCGGCGGCGAGCTCCATGAACTCCGCGTACTCCGCGTCGCCGAGCGCCCCATGCTCGTGTTCGGGGCCACCCTCGGGCTGGATCTGGTCGTTCATGAAGTCCGTACCTCGTCGTTCATTCGTGGTGATCGGTGGCCCGCCGTGTCGTGTACCGCGGTCCACTACTGAAAGTCTCGCTCAGCGCCCGGTCAGGCGCCTGGCATGGTGCAGGTGCGCGGTGAGCTGCTCCTGGATGCGCACGGTCGCCGCGTCGAGCGCCGTGCGCGTACGCCGTCCGCTGCCGTCGCCCGCCTCGAAGGGGTCGCCGAAGACGACGTCGACCCGGCTGCGCAGCGGGGGCAGCTTCTTTATCAACCGTCCGCGCTTCTCCGTGCTTCCCAGTACGGCGACCGGGACGATCGGCGCGCCGCTGCGCACCGCGAAATAGGCGAGCCCGGCCCGCAGCGAGGCGAAGTCGCCGTCGCCGCGCGTGCCCTCGGGGAAGATACCGAGCACTCCCCCGTCGGCGAGGACGTCCAGCGCCCGGGTGATGGCCGTCCGGTCCGCGCTGGTCCGGTCGACCTTCAGCTGCCCGATGCCTTCGAGGAAGGTGCCGAGCGGCCCGATGAACGCCTCCTGCTTGATCAGGAAGTGCGTCGGACGCGGGGCGACGCCCATGACCATGGGGCCGTCCACGTTGTGCGAGTGGTTCACGGCGAAGATGACCGGGCCGCTCGCCGGAACCCGCCACGAGCCGAGGACGCGCGGCTTCCACAGCCCGTACATCAGGCCGACGCCGATACGCCGACCGACCTCGGCCCCGCGTTCCGAGGGGCTCACTGGGCTCACTTGGAGGTCCGCTTCTCCTCGACGAGGGTGACGACGCACTCGATGACCTGCTGAAGCGTGAGGTCGGTGGTGTCCACCTCGACGGCGTCGCCGGCCTTGGCCAGCGGCGACGTCTTCCGGCTGGAGTCGGCCGCATCCCGCTTGATCAGGGCCTCCTGCGTGGCCTTGACGTCGGCGCCCTTCAGCTCGCCGGAGCGGCGGGCGGCGCGGGCCTCGGGCGACGCGGTGAGGAAGATCTTCAGGTCGGCGTCGGGCAGCACCGTCGTACCGATGTCACGGCCCTCGACGACCATGCCCACGCCGTCCGCCGCGGCCGAGGCGGCGATGGAGCGCTGCAGCTCGGTGATGCGGGCGCGCACCTCGGGGACCGCGCTGACGGCGCTCACCTTGGAGGTGACCTCGCCGGTGCGGATCGGGCCCGCGACGTCCGTGCCGTCGACGGTGATGGTGGGCGCGGCCGGGTCCGTACCGGAGAGGATCTCGGCCTTGCCGGCGACCGCCGCGATGGCGGTGGGGTCGGTCAGGTCGATCCCGTTGTTCACCATCCACCAGGTGATGGCCCGGTACTGGGCGCCGGTGTCGAGGTAGCTGAGGCCGAGCTGGGCGGCGACGGCCTTCGAGGTGCTCGACTTGCCCGTGCCGGAGGGTCCGTCGATGGCGACGATCACAGCTGCCGGGGCGGCGGTTTCCACGGTGACGGACACCTTTCTGAGTGCACGGGGCAGGAGGGCGGGGCGCGAGAGCGCCCCGCACAAGGTTACTGGCTCCCGCGAGCGCCTCTTACTGCCGCTCCTGCCGCCGCTGCCGAGCCGCTGCCAAGCCGCTGCCAAGCCGCTGCCGTGCCGTTGCTACTGCCGCATGGACCAGCCGCGCTCGCGCAGCGACGCGGCCAGCTTGGGGGCCGCGGCGGGCTGCACCATGAGCTGCACGAAACCGGCCTGCTGACCGGTGGCGTGCTCGATGCGGACGTCCTCGATGTTGACGCCGGCGGCGCCCGCGTCCGCGAAGATGCGGGCCAGCTCGCCGGGCTGGTCGGAGATGAGGACGGCGACGATCTCGTACGCGGCGGGGGCCGCGCCGTGCTTGCCGGGGACCCGGCTCTGGCCCGCGTTGCCCCGGCGCAGCATGGTCGCGACGCCGTCGGCGCCCTCGCGGCGCTTGGCGTCGTCGGCGGACTGCAGGGAGCGCAGGGCCTGGACCGTCTCGTCGAGGTCGGCGGAGACGGCGGAGAGCAGGTCGGCGACCGGCCCCGGGTTCGCGGACAGGATGTCGATCCACATGCCCGGCTCGGAGGCCGCGATCCGGGTCACGTCCCGGATGCCCTGCCCGCAGAGGCGTACGGCGCTCTCCTCCGCGTTCTCCAAGCGGGCCGCGACCATGCTGGAGACCAGGTGGGGCATGTGCGAGACGAGCGCGACGGCCCGGTCGTGCGCGTCGGCGTCCATCACGACGGGCACGGCCCGGCACAGGGCGACCAGTTCGAGGGCGACGTTCAGGACCTCGGTGTCGGTGTCCCGGGTCGGGGTCAGCACCCACGGGCGGCCCTCGAAGAGGTCGGCGGTCGCGGCGAGGGGGCCGCTGCGCTCCCGGCCGCTCATCGGGTGCGTACCGATGTACGCGGTGAGGTCGAGGCCGAGCGCTTCGAGGTCGCGGCGCGGGCCGCCCTTGACGCTGGCCACGTCGAGGTAGGCGCGGGCCGCGCCGCGCCGCATGACACCGGCCAGGGTCGCGGCCACATGGGCCGGCGGTACGGCGACGACGCACAGGTCGACCGGGCCCTGCGGCGCCTCGTCGGTCCCGGCGCCGAGCGCCGCCGCGGTCCGGGCCTGCGCCGTGTCGTGATCGGCGAGGTGCACGGTCACGCCGCGCGAGGCCAGGGCCAGGGCGGCGGAGGTGCCGATGAGGCCGGTGCCGATGACGAGTGCGGTTCTCACTGGGCGATGTCCTTGCGCAGGGCTGCCGCCGTGCCGAGGTAGACGTGGGCGATCTCGGACCGGGGCAGTTCGGTCTCGACGTGCGCGAGGACGCGGACGACGCGCGGCATGGCGCCGGCTATGTCCAGTTCCTGTGCGCAGATCAGGGGTACGTCGACGATACCGAGCTTGCGGGCGGCGGCCGCCGGGAAGTCGCAGTGCAGGTCGGGCGTGGCCGTGAACCAGATGGAGATCAGGTCCTCGCCGGTCAGCCGGTTGCGCTCGAGAACGGCGGTGAGCAGCTCGCTGACCTGCTCGTTCATGTGCTCGACTTCGTCCCGTTCGAGTTGTACGGCGCCCCGGACCGCTCGTACCGCCACGGTGTCACTCCTTGATCATCTGCATAGGTCTGCCGCCTGTGTCTGCCACGGTTCAGGGTAGTTGGGTCGTTACGCGGGGGCGCGCGCCGCCCGTCTGTCGAGACGGGCACTCCAATGTCGCCCGGACCACCCCCTGTCGCCTCCCGACCGGAGCTGCTTGCATGGTAAAGCGGCACCGTGCCGCCTCGGGGGAGGCTCGTCATGAAGCGCTCAGGACCCCTCTACACGCTGTTCGCCGGACTGGCCCTGGCGGTGATCATGCTGGCGCTGAACGCGACGACGGGCGAGAGCGCGTCCTCGTACGCGGGCGCTCCCGGCGCCACGCCGTCCCCCTCGCCGAGCGCCACGACGGCGAGCCCGGGTCCCAGCGCCAGCCCGAGCCCCAGCCCGTCGCGGACGGCACGCGGCAAGACCGGCTACGCGGGCCGCACCGATGACGACACCGCCGCCGTCTCCGTCTCCGTACGCGGTGACAAAGCGGTGGCCTACTACTGCGACGGCCGCACCGAGGAGTCCTGGCTGAAGGGGGACGTCGAGGACGACGGCTCGATGAAGCTGAGCGGACGCGACGGCGCGCAGCTCGAGGGCTCCCTCGCCGGCAGCCGGATCCGCGGCACCGTCGAGATCCGGGACAGGCCGTACGGCTTCACCGCGAAGAAGGCCGTCAAGCCGTCCGGCCTGTACCGCGCCACCACCGAGGTGCGCGGCGCGAAGATCGACGGCGGCTGGATCGTGCTGCCCGACGGCCGCCAGGTCGGCATCGTCCGGCGTGACGACGAGCCGTCCGCCGCGCCCCGGATCGACCCGGAGACCGGCGCCGTCACCGTGGACGGCGAGCCGCTGACCGCTCAGCCGGTCGTTCCCTGACCCCGACCGCCCGACGCCGCGATCCCTGACTCCGCCCCCGACGGCCTCCCGACCTTCGACTTTCGACTTTCGCGAGGGGTAGCCATGACAGTCGATCCGAACGCCGCGACCCAGAGTTTCCCGGGCCCCGAGCCGGACCACCGCCGTCCGCACCCGGCCCGCTATCTGGTGCCGGCTGTCGTCGCGGCCGCGGTGGCCGTGGCGCTCGGCGCTTACGGCAAGGTCCACGACCCGGGCGGCACGGCCTTCAACCTGGCCGGGTTCTCCAGCACCAGCGCGGTGAAGTCCTGGCTGGCGACGGCGGCGTTCGCCTTCGCGCTGGTGCAGGTCGTCTCGGCGTTCATGGTCTACGGGAAGCTGCGCGGCCCGTCGTGGGCGCCCGCCCTGCACCGCTGGTCGGGCCGGATCGCGTTCCTGGTGGCGGTGCCGGTCGCGGTGCACTGCCTCTACGCGCTCGGCTACCAGACGTACTCGGCCCGCGTCATGTGGCACTCGTTCCTGGGCTGCTTCTTCTTCGGCGTCTTCAGCGCCAAGATGCTGCTGCTGCGCGCCGAGCGGCTGCCCGGCCGGCTGCTGCCGGTGGTGGGCGGCCTCGCGTTCGCGGTCCTGACGCTGTTGTGGCTGACGTCGGCGCTGTGGTTCTTCCGGACGGTGGGGGTGACGACATGAAACCGACGGCGACCCGGCGCAGCGTGCTCGTCGCGGGAGCGGCGGCGCTCGCGGCGGGGTGCAGCAAGCACGGCGACGAGGGCGGCGGAGGCGACACCCCGCCGGCGTCGTCCACCACTGCCACCGCCACGAGCAGCGCGCCCGCGAACTCATCTGAACAGCCGCCCGCAGCCAACGAGTTGGCGAAGACATCGGACATCCCGGTGGGCGGCGGCAAGGTCTTCGCCGACAAGAAGGTCGTGGTGACCCAGCCGGCCCGGGGCGACTTCAGGGCGTTCTCGGCGACCTGTACGCATCAGGGCTGCACGGTCGACGACGTGTCGGGCGGCACCATCAACTGCCCCTGCCACGGATCGAAGTACCGGATCGCGGACGCCTCGGTGGCGGGCGGCCCGGCGCCCCGGCCGCTGCCGCCGCGGAAGATCACGGTCACCGGAAAATCGATCTCGCTCGGCTGAGGCGACCCTTTACGCTCCCCGCATGGAACCGGAAGACCCGCTCCCCGCCGCTCTGGTGCGCGACCACACGATCTACGCCTGCGTCATGGGCTCGCGCGCCTTCGGCCTGGCCACGGAGGCGAGCGACACGGACCGCCGCGGGGTGTACCTGGCGCCGACCCCGCTGTACTGGCGGTTCGAGAAACCGCCGGCCCACGTCGAGGGCCCGGGGCGGGAACAGTTCTCCTGGGAGCTGGAGCGCTTCTGCGAACTGGCCCTGCGGGCCGATCCGAACGTGCTGGAGTGCCTGCACTCCCCGCTCGTCGAGCGCATCACACCCGTGGGCCGAGAGCTGCTCGCCCTGCGTGAGGCGTTCCTCTCCCGTCAGGCCCACACCACGTTCGCGCGCTACGCGTCCGGCCAACGCAGGAAGCTGGAGGCCGACGTCCGCACCCACGGCGCCCCGCGCTGGAAGCACGCGATGCACCTGCTGCGCCTGCTGATGTCCTGCCGCGATCTGCTGCGGACCGGGAAGCTGACGATCGACGTGGGCGACCAGCGCGAGCCGCTGCTCGAGGTGAAGCGCGGCGAGGTGCCGTGGCCGGAGATCGACCGCCGGATGACCCGCCTTTCGGCCGAGGCGGACGAGGCCGCTTTGCACACCCCGCTCCCGCCGGAACCGGACCGGGCCCGGGTCGAGGCCTTCCTGACCCGGTCCCGCCGCGCCTCGGCCCTCGCTTCGGCTGCCCTTTAGAGCCTGCTGTCCCACTCCGTCCCGAACGCGGTCAGCTCGTCGCGGTGCTCGACGCGCCGCACCCACTCCTCGGGCCAGGCGTCCGCCCCGAGGTGAGCGCCCGCGAAGGCGCCGGCCAGCGCCGCGATCGAGTCCGAGTCGCCGGACGTACAGGCGGCGCGGCGCAGCGCGAGCACCGGTTCGTCCACGAAGAGCAGGAAGCACAGCAGGGCGGTGGCGAGCGCCTCCTCGGCGATCCAGCCCGCGCCGGTGGCCAGACACGGGTCGGTCTCCGGATTGACGGTACGCACGGCCGCGGCCAGTCGTTCCAGGACGGCCAGGCATTCGTCCCAGCCGCGCGTGATGAAGTGCTCGGGGTACGGGTCCTGCGACCGCCGCCACAGGTCGCCGAGCCAGTCCTCCCGGTAGCGGGTGCGGTTCTCCAGGGCGTACGACCGCAGCTGCCCCACCAGGCCGGTGGGGTCGGCGCCTCCCGCGAGCAGGAACACGGCATGGGCGGTCAGGTCGCTCGCCGCGAGCGCGGTCGGATGCCCGTGGGTGAGCGCGGCCTGCAACTGGGCGGCGCCCGCCCGCTGTTCGCCGCTCAGCCCCGGCACGAGACCGAGCGGGGTGACCCGCATGTTGGCGCCGCACCCCTTGGAGCCGAGCTGGCTGGCGTCCTGCCAGGCCCGGCCCTCGGTGGTGAGCAGGTCGCAGGCGCGCAGGCAGGTGTTGCCGGGTGCGCGGTTGTTCTCGGGCGAGCGGTACCAGTCCACGAACTCCTGACGCAGCGGCGGCTCGAACAGCGCGGCGTCGAGCGTCCCCCGCCCCGTGGCGGCGCTCAGGCCCCGGGCCACGGCGAGCGCCATCTGTGTGTCGTCCGTGATGTACGCGACCGGCCCCGGCAGCTCCATCTCGCGCCAGGGCCCGCACTTGGCCAGGATCGCCGGTACGTCGTTGAACTCGGTCGGGAAGCCGAGCGCGTCCCCCAGCGCGAGCCCGAGCAGCGATCCGGTCGCGGGGCGCTTGGTCATCAGTGTCGTCGGCGTCATCAGCGTGTGCCTTCCGTGGCGTCGGGTGCGGGCTTGAGCAGCGGCGGGAGCAGTGAGGTGGCGCCCCCGGCCCGGTACAGGGCGGCGGGCTTGCCGCGGCCGCCGGTCAGCCGGGACGCGCCCGGGATCTGCTCGACGAAGCCGGGGGTGGCGAGCACCTTGCGCCGGAAGTTCGCCGGATCGAGCTCGGTCCCCCACACGACCTCGTAGACCTGGCGCAGTTCTCCGAGCGTGAACTCGGGCGGGCAGAACGCCGTGGCCAGGCAGGTGTACTCGAGTTTGCCGCCGATCCGCTCGTGGGCGTCGGCGAGGATCACGTCGTGGTCGAAGGCGAGCGGCCCGTACGCGCCGCGGGCACCCGGCTCGTAGGGCAGCCACGCGGCGCGGGCGGCGTCCCCGCCGCCCTGGGCCTGCGGGGCGTTGGGGACGAGCGCCGCGAAGGCGACGGAGACGACCCGCATCCGCGGGTCCCGGTCCGGTTCGCTGTAGGTGCGCAGCTGCTCCAGGTGGAGCCCGGCCACGTCGCTCAGCCCGGTCTCCTCGGCGAGCTCGCGCCGCGCCGCGCTCTCCGCGGACTCGTCGGGCGCGAGGAACCCGCCCGGCAGCGCCCAGCGCCCCGCGTACGGGTCCTGGCCGCGCTCGACGAGCAGGATGTGCAGCTGCCCGGCGCGGAGCGTGAAGACGGCGAGGTCGACGGTGACGGCGAAGGGCTCATAGGCGTGTTTGTCATAGCCGTGCATACGGCAGCCCCCTCCCTTATTGGTCTAAGCGACTTTAAAGGGAGAGGGCTGCCGTGGACAAGACCCGGACCGGTCCTTCAGCTGTCTACAGGTCGACTTCCTGCATCAGCATGCCGACCTCGGTGTTCGACAGGCGCCGCAGCCAGCCGGACTTCTGGTCGCCCAGCGTGATCGGCCCGAAAGCGACCCGGACCAGCTTGTCGACGGGGAACCCGGCCTCGGCGAGCATCCGGCGCACGATGTGCTTGCGCCCCTCGTGCAGGGTGACCTCGACCAGGTAGTTCTTGCCGGTCTGCTCGACGACGCGGAAGTGGTCCGCCTTCGCGTACCCGTCCTCCAGCTGGATGCCGTCCTTGAGCTGCTTGCCCAGGTCACGCGGGATCGGGCCCACGATGTGCGCGAGGTAGACCTTCTTCACGCCGTACTTGGGGTGGGTGAGGCGGTGCGCCAGCTCGCCGTGGTTGGTGAGCAGGATGACACCCTCGGTCTCGGTGTCGAGCCGCCCGACGTGGAACAGCCGCGTCTCACGGTTGTTCGTGTAGTCGCCGAGGCACTGCCGCCCCTCGTTGTCCTCCATGGTGGAGACGACGCCGGCCGGCTTGTTCAGGACGAAGAACTGGTACGACTGCGTGGCCACGGTCAGCCCGTCGACCTTGATCACGTCCTTGTCGGTGTCGACGCGCATGCCCTGCTCGAGCACGATCTCGCCGTTGACCTCGACGCGGGCCTGCTCCACCAGCTCCTCGCAGGCGCGGCGCGAGCCGTAACCGGCGCGGGCCAGGATCTTCTGCAGCCGCTCGCCCTCCTGCTCGGCGCCCGGGAAGGTCTTCGGGAGCTTCACGTCCTTCTTGCCCGCGTACCGCTCGCGGTTGCGCTCCTCGGCCCGCGCCTCGTACTCGCGCGAGGTCGCCGGAACCCAGCGCCCGCGGCTCTGCGCGGCCTGCTGCCCGCGCTTGGGGCCGCCCTTGGCGCCGCCGCGCGCCGAGGCGCCACGGCCCGTCTTGGGGCCGTCCTGCGTGCCACCGGGGCCCACGTCGTAACGCCGCTCCTCGGGACGCGGCTTCTTCGGACGGCCGGCGCCGGCCTGCTTGTCGTCGCGGTCGTTCCCGGCACCGCGGTAGTCACCACGGCCGCCGCCGCTCCCGCCGCTCGCGCCGCGGGGGCCGCCGCCGCTTCCGCCACGGGCGCCACCGCCGCTTCCGCCTCGGGCGCCACCGCTGCTACCGCCGCGGCCGCCGCTGTTGCCACCACGGCTCCCGCCGTTGTTTCCGCTGCTGTTCCTGCCGCTGCTGCTTCGCATCAAATTTCCGTCTAGTCGACTGTGTGCTCGGTGTGCTCGGAACCCGGCGCATCGGGTGCGTCCGGGTCGAACGACGGGACCCCTTCCAGCGTCTCGGCCTCGATCGCGTCCGCCTCGGGGAGGAAGGGCGCGAGCTCCGGCAGCTCGTCCAGGCCGCGCAGGCCCATCCGCTCCAGAAAGTAGTTCGTCGTCCTGTACAGGATCGCACCTGTTTCGGGTTCCGCGCCCGCCTCCTCCACCAGCCCCCTCTGCAACAGGGTCCTCATGACCCCGTCACAGTTGACTCCGCGCACCGCGGAGACCCTTGAGCGGCTCACCGGCTGGCGGTACGCGACGACCGCCAGGGTCTCAAGCGCGGCCTGGGTGAGCCGGGCGACCTGCCCGTCGAGCACGAAGCCCTCGACGGCGTCGGCGTACTCCGGGCGGGTGTAGAACCGCCAGCCACCGGCGACCCGCCGCAGCTCGAAGCCGCGCCCCTGCGCCGTGTACTCGTCGGCCAGCTCCCGCAGCGCGTCGGCGACGGCCCGCCTGGGCCGCTGCAGGATCTTGGCGAGATGCTCCTCGGTGGCGGGCTCGTCGACGACCATCAGCACGGCTTCGAGGGCGGGGCGCAGAGCGAGCCCGGCCACACCGCCCTCGGGGTTTTCGGTCTCCACGCTCACTCCTTCTGCCCACCCTCTTCTGCGGGCACTTCGGGCGCCCGGTCGAACTCGTCGGTCACCACGGGCTGCGCCGCGTCCTCGCCGGTCCAGCGCACGAGGAGGTCCCCGAGCGCGGTCTCCTGGTCAAGGGCGACGACCTTCTCCCGGTACAGCTCGAGCAGCGCCAGGAACCGCGCCACCACGGTCAGCGTGTCCGCGGTGTCGGCCACGAGCTCCCGGAAACTGGCCTCGCCGAGCTCCCGCAGCCTGGCCACCACCAGAGCGGCCTGCTCCTGGACGCTCACCAGCGGGGCATGGATGTGTTCGATGTACACCTGCGGCTTGGGCTTGGGCTGCATCGCCTTCACCGCGAGCCGGGCGAACCCCTCCGGACCGATGCTGATGACGACGTCGGGCAGCAGCTCCGCGTACTGCGGCTCCAGGCCCACGGTGCGCGGGTGGCGCCGCGCCTCGTCGTCGAGCCGACCGCTGAAGATGTCGGCGATCCGTTTGTACGCGCGGTACTGGAGCAGCCGCGCGAACAGCAGGTCACGGGCTTCGAGGAGCGCGAGATCGGCCTCGTCCTCCACCTCGGCCGTGGGCAGCAGCCGGGCGGCCTTCAGATCGAGCAGGGTCGCGGCGACGACGAGGAACTCGGTGGTCTGGTCGAGGTCCCAGTCCGGCCCCATGGCCCGGATATGGGCCATGAACTCGTCGGTCACCTTCGACAGCGCGACCTCGGTGACGTCGAGCTTGTGCTTCGAGATGAGCTGGAGCAGCAGATCGAAGGGGCCCTCGAAGTTGGCGAGCCGCACCTTGAAGCGCCCGTCATCGACCTCGGGCTCCGGCTCGGGGGCCGGCTCCGGTACCGGCTCGGGCTCGGGAGCGGCCGCCCCGCGGCCCAGCGCGCGCCGTCGTGCGCCGCGGCCGGGCGGAAGGGAGGAATCGTTCACGGGCATCACTGCCGGAGGCTACCGCCGAAGCAGCTAACGCCCACGCAGCCGACGTACGAGAATGCTCGCGTCCCCGCGGGACTCCAGATCGGCCAGGACCACGGCGACCGCTTCGCGCACGATGCGGCCGCGGTCGACGGCGAGCCCGTGCTCACCGCGCAGCACCAGGCGCGCGTGCTCGAGGTCCATCAGTTCCTCGGCCGAGACGTACACGGTGATCTTCTCGTCGTGCCGTTCACGGCCGCTGGGGCGCCGGTTGGCGGCGCGGGAGCGGCGCCGGGCGGCCGCGGTCGAGCTGCGCCCGCCGCCGGAACCCTCCGGTCCTCCCGCGGAAGCACGCCGGGCCTGCTTCTCCCCGGCCTCCGCGGCGGCCCGGTTGCGTGAACCGGCCTCCGACTCGGCCTCGGCGGCCGCGTGCTCGGCGGGCGCCGTGTCGGTGGCGCCCTCGTCGGCGGCGGGTGACGCGGCGGCTGCCTCGTCGCTCTCGCCCGCGGGTCCGGGGACCCGCGGCTCACCGTTCGCCGGTCGCCGTGGCGACGACGACTGCAGTGCCATTCCCCCGGTCGTACGGAACAGTTCGTCGGCCCCCGGCAGACTCACTCGGCGTGACACCGGGCGAGCACCTCCCTGGCGAGCTGGCGGTAGGCCGCGGCACCGACGGAGTTCGACGCGTACGTGGTGATCGGCTCACCGGCGACCGTGGTCTCCGGGAAGCGGACCGTGCGCCCGATGACCGTGTGGTACACGTGATCGTCGAAGGCCTCGACCACGCGGGCCAGGACCTCACGGCTGTGCACCGTGCGGGAGTCGTACATGGTGGCGAGGATGCCGTCGAGCTCCAGCTCCGGGTTGAGGCGCTCCTGGACCTTCTCGATGGTCTCGGTCAGCAGTGCCACACCGCGTAGCGCGAAGAACTCGCACTCCAGCGGCACTATGACCTTGTGAGCGGCCGTCAGCGCGTTCACCGTGAGCAGGCCGAGCGAGGGCTGACAGTCGATCACGATGTAGTCGTAGTCGGCCATCAGCGGCTTCAGCGCCCGCTGCAGGGTGGACTCGCGCGCCACCTCGCTGACCAGCTGCACCTCGGCGGCGGACAGGTCGATGTTGCTCGGCAGCAGGTCCATGTTCGGGACGGCGGTCTTCAGGAGCACCTCGTCCGCGGACATCCCCCGCTCCATGAGCAGGTTGTAGACCGTGAGGTCGAGCTCCATCGGGTTCACACCCAGGCCCACCGAGAGGGCGCCCTGCGGGTCGAAGTCGACGAGCAGGACCCGGCGGCCGTACTCGGCGAGCGCGGCACCCAGGTTGATGGTCGACGTGGTCTTGCCCACGCCGCCCTTCTGGTTGCACATCGCGATGATCTTCGCCGGGCCGTGATCGGTCAGCGGTCCTGGAATCGGGAAGTACGGCAGCGGGCGCCCGGTGGGGCCGACGCGCTCACGGCGCTGACGGGCAGCGTCCGGGGCAAGCGTGGCCGCGTACTCGGGATCCGGCTCGTACTCGGCGTCGGGGTCGTAGAAGTGCCCCTCGGGGGACAGTTCGTCGTAGTCGGCGAAGTGGCTGTGTGTGTCGCCGCTTCGGTCGCCGGCCATGGCGTTCACGTGATGGCCATCCATGCTCTGGTGTGCTGTCTGCGTCGGCTTCTGCTGGGGGCTGCTCTTATAGCCGCTCTGGTGGGCCGCGAAGGTACGCACAGCTACGGAGCCGACAGCTTGAAGCCCCGTGGGTCCGTGTCCGGCTGGCTGGCCACCTCCGGGAGTAAATGTCGACTCATTCACAAGTCGTCTTACCTCCTTGGATGTGACCAGGAACATTTATCGATAGGTCAGCGTGGCACCTTGCCGACGGTTGGCGACTCTATGGCGTGTCACCGCTTCGCAGCAACACAATCCGTCGTTCCCGACTCGATGTGTCGGCAAAGGGACACCCTCATGTCAAGGGCGTGCGGCGGTTCTTCGGGGTGTTTCGTGGGTGCGCGAATCGGCTAAAGGGTTACGTATAAGGCGAGTTGAACAAGTCCGTACGCATGCGCTTACGGCCGGACCCCTCGCAAGGTCCGGCCGTAAGCGTGAGATTGACGACTTCTGTTGACGTCGTCACTGGTGAGGTCAGCCGAGCAGCGTCTCCAGGTCTACGTGCTCCAGGCCATGTGCCTCCGCGACCTCCTTGTAAACCACCTTGCCGTCATGCGTGTTGAGGCCCAGGGCCAGCGCGCGGTCGCGGCGCAGGGCCTCGGCCCAGCCGCGGTCGGCCAGTTCGACGATGTACGGGAGCGTGGCGTTGGTCAGCGCGTACGTCGACGTGTTGGGCACGGCGCCGGGCATGTTGGCGACGCAGTAGAAGACCGAGTCGTGGACCGGGAAGGTCGGCTCGGCGTGCGTCGTCGGGTGCGAGTCCTCGAAGCAGCCGCCCTGGTCGATCGCGATGTCGACAAGGACACTTCCCGCCTTCATACGCGAGACGAGCTCGTTGGTGACGAGCTTCGGCGCCTTGGCGCCGGGGATCAGGACGGCGCCGATGACGAGGTCGGCCTCCAGGCACGCCTTCTCCAGCTCGAAGGCGTTGGAGACGACGGTCTGGATCTTCGTACCGAAGATCTTGTCGGCTTCCTTGAGCTTGTTGATGTCCTTGTCGAGCAGGGTCACGTGGAAGCCCATGCCGATGGCGATCTGCGCGGCGTTCCAGCCGGATACGCCGCCGCCGATGACGACGGCCCGGCCGGCCAGGACGCCGGGGACACCGCCGGGCAGCACACCACGGCCACCGTTGGCGGCCATCAGGTGGTAGGCGCCGACCTGCGGGGCGAGCCGGCCCGCGACCTCGGACATCGGGGCGAGCAGCGGCAGCTGGCGGCCGGCGGTCTCGACCGTCTCGTAGGCGATGGCGGTCGTGCCGGACTCCAGAAGGGCGTCGGTGCACTCCTTCGACGCGGCCAGGTGCAGGTAGGTGAAGAGCGTCTGGTCCTTGCGCAGGCGGTGGTACTCCTCCGCGATCGGCTCCTTGACCTTCAGGAGCAGGTCGGCCGTGGCCCATACCTCGTCGGCGGTGGCGAGGATCCGCGCGCCCGCGCCGACGTACTCCGCGTCCGGGATCGAGGAACCCACACCGGCGTTCCGCTCGACGAAGACCTGGTGGCCGTGGCGCACCAGCTCATGCACGCCGGCGGGGGTGATGGCCACCCGGAACTCGTTGTTCTTGACCTCGCGGGGGATGCCGACCTTCATCGTCGATCACGGTCCTTGGCTCAGGGGATATACCGGTCAATGCACTGCATACCAGTGCGCCGAAGGACACACCGGGAGACGCCACGGAAGCACGCGGCGGAGCCAGTCTAATGAAGGTTTTCGAGCTGTCTAGCCTTTCGATACATCATTCTTCCGAGGATGCACTACGGATTTCGCAGGTGTTAGTGGCTTGTTCCGAAGGGTTTACGTCCGGGGCGCCGCCCACGGGGCCGGGGACCGGCTCTCCTCCCAGCATGCGCTCGGCCGCACCCCGGTGCAGCTTGGCCGCGGCGGGGTCGCCGAGCCGCTCGAGCGTGTCCGCGAGCCGCAGCTGGAGCGCCGCCTGGAGCCGTACGTCCCTGGCCTGCCGCGCCCACTCGACCGCCTCCTGGCAGGTGTGCAGCGACTCCTCGGGCCGCCCGGCGTACTCCTGCACCCGGGCCAGCTCGCTCAGCGCCCGTGCCTGCGCGGCGACATCGCCTTCCTTGCGGTACCCGGCGACGGCCGAGCGCCAGCCCCGTAGCGCCTCGCCGTACCGGCCCGCGTACGTGTGGACGGTCGCGATCCGCCCGTGCAGGCGCGCGGCGTCGGACCGCTCGCCCCGGGTGAGCCGCTGGGCGAGGGCCCGGCCGTACCAGTCGGCGGCCCGCTGCCAGTCCCCGAGCTCCTGGTGCGCGCCGCCCACGGATTCCATCGCGCGGCCGGTCGCGTACGGGTCCTGCGCGGCCCGGCCGGCGTCGAGCGCGGCCCGGTAGCGGGCGAGTGCCTCGTGGGTCCGCCCGGTCTCCGCGTCCAGGTCGGCGAGGTTGAGCAGCGCGGCGGCCTTCTCCCTCGGCAGGTTCCTGCGTTCGGCGACGTCGAGGACGAGCCGGTGGATCCCGTACAGCTCCGGCGCGGCTGCCTCGGTCCCCCGGTGCGCCACCAGGGCCCGCACCAGGGCGGACATCAGCCGCCTGGCCAGGGTGTCCAACTCCCCGTCCGCCACGGCCAGCCGGGCCGCGGCGAGCAGCGCGGGCTGCCGGACGCGCAGCCACTCGGCGGCGGCGGCCGGGTCGGGGAAGCGCAGGGCGCTGGGCAGCCCGGCCAGCTTCTTGCGGGCCGGGGTCCCGTCCGGTTCGGTGACCGCGCGACAGGAGGTCAGCAGCCGGACGGTCCGTTCCAGCATGCGGGCACGGGCCAGCTGCAGTTCGGCGGGCCGGTCCAGTGTCTCGGTGAGACCGCGCAGCAGCGGCATCAGGCAGCCGGGCACCTCGTACTGCGGCAGCCGCGAGTCGACGGCGTGGACGAGGCCGAGGGTGACGAAGTCGTCGAGGGTGGTGCGGGCGGCGGACACGGAGCAGCCCGCGAGCGCGGACGCGGTGTGCGGGTCGACATACCCCTCGGGCGCCAGGGAGAGGTAGCGCAGTATCCGCGCGGCGGGCCCGGCCAGGGAGGCGTAGGAGTGCCGGAAGGTCCGGGCGAGGGCGGTCCCGGCGGTTCCGGCGGCGCCGTCATCGTCCTGCGCGTGCAGTTGCCTGGCCAGGTCGGCCACGGACTCCTTGGGGCGCCGGGCGAGCCAGCCGCCGGCGATCTCCAGGGCGGCGGGTTCGGCGCCGCACAGTTCGATGAGGGACTCGGCGGAGCGCGGGTCGCAGGTGATGCGCACGGAACCGGTGTGCCGGGTCAGGAACTCCAGGGCGGACTTGGTGTCGAGCCCGCCGAGCGTGCAGGGCCGGACGTCCGGGATGCCCGTGAGCGGGCCCTCGGCGACGGCCACGACCAGGCAGTCCGGGGTGTTGGGGAGCAGCGGGTCGACGTGTTCGGCGGTGCCCGCGTCGTCCAGCAGCAGGACGACCCGGCGCACGGACAGGCCCTCGCGCAGGCGCTCCGTCAGATCGTCGGCCGACTCTCCCGCGGGCGCGGGCAGTCCCAGCGCGTTCAGCAGGTCGCGGGCGACACGTTCGGTCGGCACAGGGGTGCCGTCGGGGGCGGTGAGCCGGGTGCGCAGCGCTCCGTCCGGGTACCGGTCGGCGACCTGGAGAAGGAGCTCCTCGGCGAGGGCGGTGCGGCCGGTGCCGGGGCGGCCGGCGATCAGCAGGACGCGGGCGCGAGGTGCCTTGCGGCCGGACAGGGTGTCGAGGCCGGCCCGCTCGATGTCGGACCTGAGCTCCTTCAATTCCCTTCTGCGCCCCAGGAACTGACGGTCCGCCACGCTGTGGTCCCGGCGGGTGCGACGTCCTGCGCGGGACGGCTCGGAAGCCGGCCCGGCCGCCGTGTCGTCGTCCGATTCGACCGCCTGATCCGTCACGGGTCACGCTCCGTCTCGCCCATCCCCTCCGGGGGTCGGCAGGGGCGATTCCGAGCCTAGTTCAGGGTGTGCGGGTGCCCTTGGCGGGCGGCACGCCGTTGTCCCCTGATCGGATCAGCGGATGGTCGTACCGGGGGTGGCATCTGCCCTGTTCTGTTTCGTCGCGGGGTGCGGGCCGGTGGGGGCTGGTCGCGCAGTTCCCCGCGCCCCTGAACGGCGCACTGCGTGCGCCGCCCCTGAACGGCGCACTGCGTGCGCGCGCTCATGGAGCTGCGGCGGAGCCGCATGCTCCAGGGGCGCGGGGAACTGTGCGACCAGCCACGACGCACCCGCAGCCGCACCCGACGAAAAAACCTCCGCGCTGAGGCGGATCAGACCTCGAACGGCCGGGCAGGCCACGGCGCCTCGGCGGGACGCAACCCCTCGACCCCGTCACCCGCCAGCGCCGCGCTCAGCGAAAGCACCCCCACCACCAGGCAGTTGTTGTGCAGGTCACCCCCGAGCACCCCCGCAACCAGGTCCGCCAGAGGCACCCGCGCCAGCTCCATGTCCGCTTCCTCGTCCTCCACCGCGAAGCGGTCGCCCTGCGCCTCGGAGAGGTCGCGGGCGAGGAAGATGCGGACGGCCTCGGAGCAGCCGCCGGGCGTCGTGTAGACATCGGTGAGGACCCGCCAGTCCTCGGCCTTGACGTGCGCCTCCTCGTACAGCTCGCGCTGCGCGGCGTGCAGCGGGTTCTCGCCGGGGATGTCGAGCAGGCCGGCCGGGATCTCCCAGAGCTTCATGCTCACGGGGTGGCGGTACTGCTTCAGGACCAGGACCCGCCCCTCGCCGTCGAGGGCGAGGACGGCGACGGAGCCGGGGTGGACCTGGTAGTCGCGGCGGGCCACCGACCCGTCGGGCATGACGACGTCGTCCGTGCGCACCGAGGTCTTGTTCCCCACGAAGGGGGTCTCGGTGGCCCGGACCTCCCACTGCTCGGCGGTGTCCTTGATCGTCGTCATGTCGACACGTCCTCCCACGCACACAAAAGAAACCGGGGCACGTGCCGCATAAGGCACGCACCCCGGTAACCGTACATCGCTGGTACGACAGGCCTTACTTGGCCTTCTTCGCCCCCGCGGGAGCCGCGGAGCCCGCGGCCACCTTGCGCTCCACGGCCGCCTTCACCAGACCGGCGAAGAGCGGGTGCGGACGCGTCGGGCGCGAGCGCAGCTCCGGGTGGGCCTGGGTGGCGACCAGGTAAGGATGGACCTCGCGCGGGTACTCGACGTACTCGACGAGCTTGCCGTCCGGGGAGAGGCCGGAGAACTGCAGACCGGCCTTCTTCTCCAGCTCGCCGCGGTAGGCGTTGTTCACCTCGTAGCGGTGACGGTGGCGCTCCTCGACGTACTCCTTGCCGTCGTACACCTCACGGGCGATGGAGCCCTCGGCGAGCTTGGCCGGGTACATGCCCAGGCGCATCGTTCCGCCCATGTCGCCCTCACCGGCGACGATGTCGAGCTGCTCGGCCATGGTGGAGATGACCGGGTGGCCGGTGGCGGCGTCGAACTCGGTGGAGTTGGCGTCGGGGATGTCGGCCAGGTTCCGCGCGGCCTCGATCACGATGCACTGCAGGCCGAGGCAGAGGCCGAGCAGCGGGATCTTGTTCTCGCGGGCGAACTGGATCGCGCCGACCTTGCCGGAGACACCGCGGTCGCCGAAGCCGCCGGGGATGCAGATCGCGTCGACGTCCTCGAGCTGCTTCGCGGCCCCGGCCGGGGTCTTGCAGTCGTCCGAGGCGACCCACTTGATCTTGACGCGGGCCTTGTTGGCGAAGCCGCCGGCGCGCAGCGCCTCGGTCACCGAGAGGTAGGCGTCGGGCAGGTCGATGTACTTGCCGACCAGGGCCATGACGATCTCGTGGTCGGGGTTGTGGACGCGGTCCAGCAGGTCGTCCCAGGTCGTCCAGTCCACGTCGCGGAACGGCAGGTCCAGCTTGCGGACGACGTAGGCGTCGAGGCCCTCGGTGTGCACGACCTTGGGGATGTCGTAGATCGAGCGGGCGTCGGGGCAGGCCACGACGGCGTCCTCGTCCACGTCGCACATCAGGCTGATCTTGCGCTTGATGGCGGTCGGCACCTCGCGGTCGCAGCGCAGCACGATGGCGTCCGGCTGGATACCGATGTTGCGCAGGGCGGCCACCGAGTGCTGGGTGGGCTTGGTCTTCAGCTCGCCGGAGGGGCCGATGTAGGGCAGCAGCGAGATGTGGACCACGAACACGTTGTCCCGGCCGACCTCGTGGCGGACCTGGCGGACGGTCTCCAGGAACGGCAGCGACTCGATGTCGCCGACCGTGCCGCCGACCTCGGTGATCACGACGTCCACCTCGTCCGTCGCCATGCGGCGGATGCGGTGCTTGATCTCGTTCGTGATGTGCGGGATGACCTGGACGGTGTCGCCCAGGTACTCGCCGCGCCGCTCCTTGGCGATGACCTGCGAGTAGACCTGGCCGGTCGTGACGTTGGCCGAACCGTCGAGGTCGACGTCGAGGAAGCGCTCGTAGTGGCCGATGTCCAGGTCCGTCTCGGCGCCGTCGTTCGTGACGAAGACCTCGCCGTGCTGGAAGGGGTTCATCGTGCCGGGGTCGACGTTCAGGTACGGGTCGAGCTTCTGCATGACGACCCGGAGGCCCCGTGCCTTGAGCAGCATCCCGAGGCTGGAGGCGGTGAGGCCCTTGCCGAGGGAGGAAGCGACACCCCCGGTGACGAAGATGTGCTTGGTCGTCGTGGATTTGGGCGTCATGGCCAAGAGGGGGCTCCCGTGGTCGCGGTCTGGAGGGTGCGTACCGGCGTGCTCTCCGGACTTGCCGAGACTTGTCTGGGGAGGCGCCGTCGCTGCGGTTCGGGGGTTCTAGGACCACCGGCTCACGGGCTACCAGGGTATCAGCGACGAGGCGAGGGTGCTTCCGGCCACGCTCCGCACACGCTCCACCACGACCACACGACATGGTCACGCGACGGTCACCCATTCGGCGCAGGTACGTTGGCGGGAGCGGCAAGCGGATCACTTGGGTGCGACGTATCCTGCTCGGACAGTCGGCCGTCGAGTCACACGTGAAAACGGCAACACAACGGCACCACCCCCGCCCGTTCCCGACCGTTCGCCGGAGCACGAAGTCCGCTCTCCGGTGCCGCCGCCGGTACAACCGGCTTGTCGGTTCGTTTGACAACGACATACGCCGACGACGTATCAAGACGAGACGCATCAAGACGATTCGTTTGACCCACATTCGACCGTCGACCGTTGACCCATCTATACCGTTGACCGCTGACCGCTGAGACCCATTGCGATCGCCCCCGGACACGCTCTCGCGGTTCGGGGGCGTACGTGGCCGTTCGACTGGAGACGCACGTGGCCGGGCGCATCGAGGATTACGCACTTATCGGAGACATGCAGACCGCCGCCCTGGTCTGCCGGGACGGCACAGTGGACTGGCTGTGCCTGCCCCGCTTCGACTCGCATGCCATTTTCGCCGGCTTGCTCGGCACCGAGGACCACGGTTTCTGGCGCCTCGGCCCCGCGCACGCGGCCGACGCACAGCCGCCGTCCGCGGCACGCCGCCGCTATCTCGGGGATTCGCTGATCCTCGAATCCGAATGGGACACCCCGCGCGGCACGGTCCGCGTCACCGATTTCATGCCGCCGCGTGACGGCGCGCCCCAGCTGACCCGGATCGTGGAGGGCGTCAGCGGGCGCGTCCCGATGCGCTCGGCGCTGCGGATGCGTTTCTCGTACGGGCGCATCACCCCGTGGGTGCACAAGGTGGACGGCCGTACGGTCGCCGTGGCCGGCCCGGACTCCGTGTGGCTGGACTCCGAGGCCGAGACGTACGGCGAGGACCTGACGACGTACTCGGACTTCACGGTGGCGCCCGGCGAGAAGGTCGCGTTCACCATCCAGTGGCAGCCCTCGCACAAGGACCAGCCGCCGCTGCCGGACCCGCAGGACGCCCTCGCGACGACGCGGGACTTCTGGAGCGAGTGGGTCGGGCACTGTACGTACCACGGCCCGTACCGCGAGGCCGTGGTGCGCTCCCTGATCACGCTGAAGGCACTCACGTACGCGCCGACCGGCGGCATCGTCGCCGCGCCGACCACCTCCCTGCCGGAGGAGATCGGCGGCGTGCGCAACTGGGACTACCGCTACACCTGGCTGCGCGACGCGGCGATCACCCTGTCGTCGCTGCTGCGCACCGGCTACCGCGAAGAGGCCCGCGCCTGGCGCGAGTGGCTGCTGCGGGCCGTCGCGGGCGACCCCGAGAACCTGCAGATCATGTACGGCATCGCGGGCGAGCGCGAGCTGGGCGAGGCGGAGCTCGACTGGCTTCCCGGCTACGAGAACTCGACGCCGGTGCGCGTCGGGAACGGGGCGGCGCACCAGCTCCAGCTCGACGTCTACGGCGAGGTCACCGAGGCGCTGCACCTCGCGCACATGACGGGCCTCGCCCGTAACGACTACGCCTCCCTGCTCCAGCTGAAGCTCATCCAGTACCTGGAGAAGCACTGGGACGAGCCGGACGAGGGCATCTGGGAGGTGCGCGGGCCGCGCCGGCACTTCGTCCACTCGAAGGTGATGGCGTGGGTCGCGGTCGACCGGACCATCAAGCTGCTGGAATCGGGCGACGCGGACGGCCCGCTGGAGAAGTGGCGCGAGCTGCGCGACGACATCCACCGGGACGTGTGCGAGCGGGGCTACGACGCGGAGCGCAACACGTTCACGCAGTCGTACGGCAGCAAGGAACTGGACGCCTCGCTGCTGCTCATCCCGCAGATGGGGTTCCTGCCGCCGGACGACAAGCGCGTCATCGGCACGATCGAGGCCATCCAGCGCGAGCTGTCCACGACGGACGGGTTCATCCTGCGGTACCCGACGGACGGCGACGCCGCCGGCCTCGACGGGCTGCCCGGTGACGAAGGGGCGTTCCTCGCCTGCTCGTTCTGGATGGCGGACGACCTCGCGATGATCGGCCGGGTCGACGAGGCCCGCAAGCTCTTCGAGAAGCTGCTCGCCCTCCGCAACGACCTGGGACTGCTCGCCGAGGAGTGGGACCCGCACCTGCAGCGCCAGGTCGGCAACTTCCCGCAGGCGTTCAGCCACGTGCCGCTGATCGACACGGCACTGCGGCTGACGTCCTCGGGGGCGTACAGCGGCTGACCCCGGAATGCCCGTGGGGCGGGCGCGGCCGGTACCGTCCGCTCCATGGACAGCACGGACAGCTCGCCCCTTGCCGCCGCGGCCCCGCAGAGCACCCCCGGCGGCATCACCGTGCAGCGCGCCCTGGAACTGCCGGGGCTGCGCAGCGGGCTGCCCGAGGTGGTGGCGGGCGCGGACCGGCTGCTGCGGACGGTGCGCTGGGTGCACGCGGGCGAGGTGCCGAACATCGCGTCGCTGCTCAAGGGCGGCGAACTGCTGCTGAGCACGGGATACGGCATCGGGACGCGCCCCGCCGAGCAGCGGGCCTTCGTCCGCAAGCTGGCCGAGCGGGGCATCGCGGCGCTGGTGATCGAGCTGGGGCAGCGGTTCGCACGGCTGCCCGCGGCCCTTGTGGAGACGGCGCGCACGGCCGGTCTGCCGCTGGTGCAGCTCCACCGTGAGGTGCCGTTCGTGACGGTCACCGAGGAGATCCACACCGAGATCGTCAACGGGCACTACGCGCTGCTCCAGCAGGCCGAGGAAGTGCACGGGCGGTGCACCGAGGCGCTGCTGGGCGGCGGCGGGATCCCTCAAGTCCTGCGCATCCTGGCCGGGTTCAGCGGCAACCCGGTCTTCCTGGAGACCGTCGACGGACAGCTGCTGTACGCGGCCGGAGTGGCGGCCGACGTCGCCGATCCGCTCCAGGTGTGGCAGGGCATGCGCTCCACGCACCAGGACGAGCCGCCCGGCGGCGCCGTGCTCGTGGACGTCCCCGGCGGCGGCCCCGGAGCCGGTTCGGTGCGGGCGCGACTCGTGCTTCTTCCGGTGTCGGCGCCGCTCGCGCCGGTGCACCGGATCGCGGCCGAACGGGCCGCCGGATCACTGGCCGTGGTGCTGATGCAGGCCCGGCAGGAGGAGGAACTGGCGGCGCGCGGGCGCGGCGACTTCCTCACCGATCTCGCGGAGGGCCGCATCGCGCCCGAGGACGCTCCGGCACAGGCCCGGGTCCTCGGCTTCAAACCCACCGGTCAAGGACCGCTGCTCCCGGTGGTGATGCGGCTGCCGGAGGCGTCGGCCGGTTCGGTGGGCCTCTCCCCCGGCGGAGGCGGCTGGGCGGTGCTCGCGCGGGCCGTCTCGGAGGAGCTCGCCTCGATCGGCGTGCCGGTCCTGCTCGGCGTACGTCCCGTCGAGGGGCGGGTGCCGCTGCTCATCGGCCTGCGCTCGGAGTCGGAGCGCCCGGCCGTCGCGGAACGGGTCGGGGCGGCGCTGCGGGCCGGGGTGGAGCGGGCCGGGATGCGGCGGGCGGGCGCCAGGGCTTCGGTCGTGGTGGTCGGCGGCGCGGGCGGCTGGGCCGCGGCGGCCGCGGGGCTGCGGCACGCGGCGGAGACGGCGACGGCGGCGCAGGGCCTGGACGACAGGGCGTGGTACGACGCGCGGCGCCTGGACATCGACCTGCTGCTGTGGCGGCTGCACTGCCACGACGAGGAGGCCCTCGCCGCGTTCGTGGAGCGGGCGATCGGTCCGCTCCAGGACCACGACAAGCGGGCGAAGCCGCCTCTGCTGCCGACGCTGGAGATCTACCTGGCGCACGCGGGCCGCAAGGCGGAGACGGCGCGCGAGCTGCATCTGAACCGGCAGACCCTCTACAACCGCCTGGCCCGGATCGGCGAGTTGCTCGGCACGGACCTGGACGATCCGCAGACGGTGCTCGCGCTGAGCCTGGCACTGCGGGCCCGCCGCCACGTGCCGTAGGCCTTCTGTCCGGTCAGCTCGGAGCGCCCCGGTTCGGTTCGCCGGGCGAACGGCTCAGAAGGCGCCGGTCAACTCGTCGTACACGCTGAGGACTTGCGCGATGGTGGCGTCCTCGGTCGGCCAGGACGCGGCCTGCGCGCTGCCCCGGTCCTTCAGTTCCGCGCAGCGCTCGGGGTCGGTGAGCAGCCGCTCGACGGCCCGGGCGAGCGCGGGAGCGTCCCCGTACGGAACCAACTCGGCGGCTTCGCCCACGAGTTCGGGGATGCCGCCGACGTCGGTCGCCACGAGCGGCACCCGTGCGTGCAGCGCCTCCTGCGCGAGCAGCGAGCGCGACTCCCAGCTGCTCGGCAGCAGCGCGACATCGGCGGCGGGCAGCAGTTCGGCGACGTCGTCGCGCCGGCCGGCCAGCCGCACCGGCAGCCCTTCGCTCTTGATCCGCCGTTGCAGCGCGGCCCGTTCGGGCCCCTCACCGGCGATGACGAGCAGCGGCGCGGGGTCGAGATCGAGCCAGGCATGGGCGGCGTCGAGCAGTACGTCGTAGCCCCGGTGCCGCTCCAGGCTGCCCACGGCCATCAGCAACGGGCGGTCCACGGCGCCGAGTTCGGCCCGTGTCTTGTTCCGGGCGCGCTCCGCGTCCTCGGCGTCCTCCGCCTCGAAGTGCTCGGCGCGGCGCGGCAGGGAGGAGACCGCGGCGAGCCGGGCGTCCCGGGCGCCGCGCTCCCTGGCCCGGTCGACCAGGTCGGACGAGGTGCCGAGGACCACGGACGCGGCCCGGGCCACGCGCCGCTCCAGTATCCGCAGCAGATGGGCGCGGGTCCCTTCGGCGTAGGAGCGGGTGTGCCAGGTGACGACGAGCGGGACGCGGCGGCCGTGCAGCGCGAGGGAGGCGCGCAGTGCGGCGTGCAGCCCGTGCGCGTGCACCAGGTCGGCGTCGGCGCAGGCCACGCGGAGCGCGGCGACGGACGCCGGGTCGCTGCGGCGCGGCACCGCGAGGTGGTGGGCGCCGACGTCCCCGAACCCGTACGCGCGCTCGGCCTCGGACGGCGCGCACACCGTGACGCGCACCCCGCGGGCCACAAGGCCCGCGGCGAGCGACCGGACGTGGGCGCTGCTGCCCGCGCTGCCGCCACCCAGCACCTGCACGGTGCGCAGCGGCGACTGTCCGTGCGCTGAGTGGCTGCTCACGTGGCTCACGCGGCGGGGCTCCTGAGGGGTCGGTTCGAGTGGTCCAGGCCAAGGATGCCAGTCCGTACGCACGTTCCGGCACCGGCCACGGTCCCCCACCGGGCGGCCTCGGGCAACCCGGCGCACCGGACCACTCACACGGGTGAGTTGACGGTTTGCCGCAAGCCCTGCCCCAGGCCTCTCTCCCGGCTGTCCTGCCCCAGGTCCTTCCTGGCCCACTCGCTCACGTGCTCCCCGAAGGCGGCCGCCGCCACGAGGCCGGCGGCGTGCGCGGCGAGTCCGGCCCTCCCGTTGCCCGCAACGATCGCCACGCCGATCGCGGCACCCAGGGCGTGCGCTCCCGCGTCGCCGAGCATGCCGCGCTCCGCGAGATCGTCGGGGAGGACGGCCGCGGCGGCCCCCATCGGCGCGGCCGCGAGCGAGCCGCGCAGCAGACCGGCGGCGCCCAGCGCGAGAGCGGCCTGCGCCGCGCGTCCCGGGCGTACGTCCACGAGGTTGACGAAGTGCGCGGCGCCCGCGACGACGACCCCGGCGAGCAGCTTGTCGGCGGCGCGCGCCTTCAGCAGGGCGCCCGCGATCAGGCCGGCCGCCGAGATCCCGATCAACTTCACGGCGCCGCTGGTCAGTTCACCGTCCCGCAGCGCTCCGAGGTGCGCCCGGAAACCGCGCCGCGGGTCGCACGCCCCGGCCAGGTCGTCGTATGCGCCACAGGCTCCGGCCGCGAGTGTGGCGACGAGGGCGGCGCCCCGCGTGCCAGGGTCCGCGGCGAGCACACCCGCCGCGACACCCACCGTGACGGCGGGCCCGGCGCACAGGTCGACGCTGCGGCCCGCATAATTCTCCCGCTCCCACAGCTGTGCGCTGCCCGGCCTCGTGCGGCGCAGGGCGGCGCGAGCGGCGAGGCTGACGCCCGCGGCGAGGGCGGCGGTACGGAGGGTGCGGGCAACGTCGATCATCCGCTCACCCTAGGGCCCTAGGCGTCCGCGCGGGCCGCCTCCAGAAGCTCCTCCGCGTGGGCCCGTGCCGTCTCGGAGTCCTCCTGGCCCGCGAGCATCCGCGACAACTCCCGTACGCGGTCCTCGCCTTCGAGCACGGTGACACCGGAGCGCGTGACGGTCCCGTCGTTCGTCTTCTCGACCAGGAGCTGGCGGTCGGCGAACGCCGCGACCTGCGGCAGGTGCGTGACGACCACGACCTGCGCGGACCGGGCGAGCTTGGCGAGGCGCCGGCCGATCTCGACCGCCGCCTTGCCGCCGACCCCCGCGTCGACCTCGTCGAAGAGGTACGTGGGGACGGGGTCGGTGCCCGCGAAGACGACCTCGACCGCGAGCATCACCCGGGACAGCTCACCGCCGGACGCGCCCTTGGCGATGGGCCGTGGCGGGGCGCCGGGGTGCGGCGCGAGCAGCAGCTCGACCTCGTCGACACCGCTCGGCCCGCAGACCACGGTCCGGCCGTCGACCTCGACGCCGTCGCCCGCTTCGGTCTCGTTCTGCCGGATGTCGAAGGAGACCCGGGCGTGCGGCATGGCGAGCGAGGCCAGCTCGTCGGTGACGGCGGCCGCGAACCGCGAGGCGGCCTCGGTGCGGGCGTTCGTCAGCTCCTGGGCCAGCGCGCCGAGTTCACCGCGCAGTGATGCGCGCTCGGCGGCCAGCTCGTCGATCCGCTCGTCGTCGCCGTCGAGTTCGAGCAGCCGGGCGGCGCTCGCCTCGGCCCAGGCGAGCACGCCCGTGACGTCCTCGCCGTACTTGCGGGTCAGCTGCGTGAGCGCGGCCCTGCGCTCCTCGACGGCCGACAGGCGCAGCGGGTCGGCGTCCAGGTCGTCGGCGTACCCGGCGAGTTCGGCGGCGACGTCGGTGAGCAGGATCTGCACCTCGCCGATCCGCTCGGCGAGCGCGGCCAGGGCCGGGTCGTGGGACCGTACGGCGTCCAGGGCCCGGTTGGCGCCGCCGACCAGGGTCGTGGCGTCGACGCCCTCCGGGTCCTCGGGGTTTCCGGCGAGTGCGGCGTGCGCGACGGCGGCGGCCGAGGCGAGCGCCTCCGCGTGCCCGAGCCGCGAGGCCTCCTCGGCCAGCTCGACGTCCTCACCGGCGCGCGGTTCGACGGCGGCGATCTCGTCCAGCCCGAACCGCAGCAGATCCGCCTCCTGCGCCCGCTCCCGGGCGCGCGTGGTGATCTCGTCCAGTTCGGCGCTGACGCGCTTCAGCCGCTTGTACACGGCCGTGTACTTGGCGAGCGGCCCCGCGACGGCGTCCCCGGCGTACCGGTCGAGGGCCTGCCGCTGTCTGCCGAGCTTCAACAGGCCCTGCTGGTCGGTCTGGCCGTGCACGGCGACCAGCTCGTCGGCCAGTTCGGCCAGCACGCCCACCGGCACGGACCGCCCGCCCAGGTGCGCCCGTGAGCGCCCCTCGGCGGAGACGGTACGGCTGACGAGCAGCACTCCGTCGTCCAGTTCGGCCCCGGCCTCCTCGGCGCGCGCCGCGGCACCGGAACCGGGGGGCACGGTGACGCGCCCCTCCACCACGGCGTTCTTCGCGCCGATCCGCACGAGCGCGGGGTCGGCCCGCCCGCCGAGCAGCAGCCCGAGGCTGGTGACGACCATGGTCTTGCCCGCGCCGGTCTCGCCGGTCACCGCCGTGAAGCCGGGTGACAGCTCGACCACCGCGTCGTCGATGACTCCGAGCGACCGTATCCGCATCTCCTCCAACACGGACACGACCTTACGAGGTCGGGGGGCCTGTGTGCGACGGGGCCCGTCCCAGCGGGCCGAACGGGCAGGTGGCAGGGGCCCTGCCGAGGGCTCTGTCACCCGCGCGGGTGGAGGTCCGGACGCTCAGCCGATCAGTCTTCGCCGCCAGTCCAGCGGGGTGACATGGACCGCCCGGCCGGGGTCGCCGTCCCAATCGGCGGGCAGGCCGACGGCGTCGAGCGCGGCGACCGCCTCCCGGCCGATGGCGCCCGCGGTCTCCTCCGAGCCGTCGAAGCCGCCGTACAGGAGCATCAGGCCTTGCCCCGCGGCGGCGGAGCCGGTGCACTGGCTGTGGAAGTAGACGTAGCCGCGAGCGGTGGGCGCCGCCTCGGCGCCGATCTCCGTGTTGCCGCAGTTACGACAGCAGGCGAAGTTCTCACGCGCGGTGATTCCGGCCCCTTCCAGCGCGGCGAAGGCACGGGTCAGCCGCTCGGGGTCGGTCTCCCCCTCCCACTGCTCCTGCTCGGCGACGCGCTCCAGCCACATCCGGTCGGCGAACGCCTCCGCCTGGACCCGTGAGACGGGTCTGCGGCCCTCGTCGATCAGGCACTGCTCGGCGGCCTCGGCCAGTTCGCCCCGGGTGGCGTAGCCGCCGACGAGAAGCTCGCGGACGTGTTCCTCCAACGCCACACGCTCCCGCGCGTCGAGTTCCAGTGGCGGCACCTCGCGGGCGGGGCCCATGTCCAGCAGGCTCCAGACGGGCCCGGTGTCCCAGCCCGGCGCCCGGCTGGCCCAGCCGGTCAGCGCCGCGCTCACGGTCTCAGGGGTGGCGACCATCGCCTGGAAGTGCCGGTCGGCGGACCCGTCGCGGTGCTCCAGGGTGTAGTCGCCGCCGGTCTTGTGCCAGACCTGCGCGAAGAAGTCCGGCAGGTCGGGTATCGGCTGCACCACGAGGAACCGGTCGCCTTCGTCCCCGATACGCCGGACCAGCCCGTCCAACATCTCGGCGGACGGGCGGACATGCCGCTGCCCGTTCTCTGTCGTCACCACGATCTCAAGCATGCGCAGACTCTGGCAGACGTCTCTGACAACGGCCCCTGACCAGCCCTTTCGCACCCAGCCCTTTCTCACCCAGCCCTTTCGCACCCAGCCCTAGTGCGGCGCCCCGCGCCACCCCGCCACCGGCAGGGCGAACTTGGCCACCAGCCGGTCGGTGAACACGGCATGGTGCAACCGAGCGAGCCGCACCGGCACCGCTCCCCGCCGCACCTCCACCCGCGCCCCGGCCGGCAGCTCCACGGTCCGCCGTCCGTCGCACCACAGCACCCCGTGCGGCGTGTGCGGCTGCACCTCGACGGCGAGCACCGAATTCGGCGACGTCACCAGCGGCTTGGCGAACAGCGCGTGGGCGCTGATCGGCACCATCAGCAGCGCTTCGACCTCGGGCCACACCACGGGCCCGCCGGCCGAGAACGCGTACGCCGTCGACCCGGTCGGGGTCGCGCACACGATGCCGTCGCAGCCGAATCCGGTGACGGGCCGGCCGTCGATCTCCAGGACGACCTCGAGCATCCGCTCGGGCTCGGTCTTCTGCACGGCGGCCTCGTTCAGCGCCCAGTCGCGGTGCACGACGTCCCCGTTGCGGTGCACGGCGACGTCTATCGTCATACGCTCCTCGACCTCGTACTCCTTGGTGACGACCCGGTCGACGACCTTGTCCAGGTCGTCGCGCTCGGCCTCCGCCAGGAATCCGACGCGCCCCAGGTTCACGCCGAGCATCGGCACCCCGGACGCCCGCGAGAACTCGGCGCCGCGCAGCAGCGTCCCGTCACCGCCGAGGACGATGAGCAGCTCGCATCCGTCGAGGCAGGCCGGAGTGGCCTCCTTCACCAGCTCCACGGAGGCCGGCAGCGGCAGATCTTCCGCCTCCGAGGCCAGGACCCGAACGCCGAGGCCGCTCTTCAGCAGCCCCTGGACGACGAGCTCGGCACTGCGGATGGCCGCCGGCCGCCCGGTGTGCGCGAGCAGGAAAACAGTACGAGCTCGGCTCTGTGTCAACGCGGCCCCTCCGCCACTGCACGGTCAACGTCGGCCGGGTCCAGTTCGGGCGCCCCGGCACGCAGCCACAGAAAGTACTCGACATTTCCGGAGGGCCCGGGCAGGGGGCTCGCGGTCACGCCACGCACGCCCAGGCCGAGCTTGTGCGCCTGCGCGGCCACGCCCCGCACGGCCTCGGCCCGCAGCTCGGGGCTGCGCACGACGCCGCCGCTGCCGAGCCGCTCCTTGCCGACCTCGAACTGCGGCTTGACCATCAGCACGAGGTCCGCGTCCGGCGCCGCGCACCGCGCCAGGGCGGGCAGCACCAGGCCCAGCGGGATGAAGGACAGATCCCCGACCACCATGTCCACCGGCACTCCGTCGATCGCCTCCAGCGTCAACTCGCGTACGTTCGTACGGTCCTTGACGGTGACGCGTTCATCGCTCTGCAGTGACCAGGCGAGTTGCCCGTACCCGACGTCCGCGGCGACGACGTGCGCGACACCGGCCCGCAGCAGGACGTCGGTGAAGCCACCGGTCGAGGCGCCCGCGTCCAGCGCCCGGCGCCCCTCGACGGCGAGCCCCTGCGGGACGAAGGCGGCCAGCGCGCCCGCGAGCTTGTGCCCGCCGCGCGAGACGTACTCGGGATCGCTGTCGTCCGGGGCGACGACGATCGACACCCCCGTGCCCACCTGCGTCGCGGGCTTGGTCGCGACGATCTTGCTGACGCTGACCCGCCCCGCGACGATCAGTTGACTGGCGTGCTCCCGCGAGCGGGCCAGCTTGCGGATGACGAGTTCGGCGTCGAGGCGGCGACGTGCCACACCTGCCACGGTCGGTTCAGCTCCTGTGCTCATACGTCGGTGAAGGCCGGGGCCCGGCGTCCAGCGCGGTCAGCGCGGTCCGCAGCCCCTGGTGTACATCCTCGTACACCTCGGCGTGTCCGTCCGCGGCGAGGTGGTCCACATCGCCCAGCCGCTCCAGCTGCGCGTCCACGTCCGCGTTGCCGGTGGGGGTGCGGTCGATGCCCAGGGGGGCGGGGGCGGCGGGCTCGTAGGACGGTTCGCCGGGGGCCTGCGCCTCGGCCACGGCCTCGGCCTCGCCCTCGGCGGGGATCTCACTCATGCCCAGACGCTACCCCGGAAGCCCGGTGTACGGTCGATCACGATGGCGACGACGGAGGAGTGCCGGGCGGCACTCGACAAACTCTCGGACAACATGGCGGGCGCGAACAGCGACGTCCGGGCCGCGACGGCGCTCGACCGCACGCTGAGCTGCCGCATCACGGACCTGGACGTGACATTTTCCGGCCGTCTGACCAACGGCCGGATCGAGGTGCTCGCCACCCGCCCCGGGCCGCCCCCCGAGAAGGCGCAGATCCGCCTCTCGATGACGGGCGACGACCTGGTGGCGATGGTCGACGGCCGGCTGAACTTCGCGAAGGCCTGGGCCGCGGGCCGGGTCCGTCTCGAGGCCTCGTTCCGCGACCTGCTGCGCCTCAGGACGCTGCTTTAGCCACCTCGGGGGCCTTCGCATGGCCCTGCTCCCGCGCCTTGCGGGCCGCGGGCACGACCAGCGGGGTGCCCGTCTCCGGGTCGTCGATGACCTGGCACTTCATGCCGAAGAGGCGCTCGACGAGGTCGGCGGTGACGATGTCCTTCGGGGGGCCCTCGGCGATGATCTCGCCGCCGCGCAGGGCGATGAGGTGGGTGGCGTAGCGGGCGGCGTGGTTGAGGTCGTGCAGGACGGCGACGAGCGTGCGCCCCTGCTCCTCGTGCAGCTCCGCGCAGAGGTCGAGCACGTCGATCTGGTGCTGGATGTCGAGGAAGGTCGTCGGCTCGTCGAGGAGCAGCAGCGGTGTCTGCTGGGCGAGCGCCATGGCGATCCACACGCGCTGGCGCTGGCCGCCGGAGAGTTCGTCGACGTACCGGTCGGCGAGTTCGGCGACGCCGGTGGACTCCATGGATTCCCGTACGACCTGCTCGTCCTCCGGTGACCACTGGCGCAGCAGGCCCTGGTGCGGGTAGCGGCCGCGGGCGACCAGGTCGCCGACGGTGATGCCGTCGGGCGCGACCGAGGACTGCGGCAGCAGGCCGAGCGTCTTGGCGACCTTCTTCGCGGGCATCGACTGGATGACGCTGCCGTCGAGCAGGACGCGGCCCGCGCTCGGCTTGAGCATCCGCGACAGGGCGCGCAGCAGGGTGGACTTGCCGCAGGCGTTCGGGCCGACGATCACCGTGAAGGAGTTGTCGGGGATCTCCACGGACAGCTTCTCGGCGATGACGCGCTGGTCGTATCCGAGGGTGACCTCGTCGGCTATCAGCCTGTTCACTGCGGTGCTCCTTTGGGTGTGGTGCGGCTGGTCCGCCTGAGGGGTGCGCGTCCGGATGCTCATATCCGGCCCGCCTTGCGCTCGGTGACGAGGAGCCACAGCAGGTAGGCGCCGCCGACGACGCCGGTCACCACGCCGACGGGCAGCTGATCCGCGCCGAACATCCGCTGCGAGACCAGGTCGGCGACGATCAGCAGCGTCGCGCCCATCCAGGTGGCGGCCATCAGGTTCGGTCCCGGCGACTTGGTCAGGCGCCGGACGATCTGCGGGGCGGTGAGCGCCACGAAGGTGACCGGTCCGGCAGCGGCGGTCGCGGCCGCGGTCAGGAAGACGGAGGCGGTGAGCAGCAGCAGCCGGGTCCGCTCGACGCGGATGCCGAGCGCGCCGGCCGCGTCGTCGCCCATCTCCAGCATGCGCAGCGGACGCCCGGACGCGGCGACGAGCGGCACGAGGATCGCGAACAGGATCAGCAGCGGCCACACCTGCTCCCAGCCGCGTCCGTTCAGGGAGCCGGTCATCCACACGGTGGCACGGGCCGCGTCCACGAAGTCGGCCTTGGTGAGCAGATAGCCGTTGACGGCGGTGACGAACGCCGAGACACCGATGCCGACGAGGACGAGCCGGTAGCCGTGCACGCCCCGCTTCCACGCCAGGATGTAGATCAGGAAGCCGGTGACGAGCCCGCCGACCAGCGCGCCGAGGGCTACCTGCGCGGCGCTGCCTCCGAAGATCACGATCATCACGAGCGCGCCCGAGGTCGAGCCCTGGCTGAGGCCGAGCACGTCGGGGCTGCCCAGCGGGTTGCGCGAGATGGACTGGAAGAGGGCGCCCGACAGGCCGAGCGCGCCGCCGACCAGGAGGCCGACCAGGACCCGCGGAAGGCGCAGGTCGTTGATGATGAACTCCTGCCCGACGTTGCCGTGGCCCGCCAGGGTCCGCAGCACGTCGAGGGCCGGGATCGGGAAGTCGCCGGTCCCGATGAGTACGACGCTCGCGGCGAGCGCGGCCACGACCAGGCCCGCCACGACGACGGCCGAGCGGACGTGGAGCCGTACGGAGAGTCCGCCCGGGGTGCGTATCGCCTTCACAGCTGGGCCAACTTCCGACGTCGTACGAGAAAGATGAAGACCGGCGCGCCGATGACGGCGGTGACGATGCCGACCTGGAGTTCGGCCGGGCGGGCGACGAGCCGGCCGACGACGTCGGCGCCGAGCAGCAGCACGGGCGAGAGGACCGCCGCGTACGGCAGGATCCAGCGCATGTCGGGCCCGGTGAACGAGCGCACGATGTGCGGCACCATCAGGCCGACGAAGACGATGGGCCCGCAGGCCGCGGTGGCGGCGCCGCACAGCAGGGTCGCGGCGGCCATGCTGAGGGCGCGGGTGCGGCCGAGGTGGGCGCCGAGCGCGCGGGCCGTGTCGTCGCCCATCGCCATCGCGTTGAGCGGCCGGGCCAGGCCCAGGGCGAGCACGGCGCCGACCGCGATGAACGGCAGCACCTGCTGGATGATGTCCATCTTGGCGCCGGCCAGCGAGCCGACCTGCCAGAACCGCATGCGGTTGAGCGCCACGTCGTCGGTGATCATCACCGCGTAGAGGTAGCCGGAGAGGGCCGCGGTGATCGCGGTACCGGCGAGGGCGAGCCGCACCGGGGTCGCGCTGCGGGTGCCGCCGAGGACGTACACGAGTACGCCGACCGCGGCGGCGCCGAAGAAGGCGAACCACACGTAGCCGCTGAGCGAGGTCACCCCGAAGAAGCTGATGGCGGTCACGACGGCGGCCGAGGCGCCCATGTTGATGCCGAGGATGCCGGGGTCGGCCAGCGGGTTGCGGGTCAGCGCCTGCAGGACGGCGCCAGCGAGGCCGAGCGCGAGTCCGGCGAGGAGGCCGAGCAGCGTCCGCGAGACGCGCTCGCCGACGACGATGTCCGCGTAGGTACCGGTGTCGTGGAACAGCCCGTGCCAGACCTGATCCAGCGCGAGCGGCTTGGCGCCGACGGCGATGCTCGCCACGAGGACGGCCAGCAGCACGACGACCGAGGCGAGTAGCCCTGCCGTACGTATCGCCGCACGGCGGCCGGGGGGCGCGGGAGCGGGCGCCGCGCTCGTTTCTGGGGGACTGTCGACCAACACGAGGTTAGGTTAGCCTACCCTCCAAATCGGCCACATCCCGCTGCGTCACATCCTGCCCGCATCGAGAGAAGCATCTCCCATGCCTCCTGCCCTGTCACGGGCCGCCCCCGCTCCGGTCCGCCACGGGCGCCGCACGACCGGCGCGGCGCTCGGCCACGATGCACTGCTCACCGCGTGCGGCGCCGGCAAACCCGCCGTCGCCGTCGACATTCCCCAGAGGCACACCCCATGACAGAGACAGCAGCCCCCGCCCTTGCTACGGAACCGGCTCCGGCACCCGCGCCCTTCGGCCTCTTCGACCTCCACGTGTTGCGCGTCGGCCGCGTCACCCCGTCCATGATGCGCGTGGTCTTCGGCGGCCCGGACCTGTCGCGCATGGCGACGGCCGGCCGCGATCAGCGCATCAAGCTGTTCCTGCCGTCGCCGGGCGAGCGGGCCCCGCGGCTCCCGGACAACTCCGACGGCCAGTGGTACGCCACCTGGCAGGCCCTCGACCCCGCGACCCGCGGCATCATGCGTACGTACACGATCCGTGCACTGGACCCGGCGGCAGGCGAGTTGACTGTCGACTTCGCGGCACACGGCGACGAGGGACCGGCCTCCCGCTGGGCGCTGCGGGCCCGCCCCGGCGACCAGGTGAGCGTCTTCGCCCCGGTCACCGCGGACAACCTGGCCTTCGAGTTCCACCCGCCCGCCGACACCGACTGGATCCTGCTCGCCGCGGACCCCTCGGCGCTGCCGGCCATCGCCAACATCCTGGCCCACCTGCCGCACTCCGTCCCTGTCCGCGCCTGGATCGAGATCCCCTCGGCGGAGGACCGTCAGGACCTCGACGCGGGCCCGGACACGGACATCACCTGGCTGACCGCCTCCGGCTCGACGCCCGAGGCGATCCGCGGGGCGGCGCTTCCCGAGGGCACGCCGTACGCCTTCGTTATCGGCGAGTCGTCCACGGTGAAGTCGGTCCGCCGCCACCTGGTGACAGAACGCGGCTTCGACCGCAAGCGGGTCAAGTTCAGCGGCTACTGGCGCCAGGGCACATCGGAAGACGGCCTCCAGCAGTCGGGCGAGGCGGCCTGAACAACCGGACAACAAGCGGCCTGAACAATGTGGGGCGGCTCCGCCGCGTACCCGCCCGCCAGAGCCCTGCCCGCTGACGGCCGAGCCGGCTAGAGCCCCAGCCGCGCCAGCGCCTTCGCCGCGTCGAGCTCGCATCCCTTGTCCCCCGCCGCCGTCCAGGCGGCAGCGCACAGCGCCCGGAGCCCGTCGATCGCGTCGCCGTCGCCGTCGAGCTCCAGCCGCTCGTCGCCGGCCGCCGCGGTCCACCCGCCGCACCGGAACCCGTCCTGCTCCTCGGTCACCTCGGGCTGCCCGGTCAGCACCCCGCGCAGGTCCCGGTCCACATACGTGGGCCGGTGCTGCGGCGGCGCGGCCAGCAGTTGCGCCCCGTCCGTCACGCCGGTCAGCACGAGCAGCGAATCGACCTCCCCGTTGAACGCGCCCTCGATGTCCGTGTCCAGCCGGTCCCCGACCACCAGCGGCCTCTTGGCCCCCGTACGCAAAATGGTCTCCCGGTGCATCGGTGGCAACGGCTTTCCCGCGATCTGCGGCTCCGCGCCCGTCGCAATCCGGACGACCTCCACCGCCGCGCCGTTCCCCGGAGCGATGCCCCGCGCGCTCGGGATCGTCAGGTCGGTGTTGGAGGCGAACCACGGCACACCTCCTGCAATGGCGTAGCAGGCCTCGGCGAACCGCCCCCACGCCATATCGGGCCCGCCGTACCCCTGCACGACCGCGACCGGCTCGTCATCGGCGGAGTCCACCGGCTCGAGCCCCCGCTCGCGCAGGGCGACCCGCAGCCCTTCCCCGCCGATCACCAGCACCCGCGCACCCTCGGGCAGCTGATCGCTGATGAGCCGCGCGACAGCCTGCGCCGACGTGATGACGTCATCGGCCTCGGTCGGAATCCCGAGCTCGCACAGGTGCTCGGCCACGGCGTCGGGCGTCCGCAGCGCGTTGTTGGTGACGTAGGCGAGCCCCATCCCCGCTTCCCGCGCGTCGGCCAGCGAGTCGACGGCGTGCGCGATGGCCTGCCCACCCGCGTAGACGACCCCGTCCAGATCGAGCAGCGCGGTGTCGTACGCCGCGCTCAACGCCTGCGTGCTGCTCCCCGGCCGCACCCGCGGCCCGCCCTCGGCCGCCCCACTCGCACTCTGGCTCATTCTGTATCGCCCTTCCATCGATCCCTCTCCCCCGATCATCCCCCAAGCCACTGACACTCGTACGATGCACGGATGAACACTGCAGGTGACGGCTTGGATCTGCGCCCCTTCCGCGGAGTGCGTTACGTCCCTGAGCGCATCGGCAGCCTCGCGGCCGTCACCTCACCCCCGTACGACGTCGTCGTCCGCCCGGACGGCCTGCTGCATTTGGAGAGCGCGGACCCGCACAACATCGTCCGTCTGATCCTCCCGCAGGCCACGTCCCCGCAGTCCCGCAACGACCAGGCGGCCGCCACCCTGCACAGCTGGCTCGCCGAGGGCGTCCTCGCCCCCGACACCGAGCCGGCCTTCTACGTGTACGAGCAGCGCAACGGCGACATGCTCCAACGCGGGCTCATCGGGGCCCTGCGCCTGTCCGAGGCCTCGGAGGGCGTGGTCCTGCCCCATGAGGACGTCATGCCGCACGTGGTCGAGGACCGTGCGGGCCTGATGCGCACGACGGCGGCGAACTTCGAGCCTCTCCTGCTCACCTACCGCGGCAACGGGGACGCGACCGGCGCCACCGCCGTCATCGAGCACACCATCCACCGCGCCCCGCTGCTGTCCACGACGACGGAGGACGGCTACAGCCATCGCCTGTGGTCCATCACCGAGCCGGCGGACGTCCGGACGATCCACGACGACCTGGCCCAGCACCAGGCCCTGATCGCCGACGGCCACCACCGTTGGGCCACCTACCTGCGGCTACGCGCCGAACACCCGTCGCCCACCCCGTGGGACCACGGCCTGGTCCTCCTCGTCGACACGGCCCGCTACCCCCTGCGCGTCCGCGCCATCCACCGGCTCCTCAACCGTCTCCCGATCGACCGGGCGCTGGCGGCGGCCGCCCCCTTCTTCCGGGTACGTGACGTCGCGGGCCCGCTCACCGAGGCGCTGGTGTCCCTCGCGGAGGCTGCGAAAGACGGCAACGCCTTCCTCCTCACCGGCGCCGACGACACGTACCACCTGCTGGACCGCCCGGACCGGGCCCTCCTCGACCGTACGATCCCGGCGGACCGCCCGGAGGCCTGGCGCACCCTGGACGCGACGGTCCTGCACTCCACGCTCCTCGACCATGTCTGGGGCATTCCGGAGGACTCCCCCGCCGACATCGCGTACATCCACGACACGGAGGCGACGGTCGAGAAGGCGCGGCACGACGGCGGCACGGCGGTCCTCATGCATCCGGTCCGCGAGGAAGTCGTCCGCGAGCTGGCCCGCCAGGGTGTGACGATGCCGCGCAAGTCGACGTCGTTCGGCCCGAAGCCGGCCACGGGCCTGGTCCTCCGCACCCTCACGAACGACTGACGGGCGGGTCCCGGAGGACCCGCCCGTCATCTCGATCTCACCCGACGCCGCGCCTACTTCTCGTCGGCGTCCTCGTCCTCGTCGTCGCCGTCGCCGTCGCCGTCGCCGTCGGCCGGGACCTGCCCCGGGGCCGGGGCCTCGTCGACGTCATCGTCGTCGAAGGCATCGACGAACTCGACGCCCTCCAACTCCGCCAGCCGGTCCGCGGCGTCCGTGCTGCCATCCTTGTCGGACTCCACGGCCTTGGCGAACCACTCGCGTGCCTCGTCCTCGCGCCCGGCGGCCAGCAGCGCGTCGGCGTACGCGTACCGGAGCCGCGCGGTCCACGGCTGTACGGAGTTCGAGGCCAGCTCGGGGCTCTGCAGTGTCACGATGGCGGCGTCCAGCTGCCCCATGTCACGGCGGGCGCCGGCGGCTACGAGCCGCATCTCGACCTGTCCGGCCTTGTCGAGCTTCTGCACCTCGGGCTCTCCGGCCATGTCGAGCGCCTTCTCCGGCCGCCCGAGCCCGCGCTCGCAGTCGGCCATCACGGGCCACAGCTCCACGCGCCCGGTCATGCGCCGTGCGGCCCGGAACTCGGCGAGAGCCTCGCTGTAGTTCTGGCTCGCGTAGGCGGCGAATCCGGCGGCTTCGCGGACAGCGGCCACACGGGAAGCGAGCCGCAGCGCGACCTTCGCGTACCCGTAAGCGCCCTCGGCGTCCTCGTCGATCAGCCGGGCGACCATCACCAGGTTCTTGGCGACTTCCTCCGCGAGCCCCTTCGGCAGGGACTGCAGCTCCTGCTGTACGTCCTTGTCGAGCTCGAAGCCGGAGACGTCCTCGGGGATCGGCAGCCGCTTGATCGGCTCACGGTCCCGGTCGCGCTCGTCCCGGTAGCGCCCGCCACCACGGCGGTCGTCCCGCCGGTCGTCACGTCCCCGGAACCCACCACCACCGGGACGCCCGCCCCGGTCGTCGCGCCCACGGAAGCCACCGCCGCGGTTGTCGTCACGGCGGTCGTCACGGCCGCGGAAGCCGCCACGGTCGTCGTCGCGGCCACGGAAGCCGCCACCACGGTTGTCATCGCGGCGGTTGTCGTCGCGGCGGAAGCCGCCACCGCGGTTGTCGCCGCCGCGGTTGTCGTCACGCCGGTCGTCGCGACGGAACGGGGGCCGGT